>JAZRCG010000020.1:0-33870 GCA_045659645.1 Bacteroidaceae bacterium | reverse complement strand
GTCCCATCTGAGGAAAGTGTCAACAGCCACAGCATGGAATCAAGGATACCGTAAACATCAACAGTATGGATAGAGAAAAGGTGTAAATCTTTTCAGCTAATGAAGCAAAAAAACGTCTACTGAAATCAGGAAAAGACATAGTTTTTTCTCGCTCGAGGCAGCTCGTTTGTGTCCTCCCGAGGACAAGGACTTGACGTCCCGAGGACAAAGGCTTGACGTCCCGAGGACAAAGGCTTGACGTCCCGAGGGCCTAAAAGCGATAACTTGGAGCACATTTCTGGGCAATACGTGTTGTTTGCTCAGACACCACGGCGTAGTGCCAAGGGTATCTGGCGCCATATATTGAAGCGTGATAGGGGAATGCCTCGGTTTTTAGGGGAAATCTCTTCTGTTTTTCCCAATATATGCATATATTTGCAAAAGAAATGGAAACAAGTAATTCAAACTTAACGAAAATGAAGAAGACAATGATTTCTGCCTTTGTGGCATGTACAACCCTATGTGGTTGCAATAACGCAAACACTACCGTCAACGAACAATCTGCCAACATCGTCGGAGAATGGAGCATAGTGGAGGCTATGGGAAAGAGTACAGACAGCACAGAAACTGCTCCCTTCATTCACTTCACTGATAGTGGAACGGTAAGCGGACATGCTTCGGTAAACACCTTCTTTGGCCAGTACACACAGAGTGGCGACAGCATTTTTCTGGAGCAGGTTGGCATTACCAGTATGATGGGGCACGATATGGATACGGAAATGGCCATCACTTCGGCATTGGCACAATGGGTAACTCTGGAGGCAGAGGACTCCATGCTCTATGCCAAGGACAAGGATGGGCAGGTGGTCATGACAATGAAGCGCAACTGACAACAGTTCATGCCCAACCCATTCTTCGGATATGGGCGACATCAACTTATATAGCTCCTATTTTGCGCGCATTCCGTCGCGTTGTGCAGAATAGGGGCTTTTTTTACACATAAATTTATAAAATAGCAGAATATTAAGTTTTTTTTGCTCCTGTTTACGACAATAAAAAAGCAAAATAGCGTATCTTTGCGATGAATAAACCATAAACAAACGGACTCCGTCCCCACAATGAACGAACTGGAATACATTGAACAGGGAGACTCCGCATGGAAAGAGCAAGACTGGAAACGGTGCCTTGATGCCTATGCACATGCCATAAGGCTAAATCCCCAAAGCCAGGCCCGCGTAAAGAGGGAAATGGTAATGCAGATAATACGTTTTTACCACAAGGATATGCTCAATCCATAGCACCGGCAAACCAAAAACAGTACAAAGCCACCACCAGCAGACAAACACAATGGCTAAATTCAAAGGTATCATAGAAGTGGACACCAAACGATGTAAGGGATGCGAACTCTGCGTCGTGGCATGCCCTTTGAACTTGATAGAGCTGTCGCCCTTGGTGAACCGCAATGGCTACAACTATGCCGTGCAGACAGAACCCGACAAGTGCAACGGGTGTAGTTCGTGCGGCATCATGTGCCCAGACGGTTGCATCACCGTGTACAGAACCAAGGAATAATCATTCACACCACACATGCAGAACGACAACGAAATACTTTTGCTCAAGGGTAACGAAGCCATAGCGCATGCCGCCATCAGGTATGGCTACGATGGTTTCTTTGGCTACCCCATAACTCCACAAAGCGAGATTCTGGAAACTCTGGCATTGCTGAAACCATGGGAAACAACAGGTATGGTGGTGCTTCAGAGCGAGAGCGAGGTGGCAAGCATCAACATGATATATGCCGGAGGTGGCTCGGGCAAGTGTGTGCTCACATCATCCTCCAGTGTGGGTGTATCGCTCATGCAGGAGGTCATCCCCTACATGGCCATTTGTGAAGTGCCGGGGCTCATCGTATCTGTCCAGCGCGGAGGTCCAGGCCTTGGCACCATACAGCCATCGCAAGCCGACTATCACCAGGCCGTCTACGGAGGAGGAAACGGCGACTATCACACCATTGTCCTTGCCCCCTGTTCGGTGCAGGAGAGTTGCGACATGGTAGGACTTGCCAAGGAACTGATGTTCAAATGGAGAACTCCAGTCATCATCCTTTCCGACGGAAGCATAGGGCAGATGATGGAAAAGTGTATCCTGCCGCCATACACCCCACGACGTACCGACGATGAAATCCGCCAGCAGTGCCCATGGGCAACAAACGGCCTTGGCCTGAAGCACAGAAAGCCCAATGTCATCACAAGTCTGGAACTGGATCAGGCATTGATGGAAAAGCGCAACCGCGACCTGCAAAGGAAATACAGTCAGATAAAGCAGGAGGAAGTGCGTGCCGAGCACTATCTTACCAACGATGCCGAAACGCTGATAGTGGCATTCGGTTCAGCCGCACGAATTTCCATGGGAGCCGTGGACGAACTTCGCAAGCAAGGACACAAGGTCGGCCTCCTGCGCCCCATCACCCTATGGCCCTTCCCCGAGAAGGAAATCCAGGAACTGGCATCACGCATGAAACGCATCGTGGTGGTGGAACTGAACGAAGGCCAGATGTTGCGCGACGTACAATGGGCTTCGCAATTCCGTTGCCCCATCGAGTTCATCGGGCATAGCGGTGGCGTAATCATTACGCCCGACGAGATAACCAAGAAGCTCACCAACTCATGAACAACAAGATAATGAAAGCGCCTCAGAACATCGTTTACCAGAAACCACGTCTGATGAACGACACCCCCATGCACTACTGCCCAGGATGCGGACATTCCATAGTGCACAAACTGGTGGCGGAGATTCTGGAGGAAATGGGCATAGAGGAAAAGACCATAGGTGTATGCCCCGTGGGATGTGCGGTCTTTGCATACAGATACCTGGACATAGATTGGGTGGAGGCGGCTCACGGACGTGCACCGGCATGTGCCTCGGCACTGAAGAGATTGTGGCCAAAACACCTTGTCTTCACATATCAGGGCGATGGCGACCTGGCATGCATAGGCACGGCAGAAACCATACAAACCCTGAATCGTGGCGAGAACATCACCGTCATCTTCATCAACAATGCCATCTACGGCATGACGGGCGGACAGATGGCTCCCACCACACTGATGGGCATGAAGACAAGCACCTGCCCCTATGGGCGACAGGCCGACCTGCATGGCTTCCCCTTGAAAATCAGCGATATTGCCGCCACTCTGGAGGGCACATGCTACGTTACCCGCCAGGCGGTGAACACCGTGGGCAACATTGCCCGAGCCAAGAAAGCCATACGTCAGGCCTTTGAAAACAGTTTGCAGGGGCGCGGTTCCTCGCTCGTGGAGATTGTAAGCACATGCTCGGCAGGTTGGAAAATGACACCCGTGCAAAGCAACCGATGGCTTGCCGAAAACATGTTGCCCTATTACCCTCTGGGCGACCTGAAAAACATTAAGGACTGAATTCACCAATGAAAGAAGAAATAATCATATCTGGTTTCGGCGGGCAAGGCGTCCTCTCCATGGGAAAGATACTGGCATACGCCGGCATCATTGAGGGCAAGGAGGTGACATGGATGCCCTCCTATGGCCCCGAGCAACGTGGAGGCACGGCCAACGTCACCGTAATTCTTTCCAACGAGCGCATCACCTCGCCGGTACTGAACTCCTACGACACGGCCATCGTGCTCAACCAACCGTCGCTGGATCGCTTCATGCCCCTCGTAAAACCCGGAGGTACGCTCATCTATGACCCTGCCAGCATACTCACCCATCCCATGCGTAAGGACATAAACGTGTATTGCATAGAGGCCATGGCGGAAGCCGCCAAGATGCACAACGGCAAGGTGTTCAATATGCTCCTGCTCGGAGGTCTCATCAAGGTGCGCCCCATCGTGGGCGTGGAGGATGTGGTAAAGGGTCTTCACAAGACTCTGCCCGAACGTCATCACCACCTCATCCCCATGAACGAGGAAGCCATACGTCACGGCATGGAAATCATCCGTGAGGTGAAACAAGCATAAGCCCCTAAACGCACATAAGGCTTTGGATAAACACACACACAAGGCACAGAACCCTATTTAAAGCAGTTCTGTACCTTGTGTGTTTTTATATGGGTTGGACAATTTGGGTAAATTGCATTGTCCTCGTGGCATACGTTCAATACTGAAAATCAAGGAGAGAGCACCACTCCACAACTTCTAAAGTATAGAAGCAGAGAACGAAAGAAACAAAACGACCATAAAATAAGAGCAGGCGTTCTTGCTGGTGAACGCCTGCTATGAGGTGGTAAGGGAATTGTCGTATATTTGAATTATGTGGCGAGATGAAGCAAGGGCAGAGAGGATTCATAACCTCATCTCCATGTTGGATTTCTCTATCCCCTGCATGGCTATGGCCATGCCGTCCTTGTCGGTACGTTTGCGATACAGGTCCAATGCATTGGCATACTTCTCCTTGGCTTCCGAAAAGCGCCCTTCCTGGAAATACACATCGGCCAGCAGGCAGAAGACGTTGGCAAGACTGATGTCAACCTGATGGTTGCTGCCCATGGCATAATGCACATGTATGGCTTCGGAGAAAGCACGCTTGCTATCCTCGTTTCTGCCCAGGTCGGCAAAATACATGGTGCCAAGGGATTGGTACACCTTTGCCATCTCTGTCTTATAGGAATGGCGCATCGTAGCGTCTACGTGGCGATATGTCGCCACAGCTTCCAGATAAAGTGCCTCTGCCTCCTGCACATTGCCATGTTCCCTGCAGAAATCGCCCATGGCGGCCAGGGTGCTTGCCAGTTCGGGTTCATAGATCTTTGGGTTCTCCTGGGCAAGACGGCGGAACTCGGCCAGGCACTTGGCTCGCTCCTCCTCAGATGCAAAGTTCACATCTCTGGCCAGATGCTCCTCTATCCTTCGTGCGGCATACTTCCACATCCTGAAGCAGAAGACCAGGAAGGTTACGAGCATCACGAGGACAAGAGACTTGGGAAGTGTGCCCACGGAAAACAGCATCGTATCGTAAAGTCCGTGCAGCAGTATGGGCACAAGCAAGACCATAAGACGGTTCGTGGAGTGGCGCTTGGAGTTGGGATAGAACTTGACCAGCGAGTAATAGTATCCCATCATTATGCCAAAGCACAGATGTCCTGGCACGGCAAATATGGCCCTCACGATTCCCACGCGCAGGAAGTTCTCCGTGTTCATGAACAGGTATCCGATGTTCTCAAAGGCGGCAAAGCCCATGGACACACAGGCGGCATAGACAATGCCATCGAACTTCTCGTCGAAATAAGGGTTTTTCCTCAGGAAATACCACAGAACTACAAACTTGGCTATCTCCTCAGGTATGGCGGCTCCGAAGAAAGAGATGCGAAGGGCATCCACAACCGTTTTCGCCTCTTGCGGGTAAAGCCCGATAAGGGCAAAGGGACCGGACATTGCAAACGACAGAAAGCAAGACAACACGCCCCAGTAGAATGCCTTGCGCAACTGTTCCTTTGGTTCCGGTTTCACACCGTCTTTCCTGTATATAATATACATAAGGATGACGACAGGAAGCATTGCCGTGGCGATAATAAGGAGATTCATGGTATTTAATTAAGGTTTTAGGCGTTAGAATATAGATAATGGGATAACGGATTTGCTTCCTCGGCAATCAGGCAAATGCAAGCGCCTCGCCGTGAACGTCCTCATTCACCTTCCTACCGTCCCACACAAGATTGCCGTTCACCCATGTGGACATCACGCGCCAGTGCATGGCGTCGCCCTCGCGTGGCGACCATCCGCACTTGCTCAGCACATCGGCCGAGGTGATGGTGTATGGACTTTCCTCACGACGTACAAGCACCAGGTCGGCCATCATACCTTCGCGAATATATCCACGTTCCTTAATTCCAAACAAATCAGCGGGATTGTGGCACATCAGTTGAACCAGGCGTTCGATGCTCAAAACACCCTCGTCCACCATCTCCAGCATGCTTACCAGCGAGAACTGCACCATGGGCATACCGCTCACGGCCTTGCACGCACCGCCCTGCTTCTCGCTGAGGAGGTGGGGCGCATGGTCAGTGCCTATGCAAGTGATGCGTCCATCGGTCAGAGCCTTGCGCAGAGCCTTGCGGTCGGTATCGGATTTGATGGAAGGGTTGCACTTTATGCGACCCCTCAGACGTGCATAGTCCTCGTCGGTATACAACAAGTGGGCCACACAAGCCTCGCCCGTGATATTGCCACCGAGCAGGTCCAGCTCCCTCTCCGTAGAGATATGTGCTATGTGCAGACGAGCACCCGTGGCATTGGCCAGTTCGGCCGCCAGGGCAGAACTCTGCCAGCAAGCCTCGGCATCCCTTATCTCGGCATGATGCGTCACGTCGGGATCATCGCCATACAGCTCCTGTGCCTTCTTCATATTGGCATTGATGCGTGCCGTATCCTCACAATGCGACATTATCAGTTTTGGCGACTTGGCAAAGAGCTGCTCCAGCATCTCCCTTCTGTCCACCAGCATATTGCCAGTGCTGCTGCCCATGAAGAGTTTCACACCGGGATACTCCTCCGAAGGCATGGCCATAATCTCGTCCAGATTATCATTCGTAGCACCCAGGAAGAAGGCATAGTTCACATGCATGCGTCCCTTGGCCATCTCCATGCGCTCGCGCCAATTCGCCACGGTGGTGGTCTGTGGCACCACGTTGGGCATGTCCAGCACCGAGGTCATGCCACCTGCCGCCGCCGCCATGCTCTCGGTGTGCATATCGGCCTTGGCGGTCATGCCCGGCTCGCGGAAGTGCACATGGTCGTCTATCACACCGGGCAGCAGGTACATGCCCGTGGCATCCACCACCTGGCATCCGTCCTGAGGCTCTATCTCGCCACCTATGACGACGCGTTCTATCCTGCCCTCACTAACCAACAAGGAGCCGACATGCGACTCCCCATTGTTTACTATCGTTGCATTGCAGATAATTGTCTTCATCATGCTTTTCTTCTCTTGAAGTTGGTCATGCGCAATCTCATCACTCCGAAAAGCGCCTCGCTGAATATACCGCCCGACATCTTGCTGGTTCCCAGCTCGCGGTTAACGAACACCACGGGCACTTCCTTTATCTTGAAGCCCAGGCGCAGAGCCGTGTACTTCATCTCTATCTGGAAGGCATAGCCCTTGAAGCGCACATCGTCCAGCGACATGGTTTCCAGCACCTTGCGTGTCCAGCACACGAAACCAGCGGTGGTATCCCTCAGCTTTATGCCCAGCACGGTGCGCACGTAGGCCGAGGCATAGTACGACATCAGCACACGACCTATGGGCCAGTTCACCACGTTCACACCGGTTATGTAGCGGCTTCCCACGGATACGTCGTAACCCTCATCGTGGCATGCGGCATACAGGCGTGGCAGGTCGGCAGGTGCGTGGGAGAAGTCGGCATCCATCTCAAAGATGTACTCATAGCCGTGCTCCAGCGCCCACTTGAAACCGCAGATGTATGCAGTGCCCAGGCCCAGTTTGCCCGAGCGCTCCACTATATTCACACGTCCCTTGAACTCGTCTGCCATCAGGCTCTTCACTATGGCGGCCGTACCGTCGGGGCTTCCGTCGTCGATGACCAGCACGTCAAAGTCCTTTTCCAGTGATGTCACGGCACGTATGATGGCCTCTATGTTTTCCTTCTCGTTGTAGGTGGGAATGATAATTACGCTATCGCTCATAGGTTTATTAGGTTATTTTCTCAAACAAAGATACATCTTTTCTTCGTCACCTCCAACGATTTTACCCATCAAACACGCACAAAGACACAAAATCTCCATCTTTGTGCGTGAAATCTATTAAAATCCGCCCATACTATTGCTCTTATTACAGACAATAGCGGTGAACACTCGATGGTGCTCACCGCTATATTTAATTTTTCATTATTTATCCACTTGTTCTGCCAATGCTCATCAAAACTAAAGCTATTTTGCCTTATATCAGTCCCATCATATAGAATGGGAGATAGAGCAGTTCGTTCTCACCAACCTGAAAGTCCTTGGTGTAAACAAGATAACTGTTCTTGATTCTAGAAGAGAACTTTGCCCTAAAAGCATCTAACGAAGCATGGGTCTTATAACCAGAAGACTTCACCTCTATCGGGCATATCTTGTTGCCACGCGACAGGAGGAAGTCTATCTCGTAGTAATGTTTTTCATCCTTTTCAAAAGTATAGTAGAAAAGTTTGTTTCCAGCTGCGGTAAGCATCTGGGCAACCAGATTTTCGTAGATATACCCAAGATTTGCCTCCAGCTTGTCCGCCAACAGTTTTTGGTATATGACATTTTCTGCAAAGTCCTTGTCCCAAAATGCTAGCGTAACAAACAACCCTGTATCGGCAACAAAGAGCTTATACCTTGAAATATCCTGTGTCAATGACATGCCTACATTAGGATCATCTGAATGGTAAGAGACGAGAACGGTCTTACTGTCCTCAAGGCTTACCAGCATTTCTGCTGCAACATTTTCTTCTACCTCACCAATAACGGAATGAGGGTAATATCGTCTATAGCTCTTGCTTAATTGGGCAGGGATAGCAAGGAATAGTTTGCTCAATTTGCCAGTGGGGTCAATTTTCAGGAAGTCATCAGAATACAACTGTATGATTCTTCTCTTCACGGCATCGACCTTAGAGAGATTGTTTGTATTGAGATATTCGTTTACAGCCTGTGGCATACCGCCTACAAGCATGTAGAGGCGCAAATCCCTTTCCTTAATCCTATGTGCAGCCCCTAAAGGTTTTCTGTTTTCATAAAACATTTTTATTAAATGGAGTGAAGCATTATCTCCCAAAGCCCATCTGAATTCTTCAAAATCCATAGGGAACATATCCAAATGCTCCTCTTCGCTTGGTATCGTAATCCCTTTGGTATTTTGCTTGATACTGATTAGTGACCCTGTCTCGATATAGTCATATCTCCCGTCCTGTACAAGATATTTAATTGCCTGTCTTGCCTTGGGGCATTTCTGCACTTCATCAAAGATAATAACGGATTTCCTGTTTTCAAGAACAACATTATATATTGTTTGTAGTTGAAGGAATATAAAATCCAAATCCATCAAGTCATCAAACAGAGACTTGACAACGGAAGAAGCCTTGTTAAAATCAATGACAATGTAAGAATAATACTCATTTTTAGCGAACTCCTCAACAATGGTAGACTTGCCTATGCGTCGTGCACCTTGGACCATCAATGCTGTTTCACCATTTGATTCGTTCTTCCATTTAAGGATTTTATCGTATATCTTTCTTCTAAAAACTCTCTTTTCCATACTGATTGGCAATCATTTTCAAATGCAAAAATACAAAAAAAAGATTATCCCCCAAAATCTTAAATGCCTAAAATCCCGATTTCCCTAAAATTCAAAATACCACAAAACCCGATTTCCCCACAATTGTGACGCTATCGCTCATAGTTTTTTTAGGTTATTTTCTCAAACAAAGATACTTCTTTTCTCCGTTACTGCCAACGATTTTGCCCATCAAACACTCACAAAGACACAAAATCTCCATCTTTGTGCGTGAAATCTATTAAAATCCGCCCATACTCTTGCTCTTATTACAGACAATAGCGGTGAGCACCATCGAGTGTTCACCGCTATTATTTATCTGCCATGACTTTGTCTTTGTTGCTAATAAAACAAACTGCAATCTCAAAAATATCCTGCTTTTACTATTCTTCCATCATGCGCCTTACGTACACCTTGCCGGCAAGGCGTCCGATGGAGGGGATGCCGGATGCTGCGTCGTGTTCGAATCCACACAGTTCTTTTGCGGCAACGGAATGTGAAGGTTCGGAAATTTCCATGTAGTCCTTCACTTTCATTGCTCCATGTAATCAGGCAACTCCTGTTTGATGTATCTTGCCATATTCCTCAATGTATTGGTTTATAGATAATTTGTAACAACTGATTACAAAGATAATGAGAATGGGGAGCAAAAGCAAGAAAAACGTGATTTATTTAATATATTCAATATTGTGGAGCAATGTACTCAACATTGGAGACGAATATCCTACGTATTGAGTACAATTGTACTAAACATTGAGTACATTTTTGCAAACGTGCTTTTCAACGGTTTATTTCCTAGTCCTAACACTTTTAATAAGTATAGCATGCACGTTTAACACCTTGCGCTATTCTTCAGATAGCTGTTTTTCGTTTACCCTTTAGCCTAACCGATACTATGTAAAGGTCATCTTTCTAACTTAGCATAATACCCGCCCCCACGCCACACGATGCGAAGTGCATTACCTCATGTTCCATTCGCCCGCACCTCACGAGGCAGACAAAGCGGTAATACCGTTAACTGTCTCTGGGTGCAATGTAAAGTATTATCACAAGCGGTAACAGACAACAGATAACAGTTAAATATTTCGCCATACCGCCACAACAACAATGAAAACTTACTTTTTTGTTGTATTTTAACTTGTATTTTTGTTGTTAAACGACTTGTATTTTTGTTGCCAAATAGTTTGTTATTTTGCGACATAAACCTATTTGTCTAAAATACTCATAGAAAATTTCATATTATGACATTTACATTTCATGTAACAAAGCTCTTTTATTTAAGATATTTTTATATCTTTGTAAAGAAATGGCAACAAGTATTAATATAGATAAGCCAAAAAATCGCATAAAAAAGGTGATTGAAGAGCGAGGCATTAAACAAACTCGGCTTGCAGAGCGGCTTGACAAGAGTTTCTGCATAGTAAACTCCTATGTCTGCAACCGTCGCCAACCTAACCTTGATGTGCTATTTAAGATAGCTAAGATCTTAAATGTGAATCCAAAAGAATTGATTAAAGAGAGTACCCATGATTAAAAATTATGGCCAAAGAACAGAATATTAAAATATTAGCAAAACCTTTTGTGAAATGGGCTGGAGGAAAAGGTTCTCTTATAAATCAACTTATAGAGTGCTTACCACAAGATTTTGCTGTGCAGCAAAATATAACATATATTGAACCTTTTGTTGGAGGTGGCGCTATGCTTTTTTATATGTTAACCCATTATCCCAATATAAAAAGGGCTATCATCAACGATGTTAATGAGGATTTAATTAATTGTTATTTGTTAATAAAAAACAATCCTAACAAATTAATCGCATTACTTCGCAATATAAAGGAAGAATATTATCAATTACCAAATCTAGAAAAAAAATCCAAGTATTATTATCAAAAGCGAGAAAGATATAACAATAATGATTTTTCACAAGAAGAACGAGCTGCTTGTTTTATCTTTCTCAATAAGACCTGCTTTAATGGCTTATATAGGGTAAATACTAAAGGGAAATTCAATGTGCCATTTGGGAAATATGAACATCCTAATATATGTGATGAAGAACTGATTAAAGCAGACCATAAAGTGTTACAAATGGTTGATATTTATGTAGGTGGATATGAAAGCATCACTAATCATTTGGATAAGAAATATAACTTTATTTATATAGACCCTCCATACAGACCGCTTTCTGGTTCTGCTTGCTTTATTGAATATACACATAATATATTTGATGATAAAGAACAAGAAAAGCTTAAAAAATATTGTGATATGTTAACCCAAAAAGGATGTAAGATTATGCAAAGTAATTCTAATTCTGTTGACGGAGATGGAATGTCTTATTTTGCCAAACTATATAACACATATTCTATTAATAAAATTTTGGCGCATCGCTTTATTAATGCCCATGCAGGAAAACGAGAAAAGGAAACAGAACTTCTCATTATGAATTACTAATTCACTTTGTGCTAACAAACATATGAACTATATATATGGCCTCTTTAACAATCTCTCAAATTCAAGTAATTAAGGAGCATATGACTTGTGACGAGTCTATGCTTACTAAGAAGTTTAAGGCGAAAAAGTCTCCTTATTTCACATTAAGCATTTCGCTCAATGAATTGGATGACTACATTAATGAAGGATGGGAGGAAGTTTCTCAAACAAAATATAAGGCAAAGATCCAAAAACTTAAACCTGTAGGCGTAAGGTTTGAGGATGATATCTGGTGTATGTTTTATAATCTTGGCTTTAGACACCTTAATTATGATGAGAAGTTAGAGATTCCTTGGGGAGAGAATCCCGGAGATAAACATCAACTAGATGTTGTTGCTATTGGTGAAGAGGCTATATTTGTTGTTGAGTGTAAGGCTACTGAAAACATCAAACCTGCATCCTTCAAAAAGGATATAGACGATATGCGTTTATATCGAGATGGTGTGATGAAAGCTTTGCGTCAAATATACGGAGAGGACAAAAAGGTTAAGTTTATTTTTGCGACACGCAATTACACATTTGCTGAGGGATGTGAAGACGAGAAGAGATTAGCAGAAAATAAGATATTCCAGTTTACCGACAATACATACGACTATGTAAATAGTCTTATAAAAGCATATAAGTCAACGGTTATATACCAGTTCTATGGTTTGATGTTCCGACACGAACGCATTAATAATGATAAAATTCGTATTCCGGCATTAAAAGGCACGATGGGTGGTCATACATATTATATGTTATCTATCGAGCCTGCCACTCTACTTAAGATTGGTTTTGTTCTACACAGAACAAAAGTCAATACTCAAATCACTATGCCAACATATCAGAGATTGCTTGTACCTTCTCGATTAAAGGGCATTGGAGAGTTTATTGATAAGAAAAATGGATACTTCCCCAACTCTGTGATTATCAATTTTGACGACTCTGAGAGAAAAAATAGAATTCAGTTTGATTTGGCTTCGGGCGGGTCTGATGATACAAGAACTAAGTTAGGATATCTAACCATCCCGAATGCTTATTGTATTGCTTATATCATAGATGGACAACATCGTGTATATGGCTATGCTGGTTCCAAATACAAAGACACAAATACGATCCCAGTTGTTGCTTTTGATGGTTTGCCATCAGATGAACAACTCAGAATCTTTATGGACATTAATGAACATCAAAAAGCTGTTAGCCCAAGTTTGCGCTTGGATTTGAACGAAGACTTGAATTGGGAGTCGCCACATCTTGATTCGCGTCTAAAGGCGTTGCGTTCATCCATTATTAAACAACTTGGTAGGGATAATAGCAGTGTTTTAGCACGTAAAATTGCAATCGGTGAAGACACAGCAAAGCTGCAATTAAAACCATTTGATACAGCGTTATCTAAATCTTCACTATTACCTAAAGCTTCCAAGAAGGAGTTTACGGATCACACGGATGTTTGTCTCTATAATACCAATTGCGTTGAACATAACAAGGCGATGTTGGATGCCCAGAAACGAATATCCAATTTAATAAAGGATTGTTATGCTTATGTCTATTACAAAATGATAGATGAGCATAAAGATGAATACGAAACCTTTATTGAATGTAATCGTGGTACGTATGCTTTTGTATCATTAATAGCCTCATTGAATGAGCATCTTATAAATAGTAATGTATTATCGCAAAAGTCTAACGTTAAAGAGCAAGTAGATGCAATGGCTCCGTATTTTGATGTACTTGTCGATTATTTGTGCAATATGCCTATGGACGATAAGAATCAAATAACGTTAATTAAGGGTCAAGGAGCAGATACATTATGGCTAGGAATGTATCAAAATGCTATCCACAAACAAATTCCTAAATATAATCCTGATGGATTAGAGGCATGGCTTGAGAAACAAGATAAAGGATTGCAAGAAGAGGGAAAGGAATGTGGTAGACAGATTGAAAAACACATAAAAGAAACCATCCTTAGAAAACTTGAAGATCTATACGGAAACCTCTGGGAGAGTAAGGTTAAAAAGATTATGGGTAGATGTCTTCAGCGTATGGGTGACGATGAAGATATTGACAACCAAGATTGGACTGACCTTATGACCTTGCAGGATTACAAAGAGATTATTGAAAGTAATTGGAGCGTAAAGAAGGATGATGATGAGTCATTTATTACATTTGAGGATGAATTCGCGATACAAGTGTCAGATGCATTTAGAACAAAGACCGATAAACTGAAATGGATAAATGACCTTATTACATTCAGTAAAGCATGGACTACGACTAAAGGAAGACCTCTATCTAAAGCAGAGATTAATGAAATGCAATTGATATTAGAAAGTTTACCACCTACTGATGAATTATAATGATAGATTATAATGAGTTTTGTCAAAAAGATATCACATTGCGTGATTATCAGCAACTTGCCAAAGAGGAGATCTTTGGCAAGTGGAATCGTGTTGACAACATCCTATATCAGATGCCAACTGGAACAGGCAAAACTCGATTATTTACATCTATTATTCGTGATATAAGTATTTGGGGGTTAAGGCATAATATTAATTATCGCATATTGATCATTGCCCATCGCAGCGAATTGATAGAGCAAAGTTCTCGTAGCCTAGATAAATATCGTATCAAGCACGGTGTTTTAGCTGGCACGATGAAGGATAAGCGTGATTTGACTCAAGCTATACAAGTAGCCTCTATTCAAACTATTACGCATCCTGCTAATCAATGTATGATAGATGATCTAAAATTCGACTTTATAATCATAGATGAAGCTCATCATGCTGTTGCAAATTCATATCAGAAATTATGGGAATACTGCCCTGATGCCAAAAAGTTAGGTGTAACTGCAACACCTTGGAGAATGAATAATAGTGGGTTTGCACAAATATTTGATGCTTATATTCCTTCTATGTCAATTAAGGATTTTATACAAAAAGGATGGTTGGCAACATATCAATATTATTCTATTCCTACAAGTTCCGAACTTGTTAAATCTATTGAGTCTATTAGAGAATTTGATATAGAGGGTGATTATAAGAATAGCGCATTGGTTGAGGTGTGTGACACGTCAAAGATTCGAGCTCAACTTTATGATAGTTATGAAAAGAATGTCTTAGGCAAGAAAGGTATTATATATAGTATCTCAAGAGAGCATAGTGAACACATATGTTCTCAATACCGAAGTCGTGGTGTAGCAATTGAGAATATTGAGAGCAAGACACCCGCAAAAGTTAGAGAGGCTGTTATAAAAGCATTCAAAAATGGAGAGATAGATATTATTGTGAATGTAGATATCTTCTCAGAAGGATTTGATTGTCCAGATATCGAATTCATTCAATTAGCAAGACCTACCAAATCTTTGGTTAAATACATACAACAAGTTGGAAGAGGCTTGCGAAAGAATGGAGACAAACGATGCATAATACTTGATAATGTAGGCATGTACTCTCGCTTTGGATTGCCTGATGAAGAACGCGATTGGGAGTCTTTCTTTTATGGAGAAGAGAAGGAGAACATCTCAACCAAGGGATATTCTCGTAATAACGGCAGTATAAGAGAATACATAGAAACTGATTTGAGTGAAGGTTACGAGGAAATGATCCTTATACAAGATTTAGAAATGCCCAAAATTGTAGATGAGATCGTAGAAGATACATCCACTAAAATCCAGGTTGTTGAAAATGAAGATATTCCTTCTTACGAAACTAACAATAGACATTCGTTTTCAATTAAGAGCAAAAGTTTTTGTTCTGGAAAATATTTTATTGAGGAGAATGAGAACGGATTCTTTGTCGTAAATGCTCGTAATCAAAATAGAATGTTTTTAACCACGATGAAAACAATGCGTGGCGGTGTTATTATAGTAAGTAAAGAGCCTGCAAAAAAGTCGTTTACCATAATCAAGACATTATCACCAGCCACTATAAATTCATCCATGAGTCGCATAGTTGGAACAATAAACAAAGAGGGACTATTACTGAAGTTTACAGCTTTTGATAAGAGTAAAACAAATGAAACCATAACTATTTAACCAAGTATAATTATGGGTAAAACAGTTAGCACATACTTAATTAACGGAGAGTCGAAAAGAACTAAATATTCGTTCATCAGCAATAAAATTTACCAGATGTTTGTTGTGCCACGCTCTAACCTTTCTTAGAAAACAGTTGGAGTAAAGCATAAGAATATATTTATGGTGATTAAACTCTAATAAGCATCATCATGTGGATAAGGCAACTACCAAAAGACTTTCATAATCACAAATCTAATTGTTATGGAAGTGTGATGTTATGGCATAATAACAATGTGTATGTAATGGACAATCACCTATCAGCTGCGTGGTGTTGGTTACAGAGTTGTAATCAACAAAAGAAATATAATTTTATGCACATTGATCGCCATTATGATATGCTCGCTTGTTTCTATGATGAAGATTTAGAATCACTACGCAATAATCCCCATATAACTTATGACGAATTCACAGATTTAAAAAGGACTAAAGATATTGGAAAAAAGTATACGGTATTTAGGTGGGATAATTACATTATGGCTACATATATATTACAACCAAATTGGTTCCATTCCAATATTTTTTTAACTCACAAAGAAGGAGATGTTTGTGAAAGTTGGGGACACAAACCATTTGCAGTGTATGAGATATGCCCGTTATACATGGATAGGGCAATTAATCAGTACATTGGTGAACCAGGTAAATTCTTATCTGGACTAAAGAATGATGATTATAAACTTCCATGGATTGTAAATATAGACATAGACGTATTTTTTACCGCAGAGCATGTTCAATTATATTCAGATGAGTATATTCGTCATGTAGCCAAAATTATAAATAAGAATATGCCAAATATTCAGACTCTTACAATTGCGTTGAGTCCTGATTGTGTAAAGGGGGAACATATGAAAGAAAAATGGAACAATTCTTTTCGCATTCTTAAAATTATGGCAGAGGAAATTGATTTATTAAAAGATTTCCCATTTCCCAAAGAAACATGTAAGAAATACTAAAACTATTTGTATGTCCAAAATATCCATCCGTTTCTATAACGACCGCGAGGTGAGAGCCATTTGGGATGAGGAGAAATCCAAATGGTGGTTCTCTGTGCTTGATGTGATAGGAGCCATTAATGCTCAAGATGATTACCAAAAGACGCGTAATTATTGGAAGTATCTGAAAACAAAACTGAAGAAAGATAAGGATGAAGTGGTTAGTGCCACTAACCAGTTGAAGTTGATTGCCCCAGATGGAAAGAAACGTTTAACGGATGTTCTTGATGCTGACGGAGTAAGAGAACTGGCAAAGCTTATCCCAAACGAAAAGGCCTTGGCTTTCCTCGATTGGTTTACCTATAGCGACAACACCATTGATGGGCAGAGCAAAAAGAAAGCATACCAATTGTTTGAAAGTGGTATCTTGAAGTCGCTTGAACCGGGCAGCATCAAATGCTTGCAACAGATTCATGCCTACCTGTTTGGGGGATTGTATGAGTTTGCTGGACAGATTCGTACGAAGAACATCAGCAAGGGTGGCTTTACGTTTGCTAATGCTTTACACTTCTCAACAATCCTGCCAACCATAGAGAATATGCCTGAAACTACATTTGAGGAGATTGCAGACAAGTATGTCGAGATGAATGTTGCTCATCCCTTTATGGAGGGTAATGGCCGTAGCACTCGCATCTGGTTGGACTTGATGTTCAGGCGTTCATTGAAGAGGTGTGTTGATTGGAGCAAGATTGACAAGAACGACTACTTGAACGCTATGCGAAAAAGTGTTGTTGATCCTTCGGATATCAAGAAACTTTTGGAATCTGCATTGACCGACAAAATCAATGACCGCGAAACGTTTATGAAAGGCATTGACTATTCATACTACTACGAGCAGGAGGAGTAAAAATAACTCGGACAACAAAAGTAATAAAGAAACAAGGTCATGGAGGTTGTAAATCTACTGCACTATGGACAAACTGACTCCTGAACAGAGGCACAGATGCATGGCCTCAATAAAGGGAAAAGACACGAAGCCGGAAATGCTGGTGCGGAAATTCCTGTGGAGACGTGGCTTCCGATATAGGCTCAACCATCCGAGATTGCCGGGGAAACCAGACATAGTGCTGAGGAAATACAGGACATGCATCTTTGTGAACGGGTGCTTCTGGCATGGGCACGAAGGGTGCGGGCTGTTTGTGATGCCCAAGTCGAGAACAGAGTACTGGCATGCAAAGATAATACGCAACCAGGAACGGGACAAGAGAGTGAAGCAGGAACTGGCAAACATGGGGTGGCATAGCATTACGATATGGGAATGCCAGCTGAAGCCATCAACCCGGGACAGGACACTGGAATCCCTGGCTTACACGCTGAACAGGATCTTCCTGCTGAACCATGGGGCAAAGGGATATGATATACCTGTGCAGGAAACGACACCAAAGGTGGCGGAGGAGAGTACGGAGTACAGATGAGCGGTGAGCGAATTTATCCACCCCCTCCCCCCTGCGGGGTACTCGCCCCTGTCTCAGGGGGAGAAAGTGGGTGATGGCGTTAGCAGTTGTAACTGACTGTCCCCCTGAGACAGGCGGGACGAGCGAAGCGGAGGGGGTGGATAGTTTCCGTTCTCCGTTTTCACCTTTCCGTTTTAATCCCGCTTCGCGGTCTTGAATCTGCTCACGCTCGGCAATTCAAACAAGTTTGATTGCTCTCGCTTACTCGCAGATTTCCGTTTGTAAAGTGAGCGGTGAGGGGTTAACGAAGAACGTTGACTTGCGTAGCTTGATGAGCTTGCGAATAACATTGACAGGTTTCCATGCACTTTGTGCACAATTATTTTTTATAATTGGATTTATACCCTTACCTTTGTACGGAACATTACGGAGAAACAAGTTTTTCACTAAACCTCTTTACAAGAATTGGCAATGAAAAAGATCATAATCATAGATGGCGGCCCTCGGAAGAATATGAACACCTATCACCATATCATATACGTCAGTACTGCCCTATAAGTATAAGGTGGAGGGAATGAAGACGGATTAATGTTGAAGGTGGAAAGTTTAACGTTGACAGAACCCTAACCATACATGGAAATACAGAAACTCCAAACGCTGATAGGACGCTCGGCCAAGGTGAAAGCCCTGGGACGATTGCTGGCGGACGAGGGATTGAGGGAAATAAGGCTGGAGGGACTGGTGGCAAGTTCGGCACCGGTGTTCTTCTCGGCTCTAACGGAGAAATGTCCCGAGGTGCTCACCGCTCCCTACCTCTTCATCATGGACGATGAGGAGAAGGCGGGATACTTCTATCACGACCTGACACAGATACTGGGCACCAGCCAGGTGTTCTTCCTGCCAAGCAGTTTCCGCCGTGCCGTGAAGTACGGCCAGCGCGATGCTGGCAACGAGATCCTGCGAACGGATGCATTGTCGGCAATGCAACGGGGTGGAAGCCTCTTCATAGTCACCTATCCCGAGGCTCTGACGGAACTGGTGGTGAGCAAGCGCGAGTTGCAGGACCATACCATTGCCCTGGCCGTGGGCGACGAGCAGGATATCAGGGCTTTGCAGAAGAGGCTGATGGAGCAGGGTTTCCGACGCACGGATTATGTCTACGAACCGGGGCAGTTTGCCGTACGCGGCTCGTTGGTGGACGTGTACAGTTTCTCGCACGAGCATCCCTTCCGCATAGACTTCTTCGGAGACGAGATAGACAGTATACGCACGTTCGACGTGCAGAGCCAGTTGTCGGTGGAGCGCCTGCAGGAGGTACGCATAGTGCCCGAACTGGCACAGAACCAGGGCGAGAGAATAAGCCTGCTGGAGTTCCTGCCCGAGAGGACACGGCTGGTGATGCGCGACCGTGCCTTCCTGTGCGACGAGGTGGAGCGCATCTGGCAGGAGGGCTTCTCCCTGTCGGCACGCATAGTGGAAATGGAGGAGGGAACTGCCGACAGGGACGAGTCGGAAAGGCTGGTACGCGAGCAACTGCTTGTGGAGCCCGACCGCTTCCGCCACCGCCTGCTGGACTTCCGCACCGTACTGCTGGGCTCGTCGAGGGAGGGACAGGCAAACCTGTCGTTTGGCATCAGCCCCCAGCCCATCTTTCACAAGAACTTTAACCTGCTCACGCGCGAACTTCTGCGCTACCAGCACGAGGACTACGACATATACATTCTGGCCGACAGCACCAAGCAGACGGACCGCCTGGAGAGCATCTTCCACGACATGCAGCTGGGCATACGCTTCAAGCCCGTGGAAAAGACCCTGCACGAGGGTTTCGTGGACAACGACAGGAAACTGGTGCTCTTCACCGACCATCAGATATTCGACCGCTTCCACAAGTACAACCTCCGCTCGGAGCATGCCCGTAGGGGCAAGATGGCTCTGACGCTGAAGGAGATGCAGCAGTTCCAGCTGGGCGACTATGTGGTGCACATAGACCACGGCGTGGGACGCTTCGGAGGCCTGATTACCATACCCGAGGGCGAGCGCATGGTGGAGAAGATACGCATCAACTACGAAGGCGGTGGCGTAATCTACGTGTCCATACATGCCCTGCACAAGGTGTCGAAATACAAGGGTCAGGAGGGCACTCCGCCAAAGGTGAACAAACTGGGCGGACATGCCTGGGAGAACCTGAAGGAGCGCACCAAGAAGAAGATAAAGGACATTGCACGCGACCTGATACGCCTCTATAGCCTCCGCCGTCAGGAAAAGGGTTTCCAGTTCTCGCCCGACACATACATGCAGACGGAATTGGAGGCTTCGTTCCTCTACGAGGACACGCCCGACCAGCTGAAGGCCACCCAGGACGTGAAGGCCGACATGGAGCGCCAGCGCCCGATGGACCGCCTGGTGTGCGGCGATGTGGGTTTCGGAAAGACGGAAGTGGCAATACGTGCCGCCTTCAAGGCCGCAACAGATGGCAAGCAGGTGGCGGTGCTCGTGCCCACCACGGTACTGGCATACCAGCACTACCGCACATTCACATCCAGGCTGAAGGACATGCCCGTCAGGGTGGACTACCTCTCCCGTGCTCGCTCGGCAAAGGATACCAGAGAACTGCTGGCCGACCTGAAGGATGGCAAGATAAACATCATCATAGGCACGCACCGCCTGATAGGCAAGACGGTGAAGTTCCAGGACCTGGGCTTGCTGATAATAGACGAGGAGCAGAAGTTCGGCGTATCCACCAAGGAGAAGCTTCGCCAGATGAAGACCAACGTGGACACGCTGACACTGACCGCCACGCCCATACCGCGCACCCTGCAATTCTCCTTGATGGGAGCCAGGGACCTGAGCGTGATACAGACTCCCCCGCCCAACCGATACCCCATACAGACACAGGTGTGCACCTTCTCCAGCGATGTGATTGCCGAGGCCGTGGGCTTCGAGATGAGCCGAAACGGACAGACCTACATCGTGTCGAACCGCATATCCTCCCTGCCTGAACTGGAGGGCATAGTGCGCAAGTACGTGCCCGATGCCAGGGTGGCAATAGGACACGGACAGATGTCGCCCGAGAAACTGGAGGAGATAATCCTGGGCTTCGTGAACCACGACTTCGACGTGCTCATATCCACCACCATCATAGAGAGCGGAATAGACATTCCCAACGCCAACACCATAGTGGTGTGCTCGGCACAGAACTTCGGACTTTCCGACCTGCACCAGATGCGCGGACGTGTGGGACGCAGCAACCGCAAGGCTTTCTGCTATCTGCTGGCACCTCCCCTGTCGGGCCTTAATCCCGAGGCACGCCGCCGCCTGCAGGCCATAGAGACGTTCTCCGACCTGGGAAGCGGCATACACATAGCCATGCAGGACCTGGACATACGCGGTGCCGGCAACCTGCTGGGTGCTGAGCAGAGCGGCTTCATTGCCGACCTGGGTTATGAGACATACCAGAAGATCTTGTCCGAGGCGGTGAAGGAACTCAGGAACGAGGAGTTCCAGGACCTCTATGCCCAAGATGCCAACGAGGCGGCAAGCGAGGCAAAGGCCACCGACTTTGTGGACGAATGCCAGTTGGAGACCGACCTGCCAGCACACCTGCCCGAGACCTATGTGCCCACGAGCAGCGAGCGCATGCTCCTGTACCGCGAACTTGACCAGATGGAGCAGGACCATCAGATAGAAGCCTTCTGCACACGCCTGAAGGACCGCTTCGGACCTATGCCAAAGGAGGCAGAAGACCTGTGCAACCTGGTACGCCTGCGCCACCTTGGCAAACAGCTGGGTGCCGAGCGCCTGGTGCTGAAGAACGGCCAGATGCGCCTCTACTTCGTGCAATCCGAGCAGAGCCCCTACTACCAAAGCACGGAGTTTGGACAAATCGTGGCATACTATAGCGTGAATGCCGCCAATTGCCAACTCTCCGAGCGCAACGGCCACAAGTTCCTGAACATCGCCCACTTGAGGAAGGTGCAATCGGCCATAGATGTCCTGACCACTATCAGCAATATACATATTTAGTCTGTCAGGAAGCATCTGTTGCATGTTATCCAGCACTCTGTGCATCCCACGCTAATTATATTTCGGTATTGTATCCTTTTGTAGGCCGGATGATAGGCAAAATGCTACTAATTATTATTGTGTATTTTGCTTATCAGGGACTTTGTTTTTTTGTTTTTTCTTTGTCCTACAAGCATAAATGACCTATTTTTGCACCCCGAAAAAGAATGGGGTGTTAATGACTTTAGATCTATAATCCACCATTTTTCATAGTATAAAAAGAACAATACCGAAGGCGAAAAATGAACAAGGGCGTATTATCGGCATTCTCAAAGGTTTTATTTGCGGTTGGCATGTTGCTGATTGCAATGGGGGAATGCTATGCCCAGGTTCTCGGGTCACTTACCGGACGGATTACCGACTTTAATACAAGAGAACCCTTGCCAGGGGTGATGGTGACCATTGATCAAAAAGGTCTTTGGGCAATAAGCGACGAAGACGGATATTACACCATCGCCAATCTGGACTTTCCCACGGCGGTAGTAACGTTTTACCTGCTCGGACATCAGAAGCAGAGCGTTTCCGTGAAATTGGGCGAACGCAAGAATATTTGCAATGTGGCCCTGCACGAGATGAACCTGTCGCTAGACGAGGTGGTTGTTACGGCGCAGAGGCGCACGGAAATCCTGAGCAGTTCCTATGTCATTGACCGCAACACGTTGGATCATGCACAGATCATGAACCTTGGTTATGTCACCACGCTACTGCCCGGCGGAAAGACCGTAGGGGACCAGAACCTTGCCTCCGGTGCAAAGCCGATAGCCCTGCATGCCGGCGGTGCAAGCGAACTGGGAAATGCCTCGTTCGGCACGGCCATAGACCTGGACGGGCAACGGTTGGAAACCAATGCGTCGCTTGGCGAAATACGTGGTGTAGACCTTCGCAATATAGGGTCGTCGAACATAGAATCCGTGGAGGTGGTGACAGGTATCCCTTCAGTGGAGTACGGCGACCTGTCCAATGGTATGGTGAAGATAAACACCCGCAAGGGACGCACTCCCTTCGTGGTGGAACTGATGGTGGAACCCAAGACCAAGTCCATTGCCCTTAGCAAGGGTTTCAATCTTGGCCGTAGGGCAGGAACGCTGAATGTCAATGCCGAGCATACACGTTCTATAAGCAATCTTGCATCGCCACATACGGCATATATGCGCAACAACGTGAACCTGACCTACACCAACACCTTCAAGGACCGATTGGGGCATCCGCTCAGCCTTACCGCATCCCTGGGAGGAAACATAGGCGGATACAACTCGGAGGCCGATCCCGATGAGTTCAAGGATACATACACAAAGACGCGCGACTACATGCTCCGTGGCAACGTGAAACTTCACTGGCTCCTGGACAAGTCGTGGATATCTAACCTCACCCTGCAGGCCTCCGTGTCGTATAGCGACAAGATGAACGAGACGAACTCCAACAAGAGTTCTGCCTCTACACAACCATACATCCATGCCACCGAGGCAGGGTATCACATAGGCGAACTCTACGAGGAGAATCCCGATGCCGACATCATCCTTGGCCCTACGGGTTACTGGTATGTGCGCTCCTTTACCGACTCCAAGCCCCTGGCGTATTCCGTGAAGGCAAAGGCCGACTGGACAAGGCGTTGGGGCAAGACAATGAACACTGTCCTGTTGGGAGCGGAACTTGCCGGTAGCGGAAACCTGGGACGAGGCCTCTATTACGAAGACATGAGCGTGGCACCCACATGGAGGGAGTACCGCTACGACGAACTGCCCTTCATGAACAACGTGGCACTCTTTCTAGAAGACAAGTTCTCCATGCCCGTGGGCAGACGCTCCTCCCTGCATCTGAGGGCAGGACTCCGCTCGGACATCACCATGATAAAGGGTTCGGAATACGGCACCGTGGCAAACGTATCTCCGCGCATCAATGCCAAGTACGTCTTCTGGGAGAACCAGGTGAAGGGGGTAAGCGACCTGTCGGTCTTCGGAGGTTGGGGAAAGTCGGTCAAGCAACCCTCCTTTACCGTCCTGTATCCAGCCCCCACCTATAGCGACAAACTGGCCTTCGCACCAGGCACCACCGCCGACGGCAGGACCTTCTATGCCTACTATACACAACCCACCACACCCAAGTACAACCCCGACCTGAAATGGCAATACACTAACCAGAGTGAACTGGGAGTGGAGGCAACATTGTGGGGCGCACGCATATCGCTTTCCGCCTTCCGCAACAAGACCTTCAACCCCTACATGAGCCGAAGCCTCTACACTCCTTATACATACAAACTGACCACGCAAGCCGATATAGAGGCAGGGTGCACCATACCCACAGAGAACCGCCAGTATATGATTGACCGTCATACGGGCATCGTTACGGTGCAGGACCGCACTGGAACCATTGCCGACCAGGTGCTGGGGTACAAGGAAAGGAACACCTACGTGAGCCAGGCGGAGTACACCAACGGTTCGCCAGTGGAAAGACGCGGCTTGGACCTGATCGTGGACTTCCCGCAGATACGTCCATTACGCACAAGTATCCGTTTGGATGGCAATTATTATTGGTATAAGGGATTGAACGAAACCATGGTGGCTTCCATGGGACAGGCATCGGCATCAATGGATGGTACACCTTATAAGTATGTGGGGTATTATGCCGGTTCGAGCACGGCCGCCAACGGTTCGCTTTCAAGCCAGATAAACGCCAACCTGACCATATCCACGCATATCCCCAAGATACGCATGATATTCTCTCTGCGTCTGGAAACCTCGCTCTACACTTACGGGCAGAACCTTTCCGAGTATGCCGACGGGAGGTTGAGAGGCTACCTCCTGGAGGCGGCAGGTGACCATCACGGCACTCAGCAGGGGGGCATATACAACAGGGATTCCTATGTGGCCGTCTATCCCGAATACTATACCGCATGGGGCAATCCCGAAGAGAAGATCCCCTTCCTGGACAAGTTCGTGTGGGCAAGGGAGAACGACAGGGAACTGTATCAGGACCTCTGCAAATTGGTGGTGAAATCCAACACCACGTACTTCTTCAACGAGAACCGCATAACGGCCTACTATGCCGCCAACTTCAACGTGACCAAGGAACTGGGCAAATGGGCCTCCGTCACCCTGTATGCACGCAACTTCTTCTATCAGATGGGCAAGGTAAAATCCTCGCAGACGGGGTTGGAGTCCTCGCTATTCGATAGCAACTACATACCTAAGTTCTATTACGGAATGTCTGTGCGAATAAAACTCTAATGCTGAATAATAACGTATAACAATAAATCACTATGAAAAAGTTTCTTTCAATGATGGCCGCCGTGGCCATGCTTCTTGCCTACACGGCATGTACCAACGGGGATGATGACGATTACCGTACCTATAGTGTTGCGGTGCAGTTGCTGACACCCGAGGTGGCAGACGCACCGTTTGCCGACGTTACTGTTACGGCACGTGGCACAGGAGGTGTGGCACTTACCGCACAGACAGACGAAGCAGGTGTAGCAACATTTGCACTGCCCGAGGATATTTACAGTTTTTCTGCTTCTCACAAGTTCAATGCCGATGGTGTGGTATACGTAGTGAACTATGTCTTGCAGAAGTCAATTGCAAGTGCCGACTTTGTAAACGCCAACACAATGAGCCTGGAGATGGAGCCTGTAGTGAGCCAGGGCAGCAAGCAGGTAATCCTGAAGGAACTGTACGTTGGCGGATGCCCCAAGGACGACGGTTCCGGCTTTTATCAGTACGACAAGTATGTGGTCATCTACAACAACTCCGACCAGGTGACCACAATCCCCAACTTCTGTATTTCACACGTAGGCCCCTATAACGCACACGGCAATAACCAGAACTACGTGGACGGCAAACTCTTATATGCCGAGGAAGACTACACTCCTGCCTATTCCTTCGTGTTCTACATGACAAAGGACCTGGTGCTGGAACCCTATGCATCTGCCACCATTGCACTAAGTGGCGCTATTGATCATACCACGACATACTCTAACTCCGTTGACCTGAGCGAGGCCGATTATGTATGCTACGATCCCGAGGATTTTGACAATCCCAACTATCACCCCGCTCCATCCGAGAAGATTGATCCGGAGAACTATATGCTCGCAGCAAAGTTGGGATTGGGCAATGCTGCCGCATGGAGTGTGATGTGTCCCGGTATATTTATCTTCTCAACTGCCGACAACGCCCCCCTTGCCTACACTCAGGATGAGGCCAACCGCTACTACATAGGCAACAATAACAAATCCACTAATGCCTGCGCCAAGATACCCAATCAGTGGATATACGATGCTGTGGACATTTGGACAGAGGAGAACGAGAGCGAATCATTGCCACGCTACTCTGCCAGCATAGAAGGCGGTCATGTCTGCATGACCAACAAGTTGGGCTATTCCATCTACCGCAATGTTGACAAGGAGGCCACTGAGGCCTTGCCCGAGAACGAAGGCAAACTGGTTTACAACTATGGATTGGGTACAACGACCATCAATGGCGGCACTTCCACCGACCTCAGCAGCATTGATGCCGAGGCTTCCATTGCCAACGGTGCACATATTATATATATGGACACCAATAACTCCATAAACGATTTCCACCAGCGCAGAGTGGCAAGTTTGAAGAGATAATCCTCACATCTTATGAGAAGTATGAACCTCCTATCTCGTCTTTTTCTTCATCTCCTTATGGTCATCGTGCCATGTAGTGCATGGGGAACACCAACAGACAGCACCTTCAATTGGAGCACATTGCGAGATGTGCGCCTCGGAGAAAACTGGCTCAATAGCGAGAACCCCGCCGGTCTTCATGCGTTTGGGCATGGTGCTGAATCGGAGATAGTGCTGCTTGGTGAGGGCAGATATGGAGGTCTGAAGAACTATTTCTCCGCCAAGAATGAACTTGCCTTCGGTGTGGAGGCGTCTTCCGTTGCACGTCTGTCCAAACTTGTGGTGGTGGACGGCAAGGTGGGGTATCGCCACACTACGGCAAAGACTATTGCCGCATCTTACTTCATCAATCCCATGCAGACACCTTTCGACCTGCTGGAGTTTACCGACGAGAATGCCGGGGACAAGACCTTGGAGGAACTGTACCTGCAAGGCAGGGTGGGAGTAACTCCGGCAAGATGTTTCTCGTTGGGTGCATCAATGGATTACAAGGCCGCCAACTACTCCAAGCGGAAGGACCTGCGCCATGTCAATTCGCTTATGGACATGGACCTCGTGTTGGGGGGCGTGTTTCATGTGGGAGAACGAGTGGATATAGGCCTGAACTATGTGTACCGCCGAAGGAACGAAACTCTGCTCCTGAGTACTTATGGCACACAGGACAAGACCTTTGTCTCGCTCCTGAACTACGGTGCGTTCTTCGGCAAGCAGGAGACCTTCGGCGAGATAGGTTACACGAAGGAGAACGAGAACAAGCCTCTCTTCGACTCCCGTCACGGAGCAACCCTCCAGGTGGCGTGGCGCATGGGCAATGCCGAGTGGTTCAACGAGGCGGGTTTCCATACCCGTAGCGGATATTATGGCGACCCGTCGCACTCCACGGTGGTTTATTCCACCCACCGAGGGCACGGTTTCTTCTATCGGGGTCTTCTGACCTTCGCCTCGGGAAGCGATGCCCATCGTTTCGGGTTGCGATACGGACAGGAACACGTTGCGAATACCGAGAACATATATTCCTACAAGAACGAGGAAACGGGGCGCGACTACATAGAATACCTTGGCGAGCGCGAGGTGGGCGAACGTACACAAAGGTCGCTTGCCTTGGAGTACACGGGACGCTTCGGCATAAGGCACGGTCTTGCACGATGGGAGGCCTGGGCGGATGCATCCCTTGGCAACCGCAATACGAGGGCATCCAACTATCCCGACTACAGAAGGCAGAACATCTCCTGGTGGCGCCTGAAGGCTATGGGCACGCGCAACTTCCTCTCGGGCAGGAACTGCTACTCGCTCTCTGTTTCGGCATCGTATGGCGGAGGTTCGGGACAACCCTGCATGGACGGGCGTTATGGTTCCGCCACATCGGGCGAGGCTCTGACACGAACCAGCAACGACCTGCTCATGCAGGAGTGGGAATTCCTTGCCTCCACACAATTGGGTGCCGGCATAGGCTTCACCTACTCTCGTGCCATGTGGGAGGGCAAGGTGCGTGGCAATGCGGGGATTGCCTACGACATGTGCAAGGCATTGGGTACCAGTCATCTTGATGGTACAATGCGACACACGGTTTCCCTCCGTTTGGGGTGCAACTTCTAATGAAAACAATACGAATACTAACAAATAAAAACATTACAAAGACAATGAAAAAAAGATTTATGATCATCATGGCCGCAATGGCTTTCGTGTTCACTTCATGTGGCAACAACAATGGTACAAGCAATGCAGAGCAGGTGCAGGAGGCACCCGTTGCCCTGGAGATTGACCAGGTGCTGGCATCTGCCGACACCCTTGCCAACCAGGAAATAACCATGGAGGGCATCTGCACACATACATGCAAGCATGGTGCAACCAAAATATTCATGATGGGTAGCGACGATACCAAGAGCATCCGTGTGGAGGCGGCAAGCCTGGGTTCTTTTGACCAAAAGTGTATCAATAGCATCGTGCGAGTGAAGGGCATTCTTCGTGAGGAACGTGTGGATGAGGCTTATCTTCAGCGTTGGGAGGCTTCGGTGGCTGCTTCTGCGGCAGAGCAGCATGGCGATGGCGAGGCAGGTTGCGACACCGAGAAGGCAGCACGTGGCGAAACGGGCAACACCGTGGCAGAGCGCATTGCTGACTTCCGCCAGAAGATAGCGGCACGCAAGGAGGCCGTAGGCAAGGAATACCTGTCGTTCTATTTCGTGGAGGCTTTGGCTTATGAAATTGTCGAGTAGCCAGTTGCGCATCTGGTGCCGCACCATACACCGCGACCTCTCGTTCTTCTTCTCGGGCATGGTGCTCATCTATGCTATCTCAGGCTTGGTGATGAACCATCGCGATGCCATAAATCCGCATTACTCCGTATCGCTCACTGAGATGCAGATGGACAACCTCCCTTCGCAAGCAGAATTCAATCGTGCCAAGGTGGAGGAACTGATGCACAAGGTGGGTGTTTCAGAGGCATATACCAAGCACTATTTCCCCAAGCCAGGGCACCTGAAGGTGTTCCTGAAAGGCGGTTCTTCGCTTCAGGCAAACATTGTCACGGGGCATGTGGTGTACGAATCCCTTGCACGCCGTCCCCTGATAAGCACCATGACCACTCTGCACTACAATCCCGGCAAGTGGTGGACGTGGTTTGGCGATGCCTTTGCCCTCTCCCTGGTGATAATTACCCTAACCGGCATCTTCATGCTGAAGGGCAAGAAGGGTCTTTGGGGTAGGGGAGGCATAGAGTTGCTGGTGGGGATGCTCATACCGGTGCTGCTTATCTTATTCATTAAATAAAAGGTTTGTATAACAATGGAAAATATAATTGAGTGCCGCAACCTGACGCACTATTATGGCAAGCGACTGATATACGACAATCTTTCGTTTGGCGTACCCCGTGGGCGCATCCTGGGACTTTTGGGCAAGAACGGTACTGGCAAGACAACAACCATCAACATACTGAGCGGTTTTCTCCAGCCCCGTAGCGGCGAGTGCTATATCCTGGGCGAGAAGATTGGCAATATGAATCCTCTGACGCGCCGCAAGATAGGATTGCTCATCGAGGGGCATGTCCAGTACCAGTTTATGAACATCGAGCAGATAGAGCGCTTCTATGCCTCGTTCTATCCCAACTGGAAGCGTGAGGCATACTATGAACTCATGAGCCGCCTGAAGGTGGCGCCCCATCAGCGCATCAACCGCATGTCATGCGGCCAGCGTTCGCAGGTGGCGCTCGGCCTGATCCTGGCACAGGATCCAGAGGTGCTGGTGCTTGACGACTTCTCGCTGGGTCTTGATCCTGGATACCGACGCCTGTTTGTAGATTACATGCGTGAGTATGCCAAGGCCGAAGACAAGACCGTATTCCTCACCTCGCACATCATCCAGGACATGGAGCGCCTGGTGGACGACTGTATAGTGATGGATTATGGAAAGATACTGGTGCAGATGCCTGTGGAGGAACTCCTGGGCAAGTTCCGCCGGTACACGGCACAGGTGAGCGAGGGTTTCCGTATGCAGGATACAGATGGCATATATAACCCCTCGGTCATACGGCAGACGCTGGAACTCTTCTCCATGCTTCCGGAAGCCGAGGTGAGAGCGCGCCTCTCCCTTCAGGGTGTTGCCGATGTGCAGGTGGAGAAGGTTGGTTTGGAGGATGCCTTCATAGGATTGACAGGCAAATACTAATACATAATCACACGATAGGAAAAGAATCATGATAAAAGCAATATTTTACAAGGAATGGATAAAGACAAGGTGGTACCTGTTGCTTGCCTTGCTTGTGTCCCTGGGCTTCTCTGCCTATGCCATGTTGCGCATTTCACGTGTGTGCTCGCTCAAGGGTGCCGAGCATCTGTGGGTGGTGATGATGCAGCGCGATGCCATATTCGTGGAACTCTTGCAATACGTGCCCCTCATCCTGGGACTTGTTTTCGCCATAGTGCAATTTGTTCCCGAGATGCACCATCGTTCGTTCAAACTGACCCTGCATCTGCCCATGCGTGCCACCAGTGCCTTGGCTTCCATGCTTTCGTTTGGCATGTCCATGATGGTGCTTGTGTGTGTGCCAGCATTGCTGCTCATGTGGGCATACCTGCAAAGCGTGCTTGCCCCCGAACTCTATTGGCACATTCTGCTCAGTGCCATGCCATGGTATCTGGCGGGTATGGCGGCATATCTGCTCACGGCGTGGGTGGCGTTGGAACCTACATGGGGCAGAAGGGTGCTCAACCTGGTGCTCGGAGTCCTGTTGCTCAGGATATATTTCCTGGCACCGGCGCCAGAGGCATATAACGACTTCCTGCCCCTTCTTGCCATCATCACCCTGTGCTATAGCATATTGTCCGTATTGTCTCTGACACGTTTCCGCGATGGCAGACAGGATTAGGGAGCTAAACACTCACACACTCTCATACTATATAAAAATAGAAAACTATGTTCAAGACAAGCAAGATATTCTTTTCTCTCCTGGTACTCGTGGTGCTCGTGTGGCAGGTGCCGGCGTGCTACAACTTCTTTATGGCAAAGTCTGTGGACACTCCCTTCACCCTGTATAGCAGCATAGCAGGAGAATTTGCCACCCTGCAGGCAGACGAGGACAAGAAGATGCAATACAGGGATGCCTCGGGCAGGGAGTACACCGAGGAACAGTTTGACTCCATCCTCCCAACCTTCTACTATCGCCAGCTGGTTACCGACGGACGTTTCCCGGATAGTATCCATGGCATTGCCGTTACACCTCGTCAGGTGCAGGTGTCCAACTTCAATATGCGCATTTCGCCATTGGACCTGAACAAGCCCCGATTGGGCATTCAGCAGATGCTGGAAAGCATGTCGGGACGTGTTGACCTGGAACTTCCCGACGATGCCTTCCGTATCACTCCCGAGGGTATGGAATTCGTAAAGATGGAGACAAATGCCATTGACCATGAGAAGAGCGCACGCTTCACACAGATGATGAAGCAGAAGGGATTCCAGTTCCCTGCCGCCAACATCTCTGGCAACCCCACCGACCGCAAGGAGTACGACGAGGGTTTTGTGATGCTGGATGCCGCGGGAAAACTTTTCCATGTGAAGCAAACCGTGGGTCGTCCCTATGTCCGTACCATTGCACTTCCCGAGGGCATGACTCCCAAGCATCTTTTCATTACCGAGTTTCCTTCGCGCAAGTGGTTGTGTTTCCTTACTGATACAGAGGGACATCTCTGGGTAGTGGAAAGGGAGTCCTATGACGTCAGGCGCACGGAAATTCCTCCCTTCACCCCCGAGGAGCAGTCCATGCTCATCATAGGCAACATGTTTGACTGGACGGTAAAGGTGAATCGTGGCACGAGCGAGTGCTACTATGCTATCTCCGCTCAAGACTACAGCCTTATCGATTCCATGTCCTACCAGACACCCAGCCATACGCTTCCTGGCCTTTCCTTCACCTCCACGAAGGACAAGTTCGTAAAACCAAGGATTGTCAGGTAGAGAATAACAACGCGAACGTGTCCGCAAGGGATGGTTCCCACGGAAGGAGAAGAAGTGAGGTGTCGCGTCTTTAACTAAACCAAAGGCACACAACTAACATTGTTATGAATTTGTTTAGCTCATGTTAGTTTTGTGCCTTTAGTATTTTTAGAATGGAATATTGTGGGTGGTGCAATAAGTATCTAATTCTTCGTCGGAGAGGAATATTGGGTCACAAATCTTCTCAAATGACAGTTTGGCGTCAGAGGCATATTCTTTGCTGGCGTTGACGACTTTTGCCAGTTTGGCTATAAAACTACTGAAGTCCTTGTTTATTGAGTTTAGTTTTTCTATAGTAACATAGTCAAGTTGCTTTTTTCTGGCAGGGAAAAGGATTTTGGATTCAGAGGTTTGCATGTGAATGATGCCAATACCAAAGGCATTGTTTAATCGTGCCATTTCTTCCATAAGGTTTTCGTTAATTTCAAAAGCCACGAGGTAGCCATAGTTGGCCCAACTGCTATTTGAAAGGGCTTGGAAGTAATATTGCTTGAGTTGGTAGTCAGTGTCAATTCTCTTCTTTAATTCGTAGGAATAGAGGTGGAAAAACTCTTTGGGTTCTGTGGCCTTGAGCAAGGAGAGGGTTGCATCGCTAAATTCTTCAAACTCTACACCTACCATATCAGGATGAACCCATTTTTGTGCAGAGTCCACCTTTGTTGAAGATTTCTCATGAAAAATGGTTTTGGCATACACATTCCATGTTCTTAATACGCTGGCAAATGGTTTGTGCAATTTTCTCTCGTCATAATCTATAGACTTGGGGAGAGTAGTTTCCTCAACGGTCTTTGGAGTGGTTGACTTGTCGCCAGATATGAGTATTTCTAGTTCCGTTTCATATTTGGTGATATCACAACAGGTGCCAATGGAGCCAGTGGAGTTGCGTAGTTTTTCGGACATATCGTTGCGGTGGATGACCTTGTCCATCCATTCGACATTCCTTCTGTGTGGTAAATCAGTTCCTGGAACATAATAATAGTTTCCGACGATAGTTCCTACATAGTATGTTCCTTCGCCAGAAGGGCACAAGACAACATCTCCAATATTGAGTCCTTTGACCACAGTCCATAGGAAACCACATGATAGTCCAGCAGAGGTGACGGACTTGCCTGGTACATTCTTCATGAATATGGGGATGAACTTTTTGTTAAAATCACGCCAATTGTCAAAGAGAAAATCTGATAGATCTTCGTCAATGTCAAAATTCGCTCCTATGTAGTTCTCCTGGCGACATACTTTTGCGTATGCTGACTGATGGCCCAACATGACTCTGTTGTATTTCTTCATGCTATTGATATTAAGGAAATGTTAGTAAGGCACTGCTTTTCAGTCAATAAATCTGCGTGTCAGGGGGGAGAATTCCTCTATGCGGCGGTCGCGGAGGAAGGGCCACCAGCGGCGGACGTTTTCGCATCGTTGCATGTCCACGTCGATGACTTCCACCACTTCCTCGTCCTTGGGGGCACGGTAGAGGAACTCGCCCTGAGGTCCG
>JAZRCG010000019.1:0-72213 GCA_045659645.1 Bacteroidaceae bacterium | reverse complement strand
CTTTAGACATTCCTGAGGAATAATAGTCACGAAGAATTAATAAGCGTTCTTCTTCACTGTAACGTTCGCATTTCTTTCTCATACTGTTTACACATTTTATTAATTGTTATCAAATGTGTCTACCTATATCAGTATAAGACAAGGACCCAATCCGACCCTTTCACGCAAACACCAAATATTTTGCCTTCACACGCCATGATTTAAAAAAAAGACCTATCTTTGCATGTGAGAAGTAACATATTTGTTAAGTTCGGACGATAAAACATCATTTTTATGAAATACGGATATGTCAGAGTGGGCGCCGGAGTTCCAGAGGTAAGAGTTGCCGACCCACAATTCAATGTAGAAGAAATTGAGAAGCTGGTACTGAAGGCTCAGGCACATGGAGTGGAAATCCTTGTTACCCCAGAATTGGGTTTAACCGGCTACACCTGCCAAGACCTTTTCTTTCAACAGACACTAATTGAGGAAGCAGAAGTGGCCATGATGAAGCTTATGGACTTCACACGCTCCATGGACATGATTATCGTGGTTGGCATGCCAGTTGCCTGCAACACAGCCTTGCTGAATTGCGCTGTGGTGCTACAGAAAGGCAAGATACTGGGCATCGTAGCCAAAAATTACCTGTCCAACCAGAAGGAATGCAACGAAAAGCGCTGGTTCAGCTCCATCCAAGACATGCCAAACGCTAAGGTATGGCTTTGCGGAGAACTTGTGGAGATAAGCAGATACCAGATATTCAACACACCCTCATGCTGTTTTGCCATAGAAATCGGACAGGATTTGTGGGCACCTCAGGCGCCCTCCGTAAACCTTGCACTAATGGGAGCAGACATCATCCTTAACCTTGCCGCCGACACCAGCCTGGCAGGAAAGGACGAATTCATCAGAAACCTCGTTGGTACACAAAGCGCCAGATGCCTGGCTGGATACGTCTATGCCGGAGCAGGTTTTGGAGAAAGCAGCACAGATTTGGTATTCAGCGGTTTGGCCCTTGTCAGCGAAAACGGCAACATGCTTGCAGAAAACCTTCCCTTTGGAATGGGCCAACAGCTTGTAACAAGCGAAATAGACGTAGAGTATATAAAAAACGAACGACGCAGCAACAAGATATTCAGCGATGCCGTCAAGACCATGGAACACGTGGAATGCCAGTACACAGACACGGACATGATGGTAAGACATCATCTGGAACTAACCCGTTCATACTCAGCACACCCATTTATACCAAGCACAAAGGATGCTCTGGACAAGCGAGCCGAAGAGGTGTACAACATACAAACATTGGGGTTGGCAAAGAGACTAAAACACACAGGATGCAAGAGTGTGGTGCTGGGAATCAGCGGTGGTTTGGACAGCACCCTGGCACTGTTGGTAGTTGTGGGCACATACGACCGCCTGGGATTGAACCGCAAAGACATCATTGGTGTAACTATGCCAGGATTTGGCACTACGGATCGTACCTACACAAATGCCATAGCCATGATGAAACAACTGGGCATCACCATACGCGAGGTTAGCATCAAGGAAGCATGCATACAACACTTCAACGACATTGGGCACAACATAGGCAAGCACGACGTAACCTACGAAAACTCCCAGGCACGCGAAAGAACACAGATACTGATGGATATTGCAAATCAGGTGAATGGTATGGTTGTTGGCACAGGCGACCTCTCTGAACTGGCACTCGGATGGGCCACATACAACGGTGACCACATGTCCATGTACAGTGTCAACGGTTCAGTCCCCAAGACACTGGTACGACATATCGTGGCATGGTATGCTGAAGTACAAAAGAGCAGCGCTACAAGGGAGATACTGAAAGACGTAATAGACACCCCCATATCACCAGAACTGATTCCCGCTCATGAAAACGGGGAAATAAAGCAGAAAACAGAAGACTTGGTGGGTCCATACGAACTGCACGACTTCTTCCTTTATCATGTTTTGCGCAATGGTTTCCGTCCAAGCAAGATATACATGATTGCACGCAAAACGTTCAACGATAGCACTTATGACGATACAACAATAAAGAAGTGGTTGTCTGTGTTTTACCGCCGATTCTTCAACCAACAATTCAAACGTTCATGTTTGCCCGACGGACCGAAGGTTGGCACTTGCGGATTGTCGCCCCGAGGAGATTGGCGCATGCCCAGCGATGCCGTTGCCACAAGTTGGCTGAAAGAGTGCGATAACCTATAGAACCAGACAAACACACAACCTATACAGACGTGCCTCACCTCTGACAAACAGCGGGTGAGGCACGTCTTCAATTACCACATCCCCGAACCTAACTTTACGTATACAAGCACGCGCACACATATTTATAGGTGCAAAAAGGCGGTATTCCGAGTTTTTTTTGTACCTTTGCGCGTAAATTACATAAAATGCAAACAAAGCACACACATAAAAACAACATGAAGAAGACTGTTTTATTCCTAATCCTTGCCATGGGAATAGCCATAGGCATGAATGCTCAATCGCAGAAGGCAGTAAGAAGCGAAATCTCTCCCGATGGCAGCAGCAAGGCGGAAAACTATGCCGAAATCAAGTTCGACACCTTGCGTTGCAATCTGGGCATATTCCCCGAGGCCGACCCCGTACGCAAGTATAGTTTCATATTCACAAACGTAGGTACCGCCCCCCTCATTGTCAACCAGGCCTTTGCATCGTGCGGTTGCACAGTCCCCACCTTTACCAAGGAACCCATCAAGCCAGGCGACAAAGGCAGCATCGACGTAACCTACAATGGCAAGGGCCTGTTGCCAGGCAGATTCTCCAAGACGATAACCGTTCGCACAAATGCCAAGAACAGAATCGTACGCCTCATTGTAGAGGGAGAAATGACAGAGTAAAGCAACTGCTTGCACACAAGGCTAAGCACCGCAAACGCATAGGTACTTATTAAGGCCAACAAGCAAAAACTGACAAACAAGTGACTCACTCCTCCATAAAATCAGACAAGATTATCTTAGGCATAGATCCCGGTACCAATGTGATGGGATACGGAGTTATACGTGTCCGTGGCAAGAAAGCAGAAATGCTGGCATTGGGTATCATAGATTTGCGCAAGTATGGAGACCACTACTTGAAACTCGGACATATCTTTGAGCGCATCACGGGCATAATAGATTCATACCTGCCCGACGAGATGGCCATCGAGGCGCCTTTCTTTGGCAAGAACGTGCAATCCATGCTGAAACTGGGCAGAGCGCAAGGTGTGGCTATGGCGGCGGCAATACAGCGCCAGGTGCCGATAACCGAGTATGCTCCCATGAAGATAAAGATGGCCATAACCGGCGTGGGTACGGCATCTAAGGAACAGGTGGCAGACATGCTCCGGAGAATGATGCACCTGGATAAGGAAGAACTGGGCAAGTTCCTGGATGCCACAGACGCCTTGGCGGCCGCATACTGCCACTTCCTGCAAATGGGCAGGCCGGAGACCGACAGGAAGTACTCCTCGTGGAAAGATTTTGTGAACAAGAACAAGGATAGGCAATCTGTATTCATCGCAGGCACACAAACTAAATGAAACCAATAATCAGTATCATAGACGGCATAGCACGTCATCCCGACTGGCGCATGGCAGAGCCCATCAACCTGGACATATTGCCAGGCGAACAGATAGCAATATGTGGCGACAATGCAATGGGCAAGAGCCGTCTGGTGGAAATCATCACCGGACATTACCCTCTGTTGCGCAACGAGGTGCACTATGGTTTTGACAATACAGGAACCGAGGCTGGCACACCCACACAAAAGCGCCTCATCAGCGAACAAATGCGTTTCATTTCCTTCCGTGACTCCTATGGAGAGCAGGATGGCACCTATTATTATCAGCAACGCTGGAATCAGCACGACATAGACGAAAACACACCTACGGCAGGCAGTTTGCTGGACAAGATACCTGAGTTCAACCAAGGTTTGCGAGAGAAACTATATAGCATGTTTGCCCTGGACTCTGTCCTGGACAAATACATCATCTCCCTTTCAAGCGGAGAATTGCGCAAGTTCCAGTTGACAAGGGCCCTGCTTACTGCACCTAAAGTATTGATACTGGACAATCCTTTCATCGGATTAGATGCCGAAACGCGCAAGTTGCTGAAGGGGCTTTTGGAACGTCTGACACAAGAGACAGAACTAACCGTTATTCTTGTTCTATCCAAGTATGACGATGTACCCGAGTTCATTACCCACATCATTCCCGTTGAGGGACTCAAGGTAATGCCCAAGGAAACCAGTAAGAATTTCATGCAGAACGTTCATACCTGCCATGAAGCCTTGCCACAGTCTTTGGCAGAATGGATAGTGAACCTACCTCACAAGGACATTTCCTCCATCCCGTTCTACCCCCAGAACGGCGGAGAAATATTGAACCTGAAGGATGTCTGCATCCGGTATGGCAAGAGGACTATTCTGAAAGACCTGAACTGGACCGTGTGCGAAGGCGAGCGCTGGGCTTTGCAGGGCGAAAATGGCGCAGGCAAGAGTACATTGCTTTCACTCGTCTGTGCCGACAACCCGCAGAGTTATGCATGCAACATCAGCCTGTTCGGACATAAACGCGGTTCTGGCGAAAGCATCTGGCAGATAAAACGCCACATAGGATATGTTTCGCCCGAGATGCACAGGACCTACTTGCGCGACCTGCCGGCCATAGACATCGTGGCAAGCGGACTCTCGGACAGCGTTGGCTTGTATTGCCGCCCTCGCCCCGAACAAAGAGACATATGCCACAAATGGATGGAGGTGTTTGGAATATCCCACCTCTGCGACAGGACCTTCCTGCGCCTGTCCAGCGGAGAACAGCGCCTTTGCCTGTTGGCACGGGCTTTCGTAAAAGACCCAGAACTATTGATTTTGGACGAACCCCTGCACGGTTTGGACCTTAACAACAGGCAAAGGGTTAGGGAAATCATAAAGCTGTTCTGCCAACGTCCGCACAAGACCCTAATTATGGTTACACACTACAAAGAAGAACTTCCCGACTGTATAACACATAACCTCACATTAAAGAAAAATCTATGAAGAAACTGATAATGGTAATGCTCCTTGCCATCAGCGCGAGCACTGCACAGGCACAGGAAATATACGACTATCTTCTGGACAAGGCAGAACAAGTGGTAAACGACCCAGCAAGCAAGGAGATAGAGCTGAAGATTGCACAATTCAAGTCTACTGCCTTGAGGTACTTCCGAAAGAAAATCATAGAGCAGGAAGGAAGCATCAGCAGTACATGGCTGGATGCCCAGGCATTGGCACTAAACGAGTTCGTGACAAACTATCTCATAGAACTTTCACAGAATTCGCTTGCAACAGAAAAAGTGCGCAAAGAATTAGTAATGAAGTACTGCAATGCCAGTGAAAACCATGCCATGTTCAAAAAGGTGGACACCGAAGAAGCTGAGCTCTTCATCTACGACAAGGGCGGATACACACCATTTAGCCTGAACACCAACTGGGTGGAAGCTCTGGAAGAAACCAAGAAGAAAAACTAAGCGGAGAGCACAAGGGCTAAGGGCAAGGAAATATAGCACCACGAAGCAACTGCCAACGCTTCACGAGACGATGCCCAACGCTTCACGAGGCAAAGTCCCAGATAACACTACATCAGAATCCAATCTACACAAGGACAATCTACAACACCCTCATGTCATGAACGTAGCCATAGTAAAATACAACGCAGGAAACATATATTCGGTAATGCATGCATTGAAACGTTTGGGCATAACCCCAACGCTGACCGACGATGCAGAACTACTGTCCAAGGCCGACCGAGTGCTCTTTCCCGGACAAGGCGAGGCAAGTACAGCCATGTCTTATCTCCGAGAGCACAATCTGGACAAGGTGATATGCAACCTGCGACAACCCGTACTGGGCATCTGCATAGGCCAGCAGCTGATGTGCCGTCATAGCGAAGAGGGAGACACGGATTGCCTGGGCATCTTCCCCCTGGACGTAAAGCGATTCCAGCCTGTTCTGCACACCGACAAGGTTCCCCAGATGGGATGGAATGAAATCTACGACTTGAAATCCCCCTTGTTCAACGGCATCAAGGAAAAGGAGTTCATATACAACGTACATAGCTTCTATGTTCCCTACGACAAGGAATATACCATAGCCACCTGTGAGTACATACTCCCCTACTCTGCCTCCTTGCATAAAGACAACTTCTTTGCCACACAGTTTCATCCCGAGAAAAGCGGCGATGTGGGCGAAAGAATACTGAAAAACTTTTTGGAACTATGATAGAACTGATACCGGCTATAGACCTCATAGATGGCAAATGCGTGCGTCTCTTCAAGGGAGATTACGCACAGAAGACCATTTATAACGAAGACCCCGTAAGCCAGGCATTGGAATTCCAACGCTTGGGATTCCGACGTTTGCACATTGTGGACCTGGACGGAGCAAAAAGCAAACATATTGTAAACGAAAACGCTCTCCGAGCCATTACCCAAGCCACCAATCTGATAGTAGATTTCGGTGGAGGCATAAAGACCGAACAGGACATAGAGAAAGCTTTCAATGCCGGCGCCCATATGGTAACCATAGGCAGTGTGGCAGTAACGGAACCAGACATGTTTATGGGTTGGCTGGAGAAGTATGGAGCAGACAGGATAATACTCGGAGCCGACGTGCGAAACGGCATGATAAGCATTAACGGATGGAAGGAAGATTCTAAGGAAGAGTTGCTCCCTTTCCTTAAGAAATATGTGGATGCTGGCATACGCAATGTACTCTGTACAGAAATCAGCAAGGATGGGACACTGGCAGGACCTGCCACAGAACTTTATTGCCAGATCATGTCCACCTATCCACACCTGCACCTGATAGCCTCCGGAGGTGTTTCCTGCAATAAAGACATACAGTCATTGGCACAAAACGGAATACCCGCAGTAGTCTTCGGCAAAGCTTACTACGAAGGCAAGATAGATATCACAGAACTATGTTAGCAAAAAGAATCATACCCTGCCTGGATGTCAAGGACGGCATGACCGTGAAAGGCACCAACTTCGTAAATCTGCGCACTGCCGGCGACCCAGTGGAATTGGGCAAGGCTTATAGTGACAATGGAGCAGACGAACTGTGTTTTCTGGACATTACAGCCAGTTATGAGGGACGAAAAACCTTCACAGAAATGGTATCCAGAGTAGCTGCCCAGATAAACATACCCTTCACCGTTGGAGGCGGAGTACAAGAAATAAGAGACGTGGAACGCCTGCTAAATGCCGGAGCAGACAAGGTGAGCATAAACTCGGCTGCCATATACAACCCTGCGCTCATAGACGAGATAGCGCAACACTTCGGTTCACAAGTTATCGTCTGCGCCATTGATGCCCGTAACGACCAGGACGGATGGCATTGCTACACCAAGGGGGGACGCCAGCGCCAGGAACTGGGACTATACGATTGGGCACACGAAGTTCAAGAACGTGGAGCTGGAGAAATCCTCTTCACCTCTATGGACCACGACGGCGTAAAAGAAGGCTTTGCCAACGAGGCACTTGCACATCTGGCCGACCATCTGTCCATTCCTATAATTGCAAGCGGAGGAGCAGGCAATATGGAACACTTCCGCGATGCTTTCACCATTGGCAAGGCCGATGCCGCACTGGCTGCCAGTGTGTTTCACTTCGGAGAAATAAGGATACCGGACTTGAAGGCATATCTTCACAAGGAGAACATAGTGACACGACTTTAAAAACATACCACTAAACACAATAACAATGGAAATTGACTTCAACAAGATGCAGGGACTGATACCTGCCATAATACAAGATGCCAAGACAAGGCAGGTGCTCATGCTCGGTTATATGAACCAGCAGGCTTACGACCTCACGGTGCAAACCGGCAAGGTAACTTTCTGGAGTCGCACACGCGAAACCATCTGGACAAAGGGCGAGACAAGTGGAAACTATCTGAATGTTGTTGACATTAAGAACGATTGTGACAACGACACTCTGCTTATCCGCGTGAATCCCGTTGGTCCTGTATGCCACACTGGCACAGACACCTGCTGGGGCGAAAAGAACGAACCTTTGCCAACCCCTGCTTCTACAAACACAGACAACCCTCTGCTTTTCCTCAGCGAACTACAAGACTTCATAGAGGAGCGCCACCGCCAGATGCCAGAAGGTTCATACACCACATCGCTCTTCCGCGATGGCCTGAACCGTATGGCACAAAAGGTGGGAGAAGAAGCCCTGGAACTGGTTATCGAGGCTGTCAACGGCACAGACGAACGTATGATATACGAGGGGTCAGATATGCTATACCACCTAATCGTACTTCTGACAAGCAAAGGCATGCGCATAGAACAAATGGCTCAGGAACTGATGCTTCGTCACAACCCCAACTGGAAGAAACACTAAAATACCACTATGACCATCAACTACACCAACGTACATCTTCGGCACGATGATAGAACCATACTCTCTGGCATTAACCTTCATGCACAGGCCGGAGAAATGATATATCTGACTGGATTAGTTGGAAGCGGTAAGAGCACCTTGCTTTCAAGCATATACGGAGATACGCCCATTTATAGCGGACGTGCAATGGTCTTGAACCACGATATGCACAAAATAGGAAGGAACAAACTACAATACCTGCGCAGACAATTAGGAATCGTGCACCAGGACTTACGTCTTCTTTCGGATCGTACCATATACGAGAATCTTGATTTCGTACTCAAAGCAACAGATTGGGACAAGAAGAACCTCAGAAAGGAACGAATAGAGGAAGTGCTGAATTTAATTGGACTCCCCAGCATAGGGCACTGTTTTCCCCATGAACTATCTGGTGGGCAGAAGCAATGCGTATGTATTGCCAGAGCCATACTGAACCACCCAGAACTTATTCTTGCCGATGAACCCACTGGACAGTTGGACATAGAAAACGGTGAACGCGTAATGTCCCTGCTCAACGAAATTCGCAAACAAACGGATTGCACCTTGATAATTTCCACGCACAATCCTTCATGGTCCAAGATCTTCCCAGGTACAATATACTTGTGCGAAAACGAAACTCTAACTAAGATAACAAATAATCAACAATAACACATACACCGACATGAAAGTACTGAAATTTGGCGGAACCAGCGTAGGTTCACCTGAACGCATGAAAGACGTCTGCAACCTCTTCACAAAAGACGGTGAGCAGAAACTCGTTGTCCTATCTGCCATGAGTGGCACCACCAACTCACTGGTGGAAATCTCTGACTACCTCTACAAGAAAAACCCCGAGGGAGCCAGCACCATCATCAACCAGCTTGAGCGCAAATACATGGGGCATGTGGACGAACTATACCAGACAGAGGAATGGAAAGAGAAGACACGAACCTTTCTGAAGGAGCAGTTCCGCTACCTGCGCAGCTTCACAAAGACTCACTTCACCTCATTCGAAGAGAAGGTAATCCTGGCCGAAGGCGAGATTATCTCCACAAATATGGTTACCAATTATCTGTTGGAGTGCGGAGTAAACGCCATCCTGCTTCCCGCATTGGAAATGATTCGCACAGACAAGAATGCCGAGCCCGACTTCCATTATATCACAGAGAAGTGCACACACTACATGGAAGAGAACCCCGGTTATCAGGTCTACATCACCCAGGGATTCATCTGCCGCAATGCTTATGGCGAGGTGGACAACCTTCTGCGTGGCGGTTCCGACTACACCGCCTGCCTGATAGGTGCAGCCCTGCAGGCCGAGGAAATACAGATATGGACAGACATAGATGGCATGCACAACAACGACCCACGCTTTGTGGAGGGTACACACCCCGTGCGCCAGCTACACTTTGCTGAGGCAGCAGAATTGGCTTACTTCGGTGCCAAGATTCTGCATCCCACCTGCATACAGCCTGCCAAGTTCTCTGGCGTGCCCGTTCGTCTGCTCAACACCATGGCTCCCGAAGCCCCCGGAACCATCATCAACAACGACTTCTACGAAGGCAAGATCAAGGCCGTAGCAGCCCGCGACGGCAACACCTGCATTCGAATCAACTCATCACGCATGCTCCTGGCTTATGGGTTCCTGCGCAAGGTATTTGAAATCTTCGAGACCTATCGCACAAGCATCGACATGATCTGTACCAGCGAAGTTGGCGTAAGCCTGACCATAGACAACACTGCACATCTGGCCGACATCGTCTCTGAACTGAAAAAGTACGGTACCGTGTCTTGCGAGGAGAACATGTGCATAATCTGCGTTGTAGGCGACCTGCGTCCCGAGAATTGTGGATTCGAGAGCATTGCATGTGATGCCTTGCGCGACATACCCGTACGCATGATTTCATACGGCGGAAGTAACCACAACATCTCCTTCCTTGTGAAAGCCGAAGACAAGCAACGTACCCTGCAGGCTCTGCAGAAGACTCTATTCTAAGGACACCTATCACATAGACCTGCCAGGAATGAATGAATGTTGCCATCTTTAACAACAAATCTCATTCCTGGCATAACACACATACATAACAGCACATGTTTCCTACAGAAGAATTCAAGAAACTACAAACTCCATTCTACTACTACGACACTAACCTCCTGCGCCAGACACTTCAGGAAATAAGGGAAAACACCGACGGATACATGCACGTCCATTATGCCGTAAAGGCGTGCGCCAACCCCAAAATCCTAAGTATCATAGCCCAAGAAGGTTTCGGAGCCGATTGCGTCAGCGGAGGCGAGATAAGGGCCGCCCTGCAAGCCGGCTTCCCCGCCAACAAAATCGTCTATGCCGGAGTGGGGAAAAGCGATCGGGAAATAGAATTGGGCCTTGAAGCAGGCATCTTTGCCTTCAACGTGGAAAGCATACCCGAACTGGAAATCATCAACGAACTTGCCCTGCTCAAAGGCAAGAAGGCACGCATAGCCTTGCGCATAAACCCCAATGTGGGCGCTCACACACACGCCAACATCACCACTGGACTTGCTGAAAACAAATTTGGCATAGACATGCAGGATATGGAACACATCATCTCGCTTGCCTCCGAAATGAAAGGCGTAGAATTCATCGGTCTGCACTTCCACATCGGCAGTCAGATACTGGATATGGACGACTTTGCAGCCCTATCCCACCGTATCAATGAACTGCAGGAACGGCTGGAGGCATCTGGCATACATGCAATAGAGAACATCAATGTGGGTGGTGGTCTGGGAATAGATTATCAGGAACCCGACCATAATCCTATACCCGACTTCCATGCATACTTTGAGACCTATCGCAAAAACCTGCGCCTACGTCCAGGACAACAGCTGCACTTTGAGTTGGGACGCGCCATCGTAGGACAATGCGGTACACTAATCGCGCGCGTACTATATATTAAAAGTAACCCCATAAAGAATTTCTGCATAGTAGACGCAGGCATGACTGACCTCATTCGTCCTGCCCTCTACGATGCATACCACCACATAGAGAACCTTACAGCAGAGTCCTCACATGATTACGTAACCTATGATGTTGTGGGGCCTATCTGTGAGAGCAGTGATGTCTTTATCAAGAATTATGGAATGCCACACACCAGACGCGGTGACCTCATAGCCTTCCGCTCTGCCGGTGCTTACGGCGAGATAATGGCATCCGGATACAATTGCCGCACACTGCCACAAGGCTATACAACGGAAGACCTCAAGGCATAGACAATTAGATTTAAAAGATTCTTTTACCGGTAGGAACAACCAGACATGACAAGTTTGCTGATTATAGCGCACGAAGAACACGACAAGCTCGCCCTTCATCTCCCTACCCTGCTCTCCCAGCAAGGTACGGAGTTTGAAGTGGTTGTCGTGGACATGAACAGCGAAGATGATACTATAGACCTGCTGAAGTCACTCAAGGAAAAACATCCGCACCTACACTATTTTTCCATGCCGTCCAGTACAAGAGACATCAGTCGCGAACGTCTGGCCCTGCACCTTGGCATGCGCTCGGCCTCAGCCACAAACGTCATCATCATGGATGCATCCGCCCAAGTACCCGACGAGAACTGGCTTGCGGCAGTAGAATGCCGTTGGAATCCAGATTGCGAAATAATGCTGATTCCCACAAGACGAGTCAGGAGAAAAGGACTGGCAGACTACTTTTCTATCGGACACGAAGCATGGCACAATACGATGCATTACCGGCAAGCACTTAAGGGCAAAATATACCGTGCCGGAACTATGGCCGTGGGAGTAAACAAGAACATCTTCCTCAGACATAGTCCTACGGTACGCCAGCTGGCACTGAAAACCGGCACTATAGACATCTTTGTTTCTCACAATGCCCACAGACACAACACTATCGTCCTAACCGAGCCAACACTTTTCCTTACCATTGATACCAACAACGATGCGCACTTCTGGGCACAGAAACGACTCTTTGACGTAGAGACACGACACCATCTCGGAAAAAGAATCAGACGTCATTTTACCTATATTCTTCATTGCTTGTGCACCATGCACCGCGGTTCTCTTGTGTACAGTGCATTGGACTTGTGGGACAAAGTCAGATGGTGCTTCACCCACAAAAAGACCTTTATCAAAAAACACTACTGACCTCCCTTGTCAATAAAACAGCTAAGCAGTCATATACACAAAGTCCCTCAGAGTTCTCCAACTCTTAGTTACTTTGCCCTCCCCCTATAGACGGTTACAGGCAAAACTGAAAGTTATGGCATACCATCATTCCTTATAGTCTATGAGAATTTAATACTCTAAATATGCAGGTTACGACTGCAAATCTGGTCGATATATATACAAAAAGAGAGACCATTACTGATCTCTCTAAATGCGTTTTCTGAGCCTCTTGTCGGATTCGAACCAACGACCCCGAGATTACAAATCACGTGCTCTGGCCAACTGAGCTAAAGAGGCGGGTGGGTAAGCGAACTATATCGCGCCGCTACAACCAAGTACCCTTGCTGCGGTCAAGCCCTGGGGGAGTTCCGAGGGAGCATGCCGTACAGGACTTACCCGTGTTTGCGAGTGCAAAGGTATGACTTTATTTTGAATGCGCAAAACATTCAGGCACTTTTTTTCAAAAAAATATTCGTTTTACTGCTACACCTTATATATTATTATATGATTTAGTATCTTTGTGACTTGTGAATATAAACGAAAACATATATATGGAAAGGCAGAAAGATATTTCAGTAATAGTGCCCCTATGGAACGAGGACGAGAGCCTGCGCCCCTTGCATGAGTGGATACAGAGGGTGATGAAGGAGCACAAGTTTGAATATGAAATAATTTTTGTGAACGATGGCAGTACGGATGCGTCCTGGAAAGTGATAGAGCAGCTGCACGAAGAGAACCCAGATACGGTACACGGCATCTGCTTCCGCCGCAACTATGGCAAGAGTCCTGCCCTATTCTGTGGTTTCGAGGCTGCCCAGGGCAAGGTGGTGATAACGATGGATGCCGACCTGCAGGATTCGCCTGACGAGATACCTGAACTTTACAGGATGATTACCGAGGACGGATACGACCTGGTTTCAGGTTTCAAGATGAACCGCAGGAAGGGCGACCCTCTGTCCAAGACCATTCCCACAAAACTATTCAATGCCACTGCACGTGCCGTGAGCGGCATACACAACCTGCATGACTTCAACTGCGGACTGAAGGCCTACAGACAGGAGGTGGTAAAGAACATAGAGGTGTATGGCGAAATGCACCGCTACATCCCCTACCTGGCAAAGAATGCCGGATTTGCCAATATAGGTGAAAAGCCTGTGCGCCATCAGGCACGCCAGTTCGGCAAATCCAAGTTTATGGGTTGGAACCGCTTTGTGAACGGTTATCTGGATCTGCTGAGCCTCTGGTTTCTGAACAGTTTCGGATTGAAACCCATGCACATCTTCGGTTTCATAGGTTCGCTGATGTTCTTCCTGGGTTTCATTGCCGTGCTTATTGTTGGCGGCACAAAATTGTATTGTCTAAGCATGAACATCCCACATGCACGTATCACAGACATGCCATACTTCTACATAGCGCTGACCACGATGATTCTGGGCACGCAGCTGTTTGTGGCAGGTTTCCTGGGCGAACTGATAAGCCGCAACTCCAGCGAACGCAATAAGTATAAAATCCGCACCACAGTATGACGAAGAAGATTGTTTGCCTTCTTATATCCTTGGTACTGGTTCTTATGTCTTCGTGCGATTTGCTGAACTGCACCCAAGCCAATGTGAGCTATTTGAGGATGGAATTGTACAATACCGCAGGAAATGCTGTATTGTTGCCAGACACATTGACTATAGGCGCTAAGGGCACCGACCACGTGCTGGTGAATCGCAATGTAAATACAACGGAGATATTGCTACCTCTGAGTTATCATGCGCCTGCCGATACTTTTGTGCTACATTATTACAGCAAGTACTATTCGTTGATAGATACGCTATATGTGCAGAAATCCAACGAAGTATATTTCGAATCGCCAGACTGTCCCACTGTGATGATGCACAAGATACAGTCCGTATCGTGTGCTGGAGTTTTTCTAAACTCGGTGGAGATTGTGGATGACAGAGTTGATTTTGATGAAGTTGTTCACCTAAAACTCTTTGTTAAGGAAAGTAATTAAGTGTATTATCCCGTATGAAGAGCAACATAAATATATTATTGGCACTCATCATATTCTGCATGCCTTGGTCGGCAATTTCGGGGCAGACATCTTCTTCTCAGCCCACAACGGTGCCTGACACTACGGTTGTGGACACCATTGCCGTAGACTCTGTAAAGCCCACTGGTCGTCCCGGCGCCAAGAAATGGGTAGGTCCAGAGGAGGAGAAGATATACTTCATAGCCGGTTTCGGTGTGAGTGCCGATGTCGTAGGCTTTGTCATGAAGGCCGCTGGCAGTAGGTTCTCTCAAATGGAGATAGCCGGCCGACTGAACATACGCGAGAAGATTTTCCCCATCTTTGAACTGGGCCTTGCCGAGGGTAATCGTATAGGTAATTCCAAGGACAACGTGTTTCACACCTCGGCACCATATTTCCGTGTCGGCTTCGATGTAAATGCCAACAAGAAGCGCAAGTCCAACCGCCTTATGGTGGGATTCCGTTTCGGTTACAGTTCCTTCAACTATGACTTTACTGGCCCCTCCATCCAAGACCCTGTGTGGGGAGAGACCATCCCGGTGGACATGCAGGACATCCCTGCCAGTGCTATGTGGGGCGAGGCATGCATAGGCTTTGAGGCCAAGTTGTGGAGTTTCATCCGCTTGGGGTGGAATGCAAGATACAAGTTCCGCTTTACACAGAACCATTACGAATTCGGCGAACCATGGTACATCCCCGGTTATGGCCCTAATGGTTCCAACTGTTGGGGTGGCACCGTGAACCTGATCTTCGACTTTGGCCGCACGATGAAGAAGGGACGGTAAACGGAAAACGGACTTGCGGAGCTTGATGAGCGAAGGCGAATAAAGGTGAAAACGGAAAACTGCGAGAAAATAGGAAGACATAGGAAGGCCTAAGAGAACGGAAAACGGAAAACGGAACTTTGCGTTTAAGCGAGAAGAGAACCAAACTTGTTTGAGCTATGCCGAGCATGAGCAAAGTCAAGACGACATAAGTCGGATTAAAACTGAAAACAACACACAAAAAACATGAAACTGAAGAAAAGGCAAATAGCTTTACTGATATTCCTGATTATAGGAACCATATACGTGGCCATGACCAACGACACCAAGGCACCAAGCGCAAAGACATGGAAATTCTCCGAGCGCATCTTCGGCACGGTCATGAACGCCACATACACCCACACCGAGGACCTGCACGACACCATAATGGCATGCCTCAGGGGTGTGGACGCTTCTCTGTCCATGTTCAACCCCAAGAGCACCATTTCGCGCATCAACCGTGGAGAGACAGATACCCTGGATACATATCTGGCCGAGATACTCCCCATGGCACATAGCGTATCGGAGGCAACAGACGGCGCCTTCGACATAACCGTGGCGCCGCTGGTCAACGCATGGGGCTTCGGTTTCAAGAACGGACAATTGCCCACCGATGCACAAGTGGACAGCCTCAGAGCTTTGGTAGGATACAAGGGAATAACCCTTGGCAATGGTCTTATACACAAGGAAAACCCTGGCACAGTCATCGACCTTAGCGCCATAGCCAAGGGATTCGGCACCGACCAGGTGGCAAACCTGCTCATGGAACATGGCGTGAAGGACTTCATGGTTGAGATAGGCGGAGAGATAGTTACCAGTGGCAACAACCCCAAGGGCAAGGCCTGGCACATAGGCATCAACCGCCCCGTGGAGGACAGCACCGGAACAAACAACGAGATTCAGGAGGTGATAGAGGTACACAACCGTGCTATGGCAACAAGCGGTAACTACCGCAACTACTACACCACGGAGGATGGCAGAAAGGTGTCGCACACCATCAATCCCTCCACAGGTCGCCCCGTTCAGCACAGTCTTCTGTCCAGTACCGTCCTGGCGCCTACATGTGCTATGGCAGATGCCTTTGCCACCAGTTTCATGGTTATGGGCATGGAAAAGGCCAAGGAGGTTGTCGAGGCACATCCCGAACTGCAGGTCTACTTCATATATACGGACAGCACCGGCACTTACCAGACGTGGCAGAACATCAAGAGCGAGGAACAACCCTAAGGCACACCCATCAACATCAACGTACATGACTACCTCCGATTTCTACCTGCAAGTCACTGCTCTGCCCCTCCTGCAGGGAATCAGCGCAGAAGACATCCTGCATATGCAAGAACGCGGAGCCTTGCGCATCGTCAGTATGGAACCCGAGGAGGGGGATATCATACAACAGGGACAGCATTGCCGCACCCTGACCATGCTGATAGAAGGCACTTTGGCATGCACCACCCAGGGCGAGGACTGGACTCTGGTAGAGGAGATACACGCTCCTGCCATCATTGAGGAGGAAGCCCTATGGAGCCTGTCGCAAACATATAACCACACTTACAGTCCCGCAAGCGAAGGGCGCCTGCTGGTAATTGACCGCTGTAACGTGATGCAGATAATGTTGCACAACGACGTCTTTCGTATAAATCTGCTCACCAAAATGTCCGCACGTCTGGAGCGTAACTACCACTCTGGACAACTTCCCCCTCCAGACGGCATTGCGCAAAAGATAGAACGTTTCGTTCGAGACATCTCCTGCACCTCAACATGGCCCAAGCGTCTGCGAATAAAGATGACCACACTGGCTGGCATCATAGACGAGACACGCTTGCAGACATCCAAGGCCCTAAGACAGATGGAAGCCGAAGGATATCTATCACTGTCACGCGAGCAGATAACGTTTAATGAGAGGTGAGAGGTGAGAGGTGAGAGGTGAGAGATGAGTTCAGATAACAAATACTATAAAATATTATTAATGGAAAATCCATTTTTTTACAAACGATACGATACACCACACGAGGTGCCTCCCTTTGACAAGATAAAGTTCGAACACTACGAACCTGCCATGATGGAGGGCATGCGACTGGAGTCGGAGGCCATAGAGGCCCTGTGCAGCAATCCCGAAGAACCTACCTTCGAGAACACCATCATGCCCAAGACGGGCGAGATGCTGGAGAACGTTACCAGCGTCTTCTTCAATCTGCTCTCGGCCTGCAACAGTCCCGAGATGGAGGAACTATCGCAGAAGATGGCTCCCTTGCTCAGCGAGCACTCCAACCGCATCACCATGAACGAACGTCTCTTCCTGCGCATAAAGCACGTTTGGGAGAAGCGCCACGAACTGGACACCGAGCAGCAGATACTTATGGAAAAGATCTACGACGGTTTCCTGCGCACTGGTGCCAATCTTCCCAAGGAGAAGAAGGAGGAACTCTCGGAATTGCGCACGAAGTTGTCCCAACTGTCACTGCAATTCTCGCAAAACGAACTTCACGACACCAATGCCTGGACCATGCACCTGACCGCAGAGGAGGACCTCGCTGGTTTGCCGGAAAGTGCCGTCGCTGCTGCCCGTCAGGAGGCAGAGACACGTGGGTTGGATGGTTGGGTAATCACCTTGCAGGCCCCTTCCTATGGCCCCTTCATGCAATACAGCCAGCGTCGTGACCTCAGAGAGAAGGTGTACCGTGCCATGAACTCCATCTGTACGCACGAGAACGAGAATAACAATTTTGAAAATGTGCGCCAACTTGTGAACCTGCGCCAGCAACTGGCACAGATAATGGGACACAAGACTTATGCCGACTTCGTTCTGGAGCGCCGTATGGCAAAGGATGTGGAGCACGTTACCGACCTTATGGACAAACTTCTTGAAGCATACCGCCCTGTGGCAGAAAAGGAAGTGGCAGAGATAGAGCAACTGGCCCGGGAGAAGGAAGGCGAGGACTTCGTGCTTCAGCCATGGGATTTCTCGCACTATGGCTATCTGCTGAAGATGCTGCGCTACAACATAGACAGTGAGATGCTCCGCCCCTATCTCCAGCTGGAGAAGGTACAGGATGGTGTCTTCGGTCTGGCAACACGTCTGTATGGCATTTCCTTCGAACGTGCCACAGACATTCCCGTGTACCACCCCGATGTGGTGGCATACCGCGTGAAGGATGCCGACGGATCGTTCCTGGCCGTTCTTCTTGCCGACTTCCATCCCCGTGCCAACAAGCAATCTGGTGCCTGGATGACCACATACCGCGAACAGTGGGTTGAGGACAAGACCGGCGAGAACGTGCGTCCCATCGTGTCCATAGTAATGAACTTCACCAAGCCCACCAAGGAACGGCCTGCCCTGCTCACTCTGGGCGAGGTAGAAACCTTCTTGCACGAGTTCGGTCATGCTCTGCATGCCATCTTCTCACAGGTACGATACGAAGCTCTGTCATGTACCAACGTATATTGGGACTTCGTAGAACTCCCCTCCCAGTTCATGGAAAACTATGCCACTGAGGCCGAGTTCCTCAACACCTTTGCACGCCACTATCAGACAGGCGAACCCATGCCCCAGGAACTTATCCAGCGCATTCGTGAGAGCCGCAACTTCCAGTGCGGTTATGCATGCTGCCGTCAGGTAAGCTTCTGCCTGCTGGACATGGCATACTACACCCTCAGCACTCCCCTCACTCAGGACATCCGTACCTTTGAGAGTCAGGCATGGGAAAAGGCTATGGTGCTGAAGACCCTGGACGACAGCTGCATGAGCGTGCGTTTCGGTCACATCATGTCGGGAGGATATTCCGCTGGGTACTACAGTTACAAGTGGGCAGAGGTCTTGGATGCCGATGCTTTCAGCGTGTTCCAGCAGGAAGGCATCTTCAACACCGACACGGCAGCACGCTTCCGCAAGGAAATCCTCTCTCGTGGCTGTTCGGAACATCCCATGACCCTCTACAAGAACTTCCGTGGCGAAGAGCCTGGCATCGATGCCCTGCTCCGCCGTAACGGAATTGGCAAGTGAAAAATAACTCGAAGTTTTTCAGAATACTCGGAATACTCGGAATACTCGGAACACTCGGACTTCTCTGACTACTCAGACTACTCAGAAAACACTCATACCCCCTAATATGACACACACAAAGAACACAATGCTTGACCGACGCTATCTGCGCATGGCCACTATATGGAGTGAGAACAGCTATTGCCAGCGCCGTCAGGTGGGAGCACTCATCGTGAAGGACAAGATGATTATCTCCGATGGCTACAACGGCACCCCCAGCGGTTTCCCCAACGTATGCGAGGACGACAACAACGTCACCCACCCTTACGTATTGCATGCCGAGGCCAATGCCATAACCAAGATAGCACGCTCGGGCAACAATTCGGACGGAGCCACATTGTACGTTACCGACTCGCCCTGCATAGAGTGTGCCAAACTCATCATCCAGGCAGGCATCAAGCGCGTTGTATATAGCAGGGAATACCGTCTTACCGATGGTGCCGACCTCCTTCGCCGTGCCGGCATCACCGTGGAGCACATGCCCCTGGACAACATCTAATATACCTTATATATATTATATATATGAAGAATAACTCACGCACGCCATTGCTCCTGGCCATCAGTATGGTCATAGGCATTGCCCTGGGCACCTTCACAGCCACACGCTTTGGCAAAAGCAACCTCAGCATCATAAACACAGGTAGCAGCAAGATCAACTACCTGCTACAACTTGTGGACTACAACTATGTGGATACCGTGGATGTGGACTCGCTGGTAGAGGTGGCCATGCCCAAGATTATATCCGAACTTGATCCTCACTCCGTCTATATCCCAGTGAAGGACGTGGAGGCAGCCAACGAAGACCTGAAGGGTTCCTTCTCGGGCATAGGCATCAGTTTCCGCATGGAGCACGACTCCGTAACCGTGATGAGCGTCATACACGGAGGTCCAGCCGAGAAGGTTGGTCTGCTGGCAGGCGACCGCATAATCAGTGCCAATGGTGTGAACCTGTGCAAGATGGAATCCACCGAGGTGATGAAGCACCTGAAGGGCGAAAAGGACTCGGAAGTAAAACTTGAAGTCATTCGTCGCAAGGACAAGGAACCGCTCACCTTCACCGTCATTCGTGGCGACATACCAGTGGAGAGCGTAGATGCCAGTTTCCTCATAGACGACGAAATAGGTTACGTACGTATCAAGAACTTCGGCGAGAACACCTTCCCCGAGATGCTCACATCCCTGGCTCACCTGCACTTCAACGGAATGAAGTCGCTCATCATAGACCTGCGCGGCAACCGTGGTGGCTACATGCACCCGTCCATACAGATGGCCAACGAGTTTCTGGAAAAGGACCAGCTCATCGTCTACACCGAGGGCAGCAAGGTGAAGCGCGAGGACTACAGGGCAAACGGTCTTGGTTCCTTCAAGCACCTGCCCCTGGTGGTACTGGTGGACGAGATGAGCGCTTCCTCCAGCGAAATCTTTGCCGGAGCCATACAGGACAACGACCGTGGCACCATCATCGGCCGACGTTCCTTCGGCAAGGGCCTGGTTCAGCAACCCATGGAGTTCAATGACGGCAGCGTGGTTCGCCTTACCGTAGCCCGATACCATACTCCCTCTGGCCGTTGTATACAGAAACCCTATGAGAAAGGTCATGGCGAAGATTATGAAAACGAACTGCTCATGCGCTACCAGCGAGGCGAATTCTACGTGGAAGACTCCATACGCCAGGATGGTCCCCAGTACCTAACCTCCATAGGACGTACCGTATATGGCGGCGGTGGCATACGCCCCGACATCTTCATTCCCGACGATAGTACAGGGGTAACCTCATACTACAAGTCGGCAGCCTTCAGCGGCCTCATCGCCCAGTTCTGTTTTGAGGTAGTGGACCAGAACCGTGAAATCCTGAACGAAATGGAAACGCTGGAGGAGAAGGTTAAGTGGATGGACAAGCAGAACATGCTGGAAAGCTTTGCACGCTACGGTCAGAAGCACGGTCTGGCACGCCGTAACCTCATGCTACAGCGCAGCCAGAAACTATTCCGCCGCTCCATCTATTCGGGCATCATCTACAACAGCAGCGACATGAACGACTACCTTCGCTTCCTCAACCAGGACGACCCTGCCGTGCTGCGCTCCCTGGAGATTATACGCGAGGGCAAGACCATTCCTGCCAAACCCTTGGAAACTGAAACAGAACAAACGGACAGCACATGCGTACAGTAATACAACGAGTTACCTCTGCCAGCGTCAGCATCGGTGGCGAGGTAGTTGGAGAGATTGGCAAGGGAGTGATGCTCCTTCTGGGCATAACACCCGAGGATACCAAGCAGGATGCCGATTGGCTGGTGGGAAAGGTTAGCAGATTGCGCATCTTCGACGATGCCAACGGAGTGATGAATCTCAGTCTGCAGGATATTGAAGGCGAAGCCATGGTGGTAAGCCAGTTCACTCTCATGGCCTCGTACAAGAAAGGCAACCGCCCCTCCTATATACATGCAGCCCCTCCTGCCGTAGCCATCCCCCTGTATGAATACTTTGTGGCACAACTCCAGCAGACTCTCGGTCGCCCAGTTCCCACAGGACGTTTCGGTGCCGACATGCAGGTGAGTCTTACCAACGACGGTCCCGTAACCATAGTAATGGACTCAAAGAATCCCGAATGAAGAAGAACATCATCATCATGGGTGCCACCTCTGGCATAGGCCTGGAAGTGGCACGCCTGTTTCATAAGCAGGGTCACAGCGTTGCCATTGCAGGCCGACGCATGGAGAACCTGAAGCTCATTTCCACAGAGTTGGGAAATTGTCCCTATGCCCAGATAGACGTAACCGACACTCAGGCACCGCAACACCTGCAAAAACTCATAGAAAGTCTTGGTGGCATGGACATATACCTACACGTCAGTGGCATAGGCAAGCAGAACCGCCAGCTCGACACCGCCATAGAACTATCCACGGTAGATACAAACGCCATGGGTTTCACTCGCCTGATTGACTACGTCTGGCACTATTTTGCCCGGAAGGGACACGGACACATAGCCGCTGTCACCTCCATTGCCGGTACCAAGGGCATGGGAGCAGCCCCCTCCTACTCTGCCACCAAGCGCTATTGCAACACATACCTCGAAGCTCTCTCGCAATTGGCACACATCAGGGGACTGGACATCACCTTCACCGACATACGTCCCGGTTTCGTTGATACCGAACTCCTGTCCAAGGATTTCCATTACCCCATGATGATGAAAACCCAGCCAGTAGCACGCTCCATCGTCCGTGGCATCCTATCAGGCAAGCGCATCGTCACCATCGACTGGCGTTTCCGCATCCTTGTCTTCTTCTGGCGTCTGATACCCTCCTGGATGTGGGTAAGGTTGAAGATTGTTTAATCGCCACAAAAAAGTTCCGTGGTTTGGGACGCCACGGAACTTTTTCATTCGTTCAACGTTCAACGTTAATCGTTAATCGTTCAGCCATTCATCGCCTCCTTAATGCAATCCACAATATATCGGACATCATCGTCTGTAACATACGGACCGGCAGGCAGACAGAAGCCAACCTTGAAGAGCTCCTCTTCCACCCCATTTGTATAAACAGCATTGGTTGCATACACTGGTTGTTTATGCATCGGCTTCCACAGCGGACGGCACTCCACCTTCTTGTCTAACATGAATACACGCAGAGCCTCTACATTATCGTTCGGCTGACAATCCGTGGTGGCACTATCCACCTGCTTAATCACACCAGCCGCACCGCCCACGGCCGAAGTTATCACCTCCTTGTAAGCACTCTCCTGCCCTACTATCCTTACCGAGGGTTCCAGTGTTGCAGCACACAACCAGAAGTTGGAATCGTAGCGAGGGTCTGCAGGCTGTTCATGCAGGGTAACACCCTCCACGTCCTTCAGCAACTCCTTGTACAGTTCCTGCACATGCTTGTGGTGAGCGATATGCGCATCAAGCACCGTCATCTGTCCGCGACCGATACCAGCACACACATTACTCATACGGTAATTGTAGCCTATTGCCGTATGCTCATAATAGGGATACGCATCACGCGCTTGGGTAGCATACCACATCACCTCATTCGCATCCTCCTTATTCTGGCAAATCAATGCACCGCCACCAGAAGTTGTAATCATCTTATTGCCATTAAAGCTCAGTACACCATATTTACCAAAAGTACCGAGCACCTGACCATCAAAGCGAGAACCCATACCCTCGGCAGCATCCTCAATGACGGGAATACCATACTTATCAGCAATTGCCATGATTTCATCTATACGGTAAGGCATGCCATATAGTGCTACAGGAACTATCGCCTTGGGATAGTGTCCAGTTTTTAACTTGCGGTCAATAATAGCCTTTTCCAACAGTTCAGGATCCATATTCCAAGTATCCCTTTCGCTGCCGACAAACACAGGCTTAGCACCTAAGTAAGTAATCGGGTGAGATGAAGCGCAGAATGTAAACGACTGTACAATCACTTCATCCCCAGCTTTCACACCACAAGCAATCAATGCTAAATGCACAGCAGCAGTACCAGCTGACAAGCACACCACCGTACGATCCAATGGTTCGCTACCATCCAGTTTGCTGTTAGCCATATTTGCCAAATCCTGCTCAAAAGCATTTACATTTGGTCCCATTGGTACCACCCAGTTCGTATCGAACGCCTCCTTCACATATTTCTGTTCCGCACCGTCCTCGCTCATGTGAGCCAGACAGAGGTAAATCATCTTTCTTTCTGACATAATGGTATTTATTTTTTATTTATCCTTTTTAAATAGAAAAGCTAACGTTTTTGTACACAAGAGCATTATTGTGCTTTCTTCAAATATATCATGATATTTCCATCTATACTTAAACATATTCGATACAATATGAAACCTTCTTGATAGTTTACCCTTGTTGCTATTAAAGATATAATCATCATCATATAGGATGGAATGCATCACCTTATCAACATATGGACTTTCAGACATCATCCCCAATCCCTTGTACCTTGACTGTTGTCTGTCGTCAGGCGAAGCCTTTCCCTTGTCCGTTGTCTGTTGTCTATCGACAACCACTCCAAACTTCTCCACTGCAATCGCATTCATCACCATCAGGAAACGATTCAGCTTGTATTCCTCACACCACCTGTGCAATACATCCCAATCAACATCCTCCTGGTGTTTCTTTACAAACATCACCCAGTCCAACACCTGCTTTAACCTTAATCCCTCAGACACGAAATGAATACACGCATGATATGTCAGGAACAAGGCGTTAAACATCACAGGAGAGAATTGAACGTTTAACGACAAACGATTAGCGATTAGCGAATTTTGCCCCTTGACTGTTGTCTCTTGACTATTGTCAGACGAAGTCCTCATCTGTAGTCCGTTGTCCGTTGTCTGTAGTCCGTTTTCTTTAGTCTCTATTCCCTTGTCCCTTGTCTCTTGACTGTTGTCTGTTGTCCTCTGGCCAGCCAGCCCCTTCAACCTCCTATCCAACCTCTTATACCTCTCACCAGCGCGAGTAGTCACAAAATACTGGTGATTCTCAAAGGTCTCACCCTCAATGCAAAATTCAGAATGCTTATAGTGACTATCATCAACATGTACACCAGTCTTCCGAATCAATTCATTACCCTTGGCATAATCATCATACAGATAGCAATCGATATCACCAATGGAGCGGTGCAAGGGATTGGGGTACATCGCTGCACACGCCTGCCCCTTCATCACCATCATTTGGCAACCATGCTTTTGCATGTATCCACCCACCTTATTCATCACAGCAATCTGCTTCTTGTTGCGTTGCTCCAACTGCAGGGTGATACCAAACAGGCGTCCTTTCAATTCACGCGCCCATTCGGTCTTTGGCAAAATCTCCCCATGGCTCTTGTAGATATTCTGGATACCATCAAAGAAGACACCCGCCACACTCTGCTTCACAGCCAAGTCCGTCAATTGTTGCCATTCTTCTCGGGTACAAGCCTTCAATGCCACTATATCATCATCTGTTATAGCAGCAGTATCTAAACCTGATTTGAGGATAGTGAAGAAATTGTATTGTAACATTAATCAGTTATACTTTTGTTTCGTAAAAAAGAATTATTTGGAGAAAATGAACGTTTGTTTAATTATATCCATTGAACGGATCCATTGTGGCCCACTCTCCTCCTTGTTGATTGATATCATCACGGAATAATACTTTTTTGATTGTAGTAAAGAATACCTTTATATCCATCATTGGACCGATATTTCTAACATATTCAACGTCTAATTCAAATTTACGTGTCCAGGAAATATTATTTCTGCCATTTACTTGTGCCCAACCACTCATTCCAGGAGTTACGTCATGACGCTGTGACTGCTCTTCACTATACAAAGGTAAATATTGAACTAAAAGTGGACGAGGTCCTATAAAAGCCATATCCCCCTTTAAAATATTTATGAGCTGTGGCAGTTCATCTATTGATGTAGAACGCACAAATTTTCCCACTGGAGTTAGACGGTCTGCATCTGGTAACAAGTTGCCCTCTGCATCACGTTCATCAGTCATAGTTTTAAACTTCAAAGCATTGAATATTTTACCATTTTTACCTGGACGAGGCTGACTAAAAAAAACGCCAGCACCTTTATTTGCAAAGTGTAACAGTATCATTGTTGCTAAAAATACTGGAGACAATATTATCAATGCCACTAATGCACCAACAAAACCAATAGGTCTCTTAATGCATGTCATATAAAATTTTTGTCCTATAGTAAATTTCATTTTATATCAAATTAATAAGTTCAGCAATAGACTTTATGGTATGTTTGGGGAGATATTCTATAGTATGCTGTTCAAAATCTTGCTTGTGTATATTCTCGCCATCATCAAGTAAACAAATAGTAGTCCACCCTAAAGCATTTGCACTAACAAAATCCTTTTTGAGATTATCACCAACATAAAAAAAATCTGCATCGTGAATTTTATTCATAAAATATCTATAATTCCTCTCACTAGGCTTCTCACTACCAAATTCTTCTGAAATTACAATATTCTCTGACTCAAACCACTGTGACAACTCGAGAACATTTATCTTATTTCTTTGTTGAATAGATCTACCATCGGTAATTAATCCCAACACATAACCTTTATCCTTTAGATAAGAAATAGTTTTTTTTGTTTCCTCAGAGAGAAATATATTAGGTAAGTGATTGCGATATATATTTATGTAATCACTTATGGGATTTTGTATTCCAAGAAAAGCATTCAATTGTTCAAAAGCATTTTTACCACTATAGTAAGCTTCTAACATTGACGCATATGCCTTCTGTGTAAGAATATCCACGCTAACAGAGCAACCCTTACAAGGAGCTGTTGCGAACTGAGCAATCTCCTTGTATGCGGACTTCAGATAATCTATTTCTTTACACAAAGTATCATCTAGATCAAAACAAATTACTTTCATCTCTGAAAACCATTTAAAATCTAAACACCTTAGAAATATCTGTTAAACATAAATAGCGTCATCATAACGCAGCATCAACATACCATCCTTCCAATTATCAAAATACTCAACAGATTCACCCATAAAATATTCTCGAATTAGTAATTCAGGAAAATTTCCACCGCAATTATAGGTTAAAGGATAACCACCACCGAAACGAGGATTAATTTCAATACCAACCATATCCTTGGTTTCTGGATGAAAGAATAGCTGGACACAGATACACCCTACACACCCTTCTATATAACCTAACTTTTCCTTCAAGAAGGACAGAATTTCATTCTTTGCTGTACGCCCCTTATTAATTTCACCAGCGCGAATTTCTATGCGTTCACGAGGAACAATACACTTTACCTTATGATCCTTTCCATAGTACATATCGACAGTGTATTCTTTATAAACCTTCTTATCAATATATTCCATGAATAATAATTTAGGGTCATTTAGGATTTCTGGTGTTAGCTCCTCCTTGTTTTTAATATAGTGTAGATTGGTGCTAAGACTACCGTCATATGGTTTTGCGAATAGAGGGAAAGTAGGATTATATTTATCTACCTCTTTTGGCACACGTACTCCATGACTCTCAAAAAAAAATCCAGTATTGCGTTTATCACGACACAGAGTAATAAATGGTTTTTCGCTCACCATTACCTTTATTCCCTTACTGTTAAACTCATCCTTCAAGTCACTAAGTAGGAGTAGTTCCGTATCAATGGTTGCGATAATCATACCAATATTATTATTCTCACATATATTCAATAGAACCTCTGGATATTCTGGAGCAGTCACACGAGGGACCGCAAAAGCACCATCACAAACATAACTAACTGGTGCCATCTCAGGATTCATATCTGTTATAAATACCTTCGCCTCTGGATAGAAACGATTTAGTGTCTCCTTAAAATACTTGGTTAGCGCTACACGCTTACCTGCACTTGTGATAAGAATATTGTTCTTCATCTACTAAATATGTTTATGTTATTTTTATTAAATGAAAATTCAACAAACTTGGTTATAATAGTACTTAGCTTTTGTATAATATAAGATATAAACAATGTGATAAAAAGTGAAATTATTATATAACATATCCCACAATGATAATATGGTCTTAGCGATAATAAAACAACAAAGTGTACCAAATAGAATTCATAGCTGATATTGCCTAACCATACAACAAATCTATTAGATAGTAATTTGGACTTAAAACGGTACGCAACAGCAACAATCATAGCTGCACCAATTGCTTGTAACACATAAGAAACCTGTAAGGGAATAATAAACTCATTGTTTATATTTAGAAACAATAAAGATATTAATAAAAGAGTAATTTTTAAATAAGTATTTTTTACAAATTGTGGTCTCTTTGAGATTAAATAATCCCCAAAAGAGTGAGCAAAATATCCGCACAAGCATGCACCTATATATTTAAAAATTCCAAAACACATTAATATAATAAACACCATCATCGTAATTCTTGCAATTATTTTATGCTTATTTAACAAGAACAACAATAAAGGAATAAGCAAAAAAAGTCTAACTTCAATTGATAGATACCAAGAGGGAGGATTTATTAAGTCTGCGTTATGAGGCCATAAAATACTACATTGTTTTAGTAATTCTAAAAATGAAACATTAATCTTCCAAAAAGAATTTCCCCATTCTGTAAAATATGATTCATTATAAGGAATAGTAGCATAAATTCGTAAAAGAATAAATGCTAAAACTGTAATTAAAAAATATGGTATATAAATACGAATAGCTTTTTTTTTAATGAATGATACGTAGTCACTTAAATTACTAATATTTTTATTGTAGTAAAAGAATCCACTTAAAGCAATAAATACCATTACAGAAATCTGTCCATCGAAAAATATATGAAGAGGAGATTGTTTCATATCATTTAGATACAATTCAGGTATCAATAAAGCATGTGAAAAGAAAACAATCATTGCAGCTATACCGCGTAGACCTTGAATAGATGAATTTTTCATTATGCCTTTTTTGATTTACGAATACCTACCATATCCAAAACATACCAACACCAATAATAAGGTGTCATCAAGCAACTGTTATATTTATATTTAAGTTTCAAATCCGAAGCAGGAGGAAATAGAACAGCTAAAAAGTCTCCAAAAGAATCGTATAGAGCAGTCTGGAACTTTAGGAAACTCAATTTTGAAAACTTACGACTATGTGGATGCATTAATCCAGCCTTAAGCAACATATTCATTATTCTATTTTCTCTTGCCTTAGACGGACGAAGCTCATCAAGTACAAATACAGGAATATCTGTTCCAAGAATCTCTTTTGCCAAATAAAGTGAAAAATAAACAGCAACACGACTATGAACATCGTTTACTTTTTGGATAAACAACTTCCAATCTATGTCGTTGTTAGAAACTATGCGATCCACATCTAAGTGCAAACGATAACCAGGAGCACGAACATATGAATGTTTTGCTGTATGACAACTTACTTGAAGAAGATTATCCTCATTTGAGAGAACATGATTGACACTTCTCTTTGCCTTATGAGAAGCTTCAACAAGTACATCTGCCTTGGGTTCCTTGTCCTTGCGAATCCAACGACCTGCAACAGGTCTCCAAGCTAACTCTATCCAAGCTGTCTCGTTTCCATTTTGGATACTGTATTCTGTACTTCCATCAGCAAACGCTTCATCTAAATTTTCAAACTCATATATACTTCTGAACTTGAAATTGAATCCATGTCTGAGAATTATTTCGTGTGCCTTATGAAAATCACTTTTACGACATAACATGTCGATATCCCCCATAGGACACTCTGCCAAATCATCCATAATATCAATGGCGATTCCACCATTCTTAAGCAATATCAGAGGTATACCATTAGCTTTGAGTTCTGCTCCAAGTTCTTCAACCTTTGCAAAAAGAAAGCCAAGACGAGCACGAGTATCTTCCATCTCTTTTTTCCATGGTCCGCCCAACTCAAGTCCTGTTTTCTTAATAAGTTTTGCTGCAATGGTACTAACTAATTCATGCTCTAAAGCAACCTCATAAAATTCATTTGAGCGAATTTTATTTTCAGATTGCTTAATGTATTCAAGTTCCTCGTTTGTATTCTTTTCACGGATAATGAGAGACATCAATTTAAAATACTCATTCCCAAAAATTTGCTCTATCATATAATAAGTTTTTTGAATGTATCTAATATCTTATTAAACTCTTTAATTCCTATCTCACCAGGGAAACTAATCAATTCCTCTACTTGATATACTAATTCCTCTGCCATTACAATTTTTGCGACAGTCTTAGGCGAACACTTGGGCATGTAAGAAGAAATATGAGAAGACTTTATTATCTTATCAACCACCTCTTGCTCTGTGCCTGATCTACGCAAATTGTAATACAATGCGGCATGATCATAAAAGCGAGAACGTAGTTTAACCGTTTCCCAATCAATAATAACTATTCGTTTATGTACTTTATCCCACCATATATTACCTGGTTGAAAATCACCGTGGCTTATTACCAATGAGAGACTTTCTTCTTGATTGACGGTAAATAAGGAATCAAAGATGCAAGCAACAGTAGCTGTATTTACAAAATTCTTCTTTTGTTTCAGTTGAGACAAACAGGTGTCTTTTAAAGATTGAATATAGTCACATGCTTTAATTTGAATATCAGACTTTGTTAATGAAACAAGCATGCCTAGTGCATCTTTCTTGCATTTGTCTACAAATACGGAATCATTTATTCGAGCCAATGGCATTCCATCAATAATCTTTTCCGAATAGCATCCATTACCTGAATCTAAAATTTCTGGAATAAATGAAGCATGATTCGTTAATCGAAATTCTGTTTCACGGTCAATATATAACGAAGGGAAGTCGTGCTTCAGCATTGTATAAACAACCCCACTGCCAAAATCGAATAAACGAATTTTCTTATTGCAAGGATAGATTAAAATTTTATCTACATCTACACCATCATTAAATTTTATATTGATACCTTTTTGAGAAAAACTTTTAACAAAAGTCGTCGCAGCAAAAAGATACATCTTAACCATCATTCTACGCAATAGACTACCAGAGACATTGTATTCAGTCTTAAGATAGTCTACAACTATCCTTGATGGACGAGCAGACATTATTGCATTAAGTTGTACGTTTACAAACAATGAAGAATTATTAGCTACATTTGTTATAGTAATTGCCTCATCAGTAGCCCGAAAGATACTGCGATTATCTTCCAATGTTTGTTCAAGGATTGTATAAAAATCCTCACGCGCAAGCATTTCAGATATTTTCATCCAATTTAGCTATTATCTCGTTCTTAATTTCTTCAATAGTTCGCATACAGTCAATTTCATGCTGCCAACATCCCGCTTTGATTGCCTCCAAATATTTGTTCATGCGGATAACACGCTTTTCCTCTGGTTCAGGGAACGGTTCAAACTTTAGACTAGACCTCCTTACCGACTCTTCTGGAGTAACTGTTAAAACAAAAGAGCAGTCCGGTTTTATATAAACCTTCTTGAGAAGTTTCCATATAAACCAATTCTGGTAATTTATCTTACCATACTTTAAATCAAAGTCTATTTGTGTATCCCAAAAGTAGCGGTCGCACAAAACAACATTCTTTCCTTTACTCCAACGCTTAAAGCTAAAGCCCCAATAACGTACTAAATCTGCAATAGAAAGCCATAGGAGTAATTTGCCACCTTTAGGTTCGCGTGCCATTTTTGCATTACGTTCCTCCTCAGATTGCTCTTCTGGCTTCTTCCTTTTGCCGCCCCTAACAATGCTCTTCAAAGCCTCTATGCCTGGTGTATAACCACCACGGCTCCAAATTACCTGAACATTATATCCTTTATCTTCAAGATATGATTTTACAAATCCTATTTGTGTCGACTTGCCTGCACAATCCAAACCACTAAATTCTATAAGCATATCTATAATATTTTATTTTATAAACTTATAAGCATTCGCACGTGTGAAATCCTTTGAGGCTTTCAGCGAATTGGCTGACATCTCCTTCTGTAGAACTGGATTACTCGCGACATGTTTAATATATGCAACGATTTCTTTCACTTCATTTGAACGGAAACACTTACCATTACCATACTCCTCAGTCAGTGCAATCATTTCTGATTCTAAAGGACAAATGCAAAGAAGAGGAGCTCCTACAGATAGCAAATCATAAGTCTTTCCTGGAACACTTACTGCACCCGACTCCTCATTCAGCGTAATCATAGCAAGATCTGCAGTTGCAAACGAATAGGGGACGACATCAAATGGTTGAAGGTCTAGAATGGTCACATTCTTTAGTCCATTATTTTTCACTCGTTCTTCCAACATTGGTTTCTTTTTCCCTTGACCAATCATCAGGTATTGTATATGCTCATCTTCTAATGTCTCTTCGGCGGCATCCAACAGGACATCAACACTATGTGTATAGCCCATATTACCAGAATACATCACTACAAACTTATCTTCAAGATGATGCTCCTTGGCAAATGGATTCTCTTTTTTAAGTATTGGTGCAAATTTTTCGGTAAATGACCAGTTAGGAACAATTCGAATCTTATTTAAATCTACATATTTAGACAAAACATTAGCCATCCCAGTACTGAGCGTATATACAGCTTCTGCTTTAGCATATAGTTTCTTATTTATCTTTGTCCAACGTTTGTAGATAAAACTGCCTTCCTTAATTCCAACATTGCGTAGGGCATCAGGATAGATATCGTATACTACGACCGAAAAGAGATTCTTGATAAAGAAAGACGTAAAGTAGCTCATGGGGGGGTTCGTAAAATAAATTATTTCATATCCCTTGTAGCCAAATAATAACTTAAAGAATATTTGAAGGAATGCGATGCCCCAAGTCATGATGCGCTTTATTCCAGATGAACGGTCATAGGTCTTTATTTTAACAACCTTAATCCGCTTGTCTAAAGGACGCTCATACTCTTCAATAACACCAGCCATTAATACAACCTCATCATACTTTTCAGCGTATGCATTGGCAATATCTATCATCAGGTGTCGTGTTGATTGATTAACGAGAACAATTTTCTTCATTTAATAATTCATTATATAGGTTTATGTAATCTTGAAATCTGTCGTCTTTGTTAAAGAAGTCAACAGCTCGCTGACGACATGTTTTCTTATAAAAATCTTTACCTCTTAAAGATATTGTAGCAATAGATTTGATTAAAGATTCATAATCCCCCGCTTCAACCACAACACCAGTCTCTGGGGTTACAAGTTCAGGACTAGCTGTCCTATTATATACTATGCTTGGTGTGCCACAAGCAAAACCTTCTACAGTAGTAAGACCAAACGTTTCTTCGTAGGAAAGGTTGAGAAGTATATCCGCTTCAGAATACCATTGTGCTAATTCTTGTTGATTATTAGTTCGATTTATTACAATAATATTGTTCGGGATATTTTTGGCCTGTTTAGGTGTTGGACCAATAAGAACGATCTGATAATCATTGCTTAATCTTCTTGATAATTCTATGTAATCCTTCAATCCTTTTCTAGTGGTCCAAATAGAAGCAACACCAAGGAGAATCTTCTTTTTACTAATGCCATATGTTGTACGTATATTTGAAGGTGTTGGTTTGAAAATATTTAAATCTATCCCGTTATAGATAAATGAATGTTTTTTTTGAGATAAAAACGATTCACTTAAGATTGAGTCTAGCCATTGAGAAACAGAAATAATACGAAGTTTTTCCAGTGCACCAAAAAGTTTCCTCTTAAGTTGGTAGTTAGAAGCAGATTTATCAATTATTAAGGACTTGGGATACTCTTTCCAACGTAATGGACATCTTCCACATCCTGTCTTCCATTTTTTACAACCTTCTAGACTAAAATAACCACAATGCCCAGTTATTGGCCAGCAATCATGAAATGTCCAAATAATAGGAATATCTTTTTCTGCTAGATAATGAAAAAGTATAGGATAATTTAAATAATAACCATGTATGTTATGCAGATGAATAATATCTGGTTTTATAGTATCAATCCAATTTATAAACTTTTTTGTCGCGTTAGTAGAAGATAGTCCATGAGCATCAAACAATAGACTTTTTATATAATGTATATTCTCTCCAAACTTGGTTTCAATCTCATAACTTTTTAATGTACTAGGTTTTTTGAATCTTGGACCGTGTGCGATATAACAATTCCATCCTTGTTCTGTAACAAGCACCCCAATCTGTTCTGCAATTTTACCAGTAGAATTGCAATTTAGTGATGTATTAATTTGAAGTAGTGTAGGCATTATTGTATAATTTCAGTAATATTCTTACCATAATATTTTTTTGTGTAATACCAAGCTCTAGGATAGGAGTATAGAACCCTACAAATCTTTTGATAAAATAAAAACAATGAATGAGGGTGACATTTATTAATTTTAAAGACTTCTATCTTTTCTCGAAGGAACTTTTTACTAGGATCCCCTTTTAAACTAGACGAAGTCTTTGAACCTTCATGATCTCTAAATGCCCACCCAAAATGGTTAATTCGTATCAGAGAGTATCCCGCATTAATAAATCTAATCCATAGATCGATGTCCATCAAATAATGATACGATACATTAAATGGTCCACATTCTTCAAATACTGATTTGTGAAAAAAGGACGAGGGAGCACCCATCTCTACGTACCCATTCTTCAGAATATAATTTGAATAGGAAGGGGTTTTATACGCTCTCCATATACAATCATCCTTATCGATGTAAACCGTATTTAGAGCGAACCACTTTTGTTCTGGTTTGGATTCAATTGACCTCTTTACAATTTCAAGAGTCCTTGGCAGCATTATATCGTCTGAATTCAGCCAAACATAATATTCTCCTCTTGCATGTGAGAAACCTTTATTAAACGCATCACTTTGGCCTTTATCTGGTTCAGAAACCCACCATGAAAACTTATCTCCATACTTCTTTATAATGTCAATACTACCATCCGTGCTGCCTCCATCAACCATGATAAGTTCATAATCAGAACAAGTCTGATTGAAGACAGATAGTATAGCCTTTTCCAAAAAAGTTTCTGCATTGTAATTAACCATTACAATGGAAAATAGCGGTTTTTTCATTTTCTGACAATATATTATCTAAAGCACAATTCAGTTCTATCGTGAACTGCTCATTTGTAAACTTTTTGTTAGAATATTCTCTTGCAGACTCGCTCTTATTTATTAAGACGTGATCTTCCAGGGATATTATTTTACTCAATCTCTCTACTATGTATTCAACATGGTAATCCTCAAGCATAAAAATAGATTTATGATCATCGTAACCACAATCTCGAGTCACAATCGGTATTAACCCACTTCTCATGCAGGTAGCTATACCTGTTTGTATACCCTCTGAACAAGATGCTGAAATCACAAATGTATTTTGTTTAATAACCTCTTCAACAAATCTATCACTAGTCACATCAACATAGGGATGTAAAATTGTATTATCTCCTTTTAACTTATTCCACAATACAATCTCAGACTTGGGTATTCCATATACATTTAATTTGCAATCTGGCAATTCTTTAAATGCATCCAACAGAATATCAAGACCTTTATGTATAAATCCAACAGACCCTAACCATACAAAGTTCTTTTTATTTTTTACAATAGTTGAACTCTCAACGTTTTCATGACTATTTCCGACAGTGTTAACAGTAATTGGATAGACACTTTTAGTAAATTCTTTTAATGTATATGCAGAAGACCTACTATTAAATGCAATAATTGCATTTGATTGTTCTAATGAAAAACTATTAAAAATACCTATTCGAGGAATAGACATCATATAATTGACATTAGGATGTCTTTCCTTGAAATACTCTAATCTTTCTTTGTAGTTTTTATGGACGATATATGGATTATTTTCAGTTAGAAACAATATTGATATTCTGCATGAAAGTATTTTTATCGCCCTATTATATGCTATTCCTTGACCAATTATAATGTCGTAATCAGTTTTCATTCGTTGAACAGAATAATCATCTACATAGTTACAAACATCAATATTATATCCACGATTTAAAAAATATTCTACCATCTGTAGCAACTGATAGTTTTTGGGATGATTTATAATGTTATCCACAGATTCAAAGAAAGGTTCAGTTAGATAACAAATAAGAACCTTAGGTTGATCTAACATAGGATTAAAACCTATATTACGTATCATGTTATTACGATGAAATAAACTATTAACATGTTGATAACGCAAAATCCTTAATAATAGGTTATCAACAAATTTAATAATGGATCTTTTATTCATTTAATCTTTGATTATATAGTTTACTATCTAGGAACATAAACATCAATGGTATAATGCAATACACCATCAAAGTAAATGGTTGTTCATTTCTTATCGGATTTATGAGTAAGAAAAACATTAAAGTAAGAAAAAAAATAGTGTGATATGTTCTAATTCGCTTGGTACGTAATAAGATACGTTGACGTTTAAATAACAAAAACCATATATAGAAGAAGGGGAAACTGAGTAATCCATACTTTTCCAGATATTCCAATAACTCTGAATGCATGCTGAAATGCCTAGACTTTTCGCCATCCATTTGTCCTACTAAAGGATGTTCTATGAAATTCTGTATTGCATTTATATACAAAGTAGTACGTCCACCTGTCACCATATCTGCATCATCACTAGAACGTCCATGTTTGATTTCCATTGCATGTTGAACTAGAACTCTTGAATTAGTTTTTTCCCCAAGATAAACAATCGAATCTAATATCGGATTTTGAATTATTAAAAATAAACCAACAATTAAAACTAAGGAAGAAATCGCTTTTTTAAGACTTTTTATGTTCATTATACCCAAAAAGAACATCAAGATCATCAGAATAAAACTTATGAAATACGATCCATACAGAATTGTAGTTAAAAATAAAAGAATCAATAATATATAAAGATATTTACTAATTAATTTATTTTTAAAAAACAATGTTATTGGTAAACTAATCAAAGATAGGGAATATAAAAAAGGATAACTTCCGATATGCATTGACATTTGCATAACTGCAGCCTCATGAACATCATAATTAAGCGCCTGTTTTCTTGATATTCCTGGAAATAACAAATTACCCTTGATAGTATCAATGCAATCAACAGATAGCAGTATTAATAAAAAAACAAATGGCCATTTAAGCAAATTAGTATGATGACTATAGAATGCAAAAAATAAGACGCCTGTATAAGCCAATAAAGAAGTAACTAATGTTGAATACATATCTGTACCAGTTGTAATACAATACACTATATTCAACAATATCATCGACATTAAGGTTATAGCATATGGTTTAAAACGATTTAACCATAAATTATCGATATTTATAGATGTTATAAACCAAATAACAAACGATACAAATACTAAAACTACACTAATTTGTTTATTATATAAATAAATAGGTGTATACATAAAGGCACAAAGTGCCATTATATTTATATTCTGGGTTAATTTAATCATTGTTATTATTCAATAAATAATCCATTAATTGACTATGTTTATTAATTATATCTTGTGGATTATAATAATTGACATCTATAAATAATTCGTGATTCAGCACGTAGGAAATACCATCTTTCAAATCTTTAGCATCTTGATTCTTTGCCAAATAACCATTTTTCTTGTGCTGTACGATTTCACCTATCGCCGTATTATTAAAACCTACCACAGGAGTTTTACAGAGTATATTTTCTAAAAATGTCAGCCCAAAACTTTCGGCCAAAGAAGGTGAGACAAACACATCTGTAGCGTTACATATTTTTGCCAATTTTCTTTCGTCATTTATATACCCAAGAGATGTAAGTGGCACATTAATTTGATTTCGAGTTTCTACATCATCATTTGTACCATAGATAACAATGTGTATGTCGTCTCTTTGTAAATTATCAATTGCTTCTCTAAGATAATCCCAACCTTTATATTTATTATTTGTTCCTGCTTGACAACCAAATGTAATTATCTTTTTATCCAGTGGTAAACCTAATTCTATTTTGGCTTGTTTTTTATCTCTTGGTCTAAAAATTTTATTATCTACTACGTTTGCAATATTGGTAACGAGACAACCTTTGGTAACGATAGAATTCCTTGCGCAATCAGCCATCCATCGACTTGGTGAAACAAATGCAACATTTCTTTTCTTAGAAAATAGTTTCCTTAAGTTTTCTATCTGATTCTTAGGTGAATTACTTCTAAGAAACATAGGGCAATCACTGCAATCTAATTCGTATTGTTTACATGAAAAACTATGATGACAACCACCCGTAAAACTCCACATATCATGCATATAGAATATTACGGGTTTCTGCAAGTTTATAATATTCTCTAAATCATTAATGCTTAATATACCTGCAATCCAATGAATATAGATTACATCCGCTTCTTTTACCAACCTATTCTTATGAATACAACGACCAATTAATGGTAAAGGGTTATAAAAGTATGAATTGTTTTTTTTTCTATGAAGTTTACACACCCTATTTATTTTGTTTAAAATCAAGACTAATAGGGGTTGTTTGTTACGACTGTGAAGATATACATTTTGTATATTAGGTCCAGAACTGATATTTAATACATTAGATTCAATACCATTATCTCTCATACTACAACTTAATCGATAAGCAGCATTACCAGACACAGACATCGAATTCTGGATATGAATTACTTTCATTGTATTTAAACTTATGATTTCTTGATTAGCAAACTAATTCTACTATGATAATGATTTCTTTAAATATGCCATTGAAATGTTTCTATTCATATTTAAAAGAACTTTTGTAAGTTTCCAATCTATTTGATTGCTTATCAAATTTGAATAAGTATCTTTGGGACTCAATATTCTATGTTCTAGATTTAATTCCCTAAGTAAGTCTATAACTCTGTTGTTTCCTGAGGAAAATTTTCCTTCTAATGGGACATAAACGAAAGGGGTTTCTAATATTATTGACAAGACTATTCCATGAAAAGAAGAAGTCACTATTAACTGAGAGTCTCTTATCATGGCTAACCATTCTTCAATTGTTGCGTAACGATATATTACATCATCATCAAAGATTTCTCCACCAATAAAATAACCATCCGAAGGAGTAACTATTGTTGATAGATTATTATCTGTGGAATATTCCTTAAGTTCTTCCCATCTAAGATCATTAGATGAGGAAATATTCAAACTATATATAAAAATATACTCATTATTATTTCTTGGTATGCTATTACATAAATTCAAATAGTCCTTTTTATCTAATAATAACGTTGGATCTAGTACCTTTGTTGCTTCAAATCCTATATTCTTACAAATCTGAACTCCGTCATATTCTCTAACAGAGATATGGTGAAGTTTCTTTAATGCATCAGCTAATTTATCAATTAAATTAAAAGGATATTCTGTAAGAGAAAAACTTGGTGCATATGATATACGCAGTGTTTCTTCCTTGCCAAAATTCAGATAATATGCAGTATTATTATAGTCATCTAACAATTGCGACCAAACTTGATCACTTCCAGTAATATAGCAATCTGCAACAGGAGGATTCTTTTGTAACTCAAATATATTCTTATAGATATTTGTAGAGAATGATATATTTGTTTTTCTAAAAGAATCAAACTTACGTAATTTATCATTTTTGTTTACATTAATAAATTTCCTTCTTGTAAAGAAACACTTTATCCTGCTAATATAATTTAAGACACCTAGTTTTACGAAGATTCTTTTATATGGATTTTGTCTATCTTCTTTTATAAACCTTATAACATAAGGTTCATGTCCCAACTCTTTAAGATGTTGCTGAAGAGCCCAGCACTGCATCATCATTCCATAGTTGCTATTCCCCGCCCAATATGTAATCACTCCTATCTTCATAAATTATCGTCTTAATATTCGTTTAATAATGTGTTTTGTATCTTTATTCAATACTTTACTAAGCAAAGAACTCACTTTTGTTTTTAATCTTCGTCTTATAGGTACACAACAGAGGACTTGAATGCGTTGATGAAAATTTGTTGTTTCTGACGCAAATAAACAAGAACGATTCTTAGGGATGCGACATGAGTGCACTAACGCTGGGTTCTTTGCGCAAAGGTCTTCGTAAGGTGCTTCATGCAATTCTGCAGTTATAGCATGCAACGCTTGTTCACCTTTTTCGGTATTGATGGTAAGCGCTGAAACTCCGCGGTCGTCATCTATCTCTGGCAAAAAGTTCTGAATACCCCAAAAGTCACCTAAAGTAATGTCGGATCCACTCTTTCCTGCTTTTGCAGGACAGGCATAACAACTTGGTCTAAGGAATAAATCACTTAAAAAACCACGCATATAAGAATTCTTACTTCCTAATATTGTATATGTCTCCGTCTCTTGTTCAAGTTGATATTCTAATCTAAAACTATATGATTTCCACCCTGTACATTTATCTCTAAAATTGATTTGTTTTATATCCATTCCCTCATTTTTAGCGAGTACATCAATTGAAGGAATCTCACTAAATGATGGATATAAGCAAATATTCTTACGTATCTTTCCAGACTTTATCTTTTGAAGTTCCTCTGACATATACCATCTAAAAACTCCAGGAGAAGGGCATCCGTGGCAGACAACATCCACGGTAAGAAGATTGTCATACTCCTTGCGCAAGAACTTCCTTAGTCCTGCTATCTGGCATGGGGTACCGGAAAATAGAACCTTGCGGCCTTGTTTCAGGAACTCACGTGCTTCACGGTATGTGTCGCCTATTGTGCTCTGCACATATTTGCTTCCACGGAAATCGGCAATGCCTTCTATGGTATCTGTCCAAGCGTGGACAACATTCCAATCCTTGTCGAACTTGGCGCCGAAGACAACACCGCCTTCACGGATAACTGCGTCTGCCAAGGGAGTGAAGATGCCACCCGAGGAACTTTGCCTACGAATCTCCTCGTCCCTGTTCTTGGCGGCATATACCCTCAGAGGTTTGCTTGGCGCATCCTGATTGATTACAGGACAGACATTTTCGCAAAGACCACAGTCGGTGCAGGTGCTTGTGTCCACGAGAGGATACAGGAAACCCTCGTTGTCCTCCTGCATGGTTATGCTATGTCTGGCACATACAGAGGCACAGGCATGGCATCCGCAACAGTCCTTTTTATCGGTGATTCTTATCATTTCCTAATCTTTAATACTCTAAGTGACTTATCTATCAGGAAAGTGCGCTCGTTACGAGTCATTCCAATGAACAGGGATGTCATTGCTACTGATATTACGCATGTCATACCTACTGCCAAAAGGCGTATGATACCTTCTTGCATATTATTGTAAACCAACATGGGTAGAACAACAGACAAGAGTACTACGCCCATAATGGGCAGATATATGTTCTTGACATATGATAAAAGTGGCAGGTCTATCATATTGCGAAGCATGTACATACGGGCAAACTGTGCAACGGATTCCACACAGAAATGGACAATAAAGACAGAGTATGCAGGTGCACCCATCTTTAGCACTATATATGAAATAGGCAGTATCAGCAAAAGCAATCCGCCCACGACGGCCTGATATACCTTTACTTTGCCCGTGGCCTGATTGGCAATGACACAGGGATTGGCAATAGTGTATATCAAGGAGATTGCTATGATGATACGGGCAAAGATGACAGTGTTCTCTGGAACTATGCCCAACCATAAAGTAAGGATATAGTTGGTCTCCAAGATTATGGGCAATGACAGGAAGAACAGGAGCAAGAAGGAGAAACGGGCACTGCGGAACATAAGGGAGTGCATCTTGTTCAATTCTCCAGAGGCATAGGTCTTAGTTATCTGCGGATTCAGAGCCATCTGGAAGTTAGTTACAAACTGGGTAACTACGCTTTGAATCTGTGTAGCAATGCCACGGGCAGCATTTACAACGGGACCAAAGAAGATATTCAACATCATATTAAGCCCTTGACCATATAGGATTCCAGCCAGGTTGCCCCAGAAACTCCAACCGGCAAAGGAGGACATTTCCTTAAGCAAAGGCTTGTCTATGCGATGGATATAGTGTGATTCCTCAAAATGCTTGTGACAATAACGGGTGTAGATGTACCTGATAAGCAGACCTACCATCAATACAAGGATGGCATAAACCTTTAGCTTGTCAAATGGCAATACCACAAGCAGATAAACGATGGCTAACTTCAATATACTCTCCAACACTGAGATATAAGCAAAGGCTGACATCTTTTCGTGTGCTATAATATCTGCATTGTACGGCACGGACATTATGGTCACAACAGCAGTAACAACTGAACACTGGTAAACCCACATGGCGGCATCCATTCTGCCATCAGGGATAACAAGTTCATTCATCAAGAACCATAGGCCCACCGTTTCACCAAGAATAACTATCAGTAAGGCAATAATGGCATGGATCTGCAAGGATGTGGAGAAAACCTTCTTCAACTGTTCCATGTTTCCCTTACCTATTTCAAAGGTGATATAACGAGATGTGGCAGAAGACATTGCACTGTTCAGGAAGGTAAACATTGTTATCACTCCACCAACAACATTGTACACGCCATAGTCCTCGACACCCAATGTCTGCAGTATCACTCTGGAGGTGTAGAGCGATACCAGCATGCCGAAGAGCATGCGAACATAGAGCAGAAGCGTGTTCTTGGCAATGCGTTTGTTATTTGCAGATTGATTTTGCATGTTTATCTGTGTTTAACACGAAGATATACTTCAATGACCTGGGAAGTAGTACCTCGATGGCAAATGAAGTAGTACTTTGATGGAGGGGGAAGTAGTACTTCGTTAAAGATTGGAGTTAGATGAATGAGTAGTGAGCAATGAGTGATTAACGGTTAAAGTTGAACGATTAAAGTTGAACGATTAACGTTTATGGTTGAGGGTTTAAGTTTTAGATCTTTATTTTATGCTTGTTTTATGTCATTTGTATTGCCTTTAAAAGTTACCGCGGTGACTTGGGCTTCTTAGCGCGGTGATATTTTATTTTACTGCGGTGACTTTGTCAACGCACCGCGGTGCGTTTTTATGGTTGAAGGTTGAAGGTTGAAAGTTATGTCTCACACAGATTACGCAGAAGGCGCAGAGATTGGAGATTCCTTGTCTACTATCAGCTGAAAGAATTCAAATGAATTTGATTATTTCTGATGCTATTATCCTTTGACTATACGTCATTGCAACGCTGTTGCTGGAATCTCTTGCTTGAAATACTGTTAAAGGTTTAAGTTCGGGTTCAAAGGGCGAAGGCTACTCTTCCACCCCCTCCGCTTCGCTCGTCCCACCTGTCTCAGGGGGACAGTTTGAGGAGGTTGGTTCACATTACTTGTCCAAGGCTTCATACTTGGAGCATTTGGATTTGTATTCGGGGACTATTTCTTTCATTATCTTTACTATTGCCATGTCATCGTGGGTGTGGGAGGCGGAGAGGAGGCGCTCTTCGTTCTGGCAGGCTACTTCGTAGTCGTACTCGCGGACGGTGGCTATCATTATCTTGGGGTTGTGGGTGGGCTTGGTCTGCTCCTTGTCGCTGAGGACTTCTTCGTAGAGCTTCTCGCCTTCGCGGAGACCGGTGAACTGTATGTCTATGCCTTCTGCTCCGGAGAGCTGTATCATGCGGTGGGCAAGGTCGACAATACGAACTGGAGCGCCCATGTCGAAGACAAAGATTTCGCCTCCCTTGCCCATGGTGCCGGCTTCGAGGACGAGCTTGCATGCCTCGGGGATGAGCATGAAGAAGCGGATGATGTCGGGATGGGTGACGGTGATGGGACCGCCCTTGCGTATCTGTTCCTTGAAGATGGGGATGACAGAGCCGTTGCTGCCCAGGACATTGCCAAAGCGGGTGGTGACGAACTGAGTGATGCCCTGCACCTTGCCTTCCTGGATGGCCTTGTTCAGGGACTGGCAGTAGATTTCGCAGATGCGCTTGGAGCATCCCATGACGTTGGTGGGGTTGACGGCCTTGTCGGTGGAGATCATGACAAACTTCCTGGTGCCATACTTCACGGCAAAGTCGGCTATCACGCGCGTACCATATATATTATTCTGCACTGCTATGCCGGGGTTGTCCTCCATCATGGGCACGTGCTTGTAGGCGGCGGCATGGAAGACGTAGTCGGGACGGAACTGGGAGAAGATCTGCTCCATGTGGTCCTTGTTGGCAATGCTGCTGACGATGGTGTGACTGGGTATATCGGGGAACTGGCGTGCCATCATCAGTCGGATGTCGTGCATGGGAGTCTCTGCCTGGTCGATGAGTATCATGGCAGAGGGGCGGTAGAGGGCAACCTGACGCACCATCTCGGAACCTATGGAACCGGCGGCACCGGTGATGAGGATGACCTTGTCCTGAAGCAGCTGTCCAATGGCATCCATGTCCACTTCTATCTTGTCGCGTGGCAGGAGGTCCTCGATGTCCACCTCACGGAGATTGCGGTGCGTGAGTTCGGAGGTGCCGTCCCACTCCTCGGCGGCAGGCATCATCATGATGTGGATACCTGCGGCAAGGAACTCGTCAACCATCTCGGTGTTCTGGCGGAACATCTCTGTCTTGAGCGGTGATACGAGGAGTGTCTTGACGCCAAGGTGCTTCATCTTTGTGGCGATGCCGGGATGGTTGATGTATATCTTCTTGCCAAAGAGGGTAATGCCCTTCATTTCCTGTCCGTCGGAGATAAAGGCTAAGAGGGTGTACTTCTTGTCCTTGACGGAGGAGATGCTCTTGGCAAGGGAGATGCCTCCTGCCTTGGTGCCGTATATGGCTACGGGAACGGAGTTGTCGGTATGGAAGTTGTCGTACATCCTCTTGACGATGACGCGCTCCATCCACATGAGCATGGTGGCAATGAGGAAGGTGACAACGACACCATGGGGGGATGCTACGGAGCAATGGGGTATGTATCCGTCCACAAACGAGAGCAAGGCTGTGAGCAGTGCTCCAACCATGGTGGCAAAGGCTATGCGCTGAAGGTCTATGAAAGAGGAGTAGCGGATAATGCCTCTGTAGGTATGAAAGAGGGTGAACGATATGGCATATAGCAGGGTGGTGAGGAGCGCTCCAATCACAATGGAGCGGAAGGAGTTGGTGAAACCTATATCATCCAGTTCGTAATACTTGCCTACGAAACTTGCAAACAAGACGATGAAGCAATCCAACGCCAGAACTCCCCAATGGGGAAGGGTCTTGCGGGCGAAGTACCAGTCACTGAGTTTGGAGAGAAGTTTCATGTTTTAAGGTTTAAGGTTTAAAGTAATGTTTCACACAGATTACGCAGAAGGTTTAACGTTTAACGTTTAACGTTTAACGATGAGCGATGAGCGGGGAGCGATGAACGTTTAACGATGAACGATGAACGATTAGGGGGTGATGAAATCGCGGTACCAGGTCCTAAAGGATTCCTTGTCTAATGGGGTTGCTGGGATTTGCAGGAAGTCCTTGTGGGTATTGCTACGGCATAAGGAGCGGACCTTGGTGTCGGAGATAGTGTTAAGTATCAGGGGGAAAGGACGATTCTTCAGCCTCATAACAAGCGTGCCGTCGAGATTGTCTGACAGCTGTTCCAACTGAAAGGCGGAATTCTCGAAGGCAACCCAGAAGTCGCCCAGATTGTAGAGGTTGATATGACTATCATTCTCGTTCTCTTTCTTTAGGATATTGGAGAGATTGGCCGCAACCAGAGTTTCTATTCTCTGGAGGTTCTCCATTCCTGAGGTTGGTGTGTAACTCATAACAACTTTGTTTATATTGTTCGAAAACACATGCTAAATACGCATCTAATAGTGTACATCTTCTCGTAGAAGATTGACACAGCTTGTAGCTATATTGAGTATTAGAACATTATAACTCAAGTTTCGGCGTATTTCAAATAAAAGTCGGGAATATTGAAGCCAAGAGTGATTACAAAAAGGAACAATAATCCTGTTTTAGTTAAAATATGTATAGGATTATTGCCTTAAATCATTTCTTTTTTATAAATTTGCGTGCAGATGTCAATCTTCTACGAGAAGATGTATATTTTTTGTATATTTTTTTCCAACAATATTCGTAGAGAACTTCTAAGGTGCTTTAGGAGAAAGGATGTGTAATATCCATACCATGGCTATGCCCTGTAAAATAAGGCCATTTGGGGTCCTCGGGAGGACCGAGGCGAAAGAACCGGGAACTCTCGGTGCGGTCCTCGGGAGGAAGGGGGAAGGGGAACGAGGAAGGGTGAAAGTTTAAAGTTTAAAGTTTAAAGTTTAAAGTTGAACGTTGAACGATGAGCGGTGAGCGGTGAGCGGTGAGGGGTGAAGGGTGAAGGGTGAAGGGTGAAGGGTGAGCGATTAACGTAACGTTAACGGTTAACGTTGAACGTTTAACGATTAAAGGTGAGAGGGGGAGAAGAAAACTGGGGGGGTAGAGATTTTTGCAGAGGCAGGTGTAGGTGGTTAATAGTTTTTTTTCTACATTTGCATACGGAATGGCTGGCGCAATGATGGTGCACGACTGCCTTATGTACACAAGAAGATAAACAACAATAATAACTTTTGAGATGAAAAACCGCATCCTCACCACCCTACTGCTTATGCTCGTGGTACTTTCCGCGGCAGGAGCAAAGAAACCTAAGTACATCTTTTATTTTATAGGAGATGGCATGGGCATGAGTCCTGTGCTTTGTGCCGAGACATACAACCAAACCGTATGGGGCAACAAGGAGCCTCTGCTGATGTTGCAATTCCCAGTGACCTCGATGGCAACGACATACTCTGCCAGCAACACCATAACGGATTCGGCAGCAGGCGGAACGGCTTTGGCCACCGGACACAAGACCAACAACGGCATGTTAGGGGTAACTCCCGACCAGAAACCCGTTACGAGCATAGCGGCAGAACTAAAGCAAAAGGGATATGGCATAGCCATAGCCACCACCGTGGCTCCGGACGATGCCACGCCGGGTGCCTTCTATGCACATGTGAACCATCGCGGTCAGTTCTACGACATTGCCCAGGATATGGCAGAGAGCGGATACGAGATGTTTGCCGGAGGCAGATTGCGCGGAGGTGCGCCACAGGGCAAGCCACATGTGCACGAAGTTCTTGCCCAGGCTGGTTACAGCATAGTACAGGGTCCGGCACAATGGGAGGCACAGGAGCACAAGGACAAAGTGGTGCTGCTGAATGCTCCGTTCCATCTGGACCATGTCGGCTACACGATAGACAGCATACAGGGCAACCTGACCCTGCCCTTCATCACCAAGGCTTGCATAGAGCACATGGAAAAGGTGTCGCCAAAACGCTTCTTCATAATGGTGGAAGGGGGACTGATAGACCATGCACTGCACCCCAACGATGCTGGCACTGCCGTGAAGGAGGTGCTGAACTTTGACGAGTCTCTGCGCCTGGCATACGATTTCTACCAGAAGCACAAGGACGAGACCCTGATAGTGGTTACTGCCGACCACAATACCGGTGGCATGGCTGCTGGTGTGAACGGCGGATCATACACCCTGGGAATGAAAAACTTTGACTACCAGCGCATCTCCATGCAGGCTATGCAATACGAATGCCAGCAGATGATAAAAAGCGGAGAGAACATCACTTGGGACAGGATGAAGCAGTACCTGCAGGAAAAACTGGGGCTGTACTCAAAAATACCTTTGAACCAGAAACAAGAGCAGAGTCTGAAGGATGCTTTCCGTGCAACGTTCGTAGACAAGGATGGCAAAGAGAAACAGACCCTGTACGTTTCGCTGAACCAATTTGTGGAGCGCACGTTCCAGATTCTGGACAAGATAACCGGCATAGGATGGACAACAGGATCGCACACGGCAGACCTGGTACCGGTGTTTGCCATAGGTGTGGGCAGCGAACTGTTCCAGGGGTTCCAGGACAACACGGAGATTCCCAACAAGATACGTCGCATCTGCGGCATAGAGGAGCACGCAAGCAAATAAACTAAAGTCGGTCATTAGTGCGTAACTGCCTAATGACCGACTTTAGTTTATTTGTCCACAACGCTTGGCAAACCTAAGCCACAGAAACATGGGACAAGCCTACATGCACAATAAAAGATGGGGACAAGTCCTGTGGACTCATCCCCATTAAGCTTATCGTCTGTAACTAAATTACTCAGCTACTACGCTGTCGCATACTACGCTGTCGCAAGCAACAGTGTCGCAGCAAGCTGTGCTGTCGCAGCAAACGCTGTCACAAGTTGCGCTGTCGCAAGCAGTGCTATCAGCACACTCAGAACCAGTGGTCTTGTTACCGCAAGATGCGAAAGATACTGCTACGATAGCTGCAAAAACAAATGCTAACTTCTTCATTTTCTTAGAGATTTAATTATGTAAAACAATTATTATTCCTTTTTGCGGTGCAAAGGTACTATAATTTTTGTTTCCACAAGCACGTTTATACAAATATTTTTAGTTTTTATTGTGTTTTTTTATAATATAAGCCCTTAGACGCTCTACAACGTGCACGCATTACGCGCACACGATACATTATATTTTCATGCGCACACGCACGATATGTCGGATATTTTATGTAATTTTGCATGCATGAATGTATTTGAAGACAAAAAAGCCGTTTATTACACCCTGGGGTGCAAGCTGAACTTTGCAGAAACCAGTACGGTGGGTGCCGAACTGAAGAAGCACGGAGTGAGCACAGCAAGGAAGGGAGAGATAGCCGATATATGTGTGATTAACACCTGCAGTGTGACCGAGGTGGCAGACAGCAAATGCCGTCAGGCCATACACCGCCTGGTGCGCAACCATCCCGGTGCACTGGTGATAGTGACCGGATGCTATGCACAGCTGAAACCGGAACAGGTTTCTGCCATGGAGGGTGTGGACCTGGTGTTGGGCAGCAACGAGAAGGGGCAGATAGTGGAGGCCATAAAAGAGCGCCTGCTGATGATGCCCGAGGAACGCAAACTGGTGGCACATGAGTATCGCACGGTACGCACGGCAGACATACGCAACTTTATGCCTTCGTGCTCGTGTGGCGACAGGACACGGTATTTCCTGAAAGTGCAAGATGGGTGCGACTACTACTGTACGTACTGTACCATACCCTTTGCCCGTGGACGCTCGCGCAACGGAAGCATAGGTATGCTTGTCTCACAGGCACAAGAGGCTGCCATGGCTGGTGCCAAGGAGATAGTCATTACTGGTGTGAACATAGGTGACTTTGGCAAGAGTACGGGCGAAAGTTTCCTGGACCTGCTGAAGGCTTTGGACCAGGTGCAGGGGATAGAGCGTTACCGTATCTCGAGCATAGAACCCAATCTGCTTACCGACGAGGTGATACAGTTCTGTGCGCAAAGCCGAGCCTTCATGCCACATTTCCATATCCCCCTGCAGAGCGGAAGCGACGAGGTGCTGCGCCTGATGCGACGAAAGTACGACACTGCCCTGTTCCGCAGCAAGGTGGAGCGTGTGCTGGAGCTGATGCCGGATGCCTTCATTGGTGTGGATACCATAGTGGGAACACGTGGCGAGACAGAGGAACTGTTCCAGGAGGCATACGAATACATGGCATCCCTGCCCGTGGCACAGTATCATGTGTTCCCATATAGCGAACGCCCTGGCACCAAGGCTTTGGAGATTCCGCATAAGGTGCGACCCGAGGAGAAGAAGCTGAGAACCCAGAAGATTCTGGAACTGAGCGAGAGTATAACACAAGACTTCTACAACAGATATATAGGTAAGGTGCGACCAGTTCTCTTGGAGCACAGCAAGAGCAAGCATACCATGCATGGCTTTACTGACAACTACATACGCGTGGAGATAGACTTGCCAGAGGGTATGACCTCGGACAAGGTGGACAATACCATTGTGGATGTGCTCTTGGGCGACTGGAACGAGGAGGGGACGGCGCTGAGGGGAGAGATGAGGGTGAAAGATTAAGGTTGAAAGTTTAACGATAAACGGTGAGAGGTGAGAGGTGAGCGGTGAGCGGGGAACGATGAAAGTTGAAAGTTGAAAGTTTAACGAAGAGAGGGTGAGAGTCGGAGTATTCAGAGTATTCAGAGTATTCAGAGTATTCAGAGTATTCGGAACAGTCTGAGCAGTCTGAAAAACAAAAAGAAACTAAAGGACAATGAGCAAAATAGCCATAGTGATACTGAACTGGAACGGGGCAGAGATGATGCGCCGTTTCCTGCCTTCTGTAATACAAAATAGCGGGGATGCGGAAATAGTGGTTGCCGACAATGGCAGTACGGACAATTCGCTGGAGGTGCTTTCAAAGGAGTTCCCCTCCGTGAGGCAGATAGTGCTGGACAAGAACTATGGCTTTGCCGAGGGCTACAACCGTGGACTAAAGCCTGTGAAGGCTGAATACTACATACTGCTGAACAGCGATGTGGAGGTACGGCAGGGTTGGCTGGAGGCAATGATGAAATACATGGACGCACATCCAGAGGTGGCAGCATGCCAGCCCAAACTCTTGTGCCAGTGGTCGCCCAAGGATTTTGAGTATGCCGGTGCATGCGGTGGCTATATTGATGCTCTGGGCTATCCATATTGCCGAGGCAGGGTGATGGGAACCGTGGAAGAGGACCAAGGGCAGTATGACGATGTGGCCCCAGTGCTTTGGGCAACAGGGGCTTGCCTGCTTATCCGTAGCAAGGACTATTGGGAGGCAGGCGGACTGGACGGACGCTTCTTTGCCCATCAGGAAGAGATAGACCTGTGCTGGCGCTTGCGCAGCCGTGGACGTGGCGTGGTGTGCGTGCCACAGAGCGTGGCATACCACCTGGGTGGCGGCACACTGCCCCAGGGCAATCCCAGAAAGACTTTCCTGAACTTCCGAAACAATCTGCTGCTGCTGTACAAGAACCTGCCCGAAGAAAGGCTGGCCAAGGTAATGCGCATACGTTTCTGGCTGGACGCACTGGCCAGCGTGCAGTTCCTGCTTACGATGCAGTGGGGTTCGTTCCTTGCCGTATGGAAGGGACGCAAGGAGTTCCGCAAGATGTTGCCCGACTTCAAAAAGGACAGAGAGGAAAACCTAAGAAAGACTATGTTGTCGCCAGTACCGGAACAGAGCACATTCTCTCTGTTATGGCAATATTATGTGAAGGGGAGAAAGACCTTCACTGAATTGGGCAAGTAACAGAACGAAGAGAAAGACGCCCCCACCCTAACCACTAAAAGTCTAATTGTCAAACCCAAACAACAACAAAAATAAATGGAACTGATGCTTATAGGTTCATGTCTGCTGGGAGCAGTAATAGGTGCAGCAGCAATGCTGGTGCTCTACTTCAGGCAGAAAGCAAGTTACACGGAACAGAAGCAGGCTGCCACTACGCGCATACAGATTCTGGAGGCCCAGATTATAGCAGAGCAGAAGCATCATGAAGATACCCTTATGCGCAATGAGGAGGGGCATCGTCAGGCACTTACCGCCCAGGAGGAACGTTTTCGTGAGGCTCAGAACATAGTAGAGGAAAACCACCGCAAGACATTGGAGGCACAGGAGGCACGTTTCAAGGAAACTCTGGCACGTGTCTCGTCAGAGATGAAGACGGTTACCGAGGAGATGCTGAAGCAACGCCAGAAGGAGTTCTCGCAAAGCAGCACGCAGAACCTTGGGCAAATAGTGAACCCGCTGAAGGACACCATAGAGGCCATGCGCAAGGCTATGAACGAGACAAACCAGAACCATACCGCCATGTCTTCGGCCATGAAGGAACAGATACAATTGCTGATGAAGCAGAGCGAGGCGGCACGTAACAGTGCCGAGGAACTGGCACGCGCCTTCAAGCACGGACGCAAGGTACAGGGCGATTGGGGCGAGACGGTGCTCTGTGAACTGCTGAACAGCCAAGGGCTGACATGCGGGGTACACTACGACACACAGATAACCATGCGCGGTGCCGACGGGTATGTGCTGAAGTCGGAGGAGGGAAGTATGATGCGACCCGACGTTATCCTGCATCTGGACAACCATCGTGAGGTGATTGTTGACTCCAAGGTTTCGCTGACTGCCTTCATGGATTACGTGAATGCAGAAACCGAGGAGGAACGCCAGAGGGCACTGAATGCACATGTGGAGAGTTTGCAGAGGCACGTCAAGGCACTGAGCACCAAAGACTACTCCTCGTACATAGTTCCGCCCAAGGTGCGCATGGACTATGTGATAATGTTCGTACCGCATAGCGGAGCCTTGTGGGCCGCCCTGAATGCACAACCCGACATGTGGCGCAAGGCCATGGACAGCAATGTCTTCATTGCCGACGAGCAGACCTTGTTTGCAGCACTGCGCATAGTGAACCTGACATGGACGCAGATAGTACAGGCAGAGAACCATGAGAAGGTCTATGCCCTTGCCAACGAGATGCTGGACCGTGTGGGACAGTTCATGAAGAAGTATCAGGCATTGGGAGTGGCATTGGGAAATGCACAGAAGTCCTTCGAGGATGCCGAAAAGAAACTGCTCCCCTCGGGACAAAGCATCCTGCAGACATGTGCCAAACTGCAGAAACTCGGTGCCAAGCAAAGCAAGACAAATCCCCTGCCGCTGGGGAACGAGGAAGGTTGAACGTTTAAAGATTAACGAGGAACGGTGAGCGGTGAGCGGTGAGAGGTGAGCGATGAGCGGCGAGCGATGAGCGGTGAAAGTTTAACGTTTAACGATGAACGATGAATGGTGAACGATTAAAGATTAACGATGAACGAACTATGAGTGGGGAGTTTGTTATCCACCCCCTCTCCCCTGCGGGGGGGGCCGCACGCCGCACTGGAAACTGCGCCCCTCATAGGACACTGAAACACATTGACTTCAGCCCCTTCGGGCGTCGAACGTTGTTTCAGTGCTTCATCTAAAGACCCTCTTCGTCCTCCTGTCTCAGGGGGAGAAAGTGAGAGGTGAGAGGAAACGACTAGGAGGCCCTTGGCGTTCATAGGACTGCATAGGATACAATAGGATACAATAGGACAGCATAGGATATCCTAGGTCTTCATAGGTTTTTCTAGCACCCCGCCTAAAAACAATATAATATGACAGAAAACAATAGCAAGCCAGAGGCTGCACTGTACCTGATTCCAGTCACACTGGGGGATACACCGCACGAGAATGTGCTTCCCTCCAACAATGCCCAAGTGGTGCGTGGCATACGACACTTCGTTGTGGAGGAGATACGCACGGCACGACGATTCCTGCGTCGTATGGACAGGGAGTTCCCCATAGACGAATGCACATTCTTTGAGATGGGCAAACATGCCGACCCATCACGTTTTGCAGAATACCTTGCTCCCATCAGCAAGGGGCATTCCGTGGGTGTGATAAGCGAGGCAGGCTGCCCTGCCGTGGCCGACCCCGGGGCAGATGTCGTCTCCATAGCACAGAAACGTGGCATACGAGTAGTGCCCCTTGTAGGTCCCAGCAGCATGATACTGGCAGTGATGGCATCGGGACTTGGCGGACAGAGTTTCGCCTTCAACGGATACCTGCCAGTTCAGGATGGCGATCGTGCCAAACGTCTGAAGCAATTGGAAAGCCGTGCATGGGCAGAGGGACAGACACAACTGTTCATAGAGACTCCATACCGCAACCGCAAGATGTTTGACACCATGTGTGCTACCCTGCGACCAGATACCCGTATGTGCATAGCCGCCGGCATAACCACGTCCGACGAGTGGATACGCACACAGACCATCCGCGACTGGAAACGAACCGGCATGCCCGACTTGGGCAAAGTGCCTGCAATATTCCTGATAGGACGATAAAACACAAAAGAACTAAATCGTGTACATAGACATAAAGAAACTCTCATGTCTGCTGGAAACTCCAGAGGCGCTGCTTGCCTATCTTGACGGACTGAGCAATGCACAATTCCGTCAGGCAGGGTTGATTTGGGGCGAGAATCTGTTGCCAAAGACTACGGAACATGTCTTCTGGTCCATCTTCTCCGCTATGTTCCGCCATAACAGAAAAGCTTATCTGGGTACACTGCTGAAGGCTCTGGCAAAGAAGATAAATACTACGGATGCAAGCAGCGAGGAACTGGAGAGGCTGGGACTTTGGGAAGAAGAATTCAGCACCATCTGCCAGGAACTGACTGAGACGGACCGCAAGAAGATACTGCTCTCTCTCCTACCCTTGCTGAAAAATCCTGCCGACACAGAACGCCTCCTTGTACAATGCGGACTGAAGGAGAGCTCCTTGTGGATTCCTTTCCTGCTGCAGATAAACAGCAAGCCATGTGCATTCCTTCTGCTAAAGGCTCTGCGTTATGTGGAGCACGACAAGGCTCTGCTCATACGTACCTGCCACTTCCTGATGAAGCGAGGCGACGACCTGAGTTTCAGTGTGGCAAGCATCATGCGACTTTCATTTGGTCTGGAGGAAGTGCATGGAACTTTCTCACTCTCTCTGAAACCATATCAGTTGGCACGCGTTGAACAAAGCTATGAGGCATTCTCCATGCTATTCTAATCCCCACACTGTTTGTACCTGCTTTCCTGTTATGACGGCTGACACACAGCGAACGGCAGAGCGGATGAACGTTAAACGCTCATCCGCTCTGCCGTTAATCGTTCAATGTTACATTCTTCCAATCAGATAAGGCAAGGCTTTTTCGAACTTCACGCCCCACCAGTGAGAGGGGTCGGGCAGGGTCTGGCGGATGGTCTCCACTACGAAGTCGGCGGCGATGGAGGCTGACTCCAGGATGCTGTGGCCGCGCATCAGTGCGCCGGCAAAGGAGGAAGCGTAGCAGTCGCCAGTGCCGTGCATGGACACATCCATGCGGTCGGTGAAGTAGTACTGAATCTCGTTGCCATCGTAGCATGCCACACCCAGTTTGCCGGGTTCGAGGCTTACGCCGGTCAGCACCACGTTCTTGGCGCCAAGGGCATAGAGGCTCTTGAGGGTCTGCTCCACGTAGGCCTGGTCGTACTCGGTGCGGTATTCCTCGCCCAGGAGCAGGGCAGCCTCGGTGAGGTTGGGCATGATGACGTCGGCACCGTTGCACAGGCGGCGCATCTCCAGTGGGAAGTCGTCGTCGAAGCCGGGATAGAGTTTGCCGCCGTCGCCCATCACGGGGTCCACGATGCGCAGGGCACCCTCGTTGGCAACCTCCTGCATGATGCGGAGGATGTGGGGAATCTGTGCCTTGGAGACGTAGCCGGTGTAGAAGGCGTCGAATGTCACGTTCTCCTTCTTCCACTGAGCCAGGATGTTGGGCATCTCGTCAGTGAGGTCGAAGAAGGTCCAGGCAGAGTAGCCTGCCGTGTGGTTGGAAAGCACGGAGCTGGGCAGTATGCCGCACTCTACTCCGCATGCGGAGATGATGGGCAGTGCCACGGTGAGCGAGCACTGGCCTACGCAGGAAATGTCCTGAATGGTAAGAAGTCTTTTGTCTGTCATATATGGGGTCTTACTTTTTTAAAAGCTGTACTTGAGCATCATTTTGGGTGATACTTTCACGTCGGTGAAGTAGTTCTCTATCTCCACCTCGGTGCCAGCGGCAAAGTGGCGGTTGAAGCAGTAGAGGAGCTGCAGCTCGGTGCTGAACTGGAAGCGCTCCTCGGTGGCCTTGTAGTTGAGGTCGACATAGCCCTCGAAGTAGAGTTTGTCGCGGAGGAACTTGGTGTTGCACACCGCAGTAGCCTGCAGGCCGTGCCCGGCCGTGCCAAGGCGGTAGTCGATGTCCATGCGGTAGAGCAGGTCGAACTGCAGGAAGGTCTTCTTTATGAACTTCTGGTATGTGCCACCCAGCAGTACGCCGTGGGCATAGGTGATGCCGCTGTCGAACAAGACACCGCCGTCGTACTCGGCACGGGCGTAGAAGTTGTTCTTCAGGCGGAAGTTGTAGCCGTACTCAAAGTACATGCCGTTGTCGGCCAGTTTGCCGAAGTCGAAGTCCACGAAGCCGAAGCCGTTGCCCGACTTGTGGGAGTGACCTATCTCGGTGGTCAGTGTGCCGTAGTTGTGACCGTAGTCGTACTGAAGCTGCATGTTGCCGTACACCTGAGCCTTGGCCATAACGGCCGTCAGGCAGGCAAGGAGGATAAGGGATAATCTTTTCATCTTGTTTGTGTTGCGTTTTGTATATTGTTTATCGCGGTGCAAAGGTACGGCAAAGGAAGGCATATACGCAACGATGCCTTCCTGAAAGGGTAAAGATTGCTCCGAAAAGGGAAAAGATGGGAGAACAGACCCTCCCCCTTGCCCCTCCACAAGGGAGGGGAGTATGATGTACTGCTGATGTGGGCACTTAGTCGGTTGATACTACTCCCTCCCATACAGGGGAGGGTTGGGGAGGGGTCCTCCCATTCACCCTATACTCCTGTGGTGATACCCCCATTTCTCTGGAAAAGAAGCGTGAGAACTGGGCTTGGGAGGTGAAACCCAGGTGCTGGCTTATCTGCTGTATAGTAAGCCGGGTGCCGTCGAGCATGGTGCAGGCCTCTTGCAAGAGGTAGTCGGAGATAATCTGCTTGGGCTTCTTCTCCGCCACCTTGTCAGTAACGTCCTGCAGGTAGCGGGTGGAGATACAGAGCCGCTCGGCATAGAACGCCACATCGTGAGCCGTGGCATAGTGGCGCGTCAGCAGGGAGAGGAAGGCGTTGTAGATGTCTGCCGACCTCATGGCAGGCTTGCCCTTGGCGGTGGAGACGGAGTAGACCATGTGCGAGTGTATGTAGGCATGGGCATTGGACACCGCCTCCTGGGTGCTGTCGCCAAAGGCCATGCGGGTGGTGATAGCCGTGGACAAGGCACCTGCCATGCCATGACGGCGCCACGTGTCCATGTTGCGCGAGGAGAAGAACTCGTGCCCCTCCTCGGCATGCATCAGCAGGGTGGTCAGGTAGCCCTCCCTTATCTCTGCTCCGCGAAGCATCACAGCCCTGGCACCCAGTTGGCAAAGGTGCCTGGCAGCCCTGAGCATGTCGTCGTCGGTCAGTATCCTGCACCCCAGCATGGCCTCTGCCTCGCAAGCCTTCAGTATGAGCAGGTCGGCAAGCGGCAGCAGGTGTGTCCTCCACATGTCCATGGCCAGGTCGGAGAGCAGGCGGTTGCCCGTGGAGTCGATGATGGACGGCACCATCACCCTGCGCGGCACGGATTTCACTATGGGGCAGAGGCACTCTATGGTTTGCGGGTCGCACACGAAGCCCACCTTCACCGCCAGCGGACGAGCCTTCTGCAGGGCAGAGCGTATCTGCTCCGCCACCAGCTGCATGGGCAGGTTGGACACATGCGGTCCCGATGCCTCGTCCTGCGAGATGATGGAAGTCATGGCAGCCAAGGGTCTGCCCCTCAGTGCCGATATGGTGCCTATGTCAGCCACAATACCCGCCTCTCCCGTAGAGTCGGAGGCATTGATACTCAGCACATCAGGCAGTATAATGTTAGTGTCGTTGGATGGGTTCATGTCATGTGTGGTGCTTTCTTCTGGGGGCAAATATACGACAAATTGGGCAAGTATACGTCGGGTGCGGTGTATTTTCCAAGAATAAAGGTGTCGTTTTGTTTGGTATTTCTCTCACTTAATCGTAACATTGAGGCTTCGCCTCTAAATTACTCACGTTCGGAAATAAAAATAAATCCCAATTTATTTTGTATTTCTCTCACTTAATCGTAATTTTGCACCCCTCATTTATAATATAATGTACGCGTAATACAATAAAACTATGGAAGAGAAGGAATATCTGGATAAATATGAGCAGAATCTGACCAAGGAACTGCTTCGCGTTTGTACACAGCAGGGCAGGTTGGCAGGACAGTTGCTGCCCAGTCCCGACCTGGACGAGAAATGGGAACTGGTGGCGCAGCCCTACATGGGCGATGCCATCAAGGAGATTGCCAAGTATCCCACCGTGGCACTGGGATGGATGATGTACGTGGGCATGGCCGTGGCACACTACTGGGACGTGGACTGGGAGGTCTACGGCAAGATAGAGAACCTCTACGAGTACATCCGCGACAAGCGTGGCTTTGACGAAATGGACGAGTACGTGCGCGAAACGGTGCTCGGCTTCTCGCCCAAGGCAAAGCCCCAGGACGGCAAGCAGCAGAACGAGTATGACGAGGTGGAGGAACTCGTGCGCATGCTCTCCACCATCTGCCTGACACAGATACGCCGCGAGCAGATAGAACCCCAAAGTCCCATGGCCTTCCGCGTGTATCTGCGCAGCATACATGCACTGTACGTCATAGGCGCCAGCGTGGAACTATATCGCCTCGGTTACAAAATGACAGTGTAAAGGCAGAATTTTTATAAAAAGTGTTTGTGAAAACGAAAGTTTGTTATATCTTTGCCCGCATTGTAAGCAAAACGTAAGAATAACGCAACTAAACATAGCGATATGAAACACCAATTGAGAAGTTCCGTGTGTACACAGGGTCGTCGCATGGCCGGTGCAAGAGCCCTGTGGGTGGCAAACGGCATGAAGAGAGAGATGTTTGGCAAGCCCATCATAGCCATAGTGAACTCCTTCACACAGTTTGTGCCTGGTCACACACATTTGCACGAGATTGGTCAGATAGTGAAGGCCGAGATAGAGAGCATGGGATGCTATGCCGCAGAGTTCAATACCATTGCCATTGACGATGGTATTGCAATGGGTCACGATGGCATGCTCTACTCCCTGCCCAGCCGCGACATCATAGCAGACAGCGTGGAGTACATGTGCAACGCCCACAAGGCTGATGCCATGATTTGCATCTCCAATTGCGACAAGATAACCCCAGGCATGCTGATGGCTGCCATGCGACTGAACATCCCCGCGGTGTTCGTGAGCGGCGGTCCTATGGAGGCAGGCAAGTACAAGGGCGAGAACCTGGACCTGATAGCTGCCATGGTGAAGGGTGCTGACAAGACCGTCAGCGACGAGGAACTGGCTGAGGTGGAAAATCGTGCATGCCCCGGATGCGGATGCTGTAGCGGTATGTTTACCGCCAACTCTATGAATAACCTCACCGAGGGTATCGGCTTGTCTCTCCCCGGCAACGGTACCATTCTGGCTACCCATGCCAATCGCATACAGCTCTTCAAGGATGCTGCCCGTCAGATAGTGAAGAATGCCTTCGCATACTACGAGGATGGCGACGAGAGCGTTCTGCCCCGCAGCATAGCCACTCGTCAGGCTTTCATGAATGCCATGACTCTGGATATCGCCATGGGCGCAAGCACCAACACCGTGCTGCATCTGCTGGCCGTGGCTCAGGAGGCTGAGGTGGACTTCACCATGAAGGATATGGACGAACTCTCGCGCAAGACTCCCTTCCTGTGCAAACTGGCTCCCAACAGCCAGAAGTACAGCGTGCAGGAGTGCGGCCGTGCCGGCGGTATGCTCAACCTGCTTGGCGAACTGGCCAAGGGCGGGCTGATAGACACCTCGGTGAAGCGCGTGAACGGCGCCACATTGGCCGAGGACATTGAGAAATACTCTATCCTCAAGGATAATATCGATCCCGAGGCAAAGAGAATATATAGCAGCGCACCTGCCGGTGTGTTCTGCAACAAGATGGGTGCACAGAACACCATGTACGAGACTCTGGACACCGACCGCGAGAACGGTTGCATCCGCGACATAGAGCATGCCTACACCAAGGATGGTGGCATGGCGGTGCTCTTCGGTAATATTGCCCAGGACGGTTGTGTGGTCAAGACCGCAGGTGTGGACGAGAGCATATGGAAGTTCTCTGGTCCTGCCGTGGTGTTTGACTCCCAGGAGGACGCTTGCGAAGGCATCCTCGGTGGTAAGGTGAAGAAGGGCGATGTGGTGGTAATCACACACGAGGGCCCCAAGGGTGGTCCTGGCATGCAGGAGATGCTCTATCCCACCAGCTACATCAAGTCCATGCACATGGGTAAGGAGTGCGCTCTGATAACCGACGGACGCTTCAGTGGCGGTACATCAGGCCTCAGCATCGGACACATCAGTCCTGAGGCAGCCGCAGGTGGCAACATCGGTAAGATAATAGATGGCGACATCATAGACATAGACATACCGGCACGCTCCATCAATGTGCGCCTTTCCGACGAGGAATTGGCCCAGCGCCCACAACAGCCCCTCAAGCGCAACCGTGTGGTGAGTAAGGCTTTGAAGGCCTACGCACAGAGTGTGACAAGTGCCGACAAGGGTGGTGTGAGGATTATAAACGATTAGCGGTTAACAGTTAGCGGTTAACGGTTAGCGAAAAAAAACTAGGAATCCTATAGATACCCTAGGTTTCCCTAGGACTTCCTATACATTCCTAGAATAAAAAACAATAGATGAACCAAGAAACAACAAAGATAACAGGTGCCGAGGCACTGATGCGCTCGCTTGAGCACGAGGGTGTGGATGTCCTCTTCGGATATCCTGGTGGTGCCATTATGCCCACCTACGATGCACTCTACGACCACAAGGATTCGTTGCATCACATATTGGTGCGCCACGAGCAGGCTGCCGTGCATGCGGCTCAGGGCTATGCCCGTGTGAGTGGCAAGGTGGGATGTGCCATCGTCACCTCTGGCCCCGGTGCCATGAATACCATCACCGGTGTGGCAGATGCCATGATAGACTCCACTCCCATGGTGGTGATATGCGGACAGGTGGGTGCTGCCATGCTGGGTACAGATGCCTTTCAGGAGGTGGACGTAGTGGGCGTGACACAGCCCATCAGCAAGTGGAACTATCAGATACGTCGTGCCGAGGATATCCCCTGGGCAGTGGCGCGTGCCTTCTATATAGCCAAGAGCGGTCGTCCCGGTCCTGTGGTCTTGGACTTTGCCAAGAATGCACAGACGGCATTGATAGAGTACCAGCCTCAGACGGTGGATTTCATCCGCAGCTACAACCCTGTGCCCACTCCCGAACAGAGCGCCATAGAGAAGGCTGCCGAGCTCATCAACCAGAGTGTTAAGCCCCTGATGCTCGTTGGTCAGGGCGTGGAGATAGCAGGTGCCCGCGAGGAGTTGCTTGCTTTGGCCGAGAAGGCACAGATTCCCTTCGGCCAGACAATGCTCGGTCTTTCTGCCGCTCCCACCCATCATCCCCTTAACATGGGTATGTTGGGCATGCATGGCAACTTGGCTCCAAATGTGATGACCAACCAGTGCGACCTGCTCATAGCCGTGGGTATGCGCTTTGATGACCGTGTTACTGGCGACCTCCACACCTATGCCAAGCAGGCAAAGGTTATTCACTTCGAGATAGACCCATCCGAGGTGGGCAAGATAGTGAAGCCCACGGTGGCTGTACTGGGCGATTGCAAGCAGACATTGGCTCAGGTTGCCGAATTAGTACAGGAGACCAAGCATCAGGCATGGATAGACGGTTTCAAACCCTATGCCGAGAAGGAATATAACAAGGTGATAGACGCTGCGCTGAACCCCACCGAGGGTCCCTTGCTGATGGGCGAGGTAGTGCGCCGTGTGAGCGAGGCCACAAACAACGAGGCCATCATGGTTACCGACGTAGGTCAGAATCAGTTGTTCGGTTGCCGTTATTTCCAGTACACACATCCCCGTAGCATAGTGACAAGCGGTGGTTGCGGTACAATGGGCTTTGGCATACCTGCCGCCATAGGTGCCACATTCGGTGCTCCCGAGCGTACGGTGTGCATGTTCTGCGGTGATGGCGGTTTCCAGATGACCATTCAGGAATTGGGTACCATCATGGAACAGCAGTGCCCTGTGAAGATGATTCTTTTGAACAACAACTACCTGGGCAATGTGCGCCAGTGGCAATATATGTTCTTCAACAAGCGATATTCGTTCACTCCCATGCTCAATCCCGACTATGAGAAGATAGCCGAGGGTTATGGCATACCATGCCGTACGGTGGTGGAACGTGCCGACTTGGCAGATGCTATTCGCGAGATGCTGGAGACGGACGGTCCTTTCCTATTGCAATGTGCCGTGAAGGAAGAGGACAATGTGCTGCCCATGACTCCTCCCGGTGGTAGCGTGGACGATATGTTGCTGGAAGTTAAGTAAAAAGGGCGGACCCACCCCCTTACCCCTCCCTGTAAGGAGGGGAGTGGTAACAACAGACAATGAATATTAACCTTTAATAAAGGGAAAGACCCAGTACATCATACTCCCCTCCATATAGGGAGGGGTACGGGGGAGGGTCTTAATATTATGGAAAAGAAATACGGTGCCGCTGAGTGCGGTGATTGCAATACATGTGGCAAGTGCGACGCTATGTATGACGAGGTAGTGCCAGAATTGAAAGGTTTTGATGATGCCGTGGCAGCAGCAGCGGCGATAGATAGAAACTCATACGAGAAGAACCTTTCACGCCTTCGTCGTGCCACCTTGGCTCAGGATAATGCTCAGGGTCAGCAGGTGGAGACATTCTCCAGAAATGCCGTTTCGCGTCCCACTGTACCAGGTCATGAAGGTGCTCTTCTGGGTACAAATCAGGGCCTGACACTCTATACACTCATTATCTTCTCTGAGAACTATGCTGGTATCCTGAATCAGATTACCGCCGTGTTTACTCGCCGACAGGTGAATATCGAGACGCTCAACGTGTGTGCTTCAAGCACCCCAGGCGTGCACAAGTATACCATCACCTGCTATTGCAAGAAGGAGATGGCAGAGATGCTTGTCAAGCAGATAGAGAAGCGCATCGATGTCTTGCAGGCCAACTGCTTTGTAGACGACGAGATTTTTATTATGGAGAGCTCCCTGCTGAAACTCTCCACTCCCAAGGTATTGGCCAACAAGGAGATTTCTCGCATTGTGCGCAGATACGATGCACACTTCGTAGAGGTGAACTCTACCTACTCAATAGTGGAGAAAACTGGTATCACCGAGGATGTAATGGATATGTTTGCCCGTTTGGACGAGATGGGTTGCGTACTTCAGTTCGTTCGTTCGGGTCGTATTGCAGTAACGAAGAGTCGTATTGAACGCCTCGACCAGTATCTCACACAAAGAGAGATGGAGCGATAGCATACATTATTAAATATACACGCGTACATATACGCATATAAACATCCAAGATTATGCTTAACAAGATAGACATACATCCCATATACATAGAGCCCTTCCATGTGGACTTCACCGGCAGGGTATTTATGGGCGTGCTGGGTAATCATCTGCTCAATGCTGCCGGCAATCATTCGCAGAAGCGAGGGTGGGGTATAGGCGCACTGAATGAGACACACCACACATGGGTACTCTCCCGCCTGTCCATAGAGATGATGGAGATGCCTCGCAACTATCAGCATTGCCAAGTGCGCACTTGGGTGGAAAGCGTGATGAAGTTGTTCACCACCCGTAACTTCGCAATCGAGGATGCCGAAGGACGCCCCATGGGTTATGCCCGTAGTGTGTGGGCTATGATAGACATGGAGACTCGTCGTCCTTGCGACCTGCTGAACCTCTACGATGGCGACATTTTGAACTATGCCGTTTCGGAGGAGGAGAACATCTGTCCCATCGAGGGCCACGGACGTTTCCGTTTCCGTGATGCACAACTGGTTCGCACCATCGGAACATACTATAGCGATGTGGACATAAATGGTCACATCAACTCTATCAAGTACATAGAGCATATTCTGGATCTCTTCACCCGCGAGCAGATGGAGCGTGGTATTCGTCGCTTTGAGATAGCCTACAAAGCAGAGAGCTACATGGGCGATGCCTTGAGTTTCTATGTTCAGCCTGTCAGCGAGAACGAGATTGACATAGAGGTGCGCAAGAACGTCACCGACGACACACCAGGCGATGTGGTCTGCCAGGCAAAGGTGAGATTTAATTGAGGCGGACCCCCTCAGTCCCCCTGTAGGGGGAGGAGAGTATGAGCAGTGAGCAGAAAACCTAGTTCTAATTGGCCCTCCTAGGTCTTCCTAGAAATCCTATAAAATACCCCTAAAGAAATAAACAATAACAATTTAAAAATATACAACAATGGCAAAATTGAATTTTGGCGGCGTTATCGAAGAAGTGGTAACCCGCGAGGAATTTCCTCTTGAGAAAGCACGTGAAATCCTGAAGGACGAGACCATCGCCGTTATTGGCTATGGCGTACAGGGTCCTGGTCAGGCTTGTAACCTCCGCGACAATGGTTTCAACGTTATCGTTGGTCAGCGTCAGGGCAAGACTTATGAGAAGGCTATCGCCGACGGTTGGGTTCCCGGTGAGACTTTGTTCTCTATCGAGGAGGCTGCCGAGAAGGCAAGCATCGTTATGTGTCTGCTCTCCGATGCAGCAGTAATGAGCGTATGGCCCACTTTGAAGCAGTACCTCACCGCTGGTAAGGCTCTCTACTTCTCTCACGGTTTCGCCATCACCTGGAGCGATCGCACAGGTTGTGTTCCTCAGGATGATATCGACGTTATCATGGTTGCTCCTAAGGGTTCTGGTACCTCTCTGCGTACCATGTTCCTCGAGGGTCGTGGCCTGAACAGCTCTTATGCCGTATATCAGGACGTAACAGGTCGTGCTCTTGAGCGCACTCTGGCTCTCGGTATCGGTATTGGTTCTGGTTACATGTTCGAGACTACTTTCCAGCGCGAGGCTACCTCTGACCTCACTGGCGAGCGCGGTTCTTTGATGGGTGCTATCCAGGGCTTGCTCTTGGCTCAGTACGAGGTTTTGCGTGAGAATGGCCACACTCCTTCTGAGGCTTTCAACGAGACCGTAGAGGAGCTGACCCAGTCACTCATGCCCCTCTTCGCACAGAAGGGTATGGACTGGATGTATGCCAACTGTTCTACCACCGCTCAGCGTGGTGCTCTCGACTGGATGGGCCCCTTCCACGATGCTTGCAAGCCCGTGGTTGAGAAGTTGTACGCTTCTGTAAAGAGCGGTAACGAGGCACAGATCTCTATCGATGCCAACTCTAAGCCCGACTATCGTATCGGTCTTGAGAAGGAACTCGCTGCTCTGCGCGAGAGCGAGATGTGGCGCACCGCCGAGACCGTGCGTCAGCTCCGTCCCGAGAACAACTAATATCACATACTGATAATATACCTCAATAGAGAAGAGTTCATGGTCATCAAAAGCCATGGGCTCTTCTCTTTTTCAATTTATTACTAATGGATATTGCCTCACCACTAGCAGTAATCCTAAATTCTGTTGTCCTCGTATAGCAGCAATTTGTCTATTTTTGTGTGCTGTATGTCTATTTAGGCATTAAAATCATTTTTTCAAAAATATATTGCCATTTTTGAAACACTTGGCTGCTTTTCTTCGTTATTATAGCAGAAGGACACATAATTGATGGAATCAAGTTATACGGAAATCATACGCGAATGCAAGGGCGGCAGACAAGGGGCGCAAATGGCTTTTTACGACCTTTTTGCCCCGACTCTGTTCGCCTCGGCCTACCGCCTTCTCAATAATGAGTGGGAGGCAGAGGAGGTGGTGCAGGAGGTGCTGTTGCGTGTGCTGACCAACAATTCGCTACTGAAGGATGAACCTGACGATATGCAACGCTTGCTGAAGCGGATGACCATCAACATGTCTATTGACCATCTGCGACAACGTCGCATAGTGTGGGAGGAGTGGAACGATAGCCTGATGACCCAGACGGAGGAGAGTATGGAGACGGACATTATAAGGCAGGAGCATTTATCACAACTGCACACCGCCATAGCAATGATGCCGGAGAAGGACAGGACGGTACTGCTCTTGTCCGTGGTGGAGGAATTCTCCGCCGAGGAGATGTCGAAGGTGCTGGGAATAAAACCCTCCAGCGTGCGTTCGCAATTGAGCAGAGCCAAACAGAAACTGATAAAACTTATGCAGAGATGAACAGAACAAACGATACCAGACTGAAGCAACTTATGGAGCAGGCATGGCCCATACCGCCACAGCCCTCAGGTAGCAGAGAGCGCTTTGCACAGAGATTGGCACAAGCCCGAGGCACGCAGCGCAGACATTGGTTCTATGGCGTTGGTTCGGCTATAGGCATTGCCGCGTCTGTGATAATAGCTTTCCTGATGCTGCACCCCCAATCAGATGTTCCTGCCACAGAACTTTCCGTCCAGCAAACTCTCAGCGCTGGCATTGCCGAGGTGAAGGGCTACTACAAAGCCCAGATGTGGAGCGAGACGGAGTTTATTATGGAACTAAGCAAGAATCTCGACCCCGAATTGCGCCAGAGACTATTGATGGAGGTGAGGCTGGTAAACGAAACTCCAGACTCAATAATGTTAGACATCATGAAGCAGGAAATCGACGAAGACCAAAAGATATACTATATCACATCGATGTATATGGCTCACCTGCGCAGCCTTAAGTATATGCATGAGGCCCTCAGCGACAAGACAATGGCAATCAAGTAAAACCTATAACGTATATACAATTATGAGAAACATTATCAAATCTATTCTTTTAACACTTCTAGTGTTGCTATCCCCAAATTTCATTTATGCGAGCAAGCAGGCTCTGATGGCAAAAAAAAGTGGAGAGATAAGAATAAAGGATGTGTCTCCCCATAAAACACTGACGCTGAGATACAATTATGGCGAGATGGAACTTGTGTTCTGGGACAAGAACGAGATTGTGCTTAAGTATGACGAATGTGTCAGAGCTTCATCACAAAAACGTGCCGATGAGATTCTTCAAAAAAGAATTGCCATTGAGTCTATTGAGGGACGTTATTTTAAAGTAGGAAAAGTTGATGACTCGTCCGTCAGTTTCAATAGCAAATGGACCGTCTACGTCCCCTCCTATATCTCGTCAGTAGCTGCCTCTAACAGCTTTGGCAACATAACAGTAGGAAAAGGTTTTCCTGGGCTTATACGCATCGATGTACAGAATGGTGATGTGAATATACCCGAAACCAAGGCTATGTGCGTGGTAGAGGTGACGCATGGCAACTTTTATGTGGGCAATGCCGCTTACCTGAACATGACCACAAAGCATGCCAACGGCACCATAGCTTTTGCCCAAACACTGAAGGTGCAGGCCGAGCACGCAGACTTCTGCAAAATTGACAAGGCAGACTTCATGACAATAAATAGCAAGCACTCCAAGATAAAGGTAGGCAATGTGGGACAACTGAGTTCCCAAGGCTCGTACTCTACTCTGGAGGTGAACAAACTGTCTGGTCTGGCCAATATAAGAGATATGCAGCACTCTACCATCGAGATGGGCGATTTTTGGGGCAAGTTAGATGCCACGGACCTGTCGTATTCCAAACTGAACATCACAATTAGCAAGTACAACCACACTCCTGTTATCATGGTGACGGACCTTGACTATACTGATGTAATGGTGAAGCTTCCCGCCAGTTTGAGAACCTCTACTTATGTTAACTGCAAGGGGGCATGTAAATCCACATCCTCAGGTACCGCCAAAATTAAGTCATCAGCACCATGGTCTTCTCCAAATGGAGTTAGCATGCATGTATTTAAGAATACGGAATCCTTTACCCCTAACTCGCTGATAGACATAAACAACGAATCCTATGGCACTATCCTGATTGAGGAATACTGATTTATTGCTCAACACCACCTCCTTTACATCTTCTGCGGTGATTGATATCCAGAATTCCAACGGCAATATAGGTATTAAGGCTTACTGAGCTTCGAGTTGACGAGTCAGTACCAATACGGTGGTACTGGAGTTTCCTCACGAGAGGACTGCAGTTTTCTCACGAGAGTACTGCAGTCCTTCCATAGGAGGACTACACCCTTGTCACGCTATTGTCACACGTTTGTCACGCTATGCTGTGCCGATGAACGAGGTATTATCCTTACCTTTGCATCGGAAATCTGCCTATTACTATGAATAAAGGTTAAAATATTCATAATAAAAAAAATACATCTATTGTATGTTGCGTATATGGATGTTTATGCATAGCTTTGCAAAGAACTTCTAAACCTTTAACCATTAATCGCTCACCTCTCACAGTTAACCGTTAAAACAAACATACCAATGAATCTAAAGAAACTTCTATCCATCCTGTTTGCCTTCTGTGCTCTTGGTGCTATGGCGCAAAAGTATCAAGTCAGTGGCACTATCATAGAGGCTGACACCAAGGAGGTGTTGCCTCAGGTTAGTGTTCAACTGCTTGCTAAGGACTCCACGCGTATTGCTGCTACCAACACCAATGAGAAGGGAGAGTTCCTGCTTAAGGTAAAGGCAGAGGGAGAATACATTGTGGTGGCCAGAATGATAGGCTTTGTTCCCTTTGTGCGCAATGTGCAGCTGACGGCAGAGCGCCCGACGCGAACAATGAACATAGGCATGAACCCCTCCACCAAGGAACTGGACGAACTGAATGTTTCTGCTCTCTCTCGCATGATGACGGTGAAGGCCGACACGCTTTTGTTCAATACCGCGGCATTCAGACTTCCGCCTAATGCCTCGCTTGCGGCACTGGTGAAGCAGATTCCTGGCATCAGTGTGGACAAGGATGGCAATCTGACCTATCAGGGAAAGGTGGTGAACAATGTGCTGGTGGATGGCAAACCCTTCTTTGGCGATGTCAGCACGGCTCTGGCCAATATGCCCACCGATGCCGTGCAGAATGTGAAGATATACGAGAAGACAGACGAGGAAAAGGAGTTCCGCAAGGAACTGGACACCGACAAGGCCACGGTGGTGGACCTTACCATCAAGAAGGAATACAAGTCGAAGTGGATGACAAACATAGACCTCGGCTTGGGTACCGACTGGCGCTATATAGGCAAGGCCTTTGCCACAAACTTCACCGACCGTCGCCGTACGGCCGTGTATGTGCAGATGAACAACATCAGTCAGAATCAGCAGGTGGATGCCAACGGCAACTGGTCTTATTGGAGCGATGGCAGATTTGGCTTGTTCGACTATCGCAAGGCTGGCATGATAATGCAATGGGACAATGGCAAGACCAACAAGGAGGCTGGCAACTTGCGAGGCAATGCCAACATAGATGTGTATCACAACAACATGTTCTACAACACGCTGAACAATAGCGAGAACTTCCTGGGCGCTGGCAACACGCAATACACCTATGCCAAGAACATTACCGACGATCGTGAGGCGGGTGTGAATGCCAGGGCAAACATTACCTATAATATAGATAGCATCAACCGTCTGTATTTCTATGCACAATATGCCTATAAGAACAGCAGGAGCGACAAGGAAGGAACTTCTTCCACCTTCCATACCAAGCCCGAGGAGATGGAGGACATGGCAGGGAGTCTTGTGGGCGATAACGCGTCGCTTGCTCTCATGGGGCAGGGCGTGAATTCGCTAGAAGCCAATGGCAATTCCAAGAGCAATGGGCATAATGCCAACTTTTTTGCCACATACACTCACCTGTTCAAAAAGGAGGGCAGAACACTGAGTGTGGACATCGGTGGAAACATTGCAGACCTTCACGGCAATGGCAACGCAAGGCAGTTTTACCGCTATTTCTCTCCCAATGCACCGGCACCAGAACTGGATAATCGCCAGGCTAATGAGAGAAACACGACGAGTTATAACCTCTCTGCCGAAATGTCGTATGCCGAACCTATCAACAAGTATCTTCGCTTCAGTGCCAATTATGATTTCTCGCATAGCAAGGCCAACGAGGACCATGCACTATACGATGTCTACACCATCCCCGAGAACCTGCGACCCACTCCTGGCGACTCGCTTCAGTATGTAAGCGACTTGCAGAATACATATTACTCGGACAGCTATACCAATCAGCACCGTTTGCTTGCACGCCTTCAAGGCACTTGGGACAAGGTGGAGAGTGCCATTTCTCCTTCGCTCAACCTCTTTACGGATTACCTCCATTACGACCGCAATGGCGAGCAGTTCAATCCATCCCGCACCCACTTTGGCTTGGGCATGTATGGTTTCGTGAAATATAAATTCACCCAACAGAACTACATTCAGTTATATTACAATGGTAGTAGTGCACGTCCGTCTCTCTTGGAACTTCTGCCCATCAGGGATACAAGCAATCCCATGGCGGAAACGGTGAACAATCCTGACTTGAAGGCGGGTTGGAGCAACTCCGTATCCCTATACTCCCGCTTCTTCAAGCCCAAGCGTGGTGATAGTTATACCGTGAATGCTGGTTTCAGTAATCGAACCAACTCGGTGGTGACGACCCAGGAGACAGACCCCACAACTGGATACACCCGATATGGCAAGACCAATGTGAACGGCAACTACAACCTGTGGCTTTCAGCTTATACCGATCAGCCTCTGGACACGGCACGCCACTGGAACCTGAATGCAAGGGTGTATGCCAACTATTCTCACAACATTGGCTACGTTGGTGCCATGGGCAATAGCCTTGGATTGTCCTCCGTTGACTCGTACGGAGCCAGTGCCAATGTTGGGGTGAGATACAGAAAGGACATCTGGAGCGTGTCGCTCAGCGCGATGTATAATGGCGATTTCACCCGTTACGGTGAGACTCCGCAATACAATCAGAACGGACACACCTACGAGGTGAACCTCTCGCCACAGGTGGACCTGCCTTTCGGCATGAAGATAAACACGCAGTTCATATACTATGCCCGAAGCGGATATGCCGATCCTCTGATGAACCACCCACAATGGATACTGAACGCCTCCATCTCGCAATCATTCCTCAAGAGCAAGGCACTGACCATCCAGTTGGAAGGCACCGACCTGCTGAAGACGCGCACGGCAGAAAGAAGCATCCTGTCACCCACATCGCGCACCTTCAGCCGCACGGACACCTTCCTCAGCTATGTGATGCTCCACGCAATATACAGGTTCAGCCTGTAGAGAAAACTTCATCATGACTACATATTCATACGCATAACGTGAAGTAATCTCTATCTCCCCCCCTCCTATCCTATTTGCAAATCAAAGATATGGGTAGGAGGGGTTATGCCTTTAGCCAAGTATATTTGGCAACACTATAAATAGGCACAAAGGGAATAAGCAAGGGAGTCTTCTTGATATAGCTCTGGAATTCCGGGTCCTTTCCGTAAGCTTCCACCTGACGCATTTCCAGACGACGGGCACCGCTGAACATAACATACACAATGCATGCATAGCCCAACAGAGCAATCACCCACTGGCCAATGGTGCAACAAGAACCAAAGCAGATCAGGAAACTGCCCGTCCACATAAGTATCTCTCCAAAGTAGTTTGGGCAACGGACAATACGATACAGGCCTGTATCTACAAATCTATGGGCATTAACCTTCTTGGCAGCACTCTTCTGGGCATCTGCAACCATCTCTATCAGTACACCAAGAGCAGATACGACAACACCTGCCCACATCCAGCATTCACTGACCTGCAAGCCAGCACGGAGATTATGCAAATAGAAGGTCACGGGACTCATCTGCCCTACGTAAAGCAGAGCACACGATATCCAAATCATCAGCATCGCAAAAAAAGGCTTCTTCGTTGTATTCTCTGGCTGATATAGAATCTTCCTATATGATGAAGACTTCCTCTCCCTCAGCCACAGAAACAGGCCCAATCGGATTCCATAGACGAACATAACCACGCAGAACAGGGCTGCCGGCCATGTCATCACATCACGGAATATCACCAGGCTGGCAACTGAAAGCACGCTAATGGCAAAACCATATCCAATACTGAAGAAATAGATGAAATACAGCCATCCCAGGGCAGACACGGCAAACGACAATGCCAGTAAAACATACATGTAACTCATAGCAATAACTTTATAAATGACTACTAACCTATCTGGAAAACCAGAAAACGGACATAAAGTTACTACTTTTTGGAATCAAAAGAAGCATTATAACAGACCTTTTTCTAACTCTTCCTAAAATTCCCTTTCAAACGACAATTCTGTGCTTGCTCTATACCACAAATCCAAAGACACAAAGACACAAAAAACATAAGCATCGCAAATACATAATTGCATCCATCAAGTGTGTAAAAAGCATACATAAACCCAAATCAGTCATTAGCGTTATGGTGATAATAGCCTTTCTTTTTGAACCTTTTCGTTAAGCCAATTGAGCAGACTCAACCGACGCAGGAGTGAGCGCAGAATCAAGTTTACTTGAATTATGCCGAGCGACAAGGAGGAAAACAATAGTTAAACTCATTTGAAGTCAGCCTTGGCGAGAAAAGGTCGGATATAATTCAACAGATGTCGAAAATATGGCTTCATTAGCGCATAATAGTCTAATGGCCGATTGGGGCTAAGACAGGTGAGAGTACAACAGGGGGAAGGAGTATTGGTTTATTGGCATATTGGCATGTAGGGACGCAGCGTGCTGCGTCCGCATAACAACAGAGACAACACCATTCGGACGCTGATATTTCCTTGCTCATTTCTCCTTTTTCCGTTCCTGCACAAAAAAAGAGTCCTCCAGAACATTCTCCAGAGGACTCTCTCATCTAAAAACGGCGGCTACCTACTCTCCCACGGGTGTGCAGTACCATCGGCGCGGACGGGCTTAACTTCTCTGTTCGGAATGGGAAGAGGTGGAACCCCGACACTATAACCACCTGAATAAT
>JAZRCG010000018.1:0-37061 GCA_045659645.1 Bacteroidaceae bacterium | reverse complement strand
AGGAACTCGCCCTGAGGTCCGCATACGAAGGTGCTTCCCCAGAACTGTATGCCGTTTGTCTGGCCGGAGGGGTCGGGTTCGTGGCCGGTGCGGTTCACGGCTATGACGGGAAGCCCGTTGGCCACGGCATGTCCGCGCTGTACGGTTGTCCATGCCTCGCGCTGGCGTTCCTGCTCCTCGGGTGTGTCGCTACTCTCATATCCGATGGCGGTGGGGTAGATGAGGAGTTCGGCGCCTTGCAGGGCCATCAAGCGTGCTCCTTCGGGATACCACTGGTCCCAGCACACCTGCACGCCCAGACGTCCCACGCTGGTGTCTATGGGGTGGAAACCGAGGTCGCCGGGGGTGAAGTAGAACTTCTCGTAGTAGGCAGGATCGTCGGGTATGTGCATCTTGCGGTACTTGCCGGCTATGGTGCCGTCCTTTTCCATCACCACGGCGGTGTTGTGGTATAGGCCTGGTGCACGGCGCTCGAAGAGGCTTGTTACGATGACCACGCCCAGTTCCTTGGCCAGCGAGCCGTAGAACTCGGTGCTGGGCCCCGGGATGGGCTCTGCCAGTGAGCAGAGGTCCACGTTCTCCGTCTGGCAGAAGTAGAGTGAGTTGTGAAGTTCCTGGAGCACTATGAGTTCTGCACCCTTCTGTGCCGCCAGGCGTATGTTTTGTGCCAGTTTCTGCTTGTTTGCCTCAATGTTGGCAGAGCAGGTTTGTTGTATGATTCCGATTTTCATAGTTATGAGAGTGGCTGATTCCCGGACCCCTCCCCATACCCTCCCGCAAGGGGAGGGAGTATAATGTACAGGAGGGTACTTGAGGTTGTATCTAGGGAATGAGGATTTTGTTAAGGGTCTTTTGTGTTAGTATGTTCACTTAGTCGGTTGATACTACTCCCTCCCCTTGTGGGAGGGTGAGGGGAGGGGTCGTGGGTACTGCATAGTGCAGCAGTGCAGGCTTCCGTTCTGGGTGAGCAGGATGCGGCAATCTATGCCTATTACCTCGCGGTCGGGGAAGGCCTGCTGGAGGGCCTCCTTGGCACGCTGGTTCTCCGCCTCGTCCTCGTAGAAGGGGAGCAGTATGGCGGTGTTCATGATGAGGAAGTTGGCATAGTATGGGGGCACGGCAATGAGTCGGTAAGGTTCGCCCTGCAGGGTGCGGAAGGTGCGGAGTTCCTCCAGCATCTCGGGGCATCCTTCGCCATATACGATTGTGTTGTTGGGAGCAAAACGAGCCAGGGTGTCTATGTGTGCATCCGTGTCGTCGCGCTCCAGGCCTCCGTGGTGGAGCCAAAGTATGCGTTTTGCAGAGAGGCGTCGGCATAGTTCCTCGCCAATGGCTTGTTCGGCAGATGAGGCCTCGGAGGCGGTGCGTCGATTATCATTCAGGTTGCACTGGGCGGTGGTCAGTATGGTGCCCTCGCCGTCGCTCTCTATGGAGCCGCCTTCCAGTTCGAAGTCCAGTTGGGACACGTACAGGTTGTGCTCGGGGGCGTGAGCAAAGTTCTGTGTATAGAACTCCTGATTGATGGCATTGTCCAATGAAGCCTCGAACTTGCCACCCCAGGCATTGAAACGGAAGTCAAGCAATTCGCGTGCACCATCCTCCCTGAGCAGAGAGATGAAGGCGTGGTCGCGAGCCCAGGTGTCGTTGCTGGGTATGCGGAAGTATTCTATGTTTGCCAAGGCCTTGCCAGGCAGTTCTCCCTCGAGCAAGGCACGCACACGCTGAGGTTGTGGAGTAACGATCCAGAGTTTCTGTCTGAAGGCTATCTCGCGTGCTATGCAGATGTAGCACTTGGTCACCTCCTCCAGCGTCTCCGCCCAGTCGGTTCCGCTATGCGGCCATGTCAGTTGCACAGCCTCCTGTGGGTGCCATTCGGCAGGCAGGTATCTTGTCATGTTGCTTCTTTCTTGATTGGTTTCAGGTTCAAAGATAGCACTTTTAGGCCTCATTTTGGCACATTGGCACTGAAAAACTGGCCTTTGGAGGCAAAAAATGCCTGCTTGGGGGGTGTGGATGCAGATATTTTTCGTACCTTTGTGCCTGGAATTCAACCCAACACTACACACATATCACAATGAGCGTGAAGGTTAAGGAAGTAATCGACGCCCTTGAACGTTTCGCGCCTCTGCCCCTTCAGGAGAGCTATGACAATGCCGGCCTGCAGGTAGGATTGACAGAGGCGGAGGTTTCAGGGGCATTATTGTGTCTGGACGTCACCGAGGAGGTGGTGCGCGAGGCGGTGGACCTGGGGTGCAACCTGATAGTGAGCCACCATCCTGTGCTGTTTCGCGGCTTGAAGCAGGTGAGCGATGCCACACAGGTTCAGCGTGTGGTGCGCCTGGCCATACAGAACGACATAGCCATATACAGTGCCCATACCAACCTGGACAAGGCCGAGGACGGAGTAAACTACCAGATGGCCGAGCGCCTGGGACTCATCGACGTGGTTCCCGTGGGCGACTGCGGTGTGGTGGGATACCTGTCTGCACCCATGGACGCACGCTTCTTCCTGGACAGAGTGAAGGACGTGTTCCATTGCCAGTGCCTGATGCACAACGAGGTGCTCTCGCGCCCCATCCAGAGCGTGGCCATCTGCGGAGGCGGTGGCGACTTCCTCCTGGACGAGGCCATAGCGCAGGAGGCCGATGCCTTCCTGACCGGGGAGATGCGCTACCACCTGTACATGGGGCACGAGCAGGAGATACAGATATGCGTGCTGGGGCACTACGAGAGCGAGCAGTACACCGTGGAGCTGCTGGAGAAGATACTTGCCGATAGCTTTGCTCACTTGCCCGTATATAAGACAGAAGTAAATACTAACCCAATACATTATTTAATTTAAATGGCAAAAGTAAAAGACCCTGCAGAACTGATGGTCGAGGACAAACTGAAGAACCTCTACCAGTTGCAGACCCTCATGACCGAGATTGACCAGATCAAGACTCTCCGTGGCGAACTTCCCCTGGAGGTTAAGGACCTGGAGGACGAAATCGCTGGTTTGGAAACCCGCATAGAGAAGATCAACGAGGACATAGCATCTGCCAAGAAGGAAATCACCGAGCGCCAGGGCGTCATCGAGAAGAACAAGATGGACATAGAGCGCTTTGAGAACCAGATGAAGAACGTGCGCAACAACCGCGAGTACGAGAACTTCTCCAAGCAGATCGAGTACCTGCGCCTGGACAATGAACTGAACCAGAAGCGCATAGGCGAGGCAAAGGCTTCTCTGGAGACTCGTGGCGATGAACTGCTGAAGTCCAACCAGGTTATTGCCGACCGCCGTACCGACCTGGACATCAAGCGTACCGAACTGGAGGAAATCGTTAGCGAGACAAAGGCCGAGGAGGAGAAACTCAAGGAGAAGGCTCACAACGTGGAGGCTACCATTGAGCCCCGTCTGCTGAGCGCCTTCAAGCGCATCCGCAAGAACTCACGCAACGGCCTTGCCGTGGTTTACGTTCAGCGCGACGCATGCGGTGGCTGCTTCAACAAGGTTCCGCCCCAGCGCCAGTTGGATATCCGCACCCGCAAGAAGATCATCGTGTGCGAGTATTGCGGCCGTATCCTCGTAGACCCCGAACTGGCAGGTGTAAAGGTGGAAGCCAAGAACCTGGAGGACAAGCCACGCCGCCGCCGTGTGGTAAAGCGCCGCGAGGAGTAAGCGAAAGGATTTTTCCCGAGATATACAGACAACACCAGGGGCTGTGTCGCACATTGCGCGATGCGGCCCCTGTGGTGTTTCTTTTCCGCCATTCACTCGAAATATATGGGGCAGTGCAGGTGGTTCTTGTTGATTTTGTAGATGAGGATGCGCTCGGGATAGCGGCCCAGGATGAAGAGGGTGACGGGGCTCAAACAGTTCCTTGGGGAACCCGGGCACGTTGCAATACCACTTTCTGCCTATCTTGGTAAACGATACCTCGTAAAAGCCATCGCCAGTCAGTCTTTTGAGCAGGGCCAGGAGCAGGACGGGAACGACCCTCGCATAGGCGAACCCCTTCTTCAGTACGGACACACTCTCTTTGAAGTAAGTTGCAAGTTTACTCATAACGGATAGATTTTTTGGATTAAGATAATGGGAGAAACTTTCTGTTTGCTGGAACCGATTCTGGCGGTGCAAAGGTATGTGTAAATTTCTGGTTATCAAAATCGGCTGATATTCAGTGTGTTGACGGGTATTTGCATAATTCGGTATTTTTTTATTGAGATTTATGTAGCGCTATTTAATGGTGAGCGGTAGGACCCCTCAATCACTCTGCGAGGGGGGTAGGAGAGACAGGGCGGATGAGCGATGAGTAATGAGCGGGTAAGCAGGTGAGATTAGTGGTGAGCAGTGAGCAGTGAGCAGGTGAGCGGGTGGGAGAGGGTGAGAGGTGAGAACTGGCGAGCGGGTGAGAGGCGATAGCGGGTGAGAGTGGGTGATAGTGGGTGAGAGGAGGCGTTCAACGTTCGGTAGTGCAAAGATACGGCACCAAAATGGCAGAAAGTGACTTACGGTGACTTATGGTGACTTATGGTGACTTACGGTGACTTAGAGCGACATAAAGTGAAGAATATGCTTTTGGCCACGAATTACCTCCGCTACCTTAACGAGATGGAGAGATATAATGCATCATCAGTGTAAATCTGTCCAATCTGTGTCATCTGTGGGCAATAAACCGTTCCCAGTTTGTGAAAATGTTTTACATCCCTCTCTGCGCGTTGCAGGGCGGAAAATCCTCGTATTGACGGTGCCTGTTTCTCGTGAAAACAATGCCTTGGGCGCGTATTGGCGCTGCTCTGGCAATACGGCAGTTCCAGAATGGCAATATGTCGCCTCGCGCGGGCAGGAGTCTCCTACCACGTTTAACATAGTACGAGTATGCGCAATGCGCTGAATAACAGTGTTATATAGGCAATAGTGATACTCCTGGACGTTATAGGAATAAGTGCAAAATATACATAGCATCACGCTTTTACGCGCTAATCTATCTCCCTCCCAAGAAGCGAAAATCTTTTACATCATGACCTCTTGTACTCACATCAACGTTCTTGCCGTTAACAGATTAACAGTTTAACAGTTATAAAATGTCCTGTGCTACTGATGTTGAGAAAAATTTTATATTATAATATAAATTGTATTTTACCATGTATTCCGTCCGTGAGGGGGTGGTAGCATAATTTCTAACTGTTAAACTGTTAATCTGTTAATGTTATGGCAAAGTAGTTGATAATAAAGGATTTAGTTTATTTAGGGTGGTGATATACGATATACGGTTATGCAGTTATGCAGTTATGCAGTTTTAAAATGAGGGGTGTGAAAAGGGATGAAAAAAACTTTATTATATATATATATATATATAATAACTATATATTTAGTAAGAAAAGTACCCAAGATGGGCAAGCGGGCAAAAAATAACTGCATAACTGTATAACTGCATACATCGCATTAAAATCGTTGATAATAAGGAATTTAGTTCATTAGGATAATAAACACACCTAAATGAAACACCCCTCTTACAGGGATTCTCCATACTGAAAAGGTAGACTTTCAGCCCCAGTTTTGTTGACTTTTGACGGAAAAGGTGGACACTGGAGTAAATTCTCTCTGTTAACTTAAATCTTTATCTCTGTGTCTTTTCCTGGAAAAGGTTGACTCTTTTTAGGCCTTGTTATTAAACACTTGCTTACTCATACGGATTTGGTTGACTCTCTCGTCTGAGAACAGTTGACTACTTTCACTGGAGAGGTTGACTCTTTTCCTAAGAATGTTGACTTCCGACGGAAATAGTTTACTTTTCATCTGTTTTTGTCTTTTCCTGCTTTTGAGGAAGCAATGAGGTTTTCATTGTAATCGAGAAGCGAAAACAGGTGACAAAGAGAAGGTTTCATTAGCGCATAACAGTCTAATGGTCGATTTGGGCTTAAGTATGCGATAATTAACAACAGAAGGTACCTCGCAAACCTGTACCCGGAATCAGGGTGGTGGTATATATAAGCGAGGGTGTCGTGAAACGCGACACCCTTGGAACTGTGAAAAGTTGATGGTGCGGGTGAGAGGTGGGGCCGTGAAACACGACCTCAGATACTGCTGAAATTTGATGTCCCTTCCTTATCTGTCACCGGCGATTTCCCCGTAGCGTGGTATCTCGCGCAGGAACTCCATGCCGTCCTCCCTTACATGCAGGCAGAAGTGCTGCAAGCCGTTGCTGATGATCAGGTAGGGCACCTGCAGAACCATGTTGTAGCGGCTTATCTGGTCGAAGGTCTTCTGGCTGATGCTGATGTGCGGAGCCTTGAACTCCACGATGACGAGCGGTTGGCCCTCACGGTCGTAGAACACGGCATCGGCACGGCGCTGCATGCCGTTCTGCTCCAGGCTGATCTCGTGCCCCAGGCGAGCCAGGGGATAGCCCAGATGCTCCGTCATCCAGTGCGAGAAATGCTGGCGCACCCATTCCTCGGGCGTGAGCACCACCCATCGGCGGCGCACAAAGTCCCAGATGAAGAGTCGCCCGTCGCGGCGCTCCAAACGTATATCGGCAGAAGGAAGGTTCAGTTCCAGCATAGGAGATGTGAATTTTGGTCAAAAGCAGGGGCGTGTTATTGCCCATTCATTCTTTTTGCTTATCTTTGCATGAACAAAGGTACGATTAAGCGAGCGAAAAAGCAAATGAAATTTGATTTTTCCGAGCGTGAGTACCTTCGAGGCGCAGCCTCAAAGTAATGTAAAAACCATGAAAACCAAGCAGGAAATAGTAGAAAACTGGTTGCCCAGATACACCAACCACCCGCTGGAGGACTTTGGCGAGTACATCTTGCTGACCAACTTCAACAACTACGTGGACATCTTCTGCGAGCACTTCTCGCTGGAGAAACCCGACTACACGTCCAACATGCGCATGGCCACGGCTGGCAACCTGACCATAATAAACTTTGGCATGGGAAGCCCCAACGCCGCCATCATCATGGACCTTCTCTCCGCCATACGCCCCAAGGCATGCCTCTTTCTGGGCAAGTGCGGAGGACTGACGCCCAAGAGCCAGCGAGGCGACCTGATACTGCCCATTGCCGGCATCAGGGGCGAGGGAACCAGCAACGACTACTTCCCGCCCGAGGTGCCCGCCCTACCGGCCTTCATGCTCCAGCGTGCCGTCTCGTCCACCGTGCGCGACATGGGCCTCGACTACTGGACGGGAACCGTCTTCACCACCAACCGCAGGGTGTGGGAGCACGATGACGAGTTCAAGCGCTATCTGCGCACCACCCGTGCCATGGCCGTGGACATGGAAACGGCCACACTCTTCACCTGTGGCTTTGCCAACCGCATACCCACCGGAGCCCTGCTTCTCGTATCGGACAACCCCATGACTCCCGAGGGAGTGAAAACCACCGAGAGCGACAACGAGGTGACACGCAACTTCGTGCGCACGCACGTACTTATAGGTATTGAGGCCCTGGAGATGATCCGCGACGACAAGAGAACCGTGCGCCACCTGAAATACGATTTCTAAAAAGCGGAGTATAGGAGGCCCTATGAGGTCTAGGAAAACCTAGGAAGCCCTAGGACACCCTAGGACATCCTAGGAGAACCTATACTACCCAACCAACGATTATGACCTACGAAGAAATAGCAAAATCCATCAAGGCCGGCACCATCGCCCCCGTGTACTGCCTCATGGGCGAGGAACCTTTCTACATAGACCGCCTGGAGGCGGCGATAACGCAGAAGGTGATGCCCGAGGCCAACCGCGACTTCGACATGGAACTTCTCTACGGAAGCGACGTGGACAGCGTGCGCGTGGCAGATACCTGCCAGCAGTTCCCCATGCTGGGAGAGAAACGCCTGGTGGTGGTGCGCGAGTTCCAGCAGATGCGCACCTCGCACGATGCACTGGCCGCCTATTGCAAGAACCCCGCCCCAACCACCGTGCTGGTGCTTTGCCACAAGAACGGAAATCTGGACAAGCGCAAGGCACTCTACAAGGCTATAGAGCAATCCGGCGGAGTGGTGTTCGAGAGCAAGCGCGTCTACGAAAGTTCATTACCAGCCTTCATACAGCGCTACCTCAAGTCCTCGGGCAAGGACATAGAGCCAAAGGCCATACAGATGCTCGTGGAGCATGTGGGTACCGACCTGATGCGCATGTCCAGCGAACTGGACAAGTTGCTCATAGCACTGCCCGAGGGGGAGAGTAGGGTGTCGGCAGCCCTGGTGGAGGGGCAAACGGGCATGAGCAAGGACTTCAATAATTTCGAACTCCTGGCCGCGTTGTCCGTAAAAAACAAATCTCAGGCGGCAAAAATAGTCAAATATTTTGGCAGCAATCCGCGTTCCTTTGCTTTGCCCGCAACGCTGAGCATGATGTTTACTTTTTTCTCCGACCTGATGCAGGCGTACTACAGCCCCGACAAAACGGAAAAGGGAGTGGCGGCATGGCTGGGGAAACCGGAGTGGAAAGTGCGCAACGAAATACTTCCTGCCATGCGATGCTACACTGGCAGACGGGTGATGGAGATTCTTTCGCTCATCCGACAAACCGATGCTGCTGGAAAAGGGGTAGGAGGATGTAAAACCCCACCGGGTGAATTGCTCCTGGAACTGGTTTACCGTATTCTGGAATAGGTTTTTCTGCCGTTTTCATACAAAAGTGCCCCGTTTTAGGGGCATTTTTTTCTATTTGCCCAAATGGGGCAGATGCTCGTTTTTGCCATCATTTTACTAAACATTAGCAACTTAGCGTGGATTTTCACTCGCTGAGAATCGCGTAAATTCCTTCTTCCTGCCATCTGTGGGGGAGAACAGGATTCTTGCAAAAATCGGCTTCTGGCGCACCCTTGGAATGTGCATTTAATAAATTTAAACATTTATATTTTCGCACAGCTCTTGCGCATTTATAGTTATAAATATTAAATGTTAAATCTACAAAAGGCAAAAACATCCAATACACAATACTAAATAATCAAATGTAAAGCATGCGAATTTGCAAATATATGTGTTTGCATATCACGAACGCATATTTTTTTGCGGTTTTTATGCAACGATAAACCGCTGATACTTAGTGAGTAAAATACAGTAGTTAGAGAAAAGTATACAATTTACGGCGCACACATCGCCCGAAGTCGCACAGGAGGCATAGTTATCAACAATCCACAAAATAAACAACACATAACCTGCTGGTAGTCAGTTATTACGCAGAACGTTGTAAAAGCAAAATCCTTTAACTGCTTCAGGTTTCCGCCCCTCGGGGCGTTCGGATACGGAAATGTGTATTTACAAATCCGTTCTGCGGTTTGTAAATACGAATATACAAATGCAATTGTGGCATACAAATTTAGATTTACGTTTAAAAACTTTGCATTTCCGATTATTTTTCCCTATCTTTGTACTCGGATTTATAAAATGGAATCGGGTGCTACATACCCCTATTTGTGCCCCAAAGCCCCCAAAACACCCCTATCAGATGAAAGATCGTATCCGTCAGTTGATGTTGGACAAGGCCATGTCCCAAAAATCGTTCGCCTCGGAGTTGTGCATTGCCGAGGCAACTTTGTCAGGAATTTTCAACGGGCGTACCCGACCCACCAACCAAACCGTCAGTGCCATCCACGAGTGCTTCCCCGAGGTGAACGTCATGTGGCTGATGTTTGGCGAGGGCGACATGTACACCTCCCAGGCACCCTCTGCCGACACTCCCCTTGCTCCTCAGGAGGGCGATGCCAATGGTGAAGAAGCCGCCGAACTGTTCTCCTCCATGAACGCTCCGCAAGCCGTCTTTGATGCCTCTGTCATTCACCAGGATCGTGCCGCCTTTGGCGAGCATTCCATGCCCGGTTCCCACCCCTCTGCGCACATCTCTCCCGCCCAGGTGATGCAGCCACAGGTGCAGTATATAGAGAAATATATTGACAAACCTCAGCGAAAAATAACTGAAATCCGTATATTTTTCGACGACGGAACCTATGAAACCTTCACTCCATAGGCACAATTTCCAGTGTGAAACCTCGCATTTTAGTGGTGAAAGTGGCATATTTTTCGCTCCAGAAGCGCTATTTTATGCCCGAAGGTCCCACTAATTTCGCTCGTTTCCCGTATCTCTGAGGCCAAATTTCTAAGATACTCACGCTCGGAAAAATCAAAATTCTTTTGTTTTTTCGCTTACTTATTCGTATCTTTACAATGAATTTATTCACTTATATATATAAATAAGGTATATCTATGGCACTTAAAAAGCATATTATAGACCTTCAAGTGGTTTCTGTGGAGGCTCTGGGAGAGCGCTTCGCGTTGCTGAAATGCACCGATCCCAATGCTCCTCTGCCCCCAATGATGCCCGGTCAGTTTGCACAATTGCGTGTGGACGGAAGCAAGGAAACCTTCCTGCGTCGCCCCATCAGTATCAACTTCGTGGACACGAAACTCAACCAGATATGGTTCCTGGTACAGCTCGTTGGTGCCGGCAGCCGTGCCCTCGGACGCCTGCGCGAAGGCGACACACTGAATGCCCTCCTGCCCCTGGGCAACGGGTTCTCCATGCCCGTAAGTGCCGAGAAGAAGCACCTGCTGGTGGGCGGTGGCGTGGGTACCGCTCCGTTGCTCTACCTGGGTGCACAGATGAACCTGATGGGCATGCGCTCCACCTTCCTGCTTGGAGCACGCACCAAGGACATGCTCCTGCAGATGGAGGACTTCCAGCGCGTGGGCGACGTCTACGTTACCACCGAGGACGGCAGTGCTGGCGAGAAGGGTTTCGTTACCCAGCACTCCATCCTGTTCAAGCAGCACTTCGACCGCATCTCCGTGTGCGGACCCTCGCCCATGATGAAGGCCGTGGCAAGGTTTGCCCATGCCAATTCCGTGCCTTGCGAGGTGTCCCTGGAGAACATGATGGCATGTGGCCTCGGAGCCTGCCTGTGCTGCGTGGAGAAGACCGTGAAGGGCAATGTGTGCGTATGCACCGAAGGTCCCGTATTTGACATTAACGAACTTACTTGGGAATAATTTGATAGAGGTATGGCAAATCTGAATACAAGCATAGGGGCTCTTCAGATGAAGAATCCCGTGATGACGGCCAGTGGCACCTTTGGCTACGGCATAGAATTTGAGGACGTGGTGGACCTCACCGCCATAGGTGGCATCATAGTGAAGGGGACCACCTTCCAGCCCCGTCAGGGCAACGACTATCCCCGTATGGCCGAGACACCAAGCGGCATGCTCAATTGCGTGGGCCTGCAGAACAAGGGCGTGCAGTACTTCTGCGAAACCATCTATCCCAAGATACGCAAGATAGACACCGAGATGATAGTGAACGTGTCCGGTTCCTCGCCCGAGGACTATGCCCGTTGCGCCGAGTGCATAGACGCCCTGGAGGACATACACGCCATAGAGTTGAACATTTCCTGCCCCAACGTGCACGACGGCGGCATGGCCTTCGGCGTGACCACCGAGGGAGCCTCCAGCGTGGTACGTGCCGTGCGCAAGGCATACAACAAGACGCTCATAGTGAAACTCTCGCCCAACGTGACCGACATCGTCAGCATAGCCAAGGCCGTTGAGGCTGAGGGAGCCGACTCCGTGAGCCTTATCAACACCCTCATGGGCACCGCCATCGACATAGAGAAGCGCAAGCGTATGCTCTCCATCGGTACGGGTGGCCTCTCGGGTCCTTGCGTGAAGCCCGTAGCCCTGCGCATGGTGTACCAGGTGGCAAAGGCGGTGAACATCCCCGTGATAGGTCTTGGAGGCATAGCCAGTGCCACGGACGCCATAGAGTTTATCATGGCAGGTGCCAGCGCCATAGAGATAGGTACCGCCAACTTCCTTGACCCCGCCATCTCTGCCAAAGTGGCCCAGGGCATCAACGACTGGCTCGACGCCCACAACATCGCCTCCGTCCGCGACATCATCGGCGTGGCAGAGTAGGGGAAGGGACAAAAGGTCATGGTTCCAAACCTGCCATTTGTGCCCCACACCTTACAAGCATTGTAATTTTTGCACAAAAATACCCTTGGCTATCTGCTAAAAGAAAGTCAAGGGTATCTTGTATATGTGTATTTTTGCGAAAATGCTACCTCTACCCCAACCCCAATGCTCATGCTTGGGGCAAGTATGAAAAGAAGGCAATAAAGATAATTCAAATAGGGGTGGAATTAAAAACGTAGACTCTCTTGGAATTCCCTGAAAATTTGTGCCTTGGTTTCGTTGTCTGTTTCGGGGAAGTGTTTGTTCAGCAGGGAGTTAAACGATGCTTCGGCACGGGTGCGCATTTGCATCCTGCCAGTTTTTAGACCGCTATGATATGGCGTGTGTGGCAAGAGTGCGCGATTGAAATTTCCGTCGCTCATAGGTATGGAAGTAAGTGTGTAGGTGTTATTTTCTTGATGCGGAACGGAAACCACGTATCACTTTCATGCCTAAACTGATGCCTTGCCATATGCTGAACGCATTGCGAGCTATTTGCATTGCGCGTTCCAATCTGTTTGTGGCTCGTGGCAGGGGAGCTACGGCTGTAGTCATGGCCAAGGAAATCTTTTGGCGGACATCGTTCAGTTCCACCTTTTTTTCAGCCTTCTTTTGTTGTATAGCCAGAAAAACGTCCTGCTGGCTCAGAATATCCTGTGCTATGCTCATTTGGTTGTTGTATTACTGGTGGCATTTTCCTCTTCTGCCTCTAAAAAGATTTGCACCATCAATTTGGCTATTGGCTGAAGAACCCATTGCTTGCGTTTGAACCAAAACAGTGTCAAAAGCAACAGGACAGCACATGCAAGTATGCCGAACCCCATGAAGGTGGAGCCTGTTGTTTCATTTATCCAAAAAGCAAGTGCAAAACTGGTCAAAAGCAGAAATGTGCTTCCTAATAGCATTAGGATTAGTCCCACGGTAGCAGCAAAGAGCAATCTTGTCATGCTCTCTGCCGCACTCAGTGTGATGTGTTCCCTTTGTTTCTGGAGGTATTCCCTGAACAGGATAAAGAGTTCTCTAAATTCTTCCAAAACCAAGAGTGTATTAAATGTGATTTGTGAGCGAAGTATTTCTCAATGCAGGGAAGTTGTTATTCAACAGCACCCAAACCGAGATCCTCGGCGATGTCGCTTGCAAGATCTTCCATTTCCTTCTTGCTCAGCTTTATGCCACGCTTCTTTAGATTCTCTACTATCATGGCTCTTGTATCAGCACCCTTCTCAGGAGCAAAGAGTAAGCCACAGGCAGCACCTACGGCTGCACCGCCGATAAAGGCAAGAAAATAATTAACGGCTTTCATAATGTGTAATTTTTTGAGTTTAGGTAAGTTTTCTTGTTTATGACCTGTTAGTACTAATTTGTACCGTAGATACATGTTTTCAATGCAAATATAAGAAAAATATTTTTAGCAAGGACAGGTGCGCCATGCTTTTTCATTGCATTTAACTAATTTTATGTTACTTGAAAGTAATATTAGCAATTATGCGGAGATTCTTTCACGAAAAAGTCGTACCTTTGCATTGTTGAACATTGTATTCATAGAAAAGAAAAACTAATAATACAAACACTTACATATATAATCATTTTGGTATGAAGAAGATTATCGTGATGGGCTTTGCCCTGGTTGCTGCATTTGCAATGAGTTCGTGCAAGAGCGGAGAGAGTGCTTACAAGAAAGCATACGAAAAGGCACAGGCTCAACAGTCAACATCCACCTCGGTTACCCCTGTAAATGAAAACAAGGAAATTAACAGCACTGTGACAGTGACTCCTGTTCAAACCGTAACTCCCGTAACAGATTATAGCAATGTAACTGTTCGCACCGAGGACGTTACTCTGGTAAATGGCACAGGTTTGAAGGCCTATAGTGTGGTGGTGGGCAGTTTTGGCATCCAGACAAATGCCGTTGCCCTGCAGAATACGCTTCAGGGACAAGGCTATCAGGCACAGGTGGTAAAGAGCCCCTCCAACATGTACCGCGTTATCATAAGCACTCACAACGATAAGGTATCTGCCGCACAAAGTCGCGACAAGGTGCGTGCAACCTACGCAGATGCATGGCTGCTCTATCAGAAGTAAGCCGATGGCTCGCGTATTGAGTATAGATTACGGCAAGCGCCGAACAGGTTTGGCTGTAACAGATCCATGCCAAATAATAGCAGGCGGATTGACCACGGTGGAAACTTCCACGCTGATGAAATATCTGCAAGACTATGTGGCCAAGGAACAAGTAGAGCGCTTTGTCGTAGGTTTACCTAAGCAAACAAATGGCCTGGATAGCGAGAACTTGCCTCGCGTCCAGGCTTTTGTGCAAAAACTCTCGCACACATTCCCCAATATCCCCATTGAATGGTGGGACGAGAGATATACCAGCGTCCTGGCACATCAGGTGATGCTGGAAAGCGGAATCAGTCGCAAGGCACGTCAAAACAAAGCCTTGGTGGATGAAATCAGCGCCACTATAATCCTACAGGGGTGGATGGAAAGGAGACGCTGATATATTTTAAATAAGGAATAAGCAAATGATATTACCTATTTACACGTATGGTCAACCCGTTCTGCGCAAGGAGACGGAGGAAATTGATGCAGATTATCCAAAACTGAAGGAGATAATCAGCGACATGTGGGATACACTCGCAAGAAGTCATGGTGTAGGACTGGCGGCACCACAAGTTGGATTGCCTATACGTTTGGCCATCATTGACTTGGATTGCATCAGTGAGGACGAACCACAATATGCCGGATATAAGCATACTTTTATCAATCCCTACATAGAAGAAGTGGACGAAAGCGAGATGGAAACACAGGAGGAGGGGTGCCTCTCCCTGCCAGGACTTTCGGAAAAGGTAACACGCCCTAAGCGTATACGTGTCTCCTATTTGGACGAGAATTTCCAAGAACACGATGAATGGGTGGACGGATTCCTGGCACGGGTTATGCAACACGAGTTTGACCATCTTGACGGAGTTGTCTATACCGACCACCTCAAGGGATTGAGGCGTCAATTGATGGCACCCAAACTGAAACAGTTGCAGAAAGGCATTTTCAGCGCTGACTACAAAGTGAAACCTCTGAGAAAGTAAAATCATACCACACACCAGTATGTCCAAACATCTTTTCGTAGTATTACTGTCTCTTACTTCCTGTTGCATCTCATGCCTGGCGCAAATAAATACCAGGCATGTAATGCTTATGGGACGCAATGCCCTATACTACGAGGATTATGTGCTGGCCATACAAAGGTTCAATTCTGTTATAACAGCAAAACCATATCTTGCAGAACCATATTTCTATCGAGGCTTGGCAAAATTCTATCTTGAAGACTATGCCGGAGCCGAGGCAGATTGCACCAAAGCCTTAGAGAGACGCCCCTACTCTGCGCAGTATTATAATTTGCGAGGACTTTGTCGGGTCAATATGGATATGTACGCTTTGGCCATAGACGACTACCGTGCCTCTATCCAGCAAAACCTGATGGAAAGGAACAATTGGCACAATATGGTAGTTTGCCTTATGGAACTGGACAGGTTTGATGAAGCAGATGCTGCATTGGACAGCATGATGATACTGTGGCCAAAGGAATCTGCACAATGCACTATGAAGGCCAGCATATCGCTTGCCAGGAAAGACACTATTCAGGCAGAGGTATGGGTGGATAGTGCCTTGGTGCTTGATAAATACGACGGAGGAGCATGGAGCATGAAAGCCTCTATGCATATAAAGAGAGAAGAATACCCAGAAGCGGAAAGTGCCCTTGATAAGGCCATCACACAGAAACCGCGCATGCCATTGCTTCACGTGAATAGAGCCATGACACGTTTCCAGCAGAATAAAATTCGCGGAGCCATGGCAGATTACGACCAAGCCATAGAGATTGATGCCAACAACTACATTGCGCACTACAACAGAGCCTTGTTGCGTGCACAGGTGGGAGACGACAACCGTGCCATAGAGGACTTCAATTATGTTCTCTCTGTGGAACCGGACAACATGATAGCCCTCTATAATCGCGCCATTCTTTATGACCAAACGGGTGATTTCCGAGCTGCTATACGCGACATAAGTACCGTAATTGAGGAATATCCGCAGTTTTGGGCAGGTTACCGCCAAAGGGCCTCCATCTTGCGCAAGATAGGTGACGTTTATGGAGCTGAGCGCGACGAATTTCGTGTGCTTAAAGCCCAGATGGAAGTGCGTACCGGAACCTATAAAGTACAGAAAACCACAAGAAAAAAGAGCGAAAGAAACATTGAAGACTACAATAAGCTTGTGGTTGATGATGAGCATGATAATCTGGACGCATATGCCAGTGAATTCAGGGGTAGAGTGCAGAATCGTCAAACAGAGCTGAAGTGCCAACCAATGTATCTGCTCAGTTTTTATCGCAAGGAACACCCAACTCGTCGTTACGTTCCTTATAGCAGTAAAGTAGAAGAGTTTTCTGCGAAGAGTGGAATGCAACAACCGATACTTGTTGCCAATGGCCAAATTCCTCTTGACAGCACTCGCATATCCAAACATCAGGAACGTATAGTGCAAGACATGGTTCTTGGGCTTAGTTGCCAGCTTGTAATGGATTACTATATTGTTCGTGATTTTGAAAGTGCCATGTCCGTTCTTGACTCAATGATTGTTTCTGACAAGGATGTTTCTCCTTTCTGTTATTTCTTGCGTGCGCAAGTCCGAATCTCTCAGGTTGAAGCACAACCGCTGAGCGAAGGAGAGATGCATCTAACTTGTCTGGATATAATTCAAGACTTGAAGTACTGTGCTAATTCTATTCCTGATTTTCCATATGCTTCATTCAATATGGGTAACATTTATGTCAAATTGAAGGAATATTATTATGCCATAGAAGCCTATACTGATGCTATACGCAGGGATCCTGCAATGCCGGAAGCATATTTCAATCGTGCCGTCGCACATATACTTCATGGTAATCTTGAACAAGCCCTGTCTGATTTCTCTCAAGCAGGAGAGATGGGACTTTATCAAGCTTATAATTTAATAAAGAAATATTCTCACGAGAGGGAAAAGCTGACAAAGCAAGAAACGGAATAATTGTACTTGTAGAGTTGCTTATTTGTGTTGCTTAGTTGAAGAATCTCAATTGATCCTTATTCGCATATTATGCTATTTATAATAGGCAACTACTTAGTCGGATTCTCTTTTTTTGAATGAGCAACAGATATGGTTTCGGTTAGCGTTTATAAGCATATCTTCTGTTTGTTTCGCACACAAAAAATATAGAGCCGCTTCACAGCGACCCTATACCATCCTTTAGGTATTAGTTTGTTTAAGGTAAAAAGATTGTTTTCAGGATAACTGTTACAAAGGTAGTGATAATATCAATATTCACCAAATGTTTGTATATGTTAAATAACATAAAGATGGTATTTCCATATTTCTTGTGCAGGAAGTGCTATGGTTTTCCCATATTTTAGGCCGCAGATTTCGCATGCCGTGCGAATTTCTTCAGAAAAATTGTTTGCCACGCCTCCGACAAAATTCACAGGAAGGTCGGATCTGTTGTATGGGATGACGTTTCTTTTTAGAAATCGTGTGAATTCCCCAACGAGCATTTCTTGGACACAAAGGTTGTGTCTGTGTTCTTTTAAAAAGGGAACCAACGATGCAAGGAAGCGGTTTGCCTGTGGTTGTCGATACACCTTATTTATAATATCCGATATTTCAAGCTTGAACTGAGAGTGAAATGATGGCCATAAATCCTTTAGGCCGCCTTTGAACATTTCGGAAAGAAGCATGCGACCAAGTACGGCGCCGCTTCCTTCGTCTCCTAATATATAGCCCATAGGCGACGTATTTTGCACTATTTCACCTCCTTGACACAGGCAGGAGTTGCTGCCAGTGCCCAATATGCATGCTATTCCTTCTTCTTTGCCACAAAGTGCTCTGGCAGCTCCCAATAGGTCACTATTTACGTGTATCTCTGTGTTGGGGAATAGTTCTTTGAGAGCATGATGCACGTTAAGGTTGAATGGTTCGATGCATCCTGCACCATAGAAGAATATGTCTGTGGGAGAGACTGAATATAAATTTTTCTGAATGGATATAATTTGGGGCATCAATTCTGTGTGCAAAACGTCCAGAATTTCATCCAGAGTGTCACGCACAGGGTTGATGCCCCTTGTAGTTACAGACAAGTCTTCTAAAATCCACTCGGTTTTTGTAGAACCACTGTCTGCTACAATTATCATATCAAGGAATTGATGATAATAGTGTTTTTATTCAGTTGCCTGAGGAGCCGCTGTTGTTTCTACGGCTTGAGTTGCAGGGATAGTAGGCAATGTGGCGGCATTGTCTGTAGCGGGCTGTTCCAGTTGGAGAACGCTGTCCACTGTTTTTGACTCGGGTAGAGCCCATACGCTGATGATGCTCAGTACAACCATGATACCTGCCAGCCATCTTGTGGCCTTTTCAATTACGTTTGTGGTTTTGGGGGCGCCCAGGAGAGTGTTGCCGCTGGCATAATCAGCAGACAGACCACCACCCTTACTTTCCTGAATGAGTACTACAAAGCATAGCAGTATGCTTGTAATAACGATAAGGATTACAATTGTTGTGTACATATTACGATTGTTGATTTATGATTAATTTCTCAAGGAAGCGTATTTGGTCTGCAAAGTAACGATTTTTTTTCGGATATTTCAAGGAAATGCGACGAATAATTTCAATTGCCTTGTCAAATTTGCCTTGTTTAATGTAAATGCGTGCCATTGCCTCTGTAAGAACTCCGCTTCCCATGTCGTTTTTATTGTCCGGGATATTGTTTGGAGTCTCTTCCTCATGCATATCTTCTAAGTCGAATCGACCTTCGTTTTTTATCAGGAAGTCATCTATATATTCCTGTCCCACCATTCTTGGTGCGCTGTTGTTTGTGGTGGTTTCTATTTGCATAAGATATGCCATGTAATCCACAGTTGCATCCACTATCCGTGGAGTTGCTTGTTGTTGTGGGACAGTATCCAGAAATGAGTCAATGAGTGTATCCGTACGTCCATGCCCTTCTGTTGCTTGTTCGGCTCTGGCAGTTCTTTTTGTTGGAGAATCTGGGGTCAGCGATGGGGCTTGGAACATTTGGAACAGGGTCTTGCGCGAGGGAACGTAGATAGCAGCCTTGCGTAATTGTTCGTCAAAAGTTGGGTCGTGCATTTGGTACAGAGTCTTGAGCATTAGAATACGTGCCGCATGATAGTAGGGGTATTTTTCTACTATTGCTCGGAGGTGTTCCAATGATTGATTGTCAAGACTTTCTGGCTGTCTGATGTAATCAATGACCTGTTTGCCCATACTTCTGTGTTTTGCTCTGTTCTTTTGTGTGAGTATTACCAGTTTGCTACCGTTGCATTGAATATTTGATCGGTTATGTCCTTGCACATTTCAGTTACCAATTCCTCTTGCACGTTGATTAGTTGCTGAGTGGCATCATACGTGGTTGTGGCGGTGAACTTCTGTTCAAAGTCCTCGGCGTGGTTTTTATTGTTGGTGTACCTGACGTTTACCGTCATCTTCAGTTGTACCTGGCTGGAGTATCCGCTGTTGGAGATACCTTTATTGTACTGGTCAAACCCGACAATTTCACCTTCAACGATCAGGTCGCCATTTCTTTTAACTTGTTTCAGTCTTGTCTGGTTGGCATAAATGTCGGTGAGCTTGTTATGGAAAATGGATTGCATGGGAGCCCAAACGTAGGTACTGCGGATAGGGAAATTTCCTATTTGGATGGTTTTTACCTTTGTGTAATCTATGCTTGCACCATTGAATTTATAACTGATGGTGCATGATGTGTACAATACAATGCATGATAGGATGAGAAGTATTGCGGTGAACCTATGAATGTATTGTGTTGCCTTCAAGAATGTATTATTATTTTGTCTATTCTTCGATGCCATAGTCTTTGATTTTTCTATACAGTGTGCGTTCGCTGATGCCAAGCATCTGGGCTGCTATCTTGCGTCTGTTGTGACTCTGCTGGAGAGCTCGTATTATGTTTCGCTTTTCCATGTCTTCCAGGTTGAGCGTATCGTCCTCATTTACCTCTTCTATCTCGTCATAAGTATGACTATCGGCATGTGGGGCGGTGAGTGGTGTATGTGAAATAGTGAGAGGCTCCTGAAGAACAGGTGCGTGCATGTTGCTTTGGTCTTCTATTTGCAGAGGTGTGGCAGCGTGCCTGTTATGTTCAGGATTGATAATACTTTTAAGTTCGTCCACCTCGGAACGGAGTTTGAGTACGGCATTTGCCAGCCATTTTATCTCGTTCTCCCAGTCGTGACGTCCTCCTTCGCTTTCAGGTTTGTTTATGCGCTTCAGAGCATAGCTGTCTCCTTGTCCGGCTATTATCCCATAACGGAACAGAACCTCGGGCGTAATCTGCACTCCTTGTTCCAAGATACTCATCTGCTCCACCACGTTTTTTAGTTGGCGTACGTTTCCGGGCCATTTGTATGCCATTATCGTATGTTCGCCATCTGGACTTAGGCGTATTGGTTCTGGGATGTGATATTTTGCTGCCGTATTCATGGCAAACAGTTTGAAGAGCAGTACGCTATCAATGCCGCGTTCTCTGAGGGGAGGGACCTGTATGTTGATGGTACACAGGCGGTAGTAAAGGTCCTCGCGGAAGCGCCCTTCACGTATAGCATTGGGAATATCCACGTTTGTTGCTGCCACGATGCGGACGTTGGTCTTTCTGGGAGTGTCGCTTCCCACACGCAGGTACTCGCCTGTTTCAAGCACTCTAAGCAGACGTGCCTGTGTTGTCACGGGCAGTTCGCCAACCTCATCAAGGAAGAGGGTTCCACCATCTGCCGCACCGAAGTATCCTTCTCGCTCTCCCACAGCACCTGTGTACGATCCCCTTTCGTGTCCGAAGAGTTCCGAGTCAATGGTGCCCTCTGGTATGCTGCCGCAGTTTATGGCTATGTAGCGTTTGGTCTTGCGAAGGCTATTGTCGTGTATTATGCGTGGAATAATTTCCTTGCCAGCACCGCTTTCGCCCTGAATTAGCACACTCAAATCGGTATGTGCCACTTGGAGAGCTGTGTCCAGTGCCATGTCCAGTTTTTCGTCGCGACCAACAATGTTGTATCGTGCTTTCAGGTCTTGTAAGGGTGTTGTATTCATAAAAGAGTGTGCAAAGGTATGAATATTTCTTGAGAAAAGCAATTCAGCTACTTGTGAAAAACTGTTTCAGCCTTTAGCCTCTTGTCTCGTGCAGAATGGCTTGGAAGATGGTAAAGTCCGATGGCATGGTCAGTTTGAAGTTCATCATATCTCCCTCGGCAGTATGCAGGGGCACGTGTCCCAGTTCGTTGGCAAGGGTAAAGATGGATTGAGAATATGTTATGCCTTTCTCTTCCGCTTCCCTCATCATTTGGATTAGTTCATCCAACAGGAAGGTATGTGGTGTTTGTGCACGCAGAAGTTTCTCTCGCAGGATGTATTCTGATGACGTGATTTCCTTGTCCCCGGTACCTGTGCCCGAATTGATTATCATGTAGCTCTCCTGACTTGGCAAGGTAGTGATGGCGTTACCTCGTGAAAGACATACTGCAATGTTGCGGCTGATGATGTCTTGCGACACCAGGGGGCGTACTGCATCGTGGATGAGCACTACTGTGTTTCCGTCTTCTTCCTCCTGAAGGGCCATTATGCCGTTTTTTGCCGACTGGAAACTGTTTTCGCCAGCATTCAGGCACGTTGCGAATTTGCCTATGCCAGCATCCATTGCCTGCTGTCGCACTGTTTCTGCCCATTGGGGTGAAACTACTACATATATGGCACTGATCAGTTGGTGGCACTGGAATGCAAGCATGGTATGCTGGAGAACGGTGAGTCCGTCCACTACCACAAATTGCTTAGGTATGGACAGGTTCATCCTGCTTCCAACTCCGCCAGCAAGTATCAGTGCTACGATTCTGTTCATTTCTTAATTCTCAGTGTATTGTTTTGTTATCCTTTCGCAAAGTCTTTCGTGCCGTTTTATCATGTGGAAGCGTATTGCCTCAAGCACGGTTGATTCGAAAATGAAATATAGCCATGGAATGCCAAAACCGATGCTTAGGAATAGAACTGCCACTCTGGTGTCGAATGTGATGATGTTGGTCAGGGGCATCAAAGGTCGGCTTTCTTTGCAAAAATCCTCACGAATAGTGTCAGGGATGTCCTCACCATATTTCTTCTGGAGGTGGTGCATCATTGTGTGGAAGGATTTGACTTGGGCCTCCTGTGATCCTGTGTATCGTGCATAGAAGTATAGGTAGAGCTTGTGGAACCAATCCCTGCTTATCCACTTCATAGAGTTCATCTCATTCAGAATCTTTGCCTGCGAGTCAAGTTCGGCTTTATCTTTTCCAAATAGGAAAAACATGTGTATGTTGCGGTAGTAGTCGCCAATAGCGCATTGCCTGCCATGGCATCGTAATCCTGCCCATGCCCCAAGTATCCATATCCATATACCCCATTCTACGTTGGTAAAAGGGATGTTTTGTCCCTGCATCCTAAGGCACAGGAACAGATATATGAAGAAGAACCACACGTCGCCACAGAACCCATCCAATATGCGCCCTATGAGGGTACGCTTGCCCGTCATGCGGGCCAGTTGCCCATCTGCACAATCGTACCAGTTTGCCCATATTAGCAGAACCATGCCTATGAGGTTCGTTTCCAGGTTCTCGCTATAGAAGAACCAGCCGCTTGCTGCACCGATGGCTATGCTCATCAATGTAACCGCTACGGGATGCACGCCAAGCCATTTGAACAGGCATGCCCAAAGATAGCCGGGTGTACGTGTTACGTAAAGTTCGAACGGACCTTCCGTGTCCTGGCTCTTCAGTGTGGCTTTAACTTTATCTATCAGGCTCATTGGTGCTTTCTAATGTCCTCTTTTTTGTCCACAAAAAGTTTAGGCAGAGGGTTTTGGCGGGCCTCATCGTAACGTGCTCTGTTCTTTAGAATGTCTTTGGCCAGATAGATGCTCTCGCGAAATGATTCCACCGAGAAGGGGCTGGTGCATACCAATTCTCTTCCCGTTGTATATGCCACACCATTACCATGGCTTACTTCCATGAACTCTTTGATGCCCTGCTCCTTGTCGCTGACTAATATTGCATCATACGTTTTGTAGTTTTGGGCATCCAGTGTGGGGACTATGCGAGGGTTGTGTATATCAAATTCCCTTTCCAGGGACAGGCGTAGTGTCTGCATCTGTTCCTCAAAGTTTTCGTCCTCGTTTATGAATGCCATACGCAGATCTTCCCACACCAGCATGTCTGTGCCTCTGAGACTGGCTGGATTCAACTGTTCCTCGCCCTCGGCTGGAATTACCAGTATTGCATCTGTTTTGCCATCCTCCCAGTCATTCAGCGCCTCTTCTATGCCCTCTTCTCCTTGTTTTTCGTAGATGGTTTTGGTGCAAATTTCGTCCAGAAGTATGTCTTCAAAGGCATTTGCTATGGTTTCCTGTCCTTTCTGGTCGGAGTGTACTATGCCTATTTTCAATGTATCCATAATGTTCTGTTGTGCTTAATTCTTCTCCTCGTGGAGTGTATCTGTTTTCTCTTCCTCAATGCCAGGCGTGATTTCCATGAAGTACTGTTCCTCTGGCAACATCAGTGTGTACAAAGAGCCTTCCAAACGGCGTATCATGCCTCGTTTCATTTTTTCTGGAGCGTATACGAAACCTTCTACTACGATTACGCGGTTATTCTCCGTATCTACACGATGATGGCTAACGTAGGGACCACCCATACAATCGTTCTCGACGTACCACAAACCTCGCATCTCCATGGCATATTCCTTATGTACCGCTATAGGCTTTACCACAGTGCACAGGGTGTCCGTCTTCATGAACATACCGGGTTTCTCGCCTGGTATGTTTGCCTTCAGTGCCGAGTCTCGCTTCTCGGTGAGGTATCCCTTGTTGAATATCTGCGGTCCCTCGTAGGGGAAAGAATACATTACTATGCTCATCATGCCTGAAGGTGTGTTGTTGGATGTCCATAGGAAATCCTTACCCTTCTTGAAAGATGTCAGTTCCTTTGGCGCATGCATCTTGCATCCGAAAATCTCCATGGCAAGGTCGCGTGTCACCTTGGAGTTCTCTTTCTTGAGGTCCTTGACCAGACGATTCATCTCCATCTTGGTCAGGAAGTTCACAATTTCCTGTCTGTGATCCACACAGAATTTCTGGAATTCTTCCTTTGAGGGGGAGTTGATTGTCAGCACAACCTGCTCCATTGCATACTTGTCTCGTGCGAACTTCATCCTGGTGCGTGTGAACTGTGTCTTGTCTATGTTCACAACGATGATATTGCGGAAGATGTTCAGTATTCGGTCGAAGTTCTTCACCTCGCATTGCGATATGCGGAACGAGCGTTCGCTCTGCGGAAGCATGGGCACATCAGTGTCCAATACGTCAAACAGTGCTCTGCCGTGCGGAGCCTTCCAATCCACCGAGTCCATCACCACGAGCACCTCATAGGGGCGTCCGCTGGCTTTGGGGAAGAAGGAGGATTTCTCGCAACTGCTCAGTAACATTACCAGCAGCATCAGTATGGGTATCAGTCGCTTTGTCATAGTAGTTGTGTATGTTGTGTCTTGTTCAGGCTTGTTTGTTCTTTGTGTTCAGCAGGCCGCATGCAGCCCAGATGTCTTGTCCTCTGGAGGCACGAATGGTGGTGGTCACGCCGTGTTGTGTCAGATAGTCGCGCATCCATATCATTTTCTCTTCACTGGCTCCATGATATGGCGTGTCCGGTATGTCGTGGAAACGGATGAGGTTTACGCGGCACTCAAAAGGAGAGAGTAGTTTAGCCAGTTCCTGTGCGTGGCGCAGTGTGTCGTTCAGACCTCCGAAAACGATATATTCAAAAGATATGCGTCTCTGGTGTGTCCAGTCCTGACGTGCCAGCAGGGGCATGAATTCGGTTACCGAGAAGGCATTCTCGGCAGGCATCATCTCCAGGCGCTCGTTGGCAAAGGGATTGTGCAGGGATACGGCCAGATGGCATGGACTTTCTTCTAAAAAACGTACCAGACCTCGTCTTACACCCACGGTGCTCACCGTTATGCGCTTGGGACTCCATGCCCATCCGTCCTTATGCATGAGCAGTTCGGTTACCTTCAGTACAGTGTCCAGGTTGTCCAAGGGTTCACCCTGCCCCATGAACACGATGTTCGTGAGTCTGTCCCTTTCGGGCAGGGAGTATATTTGGTTCAGTATGTCGGTGGTGGTGAGGTGTCCCTGAAACCCCTGCCTGCCTGTCATGCAGAATTTGCATCCCATGCGGCATCCAACCTGGCAGCTTACGCACAGGGTGCCACGATCCTTGTCGGGGATGAATACACTTTCTACCGTATGCCCCGACAGGGTGGGGAAGAGGTACTTGGCCGTACCATCCACGCTGCGCTGTGCCTCTACAGCAGGCATCAGTCCCATGCAGTACTGCTCTGCCAGCAGGGTGCGGGCTTTCTGGGAAATGTTCGTCATCTCCTGAATATCAGCGGCATGCTTCTGGTATATCCAGCCAAACATCTGCTTGGCGGCAAAGGAGGGAAGTCCCACAATGGTGCTTACTTCCTTCAATTCCTGCATATCCATACCCAGCAGTGGGGTGCGAGTCTCCTTATTCATAACGCTGGCAAAGTTACACCTTTTTTATATAATAACAAAATAAAATTTGGAACTTACCGATAAAATGGTTAACTTTGCAACGGAAAGCAGATAATAGCGAAATCCTTATATTAACCTAATTAAAAACAAACGAAAGAGAATGAAACTGAAGAATCTTCTTGTCGTTGCCCTCGCTGCCGTATCAATGGCAGCAGGTGCTCAGTCCCTTTCTCCCAGCACAAAGTGGCATTGGGATAAGGGTACTATCGTAGTGGAAACCCCCGAACGTCCTGCTGGCCAGCAGCATGTACTCGGTTTGACAGCTAACAAGCTGGAGACCGTTCGCGTGGCTTTCGTAGGTCTGGGTATGCGTGGCCCTGGTGCAGTTATGCGCTTCTGCCACATCCCCGGTGTTGAGATCGTTGCTCTCTGCGACTATGAGGCAGAGCGTGCTGAGAAGTGCCAGGACTACCTGCGCAAGGCTGGTCTGAAGCCCGCAGACATCTACTCTGGTGCCAAGGGTTATGAGGAAATCTGCAAGCGTGCAGACGTTGACCTCGTTTATGTTGCTACCGACTGGAATCACCACTATCCCGTGGCAAAGTGCGCTATGGAGAATGGCAAGCACACTGCTATCGAGGTGCCCAGCGTAATGAACCTGGAACAGTGCTGGAGCCTGATTGACCTCGCTGAGAAGACACGTCAGCACTGCTTCATCCTGGAGAACTGCTGCTACGACTACTATGAGCTGAACGCTCTGGCTATGGCTCAGGATGGCGTGTTCGGTGAAATCATCCGTGCTGAGGGTGCTTACATCCACGGTCTGGAGTGGTTCTGGGATTCTTACTGGATTGACCCCAACGACAACGACACCGACAAGCTGCACTGGCGTATGAAGTACAACAAGGAGAACCGTGGTGACCTCTACGCTACTCACGGCCTTGGCCCCGTTGCTCAGTGCATGGACATTCACCGTGGTGACCGCTTCACCACTCTGATTGCTATGGACACCGAGAGCTTCGTTGGTAAGGAATGGGTTGAGAACAAGACTGGTAAGGAGTGCAAGGAGTTCCGCAATGGTGACCACACCACCACTCTGATGCGTACTGCCAACGGTAAGGTTGTTGAGATCCAGCACAACGTTATGACTCCCCAGCCCTACAACCGTCTGTTCAAGCTCACCGGTACCAAGGGTTATGCTACCAAGTATCCTACTCCCGAGTATGCTCTCTCTGGCGAGGCTATGAAGGGTACTGGCGCTCCCAAGATTGACAACCTCAACGCTCACGGCTTCATGAACGCTGAGCAGAAGGCTGCTTTGGAGAAGAAGTACTATCACCCCATCCTCACCAAGTACGGTGAACTGGGTCGTGAGATGGGTCACGGTGGTATGGACTACATCATGGAGGCTCGTCTGGTTTACTGCCTGCAGAATGGTCTGCCTCTGGATATGGACGTATATGACCTGGCTGAATGGTGCTGCTTGGCAGAGCTTGGCACATTGTCTATGGACAACAACTGTGCTGCCGTTACTTTCCCCGACTTCACTCGTGGCTACTGGAACCAGGTGAAGGGTTACAAGCATGCTTACGCTCCCGCAGAGCAGGAGGCTAAGGCTGAGGCTGCTGCCAAGGCTTACACCGCAGCTCAGAAGAAGGTTACTGCCGACTTCAACCTGTGGGCTCTTTACGATGCCATCAAGACTGCTAAGAACCCCAAGTCTGCTCAGAAGAAGTACAACGCTGCTGTTGTAAAGGCTGAGAAGGCTATGGCAAAGGCTTTGGCTCAGAAGTAATCTTACTTCCAGTTTGTAAGAAATAATAAACTTATCATACAATGGCGACTTCCTTTGTGGGGTCGCCATTTTTAATAACTGTATTTCCCCAAAAACAACATGCTGCAACGGTCATGTGTAGTTTGTCAATCGTAACTAATTTGCTCGTGTATACGCAAAGGTAATGGCACAAGGGATGATGTCTTGTTCACATTAACCCATTGTGCCATTTGTTGTCGTGCGAACCTGCCATTGTTGGTCACAGCACCATCTTATATGGTCCTCCCGAGGACCGACCCGAAAGAACCGGGAACTCTCCCCTTGGTCCTCGGGAGGACCGGCCTTTAGGCTCGGGAGGCTGTTTTCAAGAGTTATTTAACAGGATTTTGAGATTATGCGCAAACGTAGTATGTTAGTGGAGGAGTGATCAATGCGATAGTTGTGATCAATCTCTCTGCCCACGAGCCATACGATGCTGTCTGTGGCAGAGTCTATTGCTACGAGTTGCTGGGATTTTTCCAAAAGGGAGACCTTACGATCGGTAAGGTAGTCGCTGACAAGTTTGGTGCCATGTTTCATTCCATATGGTTGGAAACGGTCGCCTTGCCTTGTTGGGCGCAGTATTAGCTTGCCACGAATGCTATGTGCATCTATGAAGGCTTGTTCCTTTTGGAGGAAGTCCTTAGCAGTGGGAAAGGAACCAGTGGGAAGATTTTCTATGAGCAGTTCTGCTTGTGATTTGTTGCTGTCGCCTCGTTTCTGTAATATCCATTCTCCTCTGTTCAGCAAAAGTGTATGTGTGGAACTATGCCACATGAGACCAGAACGGAGTGGGGTAGTGTTGTTAGTTGAGTTTTGCGCAGTGAGCGGTTGAGTGGTTGGACGGTGAGCATAGATGTCCAAAATTTGACTGCGGCTGAACCCCAATGGGGCAAGCCAGATATGGTAGTAGCCTTCCTCCGAAGCAGGATCCAGTTCCATGCGCACATTGTGAGCAGTACGTGCCAAGCATTCGGTGATATTGGGGTTCAGTTGTTGTAGCATGGGCATAAGATCCAATCGTATGCGGTTGCGCAGTGCATCTCGCTCCAGATTGGTACTGTCTGTAACGAAGGTTTGCCCTATGGATGTTAGATACTGTATAATGTCCTTGCGTGTTATGTCCAACAATGGGCGGATTATACGCAATCCATTGATTTCCCTGTCTGGGTGCATGGCTGAGAGTCCTTTCAGTCCTGTTCCACGTATAAGGTTGAGAAGCAAGGTCTCCGCTTGATCGTCCTTGTGGTGTGCAACGCAGATGGCTTCGGCATCTAATGCCTGGCAACGTTGTGCAAACCACTGGTATCGTAGTTTTCGTGCCTCCATTTCTATGCTATTCTTATGAAGTTGTGCAGAATGGAGGGTGTTAAAGTGTTTGACTTCTAAGGGTATGTGGTGCTCCTGACAGAAGTCATGGACAAAGTGCTCATCGCGGTCAGATTCCTCGCCTCGCAGGTGAAAGTTGCAGTGAAGTGCTCGTATGTTGAGTCCCTGTCTCTTCATCATCAAAGACAGGGCCACGGAATCTGCTCCACCGCTAAGAGCAATGAGGTAGAGTTTTTCAGGGGAGAGGTTTCTTATGATTTCTGTCATATTCCCAGTAGCGCCCGTGCATTGTTGATGGCCTCGGTAGTGACGTTACTGCCAGATAGCATGTTGGCAATCTCTGCAATACGCTCCTCCTGAGAAAGAGGGCTGATGTGGCTTAGCGTATGGGTTTGTGTGTCTTCTTTCCAAACTTTGAAGTGGTGCTTGCCCAGTGCCGCTATCTGTGGCAGGTGTGTGATACTGATTACCTGTCGTCCATGTTGTCCCATCTCTTGCATTATATGTGCCATAGCCTCGGCAATGTGTCCTGATACACCGGTATCTATCTCGTCAAAAATTATTGTGGGCAAGCAAACAGTGCCCGATAGCAATGCTTTTAGAGAGAGCATGACACGGGCCGTTTCACCACCACTGGCCACTTGGGAAATGTTTTGAAGTGGAGCTCCCAAATTGGCGGAGAAAAGAAAAGCCACCTTGTCCATACCTCTGGGGGTCGGCACCTCTGTGTTGGAGAAATTCACATGGAAACGTACGTTTGGCATACCCAAAGACTTTAGTGACGCCACGATATCCTTTTCTACCTTTTTGGCTGCTTTGATACGTGTTTCAGTTAGAGAGTTGGCCAATGTATCCAATAGGGTTCTTGATTCTGTTTCCTCCTGTTGTAGTTGTTTGATATATTCCTCGCTATTGTCCATTATGCTCAATTGTTCCTCCAATTGGTGCATGATAGCAATCAGTTGCTCACTTGTGTCCACATGATGCTTTTGTTCCAGTGAATATAGTGTGTTCAGGCGTGATTGCAATTCTTCCAGACGTTCAGGCGAGTAATCTATGCTTTCTCCTTCACTCTCCAGTGTGTCGGCAATGTCTTGCAGTTCTATGCGACAGCTTTCCACTCGTTCCATTAGTTCTTCGGCCTGTGGAAAGTGTTTTTGTACGGAGGAGAGCAGGTTTCTTACCTGTCTTAGTGCATCTGTAAGGGGAATATCCCCCTCAGAAAGTACTCCACACCCTTGCATCAATGCTACTTTTATATCCTGGGCATGTTCCAGCATGTCGCATTGTTGTTGTAATGTCTCATCCTCTTCGGGCTGCGGCTTAAAATTGGTTAGTTCTGTGAGAAGAAAGCGCATGTAATCTTCATCCTTTTTTCCTTCCTCCAGATTAGCAAGCGCTTGCTTCAGCGTTTTGCGGGTATTGTTCCACCGAGTGTAGGTAGTAACATAGGTATGCATCAATTTGGGATCAGTTGCAACGGCATCCAGCACAGAAAGTTGGAAGTCTTCTTGGCCCAGCAACAGATTTTGGTGTTGCGAATGAATATCTATGAGTCTTGAACCCAATCGTTTCAGTGTAGCGATGGTAGTGGGGGTGTCATTGATGAAGGCGCGACTTTTACCTCCTGTAGTTAGTTCACGACGTATGATGCATTCTTCAGGGTCGTAATCCAAATTCTCCTCAATAAAAAAAGGTTCCAAACCTAAGCCATCAGGGCGGAATGTAGCCTCAAGCATGCATCTTTGTTTGCCATTTTGTATGACAGAGGTGTCTGCACGCTCACCTGTAAGCAGACCAATGGCACCGAGCAGAATGCTCTTGCCTGCACCCGTTTCGCCAGTAATAACAGAGAATCCATCCTGTAGGTCAATGTCCAGACTCTCAATGAGTGCATAGTTTTCTATGTGTAGATGTTTTAGCATACTTTATTTCATTATCTTTTCCCAACTGTTGCTCTGACTGGGGTTGGTGTTGAAGAGTATGTCGTGTGCCCTTTGTCTTTTTTGCTTGTCGGTGTGGTTGCTGAAGATGTTGATAAGTTCGTCTTTCTTGTATTCCGTGAACAATTGAGGTACATTGCTCATTGCCCTGGCTTGTCTTGCCTGCTCTAATAGCTCCATACTTTCGTATAATGCAGTGTAGGCATTTTCTGTACTATCGCACAACTGGTCCAATCCCTTACGGTGATATGTATAGTTGAGCTGGCGCATAGATTCCATACTGCCGTCTATATAGTCGTTCAGTAAAGCAAAGCGGTTGTTGCTTTCGTTGAAGGCACTCCATCCGCTATATCCCAAACTTTGCGCCCTGCTTACAATGTCTTCTGCTGTTTGCAGGACCAATGTACCTCCAAGCGGAGCAAAGGTGTCCATGTCCATACCAATAATAATGTGTGCATAGTATGCCAGCAGAGCTATTAGTTGGTTATCTACATTGTCGGGGTTGTACTCTAATTGATCGGCAGGGTCAAACTTGAAGTTGAAATGTTGGTCCCGTGTATTGTAGAGTACAGTAGTGTAGACGCTTCCCCATACTGGGCGGTTGCTGTTCAGTAGCAATGTGCATTCAAAGGCTCCCTCGGAAGGGGTATATTTGTTTACTGTTATGTTGAACACACATTCAATGCGTTCTGCTTCCTCATATTTCACCTTGGTCCACTGATGGGTATTCAGGAACTCTTCCATCTTCTGTCTGAGCGTTTCGCAAGCTTCTACATTAGTGCCCTCCAGTTTAGATGTGTTTATGGAAACTTTGGCATTTAGTTCCTGGGCACATGACAGGCATGGAATTGCACAACAGATCAGTATCAGAAGTAGGCTTTGCTTCATGGTAAGAATCTGTTTAATATTTCGCGAGCCACCTCTCTTTTACTTTGCAGGGGAAGGGACTCCTTGTGGTTGTTGGTAATGATAGTAACTTTATTGGTGTCCACTTGAAAACCTGCGCCGCTATCTTGCAGACTGTTCATGACAATCATATCCAGATTCTTACGTTGGAGTTTTTCTTGGGCATGTTCCAATGCATTGTGTGTTTCTAATGCAAATCCGCATAATCTCTGTGCAGGAGTTTTCATGCGACCTATGGTTGCTGCAATATCCTGGGTTGGAGTAAGGCGTAGAACAAGTTCTTCTCCCTCTCGTTTTATCTTCTCTTCGGCACAGGAGTGAGGTGTGAAGTCGGCAACTGCTGCACACATAATAGCAGCGGTACATCCGCTGAAAATATGTGTGGTGGCCTTGTGCATGTCCGATGCACTTTCTACACGGGTAACATGTAGCAGAGTGGAGTGGGGCAATGGTTCAGAACATGGTCCCAATACTAATTCCACATCTGCACCTTGGCATATGCATTCTTTAGCCAAGGCTAGCCCCATTTTGCCACTTGAATAGTTGCCTATGAAGCGTACAGGATCTATTTTTTCGTAAGTGGGACCAGCGGTAATGAGTATGCGCTGACCACGTAGTCGACCTTCGCGTCTGGCAAAGAACTCCTCTAATTCCTCAACGATGCGTTCAGGTTCTTGCATACGCCCTTTTCCTTCCAAGGTAGAGGCCAAGAAACCTGTTCCAGGTTCCACAATTACAACTCCTCTTTGTTGCAACAGGCGTAAGTTCTCCTGAGTGGATATGTGGGCATACATATCCAAGTCCATGGCCGGTGCTATCAAAACAGGAGCCTTCATGCTAAGATAAGTGGTAATGAGCATATTGTCCGCTATGCCATGTGCCATTTTCCCCAAAGTGCTGGCGGTACATGGCGCTATAAGCATGGCATCGGCCCATAGACCGAGGTCTACATGACTATGCCACGAACCGTCTCTTTGGTTGAAGAAATCGGATATGACGGGTTTGTGTGTCAGGGCGCTCAGCGTGATTGGAGTTATGAACTCTTTACCTGCAGGGGTGATTACAACCTGTACTTCCGCTCCCTGCTTTATGAGCAAGCGGATGAGCATGCATGCCTTGTAGGCTGCTATGCTGCCGGTAATGCCCAATACTATCTTCTTACCTTTTAACATTGTATTTTCTTTGCCGTGTCTGTTGCCCATGGTCCAAGGCCTTACATGGAGTACTTGTACTTCAGACGGGTCAGCACTTGTTTTGTGTTCATTGTAAAGTCGCTCTGCATCATCCAGTTGTAGTAACTTGGCTCAACTCTTAGTACATCCTTTACAAGACGTCCCTTGTGCTTGCCGAAGTTTACTATTTCTTCGCCCTTGTCATTATATGCAAAGCGCCCGGCGAAGTCTACGAAATTGTCCCTACTGCTGTATTCTGCCAGGAAATCAATGTCGTTCTGCAACTCTTCTGGATAATGGTCAAGCTGTGCTTCAAGCACCTCCAGGGTAGCCTCGGTATCTGCCAGAGCGGAATGTGCATTTTCCAGGTCCTTGTCGCAATAGAACTTATATGCGGCCACCAGTGTCCTGCGTTCCAGCTTGTGGTAAATGTTCTGTACATCCACACGGCGTGGAGTATTTAGGTCTATGTTCACTCCCGAGCGGATAAACTCTTCTGCCAAGAGGGGGATGTCAAAACGGTTGCTGTTGAAGCCAGCCAGGTCGCATCCGTCGAATATCTTCTTCAGTTCTTCTGCCTTTTCGCGAAAGGTGGGACAATCTTTGACATCGGTGTCATATATGCCATGTACAGAACTTGCTTCTTCGGGAATATGCCTTTCTGGGTTTATTCGGAGAGTCATGGACTGTTTGTTGCCATTGGGCTCAACTCGTATAAGGCATATTTCTACTATACGGTCTGTAGCAATATCAATGCCGGTTGTTTCTAAATCAAAAAATACAATCGGCTTGGTGAGATTCAATTTCATGGTACCTTAGTCGTCTACGCGCATTGGCATCAGCAGCATGATAAGTTCCTCATTCTCCTTTTCCTGTGCTGGGCGTACCAAACCAGGACGGCTGGGGTCAGCAAGTTCCAGAATGATGTTCTCACTATCTATGATGTTGCATATTTCAATTAGGAACTGGCAGGAGAAGCCAATACTTATAGGTGAGTTGGTGTACTCGCACACGAGGAATTCCTCGGCACTTGTGGAGTACTCGTTGTCTTGACCAGTTAGGTGCAGATTGTTGTTAGTCAGTTCCAGCTTAACCAAACCACTGCTCTGGTTACAGCATACACTCACACGTTTGAGCGCACTTGCAAATGCTTGGCGATCAATAACCGCATGGAAAGGATTACTTGTTGGAATTACAGCGTTGTAATTGGGATAGTTGCCCTCAATCAAACGGAAATTCATGGTCATGTCTTCTGTGGAGATGGTTGCGCGGTCAGTGGTGTAGACAATACGTATCTCGGTCTCGTCCTTGCCAAGCACGTTCTTCAGTATGGTTGCCACTTTTTTGGGCAAGATGAAACTTCCATTGAAGCCTGGGGTTATACCACGTACGATATTCTTGACCAGTTTGCGGCCGTCGGTACCAGCAAAGATGATGTGGTCAGGCTTGATATCAAAGAATATACCGTTCATGACCAAACGAACCTCGTCGTTGGCAGTGGCAAACAGCGAGCGGTTGATGCCTGAAAGTAACACATCAGTACTAAGGTTCAGTGTGTTGCCTTCAACGACTGGGCGTGGAGTTGGATATGGTTCGGCATTCTGTGCCATGATGGAGAACTGCCCGCTTCCATGTTTGCCGCGGAGTTCATATGTATTTGCATTGAGTCCTAAAGTGATAGGTTGTTCGGGAATTTCTCTAAGACTCTCCATCAGTGTTTTGGCCGGTACACAGAAGCGACCAGTGCCATCTTGCTCCAAAACAGGCAGATTCGTGATGTAGCATTTCTCAGAATCGCTGGCAGTTATGGTCATTTGTCCATTGTCGTTTACTTCTATAAGGAAGCAGTCAAGTATGGGCATAGAGTTTTTGCTGGCCAGAACCTTGCTGGCACATGAGAGGCGGCTATTCAGAGCCGATGTGGATACTTTGAAATTCATTTCTGATATAAAGTTTGTAAGTTTATCTATTTTCTCGCAAATTTACTTGTTTTTCTCCATAATGCCAAAAAATGCAATCTGTTTTTTGTGTATGTAGTTAATTTGTATTAACTTTGTGCTGAATTAAAAAAGTATATGTATGGAATTGATAGGAAGAATCATTCAGGTGTTGGAAGAGCGTGGTGGAATTTCTGCAAGAACTGGTAGCGAATGGCGTTTAGGCTCTTTTGTATTAGAGACAACTACAGATCGTTTTCCACGTAAGATGATGTTTGAGGTGTTTGGTGCTGATAAGCTTCAACAGTTCAACATACAGGTTGGCGAGATGGTTCGCGTAAGTTTTGATATTGATGCCCATGAGTATCAAGGGCGTTGGTATAATAGTATCCGAGCATGGAATGTAGATCGTAATATCTCAGACCCAATGGCGCAGGCTCCTGTTGTTGCACAAATACCTAATGTTGCTCCATTTGATGCCCCTCAGGCAGCTCCCCTTGGCACCGCTGCTCCTGTGGATGCCGCTCCCTTTGCTTCTATGGGTGCCGAGGATTTACCTTTTTAATAATATGTTTTACATATTTGATAAGTATAAGGGCGGTTTTTAGTTAATCAACACGGAAATATTGCTCATAAAGCAGGCAATAATAAAATACTCCAGGTACCCAATTAAGTGTACTTGGAGTATTCTTTTTGAGACTAAGAGCATTTTATCCCAATTAGGTCCTAGCATTATGATGACAATAGCCTGTGTTTAAACAGATGACAAGAAGCGCGTAACAGTCAATGACCGATTGGGGTTTAGTGTGTTTACTTCTTACATTATATGATAATATAGGATGAATATTATAGAAATTCATCCATGGTGCTTGCGGCTGTAGTACTCTAGACTTGTGGATGCCTTGAAGGCAATCTTTTCCTTGGCCTCGATGGTAATCTTCTCGCCAGTCTGGGGATTGATGCCCTGACGTTCGGGATGCTGCTTGATGTAGAAACGGCCAAAGTCGGCAATTGCAACCTCCTCGCGCTCCTCGGTCAGACGGTCGGCTATTACGCCCAGTACGGTATCTACCATCTGTGCGGCATGGCTTTTGGTGCTGCCAGTGCGGTCGGCTACGGCAGCTATAAGTTCAGTCCTGTTCATGTAGTGTGTAATATTTAAGTGTATATAAGCAACCATATGTATCTTTCGTCTGCAAAGATACATTTTTTATGCTAGATGACCAAGGTTTATGTTCAGCAAGAGTATTACGATAGCAAAACTTTCTCTCCACTACTTTGTATGCTATACGGCAGTTTCATAAAGAGAGTAAAGACATTGTTTGTCTTATCTTTTGGATAGTGTCTTATCTTTTGTATAGAAGGAATACACCTTATATATTATTAACATTATCTTACTCATCAATTCTTGTATTTTAGCATAGGACTTAGAAGAAACAACGTCACACATCAATAACCTCTAATGAGACTTGCTGACTTGAAAAAAATATGACATTTTGCATCCTGAGAATCGCATAATTGCATCAACGATCTCGATGGTGTGCAAATATTTGTATTTCAGAAGGCATTTTTACAGTTCAATATACATGAGTTTTTATCGCACCGCGGTGACTTGCACAAGTCAATGCGCTGACTCTGCAAAGTCACTGCAGTATCTATGCAAAGAAGCATATCTTATGAAGGTACCATTATTTTGGGTTTTTCATAAAAATAGCAGAGAAGAATGCCTGTCTTAGTGATGCTTTAATATATAAACGAATGCAAATGCACCAGAAAACACCTAAAATACGTATTACAGTCAGCAATCATACATTATAGAATGAGACCAAAACAATTGGAATTATTTGGTAACATATCCTTACATAAGTTAACGTGAGTTTGACGAATTTAAAATAGAGTAGGCTGTGTATCCAGTGTTCTTTGTACATTGATACACGGCTTTTTCGGAAACATACAATATGCAGCAATAGCTCCCAATATGTTTACGATAAAATTATTATTGGTGTCCGATTAAAGTTTAAAAGCGTATAAGAGTATATCTCAATCGCAGTATTTATGCGGTTGAGATTTTTATTTTCAAATTCCAAGCCCCCCCAATTCAGAAAAGAGTTAATTGATGTGGCGAAATTTCATCAAAAACAGCCATGTTCTCCCAGTCTTTCTCCGGATTGTTAAACAAACTGTAGAAATCTACATAATACAGCAGTGCTATTTTGACCATTGTAGCCAGTCCTGAGAAGCTCCATTTACGCTCCAGCCGCCTCTGCATCACCATCAGCAGCAAGTTCGCTATCAATGTTACCCAAATCTGTATCTTGATGGCATTGGGGCTTTCGCCATAGAAGTATTTCAGCGGGAAGTTCTGCTTGATTTGCTTGAAA
>JAZRCG010000017.1:0-75856 GCA_045659645.1 Bacteroidaceae bacterium | reverse complement strand
CCCCTCGACTTGCATGTGTTAAGCCTGTAGCTAGCGTTCATCCTGAGCCAGGATCAAACTCTTCATTGTATAATATCTTCGATATTCTACGATTCTCTATCACGACTCGGCATAACAAGCAAGCTTGCTCTGCTCTCGCTGCTCAGAGAATTGTAAAATGTCTTTACTTAAATAGTTTGGACAACCTGACTAAAGGGAATCGACAAGTTCAATAATCTTGAATTTCCACCATATATATTACTATATGGCGCTTGTACTACAATTTCTGTCTACGAAAATCTTTCAAAGAACTCTTTCTTTTTTTGCGTAAGAAAACCAACCCCGTCCGTTAGTAGGAGTTGTTCCCGTTTTGCGAGTGCAAAGGTAGGACTTTTCTGCAAACTGGCAAAGAAATGGGAAAGTTTTTTTAAGAAAAAAAAGAAAAAAGAGTGCAGAAGGGACAAAAAAAGAAATTGATTAAAGAGGTACACCTTATTATATATAATATATAGGGGGAGTTTCAGGTTTCAGGTTTCGGGTTTCAGGTTTATTATTCGCGTACGCTCATCAAGCTAAAGCAGTCACCTGCGCTCATCAATCTAAAGAAAGTCAAGCTTCAAGTATTCTGCGTGAGAAAAGAAAACAATTATCAGGTTTTATATGTTTCACGCAAAGAACGCAGAGAGCGCAAAGTTTTTTAGCATAACATACCACGCTTGCGCTGGAGGAGTCGCAAGCTTCGCTACGACAAGAGAGCGCAGAGGAGGAAGGGGAAAACGGTCTACATGCGCATGCAGAGATATACGGCAATGGCGAGTTGGAGGAGGAAAATGGTGGGGAGGCCGTACTTGAATTTAAGGTGCAGGTCTTGTGATGCCATACTTTCATGCCGAGCCATGAGCCTATGCTTCCGCCCACGAGGGCAAGGAGGAGCAGTGTGGCTTCCGATATGCGCCACCTGCCCTTCCTGGCCTTGAGTTTGTCAATGCCATAGACAATGAATGCCACGGCATTGATAATGAGCAGGTAATATATGATTATCACGTGTACATTCATCTTACAACAATATAGCCGAGCATGACCAGCAGGATGCCCAGGACAATGGACTTCAGCATAGCATTACCTCAGTTTCTTGCCGTCGGAAAAGGCATTCCCTACCCTACTGCCCAGTTCCATGTAGCCATGATGGATGGGGTCGTAGACGATGAGGTGCATCTTCTCCACATCCGGTTTGCCATCCTCGGCAAGGAAGTCCTCGTTCACCAGCACATTCACTATCTCCGCCACTATGTAGTAGCCCTCCTCCGACTCGTCTATCTTGCGCAGTATACGGCACTCCAGAGTCATGGGAAAGTCGGTAAAGACGGGAGCGTCCACGTTCTCCGCCCTCTGCACCGTCCACCCCGTCTTCTGCATCTTCCCCGGGTCGTTCTTAGCGCTGACTATACCCACGAAGTCCGCCGCCACCATAGTGTCCCTGGTTGCGAAAGCCACGGTAAACTCCAGACACCGAGCCAGGTTCTCCGTTGTGGCATGCGCCCCCATGCTAATCATTATCTCCTTGGCGTCCCATTGTCCGCCCCAAGCCACATTCATGGCATTCGCAGAGCCATCGGCATTGTATGTGCCCAGAATCAGCACCGGTTGCGGCAACATCCACGCCTTCTGTCCAAAACTTTTCATAAGGTTATTCATTACGTTGGTTAATCAGATTCACCACCACCTTCACCATCACATCCTTTTCCTCTGTGCGGCTCTCGGCTATCATCAGCGTAAGCGCCACGAGGGTATTGTCTGCCAGACGCTTGGTACCATCTGAACGGTACAGTATGCCATTGTTGTTCAGGAACCAAAGGAACAGGGTAGCGGCAATGCGCTTGTTACCATCGCTGAACGAGTGGTTCTTGGTGACGAGGTAAAGGAGCATAGCAGCCTTCTCTTCCACCGACGGATAGAGTTCTTCGCCTCCGAAGGTTTGGTAAATCTGCCCTATGCTGCTTTTGAAGGAATCATCCTTCTCATTACCGAACCACTGGCTTCCACCGAACTTGTCGTGCAAGCGACGGATTTCGGCCATGGCATTCTCGTAGGTCGCCCGGAAGGGCTCATTAGGAGAGGTGGTGCGTTCGATGGAAAGGCGCTCGTAGTCGTAATTGTCAAGGGTATCAAGGGCATAAGTATAATCCACCACCACATCGAACAGGGCCTGCCCATCGGCCGTAGACGTAATGTCCTGAGACTGGAGAGTACGCCCCACCACCTGTACCAATTGGCGGAGTTCGCCCAGCTGATCACGCCGCAAGCGGTCGTTAACGGCATAGCCCTTTACAAGGTATTGTTTCAAAATCTTGTTTGCCCATTGACGAAACTTTACACCACGCTGGCTCTTTACACGGTAACCTACGGAGATGATGACGTCGAGGTTGTAAAAAGGTACTGGTTTCTTTACCCCATTAACGTGTAAAAAATGCACGTTATTATCTTTTTCAAGTTCTCCTTCCTTGAAAACATTAATTACATGACGACGTATATTTGATTCTTCACGCTCAAAAAGCGTAGCCATCTGGCTTGTTGTCAGCCACACGGTATCATTCTCCATGCGGACATCCACCTGTGTCTGCCCGTCCTCCGTCTGATATATGATTATTTGGTTGTTTTCGTTCATCCTATTTCACTGTAAGCGCTTACGAAACTTCTGTACTATTAAATAATCAATGTGGATACATCGGTCGGCACCCTACGGGAATATCTTTTCCAAATAGCAATAATTAAAAATCTATTTCGCATATACTTTTTTGCCATCCATTATATAGATACCATTAGATGTTGGTTTACTAATCCTGATACCCTGTAAAGTATACCATACGCCTTCTGTTACCTCATTTACAACAGTCTCAATACCTGTCGTTTCATCCTTTAATACGATACGCATATTTGCAGAAGCATCTTCTTCAACTCCATCAGGCATGTCTGCAAAGTCAAAATATCCGTAAAAAGCCTTTATGCCACTATTACCCTTAGAATAGCAGAAATTACCGTCATTAAGGAATATATAATCATTTGGCACTTTGCCTACTGCTTTTAAAGTGCCATAGAATGTAGCATACACTTCTTTTCGTGACCCAGTCCTCCCATTGGTGAACTCAGCTATGGCATTTTCTTCATCAGGTTCAATAGTTGAAGTCACAACAAATTCTACAATATCCTTACTCGTTTTGACAATATAAGGATAGTTTGCTAAGAAACCGTACTCAGCAAGAAGTGCATTCTTGAAAATAACACTTATGACTGTTGATTCTTCATTTGACTCATATTCCATGAATTCTGCCAGCTGCACATCCTCACCGAACACCTCATATACCTGTTCTTCAGTCATAGCAAAAGGCAAACAGATTGTACTCCATGAACCTGCTTTGATTGTACGCTTCACCTTAATTTGTACATCACCATTGCTCGCTTCTGGCAGTGTTGTAGAGTTCTCGTCAAGAACAATATAGGATTCACCGATAGTCAATTGCGCCACTACATTTTCTAAAGCAATTCTTGTAGCAATCTGGTCGGACACTACTACATCTTTTATAGTTACGGCATAATTCCCCACTGCATAATCCTCTGATACCTTTATTGTTATTTTCGCCACTTCGCCATCATTACCATCGAAAGTATACAATGCGTCAGTGTTTGGATTCTTGGCTGTTGTGCCGCAAAGAACTATTAAAGTACCGTCTGCTTGGATGCTCGTATTAAAATAGTTTGTTCGTTTTGCTGTAGTTCGTTCTGTACTGAGTTCCGCATTAACCATTTCGTCTTCATCCATTACCATTGTTATACCCTCTGGCAACTGAAGCGTGAATTGATAACCAGCCACATCCATGGTATTCCTCATTTTTATGGATAGGGTATGTTGACTGCCAGAATTTACAGTAAGGGGTTCTATATAGATTGCATCTGAAAGTTTTGCAACATTTGTATATTCTTGCTGGTCAGCCATTCTGATAGTCCCAACTGTTCGTGATTTGCTTTCATCAACAGAACCCTTAAGGATAATGTTTGCAATTCCAATGAAATCAGCAACATCAATATAACCGTCAATATTTACGTCTGCTGCATTGCTAATAAATCCAGATGGTGTTTTGCCCAAGATGTGGTTGGCAACAGAAATAAAGTCTGCTACGTCTGTAATTCTGTCAGCATTCACGTCGCCTGGAGTGTATTCGATAATTTTCAGAGTAGACTTCATGTAGCTTGTTGAATATGATTGAGAATTGTTGTCGCTCAACTCAACCTCTTTGAGAACAATAGGATACTCACCCACCTCCACATCATCTGCAATTTCCAAAGTTATTATAGCGACTTCACCATCGTTTCCGTCGAAAGTGTATCCATTTGACGAACCGCAAAACACACGGAATGCGCCATTTGAAACAACTGTTGCGTTAAAATAGTCCGTCTTACGTGTAGTTGTACGTTGTGTACTCAATTCTGCCAATGGAAATCCATCCTCATCAGTTGCAACGCTAACACCATTAGGTAAATACAAATCGAATTGATAACCCTGTATCGCTACATTGTTCTTCATTTTCACAGAAAGTTTAACCGTGCCATTAGCAGAGCCTTTTACATTCTCAATGTAGAGAACGTTATCCATAACACTGTAATCTGTGTCGTAAGTGTCACCGCTTAGACCCTCATTGCTTGTAAAATATTGAAGAGGTAGAATTTTAGCAATCAAAGATTTTATGTCCGCAATAGCAGACTTTTCTGTTCTTCGATTTACTATTATTTCTCCTGCAGATACTGTGATTTTGCAATCCATTTCATCCCCTGAATTTGTTTTGACAGTTAACACACCTTCTCCTTCCATTGCGCCTGAAATATCAATATCTCCAGTAAGATAATTTACTTCAAAAGTAGCGAAATAATTAGGTTTTTGGGATTTCCATTCCAAATTAAACGCACCATTGTAACAGTCCCCAGAGAGAATTTTAAAATGTTTAGTTTCGCCAATCTCTATATTTATGGTTTTAGGAAGAATTATCTCACTTTTGCTACTAGAACCACCTCCTGCACATTCAATAAAATACTGTTTGTAGTAAACTAAAGCACGCGTTCTACCATTCCTGTCAAGATATTTCTCTGTTGCTATTACTTCCACCATTGCTGTTCCAATGAACGCATTTGATATTTGTATTATAGCTCCAGATTCACTTTTTTCTTTAAAAACTATCCCTGGATTGGAGCAACTCCATACCGCATGCTCTATATAACCATAACAAGCATTGGGAACAGAAAGGTATTTGTCAATGCCTACTTCTAAGGAGTATGTTGTAGATGCTACCGTTATATATCCATAGATTTTATTAATGTTACATAACAGAATAGCAATAATAAAAATGAATCTATTAATATGTTTCATAATTACAACTTTTATATTATTTATTTAGCATATACTGGCCTAATGTTATATCCCCAGGCTTTCCATTCTGTTCCTACAGACCCTTTGTTATTTATACCATCATTGTCGGAAGTAATAACATAACAACTTTCCGATGTCTTGGTAGGACATTCACCTATTGCCAGATGTAATCGTGTTGTAGAATAATCCTTTGCTTGTTTTTTAAAGCCAACAATAGGGATTATAATGCTATTGCCATTAGGCCCTGTAATGCGATACACAACCGTACCTTCTATTTCTTCTTTTTTCCATGTACAATGAGTGATTAACTCATTAACCTCTGCTAAACTAGGAGTTCTCCATCCATCACCTAAGTTAGTAGTTGCCACGTCGTATTTAGTCCCACAAATATTTTCAACAGGATTTGTATATGTGAATACATATTGGTTAGAGTTGTTGTTGCAGTACGAATAGTTCTCTCTCCAATACTCAGTCTTAGAAGTGATTTCAGACCATGCATAGAAATCTCCAATGCCAGCAGGTTTTGATGCTCCTAAATTGCATTTTGCCCATCTGACACTTAATCCAAGATCTACACAATCGTCCCTCTGCTCTAAAGGTTCAAAATAAGTAAATCCAATTGTTAATAGTCTTCCCCCATAAAGTGTTGTAGAATTATCTATTGTAACAATTTCATTACCATGTATTTTAGTTTCAACACCATCTACAACATTCATTTCGCCTTCATATTGAGAAAAATAGTCATCTGAAAATTTTTGAGTTACTTGATTAAACGGCATTGACAATGTTGAGGCGCAAAGTTTACCTTTTGTGTCAAACTTGTATGATACAAAAAGTTTCATATCGCCATCCATGGTTGTGTAAACAATGCTATTTGTATTTTCTTGATATAGATAATAATTATTAGATTGATGACAAAGAACATCTTCCCGAGCCATCCCCCAAGTCTTGTTTACGTCTAAAACATTCAACTTACCTTTGTAGTCTTCTTCTCCCAAAACTGTAATTTCGCATTTTGCGTTCAAACCATTAGATGTACGAGCCTCAATAACACAATGCCCACGTCCAATTCCATAAACGACGCCATCATCAACTGTTGCAACATTTTCATCTGACGAAATCCATGAAATAGTCGTCTTGGAATCTTCTGGAATAAGATTTGCATAAATTGTAATATTTTTGCCTACGTTCAGAACCGCATCACTTTTGTCCAGTGTCATGTCAAGGGGATCTAAGTTGCTTACAATTTCTATTTCTACAGAGTCTCTACCGATATAATAGCTTCCGCCATAAGTCTTATTCTTAGCATAAGCATCAACAGTTATCACAACGCTCCCTTCTTTCAAAGGAAGAATTTTTCCATTTGAAATAGACAAAATACTTTCATCTGATAGAGTATATTCGTAATGGAAATATCCACTTCCGCTAAACGGAGTATAAGTCCCCGTTAAATAAGGAGATAGTGTGGTCTCATCTCCCATTCGTATTTTTTTAGGCAAACGACTAAGTGAGACACCTGTTGGGGCATCGACATTTATATAGATGTTAGTTGTTTGTTGATAATTTCCTTTGTACCAAAAATGACGAATCCCATATTGAGTTCCATCGTATGGGGTGGTCATCAAAACATTTACATAACATACTACATTGTTATAAAGAGCATGTGTTTTGGTCCCTTCTATTTTGACTCCATTATAACTATACCAAGAGACGTTTCCATGAAGAGAAGATAGTTGATCAAGATTATATGCAGATGCTGCTGAATAGTCTTTAATACGTGCATCATCCATTACGCAAAAACGATATCGGGTGTTGCTAATTTTTAATGCCATAGATGAAAGTGGCATCATTAAAATCAAAAAGATTGCCAACGTCCTAAAAAACTGTTCAAATATAAAATATTTCATTGCTTTTATTATTTAATTAAACAATATGTTCTCATAACAACGCCGTTCTTATAACAACGTGAGTTCGACGAATTATAACTGCTTACAAATTGGCGTATAGCTCAAATTGCAGGATGAATATGAGTAGTTATTCCCAATAGCTCAAATACTATGTATTACGAACAATATTCGCTATGCTCACCGAGGACAAAGTTACAAAATTATTTTTTGAGGCAGATGAATTTTGCGAGTATTTTGACTGGATGATGGCTGGATGATGACAAAAAGACACATCAATGTACAAAAAGACACAGGATACACAACTTTCTCTATTTTGAATTCGTCGAACTCACGTTATATTAACATACCCCGCCTGAGGTTGTCAGCGAAAGGTTAAACTATGACTTTGCTATGTTGTAACAGCGTACATAACAAAAATACAGACAATCTACCCTCTAAGAATCGCGTATTTGCGGCCAAAGAACTTCTGCCGTGCAAATACTCTGTTCTACGGATGGGAAATAATGGGTTGTCCCGAGACCTCGGGTTGGTCGTCGAGATGTCTCGACCGAGTCGTCGGGATGTCTTGCCTGAGTCATCGCAGTGTCTTGGGGAAAGCACTGCGGTGAGGATATGATGAAAACGGGGTGCTTAGAGGCTTATTTTTAGAAAATATTGCCGAGATACCACGAAAAATGCGCCTGACAAGCACGAAAATGCTACATTGACATGACATTTTCGAGCCATACACCTGCAACTGATTCGGTACGGGAACCGATAAGATTTTCTAAAAGAGAAGTTGAGACATGACGGTTTTCTCGTAAAATATCCTGACATTGCCATAGAAGCCATAGGAGAATCATACACGAATGGGCACTACGAAATCCCATTAGCTGTACATGGCAAACAAGTTGCACTCCACAGCACAACTATAGCAAACTTTTGTACTTTTCTTGCAATTTCTTGCACACTTTTGCTTGCCGTATGCAATAAATAATGTACCTTTGCACCCGATTTCAATAAAAACGGATAAGGTAAAAAGAGATATGTCGAAGATTAAAGGCAAGATAGTGCTGATAACGGGCGGAGCCTCGGGTATCGGCCGACTGATGGGCGAAATGGCCCTGGAGAAAGGTGCGAAGGCATTGGTCATCTGGGACATAAACCAGGAGAGCATAGACGCCACGGTGAAGGAACTGGGCAAGAAGGGCACGGTGCACGGGTACCGTGTGGACGTGTCCAGGCACGAAATGGTGGCAGAGCAATACGACAAGGTGAAGAAAGAGGTGGGCGATGTGGACATACTGATAAACAGCGCCGGCATCATAACCAGCAACAAGACCTTTGACCAGTGCACTGAGGACGAGATAAACCGCACGATGATGGTGAATGCCATTGCACCGATGTATGTGGCACGACAGATGTTGCCCGACATGGTGCAGCGCAACGAGGGACACATCTGCACGATTGCCTCGGCAGGCGGCATGATGTCCAACCCGAAGATGAGCGTGTATGCGGCCAGCAAATGGGCTGCCGTGGGATGGTCGGATTCGGTGCGAATAGAGTTGCAGGAGATGAAGAGCAGGGTGCGTGTGACCACCGTGGCACCTTATTATATTACCACGGGAATGTTTGACGGTGTGAAGTCCAGGGTGTTCCCCCTGCTCAAGCCGGAGAAGGTGGCAAAGCGCATCATAGGTGCCATAGAGAGCGACAGGAAGTTCCTGATGCTGATGCCTTGGATACCTAAGGCGCACCATGTGATGCGCATGTTGCAGGCCCTGCTGCCCATGAGGGTGTTTGACTGGCTGGTGGGCGATGTGCTGGGCATATATCACACGATGGACAATTTCACTGGAAGAAAGAAATAATACTGATATGGCAATGGAGAATACATCAAGGGAGGAAATCAAGAGGATAGTGGAGGCGCAGAGGGAGTTCTTCCGTAGCGGCAAGACACTGGATGTGATGTTTCGCAAGGAGAGCCTGCGCGCGCTGAAGCGTGCCATGGAGAAGTGGGAGAAGCCACTGGCAGATGCCTTGTGGCAGGACCTGCACAAGAGTTACGAGGAGGCCTATCTGACGGAACTGAGCATAGTGCTGGGAGAGATTAGGAACCACATCTCGCACCTGGGCAAGTGGGCGGCACCCAAGAGAGTGTGCACTCCGCTGAAGATGTTCCCCTCGAGGAGCAAGGTGGTGCAGGAACCCTTAGGTTGCTCGCTGATAATGGCTCCGTGGAACTATCCCGTGCAACTGCTGCTGAACCCCTTGGTGGGTGCCATCTCGGCAGGATGCACGGCGGTGCTGAAGCCTTCGCCCTACGTGCCTCACGTGTCCAAGGTGCTGGAGGAGATGATCCGCGAGTCCTTCGCCCCAGAGTACATTGCCGTGGTGCAGGGCAACAGGGAGGTGAACACTGCCCTGCTGGAGGAGAGGTACGACATAATATTCTTTACGGGAAGTCCCGACCTGGGCCGCAGGGTGATGCGTGCCGCTTCGGAGCATCTGACTCCGGTGGTGCTGGAACTGGGCGGCAAGAGCCCCTGCATAGTGGACAAGGATGCCAACATAGCCATGGCGGCACGCCGCATAGCGTGGGGAAAGAGCCTGAATGCCGGACAGACGTGCATAGCGCCCGACTACCTGCTGGTGCATGCCGAGGTGAAGGAGCGCCTGATAGAGGCACTCAGAAAGGAGTTTGAGCACCTGCTGGGCAAGAATCCGCAGGAGGCAAAGCACTTTGTGCGCATAGTGAGCGACAAGGCCTTTGACCGTCTGACGGGCTACCTGAAGGACGGCAACGTGCGCATAGGCGGCACCTACGACCGCAAAGAGCGCTACATCCATCCCACGGTGCTGGACGGTGTGAAGGAGGACAGTCCCATCATGCAGGAGGAGATATTCGGCCCTCTGTTCCCGTTGCTGACATTCAACACCACGGACGAGGCGATAGAGTTTGTGAACAAGAGGGAGAAGCCCCTGGCTCTGTACTACTTCGGCGAGAACGGGGGCAACATACGACGGGTGCTGCGCCATACCTCGTCGGGCGGTGCATGCATAAACGACACCATCATGCACATTGCCAACGAGAACCTGCCCTTCGGCGGTGTGGGCAATTCGGGCATGTCGTCGTACCATGGCAGGGAGTCGTTCCGCGTGTTCTCGCACCAGAGGGCGGTGGTGACAACGCCAACGTGGCTGGACCTGCCTTTCAGGTACATGCCGTACAAGTTCTTTGGGATGGTGAAGGGGATGCTGTAAAAAACGGAAAACGGAAAACGGAAAAGTAGGAGGGCCTAGGAGGGCCTAGGAAAACCTAGGAAGATCTAGGAAAGCCGAGGATAATCATAGGAAGTTCTGGGAGGTTCCGCTTTCAAAAGTGAGACGTGTAAATTGCATTACACACTTGGCACACCTCAGGCAAATCGGTGCCTGGGGTGTGCCTGCTATATGCAGAAAAGGAGAAGATGGTGAGCATTTTTCAGTGCCCTATGGATATATTTACAGAAAAATCACTAAATTTGTCCGTTGGAAATCCAAATATCATAAACAACATACAACTATGAACAAAGAACTTGCCATGAATCCCAACAAGCTGGTGTCCTATCTGGGCAAACCTTGCAAGGAATTCACAAAGGCGGACATCGTCCGCTTCATCGAGGAGAATGAAATCCGCATGGTGAACTTCATGTACCCTGCTGGCGACGGCAGGCTGAAGACACTGAACTTCGTGATAAACAATCTGGCATATCTGGATGCCATACTGACTTGCGGCGAGCGTGTGGACGGAAGCAGCCTTTTCCCCTTCATCGAGGCTGGTAGCAGTGACCTCTATGTGCTCCCTCGTTTCAGCACTGCCTTTCTGGACCCCTTTGCAGAGATTCCCACATTGTCTATGCTTTGCTCCTACTTCAACAAAGACGGCGAGCCCCTGGAGAGTTCGCCCGAGAATACTCTGCGCAAGGCTTGCCGTGCCTTCAACGAGGTGACAGGCATGGAGTTCCAGGCCATGGGCGAGTTGGAGTACTACGTAATAGCTCCCGACACTGAGATGTTCCCTGCTACCGACCAGAAGGGCTATCACGAGTCGGCTCCCTATGCCAAGTTCAACGAGTTCCGCACCCAGTGCATGGCATACATTGCACAGGCTGGCGGACAGATAAAGTACGGCCACTCGGAGGTGGGCAACTTCACCATAGACGGCATGATCTATGAGCAGAACGAGATTGAGTTCCTGCCCGTGCGTGCCGAGGATGCTGCCGACCAGTTGATGATTGCCAAGTGGATAATCCGCAACCTGGCATACGAACTGGGTTACGACATCACCTTTGCGCCAAAGATTACCGCTGGCAAGGCTGGTTCGGGCTTGCACGTTCACATGCGCATTGTAAAGGACGGACAGAACCAGATGCTGGATGGCGGTGTGCTCTCCGCAACGGCTCGCCGTGCCATTGCCGGCATGATGGAACTGGCTCCTTCCATTACCGCCTTCGGCAACACTAACCCCACATCATACTTCCGTCTGGTGCCCCACCAGGAGGCTCCCACAAACATCTGCTGGGGCGACCGCAACCGTTCCGTGCTGGTACGCGTTCCCCTGGGCTGGGCAGCAAAGAGCGACATGTGCAAGATAGCCAATCCCCTAGAGGAGGAGAGCAACTACGACACCACACAGAAGCAGACGGTGGAGATGCGCTCGCCGGACGGTTCTGCCGACATCTACCAGCTGATAGCAGGCCTTTGCGTGGCTTGCCGTCATGGCTTTGAACTGGAGAACGCACTGGAGATTGCCGAGAAGACCTACGTGAACGTGAATATCCACCAGAAGGAGAACGAGGACAAGCTGAAGAACCTGGCACAGCTGCCCGACAGTTGCGAGGCAAGTGCAGATTGTCTGGAAAGCCAGCGTGCCGTATTCGAGCAGTACAACGTGTTCAGCCCTGCCATGATAGACGGTATCATCAAGCGTCTGCGCTCGTACGGCGACAAGACCCTGCGTGCCGACATCAATGGCAATCAGGAGGAGATGCTGAAACTGGTGGAGAAGTACTTCCATTGCGGATGATAGGAAAGTTGAAAGTTTAACGTTTAACGTTGAAAGTTTAACGATTAACGGTGAGCGGTGAGCGGTGAGTGGTGAGTGGTGAGCGGTGAGCAGTGAGCGATGAGCAGTGAGTGGTGAGCGAAACAGAAAGGTGAAAGTGGGAAAGTGGGAAACTATCCACCCCCTCCGTCGCTTCGCTCCTCGTCCCGCCTGTCTCAGGGGGACAGTCAGTTACTACTGGCTAACGCTATCACTCACTTTCTCTCCCTGACTCAGAAAGGGAGAAAGAAATATAAACCCAAATCGGTCATAAGACTGTTACGCGCCAATAACCGATTGGGGATAAATCTGCGAGTCCATGCACATTAAACTATACTAAATTAGGCCCCGATGTTGTGTCGGGGCCTAATGTTTTAATGGGTATGTTAGTGTTACATTACTGAGCAGGAGCCCACTTGCAACGCACGGGAGAGACGATGGCGCCCTCTTCCTTCAACTGCTTCATGGCCTTGTCCACGTCCTTGCGGTCAAGTCCGCTCAATTCTGCAATCTTACCTGCATTCAGTGGCTCGCCAGCTTCCTTCATTACGGTCAAAACCTTATCCTTTGTTTCCATAATCTTGTAGTTGTTTTATTGTTAATAATATTCCTTTATGAGTTCATCGGGAAAGCCTCCGATTTGTAACCATTGCAAATGTACGACTATTCACGGTATCCTGCAACTATTTTAATTTGCTTTCATGTATTTTAAGGAAAATTAGGAGAGCGGATTATGACGAAAACAAGCGGACGCAAAACGTTACTACAAGAGCACTTTGACGATGAGTTTGCGCTGGGGACCATTGCCTACGAGGGGGGCATGTGTATCCTCGGGGTAGACGATGAGGAACTCTCCGGGTTTGACAAGCGTCCATGTGGGACGGGGATAGGCATAGAGGGCAAAGTCGTTCTCCTCGTCGAAAGGAGCCTCGCTCTCTCCTACTCCGGAGATATGTTCGCAAGCAATGAGTTCTGCCTGGGTGAGGGGAACATGGATGTCGATATACTTACGGTGGGCTTCCAACTTGGCACTGGCGGCAGGGATTAGTTCGGTGTCCACCACGTTGATGAACAGGTTGGAACCGTCCAGCTCTATACGGCCGGCAGGAACCTTGCTGAGGTCGTTGGCCTTGATGTAGTCAAAAACTTGCTTGAAAAGCGGATGCAGAGCCTCGTAGCGGGCACTGTCCTGGAGATTGGATTGTATCATGGGGATGAATGGACCCACCCTAACCCTCCCTATATGGAGGGGAACTGGGAAGGTGCTATGTAAAGGGGTTAAACATTAGTTGAGAGAAGGGGAACTGAATTGTCGGAGTAATCGGAGTATTCTGAGTAATCGGAACCTTTGGCAATGTGCAGCGTCCGTTTGATGGAAGGAAAGGTGTTATCTGTTTGCGGACGCAGCACGCTGCGTCCCTACTGTTGTTGATAAAGGATTCGTTAATCGTTAAACTTTAAACGTTATTCGCCTGCGCTCATCAAGCTACGCAAGTCAACTTTCAACGTTCAACGTTAGACGTTAAACGTTCATCTTCCTCTCGCTCATTTCTGCCGTGGCGGTGAAGAGAACATCTGCACTGGAGTTGAGGGCGGTTTCAAGAGAGTCCTGTACCACTCCAATGATGAAGCCTACGGCCACTACCTGCATGGATATGTCGTTGCTGATACCAAAGAGGGAGCATGCCATGGGGATAAGCAAAAGCGAGCCACCGGCCACACCCGAAGCACCACAGGCACCCAGGGTGGCAATGATGCTAAGCACAAGGGCACTGGCCAACGAGACCTCGAGACCAAGGGTGTGGCATGTTGCCAAACTCATTACGGTGATGGTGATGGCGGCTCCGTTCATATTGATGGTACTGCCCAGGGGTATGCTGACGGAATAGAACTCCTCGTCAAGTCCAAGGCGCTTGCACAGGGCCATATTCACGGGGATATTGGCGGCAGAAGAGCGGGTAAAGAATGCACTGACGGCACTTTCCCTGAGGCACTGGAATACCAGAGGATAGGGATTGCGACGAAGCATCACCGCCACGATAATGGGATTGAGAACCAGTGCTACAGCAAGCATGCAGCCTACAAGAAGAAGGAGCAGACGGCCATAGGTGGTGAAGATTTCCAATCCGCTTTCTGATACGGTGGTGAAGACCAAGCCCATTATGCCAAACGGTGCACATTGGATGACCCAACGGACAACCATAGATATGCATTCCGCCCACTCTTGCAGGATGTCGATGGAGCGTGGCGATGCTACCTTCTTCAGGGCAAGACCGATGATAATGGCCCAAAGCAAAATGCTAAGGTAGTTGGCCTCAGCAATAGCACGCAGAGGATTGCTCATCAGATTGGACGCTATGGTACCGAAGACGTTGGAGAGTTCCTGCGGTGCCTGATTCTCGGCACCCGTCACGCCAGAGAGTACCATATCTACCGGGAAATAACGGCTTGCCAACACAGCCAGTACGGCGGCAAACAAGGTGCTGAGCATGTAAAGGGCTACAACGGTGCGGAAACGGCCACCAAGTCCATTACCTGCCTTGGCAACAGACGACACCACGAGCACCGCCACAAGCACGGGGGCAATGGCTTTGAGTGCACCGACAAAGAGTACACCAAGAATACCAATAACCTGAGCCTGGGGAAGGAACAAGGCCAGAAGTGTACCGCATACTATACCAATGAGGATGCGCGACATGAGGTTAAGTTTCTGCCATGCAGAAAGCAACAAAGAGAGTGTTTTCTTCATCTGTATCAATCTACGAAACGGTACTTCTGCTTGTCGCGTGGCTTTGCATCGGGAGTTTCATCGGCATAGCCGAAACCAACGCAAAGACTGAGTTCATAGCCCTCGGAGAAACCAAGTTTCTCTACAAGAGGTTTGCACAGGTCGTTGTCTGTGAGGAAACGCACTGGGCTGCCCAGACATACGGAACCCACACCCATGCTCCATGCAGAAAGCATCATGTTCTGGGCAAGAAGACCGCAATCGTAGGCAGAGAAGTCATAGGAAGGATCGCGTGCTATGAACACCATCACGGGTGCACCACGGAAACATTCCTTGGCCATGCCTATCTGGGGATGTGCCTCGCCCATTGCCTGGCTCATCTCGGCAAGGAGTTCAGGGTTGTCTACCACACGGATTTCCCACGATTGCTTGTTCTGGCCGTTAGGAGCATTGATACCGCAATCCAGTATCTGTGTCATCACTTCGCGAGCAACTGGCTCTGCCTTGTACTTGCGAATGCTGCGGCGAGCCATGATGGTCTCCACAACGTGATTCTTATCTTCCTGAGGAGTCATATTCTCTTTGTTCTCTGTAGGGGTGCATGCCATGGCTGTGAATACGGCCATGCCTGCGAGAATAGTTTTTGTGAACTTCATTGTTTATATTGAATAATTAAATACTTTCCTGTTAATAAATCTCTCTATACTTCTGCCGAAATGCGACAATACCAGTGTTATCCCTATACCACCAAGGACAAACACCAATATTCCCACCTCCTGCGAATTCATGTAATCCATGGGGATGGCCTCCATCAAATAGACATAGATGCTATTGGCGCCTATCCAAGACAGTATGCTCAACCTAAAACGGATGCGTGGAGAGGCATAGGCAAGAAACAGCATCAAGAACAATGGGGTCAGCAATATGAAGTTACCTCCCAATACAATTGTTGCCATTGTCAAGAGGAAAAGCATTCCTGTGGCCAGGAGGGAAATGGGCTTGCGCAAAGAAGAATAACTGGCAAACATTATGCCCAACGGGAAACACAACATTCTTGCCCACAGGTGCGCCGGCATTTGGAAATATGCAAGGATGGAGACGTAACAGAGAATTAGAATGGTAATGGTTAAGCGTTCGTAGCCTCGGAAGAACCTTCTGAGCAACATGTAAACGATGTATATTACCACAATGCTCTTGAAGAACCAGGCATCGGCATTGGGCATGGCCAAGGTTAGGAAAGACAGAAAAAGGTTCTGTTCCGAAGGAAAAGTCCCCAAGACACAACCTACGGCAACCCACAGAAGCCAAAATATGAGGTAAGGCAGGAACAAACCTCTAAGATGCCTGTAAATATAGGACTTGTCCACATTGTTGTGAGCAAAGGACATGGTCAAGCCAAAGCCACTCAGGAAGAAACATATTGCCGTTCCCAAGGGGGCAAGTCCCAGAGTCATAGTAAGATGATACTTCTCCAGAAAGGGCATGAATTCATTTATAGTATGACCGTAGACTATGGCCAACATGCCCAATCCCCTCACCATAAGGCAATATTCCCGGTCAAGGAACTTGCCAAATGGTGAAGAGGGAGTTGATAAAGTGCTCTTGGACTCTTGATTCATATTATTATGCCTGCTTCTCCGCTATGCGCTCGAGCGACTGGTACACCTGCATGAGGCCACGGGGAACGTGGAAGCAGCCCTTCCACTTGCCGCCCTTGAGGGTAAGGAGCACTTCGCCCTGACGGTTGAGGTAGCCGAACCATTCGGGATGCTCGGGGTCCATGAAGTGGCTCCACACATAGTCGTGAATGCGCTCGAACCATGCCAGGCACTCCTGGCTGCCGGTGAGTTCGTAGCCCTTGATCATGGTGATGAGGGTCTCGATGTGCACCCACCACAACTTCTGGTCCCACTCCAATTGCTGGAGAGGACGACCCAGACGGTCCATGAAGTAGAAGATACCGCCGTACTTCTCGTCCCAACCATACTCTACCTCGGCAAGGGCTATCTTAACTGCCTTCTCGATGAGAGCCTGGTCGCCCAGACGCTTGCCAAGGTCCATGATGAACCACATGGCCTCGATGGCATGACCGGGATTCAACAGACGGCCGTCCATGCAATCCACCATCTCGTTGTTGGTGCCAAGGTGCTCTACAATCAAACCAAGTTCGGGACGATAGAAGACATCCATAACCTCATGCACACAGGTCTCTATGGTCTTGTCGAGGAAGTCCTTGTCGAGGAGAGACTCTATCTCCAATGCCACATTGCAAAGAATCATGGGCAAGGCGAAACTCTTCAGCGAACGGGCACCGGGAGCCGCCTTTGACCAACGGCCCTTGGGGTTGTCCACCTTGGAGAGGACGATGTCGAAGGTCTTCTTGGCAATGTCGGCATACTCCTGATTGCCAGTAGCGATGGACAACTGTCCAAAGGCTATTACGGCAAAGGTGTAGGAGAAGATGTTGTATGGCTCCACCAGGGGATTTCCCTCGCGGTCGAGAGCGAAGTACCAGTTGAGGTTGCCATCGTGACCGTACTTCTTCAGGAACTCAGCACCCTGGATGGCTGCATCCAACCACTCCTGGCGCTTCTCTACCTTATTATATAATGTGGACAGCATCCACACCTCGCGGCCCTGAAGCCAGACGAACTTGTCGCTATCGAAAACCTCGCCATCGCGTTCCAGGCAAGTGAAATAGCCACCAAACTCCTTATCTATGCTCTTCTCCATCCAGAAGGGCATCACTCTGTCCAGAAGCTCAGACTTGTACTGCTGGGCAAGTTGCTTGAAATCTATCATATTCTAATATTTGTAAGTTTTATGGTGCCTATAGTTTTGTAGATTCTATACGCACCATGGGTTATTACTTATTTACTGCTCTTCACATAGAAACCCAATGAGAGAATCCATGCCACCACCACGCTAACTACGATACCAGTGGCACCGAAAAGGAAGAGGTTGGCATCGGTGCATTCGCTCATCCAGAATACCACTGCTTCGCCGGCAACAAAGCCAATGAGTGCGGCATAGCCCTTGACACGCTTCATGAACACCGCCATGAAGAAGAGACCGCCCAAACCGCTGGTGAGCAGGCCCAAGGCGCTATTGAAGAAGTCAAGGAAGGACTGAACGTTCCATGTGGCCATGAAGAGTGCCAGAACCAAGCCTATCAAACCGCTAAGCATGGAGCTCCAACGTGCAACGCCCAACAACTGATGGTCAGTGGTGCTGGGACGAAAGCGCTTCCAGAAGTCAATGGAGAAGGCCGTAGACACACTGTTGATATTGCTGGAAATGGTACTCATGGTTGCGGCAAAGATGGCGGCAATGAGCATACCAGCAATACCGGCAGGCATCTGGCTCATCATGAAGAAGGGGAAGATGGCATCCGACTGACCCATGGTTACGTCCAACTCGGTGGGATGAGTCTTGTAGAATGTGTAGAGGCCTGTACCTATCATATAGAATGCCACGGACACGAACACGCTCATAAGACCATTTACAAGGATACCACGAGCGGCAGACTTCTCGTCGGGAGTGGTCATGAAACGCTGGATAACCGTCTGGTCGGAGGTATAGGAGATGAGGTTGTTGGCCAAGCCGCCAATGATGATAACCCACCATGTGGCTTGCGACCATGAGTTGCTCCAGTCGAAGAGGCGCAGCTTGTCGTTCTCCAACGCTATATCTATGCATCCCATCACACCGCCTTCAGTGTTCACCGCCAGATATACGACGGCAAAGATGGCACCGCCAACCAGGATAAGGCCCTGCACCACATCGCCCCAGATGACGGCCTCCACACCGCCCATAGTGCAATAGATGATGGTAATAAGACCCATAAGCACAATGCACAGGTATATGTCAATGCCAGTTACAGCCGTCAGAGCCAAAGAGGGCAGATAAAGCACCATGGCCATGCGCACTATCATGAACACGCAGAAGAGGAACGATGCCAGCAGGCGTGTAGCCAGGTTGAAGCGCTGCTCCAACACCTCGTAGGCACTGGTAACATTCAGTTTGCGGAAATAGGGCAAGTAGTACTTTATCACGGGGAAACTGATGAGCAGAATCATCCACAACATGGGATAGTATGTCCAGTCGGTGGTATATGCCTTGGCAGGGATGGTCATGTAGGTGATAGCAGAAAGCATGGTGGCATAGATGCTGATACCAGCAGCCCACCATGGAATGCGGCCGCCTCCCTTGAAAAAGTCGTCGGCACCGCTTTCCTTGCGCATAAAATAGAAACCCATACCGAGCATAGCCAAGAGGTAGAAGGCAAGCACTGTCCAGTTGAGCCAGCCGAAGTTCTTCTCGTTGGTCACCTCCACATGTGTCACATCGGCACTGCGCACACCAGGCATCAGTTCGCCACCGCTATAACTCCAACCAGTTCCTCCTACCTCGGGAGTGAGGCATGCACCGGCTCTGGCCAGAAGGCTGTCACCAGGGAGCAGTCCCCATGCATCGGTAATGGTGTGATAGGTGAGCACATCCTTACGGAAACGGTACCATTCGGGTTCGTGGCGCAGATAGAGACTGTCCTGACGACCCTGTATGGCGCTGAGGAAAATGTCAAAGTCAACACCTCCGAAGAAAGCCACGTGGCTATAACCGATGGCAGTGCTGGTGCTTCCCACCACAGCCTGACGGCAAAGTTCGCGTCCTCCATCCTGGATATTGTCAATCCACACAGATGCAGGCGAAGTACGTTTCCACTGGGAAGCATCTGCCCCACCCTTCTTCAGTTCGGCAATGGACATGTACACACCATCGGTATGAACCACAGGTGTCAGACCTAAGGAATCAAGCCTTGGCTGATAACCTCCGAAGACAAACAAGCAATTGCCCTTGGCTGTGCCCTGCACCGCCACGCAAGGCTGAAGACGGCATGCATCGGGCAAAGTAGCGGCCAATGTCCATTCCTTGGCATCACCGGGCCAAGGAAGAGAGTATACATCCTTGTTGGGCACACCCTGGCACTGACCGCCAGCCACCCACAACATGCCGTCGTGATAGGTGGCGGCAAAGTTGTCCAAGCCCTTGGGCAGAGGTGCTATCTCGGCAAAGTTCATGTCGCTGGAACTATAGAACTCGCACTTGTCGAACGAGGTGATACCATCAGTTCCACCCAATATGGCAACACCACCGGGCACTGGCACACTGGCGCCATAGGCAATGGGATAGTATTTCTTCTCTCCGCCATCGGCACATGGTACATCTGGGAAGTTGCATCCGCCCCATGTCCAGAGTTTGCCCATAATCCAACCAGCATAATGCCCAGATACAGCATCTCGCATGGGAGGTGTGGCGGTGACGGAAACACGGTTCTGTCCCAAGCATAGCAAGGGACAGAGCACTAATAACATTAACAAATATTTCTTCATCTTAATAAAGACCTGGGATTAGAACTTGTTACAGCGCTCGAAGAAGTTGATTGCTTCCAGTTCTGCACGCATGGCATCTTCCTCATCCTGGGTGAGGTTCTGGAACGGTGTGCGGTTGGGACCGAGGTCAAGGCCAATGAGTTTCATGATACGCTTGCCACCCACGATGTTGCCACGGAAATGGCAGATTACGTTGATAACCTCCTGAGAGAAGTTCTGCAACTCGCGTGCCTTCTCCAGATTGCCTTCGTTCCATGCATCAATGATGCCCACGAGGTTCACACCGTTGTAGTTAGTAGTACCGCCAATGCCGCCCTGTGCACCGCCCATGGCCAGTGAGGGCAGGATGGTCTCGTCCTGACCGTGAAGCATGTCGAACTTGCCGCCGGCATAGAGTCGGCACTGGTTGTATTCGTAGATGCTCTCGAAGGTGTACTTGATACCGGCAAAGTTAGGAATACGTCCGTCTACAGCCTCAAGCAACTTCACCATGGGCAGGAATGCACCGTTGAAGGCTGGGATGTGGTAGTAGTAGAAGGGCAACTCGGGAGCACCGGCAGCAATCTCCTCGCAATACTTAACGAGTTCCTCGATACGTCCAATCTTGGGGAATGGAGGTGCCATGGCACCGATACCCCATGCACCTATCTTCTGAGCGTGCTCGGCCAGCATGCGAGAGTTGCGCACGCAGCATGAGCCCACGTGTACTATCACCTTGAACTCGCCAGGCAATGCCTTGGCAGCCTCAACCCAAGCCTCTGCCAGGCGCATGCGCTCTTCCTCGGTGAGCATGTAGCCCTCACCGCTGCTTCCGTTGATGAATACTCCCTTCATGCCGTTCTTCTGCAACATGGCAGCGTATGCAGGGATGGGTTCCAGGTTCACATCGCCATTAGCATAGAAAGGGGTGAATGGCGCATTGATAAGTCCGATAATCTTTTCCATAATATTTGAAGTTTTTTGTTTGTTATTTATGGGGAGAGGATAGAAGAGGATATGAGAGGATGGGAGAGGATTTCCTCTTGTATCCTCTTGTGTCCTCTTGCTTCCTACAACTCTATCTCGTAAGTCTCTCCCACCTTGGTCTTCTTGATGATGATGGTGTTCTGGTCCTTAGCCTTGAACTTAACCTTCTTGCCAGCAGAGTTGCGCACGGTCTTGGTCGCGATACCGGGATACTTGATATAGAGGGGCTGGCCAGCATGGCTTTGCACCTTCACATTGGTCAACTTGCCGTTCTTCCAATCCTGGTCGACGGTAAAGTTGCCCACTGCCTTGAGGCCATGCACGTGTCCCTCAGCCTCCCATGTAGAGGGCATAGCGGGAAGGAGCTGCAAGGTGTCGGTGTGGCTCTGCAGAAGCATCTCAGCAATACCGGCACAGCAACCGAAGTTACCATCGACCTGGAAGGGAGCATGTGCATCGTAAAGGTTGTAGTAAACACCACCTGCATACTGGTTCAAACCATAATCGGTAGAATGGCGCAAGGCGTTCTTAAGAATCAAGTGTGCATGGTCGCCATCCAGAGCACGTGCCCAGAGATTTACCTTCCAACCCATTGACCAACCAGTAGCAGCATCACCACGTAGCTTCAGAGAGTTAACGGCAGGCTGGAAATAGGGACTCGTGGGTGCAATCTGTGTCAGGGGATAGAGGGCCATCAAGTGGCTCATGTGGCGATGGTCGGGATCGTCGCTCACGTGGTAGGGACTATACTTCCATTCGCGCAAGATGATGTCGCCCTTGTTAATGCCGTTGCGTCCGTCCACCCAAGCACGGTGCTTGTCGGTACGTGCATCGTACACCTCGGTGTGCAGACCCTTATCGGTCTTCTCCAGGTAGTTCTTCAACTTTGCCAGGTCCTCTTTGCTCAGACCGGTTACCTTGCTTCCAAGGACGTTCTGTGCCTCGTCCACGCAAAGGAGCAGGTTGTATATCAACTGCTGGGCGTGTGCGGTACCATCCTCCTTGGGGTGGGAGTTCTGCTCGGCGCTATACTCGTCGGGAGCCTCGAAGGTGCCGTCCTGTGCCACCTTCATGCGCTCAAACCAGAACTCGGCACATGACCACATGGCGGGGAATGCCTTGGCCAGGAAAGCCTTGTCCAGTGTGTAGCGATAGTGCTGCCACAGGTGTGTACAGTACCATGCATTGGCAACGAAGTAGTTGGTACCCCATATGCTCATACCACCGAACAGGCTGCTCTCGGTGAATACGGTCCAGCCCTTCTCCACACCAGCATACTTCTTGGCGGCCTTCTGCCAGTTCTCGTCGCCTGCATTCTGGATGATGTAGTCAAGCAGAGGCATGTGCAGTTCGCTCAGGTTGGTAGGCTCGGTGGGCCAATAGTTCATCTGTATGTTGATGTTTGTGTGAATGTCGGAGTTCCAGGGAGCATTGCTCTGGTTGTTCCAGATTCCCTGAAGGTTGTTGGGAGCCAAGAGTTCGCGATTGCTGGAGATAGCCAAATAGCGGCCATAGTGGAAGTACAACTGCTCCAGGAAACGAGCCTCAGGGTTATTGAGGTCCTTCAGCGTATTATAGTAGTCAATCAGTTCGTTAGTGGGACGGTTGCTCTTGGCGTTCAAGTCAAGAGAAACACGGCCGGTGTAGGACTTGAAATTGGCCACATGGTCCTTCAATATATTTGCAAATCCTTTCTTGCAGGCAGAGTCCACGCGCTTCATCATCTCCTTGCCCAAGTCGTCCATGGAGATGCCAGAGGTACGGTTCTTGGCATTGGGAGCAAAGTCAGTACCTGCAGCCATGTACATAACCACCTCGGTAGCGCCAAACACCTCTATGCCATTCTCTCTGGCCAGCACATGTCCGCCACCTATGGGAACCACACGCATGGCAGCCTGGTATGCCACGGTTTCCAGTTGTCCGTGAAAGTTGGCATAAGGCAAGCCTGCTGCATCGGTGCCGTATATTACGGGACTTGCATTGATGTCCTGACCTGGTGCAAAGGAAAAGAACAAGTGCAGCTTCTTCTTGCCAGAGGCATTATACCTGACGGCCATCACCTTGTCGGGGTTGCTTACGATATAGGTACGTTCGTACGAGGTCATGCCCTCGGAACTGGTAAATTTTACGCGTCCCACACCTTCCTGCAAGTCCAGGCTTCGTACGTAGTCCTTCACCTCAGCATCCTTGCCTGGCAGAAACACTCCGCTCAGGTCTTCCACGAAGATGCTGCCAAAGTTCTTGTACTGGCCATAGCCACCGCCATAGCCCTGCATGTCACTGGTCTTGCCTGTCCACAGGGTTTTCTCGTTGAACTGGATTTCGTCCTTGTGGATGCCACCAAACAGGCTTCCGCCCAACTGACCGTTGCCAATGGGCAAGGAATATTCCATCCACACGTTCTTGACGCCTGTTGCCGTGGAGGGCACATCGTACCACATGGTCATGGGGTTCTTAGGAGTGAAATCACCGGCATTCATTGCCATGGATGCCATCAGCGCCATGCCCAGGGCACAATGCTTGAGGCCGTTTTTCTGAAAAAGTCTCTTCATTTTAGAGTCTGTTTATTTAGGTTATTGTCTTTACCTTTTCTCTGGCATGCGCGCATAATGCGCAAATGCTCTTGTAAAGTTATGTAAATATACCCTTACGCACAATGCAACATGAAAAAAGCAACATCAAGGGAACAAATAATTCCTCAAAGACTTGGTGTTTTCATTAAAAAAGCATACCTTTGCACCCGATTTCGCTGCTATAGCTCAGTGGTAGAGCGCATCCTTGGTAAGGATGAGGTCCCGAGTTCAACTCTCGGTAGCAGCTCAGAAACAACAGCGGAGATAACTTCAGACAGGTTATCTCCGCTTTCTTTTTTATCTGAACAAGTCAAGGAGGAATACTACATCGTATGCTCCCAGAGTATCTTGATGCCGATGGCAATGAGGACAAGGCCGCCTACGAGTTCTGCCTTGGACTTGAATCGTTCTCCAGCCTTCTTGCCCAAGAGCACACCAGCGATGGCAAACATCATTGTGGTAATACCTATTATAATAATAGGCATCCATATAGACATTTCAAGGAAGGCAAAGGAAACACCAACGGCAAGGGCATCTATACTGGTGGCAACGGCAAGGGTGAGCATGTGCCAGAATCCCCAACCGCCAGACACTTCGTCTTCATCCTTGGAAAATGACTCCTTTACCATATTGGCACCTATCAAGGTGAGCAGGAACCATGCCACCCAATGGTCCCACTGACCTATGAATGTGGAAAAACCAAGGCCAAGGAAATACCCTATGCATGGCATCAATGCCTGGAAGCCGCCGAACCACAAGCCTGCCAGCAGGGCATACCTCCACCCCACCCTATGAGCAGACATTCCCTTGGCTATGGACACGGCAAAGGCATCCATACTGACACCAACGGCTATCAATAGTACTTCTATTATTCCCATAACTTTATTCTACTCACTTTCCAATAACTCCTTCATAAATTGTGCCACGCCTTTGGAAGCACCCATCTGCAAATGGCGGAAGGTGCTGGAGGAGTTCCATTGCACTGGTTTGGGGTCAATAAGCCAGATAGGCGTACCGTGGGGCACACAACGTGTAAGGCCGGCGGCAGGATAGACATTGAGACTTGTACCTATGACCACCAGCACATCGGCTTGCATACAGAGTTCTGCCGCTACCTCTATGTTGGGAACCTCCTCGCCAAACCATACGATATAGGGGCGCAGAGGACTTCCGTCGGGAGCCTCATCGCCATACTGCACATCGGCATTGTCGGGAGTGAGGGTGATGATTTGCGAGGGAGCGTTGGGCGCCTCGCTACTGGTTACTTTCATCAGTTCGCCATGCAAGTGGAGAACATTAGTGCTGCCGGCACGCTCATGAAGGTCATCCACGTTCTGCGTGATAATCTGCACATCGTGGAAACGCTCCAACTCTGCCAGCAACTTATGACCAAGACATGGTTGTGCATCGAGCATCTGCTGGCGGCGCAGGTTGTAGAACTCAGTGACAAGTTCCGGGTCCCTTGCCCACCCCTCTGGCGTGGCAACATCCTCCACTTTGTACTGTTCCCAAAGACCTCCGCTATCACGGAAGGTGCTGATACCGCTCTCGGCACTCATGCCGGCACCGGTGAGGACGATGATGCGGACCCTCATAAGCAACAGACCCTCCCCCTTGCCCCTCCACAAGGGAGGGGAGTAGATACAATATCACTCATAACACTGTAGTTCTCCTAATATTTTATCTATTACGTTATCTATATCATGCAACACCTCTTCGTTGGTAAAACGAACGACATTGTAATTCATTCTGCTCAACTCCCTCTCCCTACGCTCATCATCCTCTTCCTGTTGACGCTCAGCATGGTATGCACCATCAACCTCTATCACCAGGTTTATGTCCGGCAAAAGGAAATCTACTATATAATCTCCCACAATATGCTGACGAAGCACCCTAAACCCTATCTGCCCTGCCCTAAGATTTTCCCATAGCACCTGTTCTGCCAACGTAGGGTTCATCCTGTTCTCGCGTGCGAATTCCTTTAGCAGACGATACCTATCCGGTGATGCCGTTTTGTAATCATGCATAACAAGACCTATCTCTCAGTACTATCCACTCCCCTCCCCTGTGGAGGGGTCGGGGGTGGGTCCTCTTTTTACTTTGCAATTGGATCCTTGTACATCTTCTGCATCTGCTGGAGTTTCTTGTGCATCTGCTTGCGTACCTTGGCATAGGCTGGATCATCGTAGACATTCTTCATCTCTGTGGGGTCTTCCTGAAGGTCATAGAGTTCCCATGTGTCGATGTCGTTGTAGAAGTGAATCAACTTGTAGCGTTCGGTGCGGACGCCATAGTGACGCTTCACGGCATGCTCTGCGGGATACTCGTGGAAGTGGTAATAGATGGCATCGCGCCACTTGCCGATGGTCTTCTCTCCCCTGAGCAGAGGAACAAGGCTCTTGCCCTGAATGTCAGAAGGAACCTTCACACCAGCCATTTCCAGGAAGGTGGGAGCATAGTCGATGTTCTGTACCATGTCGGTAATCTCGCCACGACGCTTGTAGCCGTCGGGCAAACGCATGAGCAGAGGTGTGGAAAGGCTCTCCTCGTACATGAAGCGCTTGTCGAACCAACCGTGCTCGCCCATGTAGAAACCCTGGTCAGAGGTGTAGACCACGAGGGTATTCTCCAGCATACCGTTCTCACGAAGATATTCCATCAGTCGGCCCACATTGTCGTCCAAAGTGCGTGTCACCTTGGCATAGTCGCGCATGTAGCGCTGGTACTTCCACTCCACAAGGTCCTTGCCCTGGAGGTTCTGGCGCTTGAAGTCGCAAGAAAGACTATCGTAGAAGGTCCAGTACTGTTTCTTCAGTTCGGGCTCCAGGCGCTCCACATAACTTACGTAGGCACCCGACAAGCGTGTCTCGTCGCCAGGCAGATAAGCCTTCGTGTCGTAGGCAAGGTCCATATCGTGGTTGGAGGCAATGGCCATTTCCTGTTGCTGGGCGGCAACACGACCCTCGTAGGTGTCCCAGAAGTTGGCAGGCTTCTCGAAGGTCTGGTCCTCATACTCGCGCAGATATTTGATTTCGGGCAACCAGTTGCGGTGGCATGCCTTGTGGTGCACAAACAAGATAAAGGGGCGGTCCTTGTCGCGCTGCTCCATCCAATTGATGGCCTTGTCGGTGATTACGTTGGTGCAATAGCCCTGCTCCACTGACTTGCTTCCGTCCTGATGGTGGAAGACGGGGTTGTAGTACTCGCCCTGACCAATGAGGATATCCCAATGGTCGAAACCTGTAGGTTCGCTCACCAAGTGCCACTTGCCGATGAGGGCTGTCTGGTAGCCTGATGCCTGCAGGAGTTTGGGCATTGTCTGCTGGGAGCCGTCAAAGATACCATGCTCGTTGTTGGTAAAGCCATTGATGTGGCTATGCTTGCCTGTGAGCATGCAGGCACGGCTGGGACCAGAAAGACTGTTAGCCACAAAACTGTTGCGGAACAGGACACCCTCCTTGGCAATCTGGTCAAGATTGGGAGTCTGGATGTGACTTTTACCATAAGCACTAAGCGCCTGAGCCGTGTGGTCATCCGTCATGATATAGACGATGTTTGGGCGCTGGCTCTGTGCCTGAGCCGAAAGGGCCGCCATAGCAGCCATGGAAAGAACTGATAGTTGTTTCATGTTTTCCTATTATATTTTTTCTAAATTATCCTATGCGCTACTTCTTCACAACCACCTTGCCCTCGGTGATGCTAACACCAGTCTGCATGTTCTGCACACGACGGCCAGAGAGGTCGAAGACAGGAGAGTTTTCCGTTTTCACTTTTCCGTTTTCCGTTCGCCAAGCATTTCCTTAAGGTAAGGTGCGGTGTAGCCGATACCGGCTTCTGCCATTTCCTCGGGTGTGCCGGAGAAGAGTATCTGTCCGCCGTTGCGTCCGCCCTGAGGCCCCATCTCTATGATATGGTCGGCAGCCTTGATGACGTCCAGGTTGTGCTCCACGACGACCACGGTATTGCCCTTGTCCACCAGACGGTTGAGCACGCCGAGTAGGACACGGATGTCCTCGAAGTGCAAACCCGTAGTAGGCTCGTCCAGGATGTACAGGGTACGACCCGTATCGCGTTTGGCAAGTTCGGTGGCAAGTTTCACTCGTTGGCTCTCGCCTCCAGAGAGAGTTGTACTGGGTTGTCCCAACTTTATATAACCAAGGCCAACATCCTGAAGTACCTTTATCTTCTGCAGAATATTCGGTTGGTTCTCAAAGAACTCCACGGCCTGATTGATGGTCATATCCAGTATGTCTGCAATGCTCTTGCCACGGAAACGCACCTCCAGAGTCTCACGGTTGTAGCGCTTGCCACGGCATTCCTCGCACGGCACCATCACATCGGGCAGGAAGTTCATCTCTATGCTCTTGTATCCGTTGCCCGAACAAGTCTCGCACCTTCCACCCTTCACATTAAAGGAGAAGCGTCCGGGCTTGTAGCCACGAATCTTTGCCTCGGGAAGGTCCACGAAGAGGTTGCGTATGTCGTTGAACACGTTGGTGTATGTGGCAGGGTTGCTACGCGGTGTGCGACCGAGGGGAGTCTGGTCAACATCCACCACCTTGTCCACGTTCTCCAGGCCCTCCACCGAATCGTATGGCAAGGGGTCGGTGAGCGAGCGGTAGAAGTGTTGCGAAAGGATTGGGTGCAGGGTGTCGTTGATGAGCGTGCTCTTGCCCGAACCGCTCACACCCGTTATACAGATGAGTTTGCCAAGGGGGAAGGTGGCGGTAACGTCCTTCAGGTTATTTCCCTTGGCGCCATGTATGGTTATGCTTTTGCCATTGCCAGGGCGACGCATGGCAGGAACCTCTATCTTCAGTTTTCCAGACAGGTAGCCGCTGGTCAGTGTGTCGGCCTTGAGCATGTCGGGATACGTGCCCTGATACACCACATGTCCGCCAGCACGACCGGCACGCGGACCGATGTCCACAATCCAGTCGGCATTCTCCATCATCTCCTGGTCGTGCTCCACCACAATGACCGAGTTGCCTATGTCGCGCAAGGACTTCAGGGAGGCTATCAGGCGGCTGTTGTCCTTCTGGTGAAGACCTATGGAGGGTTCGTCCAGAATGTAGAGCACGTTCACCAGTTGCGAACCTATCTGTGTGGCCAGTCGTATGCGCTGGCTCTCTCCGCCACTTAGCGAAACGCTGGTGCGTGAGAGTGAGAGGTACTCCAAACCTATGTCCAGCAGGAAACGTAAACGTGTGCAGAGTTCCTTCAGTATCTCGGGTGCTATCTTGCGCTGGTGGTCGTTGAGGTGCTCGTCCAGGGACATGAGCCACTCGTAGAGTTCGCCAAGGTCCATCTCTGCCAGTTGGGCAATGTTCTTGCCGGCAATGAAGAAGTGCAGGGACTCCTTTCTGAGGCGCTGACCGTGGCAATCGGGGCATTGTGCACTACGGTTGAACTGGTCGGCCCATTTCTGTGCCGAAGCGCTCATGTCGGAGTCGAGCATCTGACGGATATACTTTACAAGACCGTCGTAGTCGGTAAAGTAATCGCTCGATGTGCGTGCCACGGCGGCAGGTATGCGAAGACGCTCGGTACTGCCGTTCAGTATCTCGTCCATTGCCTCGCGCGGCAATTGTCCTATGGGCGTGTCCAGTGTGGCATCGTACCGTTCCAGCACGGCCTGTATCTGCCAGAATATCATTGCCTGGCGTGCCTTGCCCAAAGGTGCTATGCCCCCTTGGCGGACGCTAAGTTTGGGGTCGGGAAAGACCTTCTCTTCGTCTATCAAGGACACCACGCCAAGACCCTTGCATCGGGGGCAGGCACCCTGGGGAGAGTTGAAGGAGAAGTCGTGAGGTGCAGGGTCGCGGTATGCTATGCCACTGGTGGGGCACATGAGGCGACGACTATAATGCCTGAGTTCGCCCGTTTCCAGGTCAAGAACCATAATAAATCCCCCACCCTGCTGCATGGCGGTGGACACGCTCTGGCGCAGACGGTCGCCATCCTTTTCGGCAACACGCAGACGGTCCACCACCACCTCTATGTCGTGGTTCTTGTAGCGGTCCAGCTGCATGTCGGGCAGAAGTTCCTCCATCTCGCCGTCAATGCGGGCATAGAGGTAGCCCTTCTTGCGCACGCTCTCCAGAAGTTCGCGGTAGTGTCCCTTGCGGTTCTGCACCACGGGGGCAAGGATGTAGACACGGCGCCCTTCATACCTTTCCAGCATGAGGGCAACAATCTGCTCCTCGGTGTAGCGTACCATCTTCTCGCCGCTCACATAGGAATGCGCCTCGCCCACTCGGGCATAGAGCAGACGGAGGAAGTCATAAATCTCGGTGGTGGTGCCCACGGTGGAGCGTGGATTGCGGTTGGTGGTCTTCTGCTCAATGCTGATTACGGGCGAAAGACCGCTGACCTTGTCCACATCGGGGCGCGACATGCCTCCGAGGAAGTTGCGTGCGTATGCCGAGAAGGTCTCTATATATCGGCGCTGACCCTCGGCATATATGGTGTCGAAGGCCAGGCTGGACTTGCCCGACCCGCTCAAACCGGTTATCACGGTGAGCGAACCGCGTGGTATCTCCACGTCCACGTTCTTCAGGTTGTGCTCACGGGCACCTTCAACTATGATTTTATTGTTTGACATAAGAAAGATTCCTCAGACCCTCTCAGACCCTCCCCCTTACCCCTCCACAAGGGAGGGGAGTATAATGTATTAGGAAGTTAGGGTTTAGTATCTATGTTTTGAGGTTAATGTTTAATGTTTAACGTTTATGATTACGTCCCTACCATCGGATGTTCTTTCTCTCTGTTGTAACCACTCCCTCCCCTTGTGGGAGGGCTGGGGAGGGGTCCCCCTTTCCTCACTCCGCCACGTAGTCCTGGTTCTTGTGTGTGAACACGTTTATAGTTTTCTTCAATCGGTACTTGGTGCCATCGGCTCCCTTGGCATTGACTACCAAATAGTAGGCGCCGTTGCGCACATAGTTGCCCCCCACGCGTCCGTCCCAGCCTTCTGCCACATCGTCCCATTGATAGAGGCGCTGGCCCCAACGGTTGAACACGGCGGCATGAAACTCCACTATGCTCTGGTACTCCTTGGCCTTGAGAATGTCGTTCTGCCCGTCGCCATTGGGTGTGAATGTATTGGGGAATTCCAATCTGCTACCACTTATCTGTAGACGGAAAATTATGGAGTCCATGTCCTCCGAGGGATACTCCCACTTCATCTCGCCATTGGTGAAGGTGGCCTTCAGGCGCACCTTGTACGTGCCCTTGTGGATGAAGTCATAGTCGAGATTCTCCTCAAAGCGGTGCACCAGTTCAAAGAAATGGTTGCCCATGGAACCCGTCACGGTATCCACCTGCACCAACCAGTCGTACGTCACATCCCAACCGTCAGCATCTTGAGGATTGGCAAAGAAAAGTCCGTTTAGCGGAGCATTCTGTATATCCGCCAGTTGCAGGTCGTCGGGATAACTGCCCGTCAGCATCTCGCCCTCGGGATTGGTGTACGTCACCTCGGGCTTGAGCGAAGGCATCGTCTGCGCCAAGCCCATCATGGACACAAACATCAGGATCAAAAGGGATATATATCGCATGTGTAATATTATATAAGGTGTATTTTTACCTATAATTCCATGCAAAGATAACGTAATGAAATGAAAAAAGCAACATTTCCAATTGGAAAGTGATTTGTTCCAAGGAAAGTTGCCTGTATGGGGAGGGTGTTTTCCGTTCTCGGTTTTATCCCCCCCTGCGGGGTACTCTCTCCGAGCCCGACGTTAAACTGGGGAGTTTAACCCTCATAAGGCACAAAATGACATTGAGTCATTTTTCTAAAGGACTTATTCGCCCTGTCTCAGGGGGAGAGTCAGTTACTACAGAATATCACCGCGCCAGCCGATTGTCCCCCTGAGACAGGTGGGACGAGGAGCGTAGCGACGGAGGGGGGGATTAAAGTTAAAGGAGAAAGGAGAAAGGAGAAAGGAGAAAGGAGAAAGATGAAAGCAGAAAGGTAGAAGATGAAGTTGAAATTTCACCTTTCCGTTTACTTTGTCTCTTTGCGTCCTCTGTCGCACGTAGCGAGCGACTACTCCAGCGGCAGCGTAGTTTGGAATGGAATTCTACGACCTTTGCGACCTTTGCGTGAGATAAAGATAAGGACGATTGTTTTTCACGCAAAGAACGCAAAGAGCGCAAAGTTTTTATTCACTTTCGTGTTTAACGCTGGCGCTGAAGGGGTCGCAAACTTCGTTACGACAAGAGTGCGCAGAGAGTTTATCCACCCCCTCCCCCCTGCGGGGTACTCCACCCTGTCTCAGGGGGAGAGTCAGTTACTACTGAATATCACCGCGCCAGCCGATTGTCCCCCTGAGACAGGTGGGACGAGCGAAGCGGAGGGGGTGGATGTTTTTCGCCTTTCCATTCAATAAACCACCCTGAAATGTTGAAAATGCCATACGTAGCACCAATTTCTCCATGGTTGTGGGATAAAGATGACAACAACAGTTACCAAAAGCATTAAGACCGTGAAACAAACAGTTGAAAAACGTTTTCATAAAATTGTACTCAACGTTGGGGACAATTATACACAATGTTGAGTACATTACTCCTAAACGTTTGGTACAATTGTACGCAATATTGGGTACAATTTTTAGAAGGCGTTCTTTCGGCTTATACTTATCGTTCCTATTGCCTTTGGATAGTGTAGTTTAGAAAAATCCCAAACGAGGGTACGATGTGAGATTGATAAAACGAAACCAATAGGAGCGAGAATGTGCCTATTTTGACACATACTCGCTCCCATGGAGTTTCAACAATCACAGACTTTAGTTACTACTGAATATTGTTATTGTTCTTTGTTCTTGGTACTTGGATGCACAAATTCTCAACGCGCCACAGCACGCACTGGGTGAGCGACCTCGGCGCGGCTGCTGTTGAGCATGTTGTGAGTGCCCCAGGCGAAGTTCAGGTGCCACGCGTTGCCCGGATTGCCATTGATGAGCGAAGACGACCAGTAGTGGCCGATGACGCCCGCGTAGCTGAGGCTACTATCGTGGCGCCAGCCGGACATGGGAAGGAAGATGGAATTGCCGCTAGGACCGGTTACCTTGTAACCCTTTGTGCCGTTTTGGGTGGCCCATGTCCATGTGCACTTGTTTATTAATTCACGTTGTTCATCAGGGGTTGGCATACGCCACTCCCTGCCCATATTGACGTAGGCGACATCGTCCTCAAGGTCAAGGACGGTTTTGTTGTCCACGTTACCGTAATCACTATCGGTGCAGTACTTGGTAATGGTTGTCCAACTGCCTTGACACCATTTGTAGTTACTCCAATCGTAATAGCTCTTTGTAGTGGTCTCGCCCCAGGCAAAATAATCACCGTAGTCCTCGGGAGAGTCGGCACCGACGTTGCGGTCTGCCCACAAGGTTCCGCTGGGAAGACCGAGGTCGACATATTTATACGCCTTTTCAGCAGACTCGGGAAGTGAGAATGTGATGGAGTCCACCTCGGACAAGGAGCGCTGGACATACTTTCCATCCTTCCACTCGTAAAAGTACTGTGATTGTGCCATAGAGCATAGACTCACGGCAAGAAAAGCAATAAGGGTAAATATCTTTTTCATCGTTGTATTGTTTTATCGGGTTATTGTGTTGTGTTATGGGATTGCCACTCTGTAACTTATGCCTGTACTGGTGCGTACCACAAGGACGCCTGTGGCGGTCAGTGGAACACTGAGGGTGCTGCCATCGGCGGTCTGCTTCTGCATTGCCACACGGCGTCCGGCAAGGTCGTAGACGCTGACGCTCTCGCCCTGAGGCAGGCCGAAGACATGCAACTGACCGCCGCTGATGCGGAAAGTGACGTCGGGCGTATTCTCTGCGCCTGGGGCAGAGTCTATGCCTGTACCGGAAAACTCGCCGAAGCGGACATTCTTGACATCGGCATAGGCGTAAACAACGTTAGTGCCGTCGGGGGCGGTGATTGCCAGTTCCTCGCCCATGGCAAGACGTGGCTTGGAGGAGAAGGCAAAGGCTACCTCTGTGCCATTCTTCAGACTCAGGATAACGCCCTCCTCTGCCCTGGCGCCAAGAAAGCAGGAAAGCAGGAGCACAGCCATAAGGCAGACTCGTGCAAGGGATTGGAGTAAAGGTTTTTTCATCTCTATTTGTTTTTGCGCCTCCCTGCTCCCTCCGTTCAGCATCTATATAATAATAAATAAGGTGTGGGAACTATATCTGCTTTATCCTACACTCTGGTCTTCGCACTACCAATGACACGGATAAAACAATAGCCCACACCAATATGACAATATCCCTGCCTGTTAGGGTAAGTATATATATCAAATGATGTGGTGCTACTGCCATCATCTTCGTGTCATAATCAAAGTTGCGAAGTTTGAGTATAGAAGATAATTTCAATAACACCTTTACGATAAAGTCCTTCCTACACCACCGCTGCGGTTTGGAATTGACGCAAAGGTAGCACAAATTAGCCAAACAGCAAAGCAAACGACGACAAATTCTCATCCACGGGTTGAGTAAATTCGTGAGATTTGCGGGAAAATACGGGGACGGGGACGAGGGCGAGGGCGAGGACTTTTTCGTTCAACGTTAAACGCTCACCTCTCTGCGCTCTCTTGTCGTAACGAAGTTTGCGACCCCTCCAGCGCCAGCGTTAAACACGAAAGGGAATAAAGACTCTGCGCTATTTGCGTTCTTTGCGTGCAAAACAATCACTCTTATCTTTACTCTCGTTGACCTTCGGTCTTAGAAACTCACACTCGGCATAAGAAGTAAACTTTTTCTGCACTCGCTTAATCGTTTCTTTGGAATTTCGCTCACTTAATCGTAACATTGAGGCTGCGCCTCGAAGGTACTAACGTTCGGAAAAATCAAAAATCGTATGCTTTTTCGCTCACTTATTCGTAATTTTGCACACATGAAGAACAGCATACTACATATATTGCTCCTATGCCTTGTGCCTCTGGCTGCATCTGCACAGGTAGGCAAATACCGCTCCGACCTGGCAATAGGCGTGAACGGCGGCTTGTTGATGAACACAGTAACCTTTAATCCCAAGATCCAGCAGAACATGCTTATGGGCCAGGAAATGGGTCTTACCGTGCGTTATACCTGCGAGAAGTATTTCTCCATGGTTTGCGCCCTGCAAGCCGAAGTGAACTACTCACGTCAGGGTTGGGACGAGAATCCGGAAAACGGGAATTATGCCTATAAGCGCACAATGGATTACATACATGTTCCATTCATGGCACGCCTGGGGTTCGGCCGGGAAAGAAAGGGATTCATGGGCTACCTGATACTTGGACCGCAATTTGGTTTCTGCATCGGAGAGAGCGATACGCGCACTGGAGAATGGGTGGATGTACAAAATCCTTATGACACGGAAGGTCCATACATCAATGTACCTGCGTCGCCCGAAGGTGCCTGGAGACAATACAACCTGGGGGTAGAAAAGAAATTCGAATACGGTATCGTCGGTGGTTTAGGAGTGGAGTTCAGCCATCCCAAGGTTGGACACTTCACCTTGGACGGACGCTACTTCTTCGGTCTCTCGGACGTTTTCAACAACGGCAAGAAAGACCCCTTCGGTCGCTCGGCAAATGCCAGCATCATCGTCAAGCTTTCCTATTTATGGGATGTTAAGAAGACCAAGGACAAAAGCATAAAGTAACACCACAGATATAGAATAAGGAAGGCAGGCAATCACCACACCCGGATGATTGCCTGCCCCCTTTTGTAAATGTCTCTTCGGAAAGGGATTCCCTTATCTGAGCCTGTCCAGACTTCTAACCAGTATCTCGTCGTGCAGAATGCCACGGAATGCCAAATATAGCAGGATGGCATTTATGGCAGGTATTGCTGCCCACACCTGAGGACGGTATTCGCCAACCAGACCTTCACCCTGAATATAGGCAAAGACCACCATTGCCATGTACCATCCGACCAGAAGGATAATGCAAAACGTGCATACACGCATTTGCAGGGCACGACGACGATACAAGAAAATAGCCATGAACTCCAACACACCGGTCAGTCCCATAATGGCAGTCAGCGCCCAAGGGTGGTTATCGGCGGTGAACTCGAAATACATGCATACCGCTGTCAATACGAAACAAACGAGCAGGTATAACGTTTGTATTCTCTGAATCATAATGGCCTACTTTCAATTACATCAAGATTACAACTCGCTATCCTGAGCCAAGTCCTGATGAAGCTTGCGGTAGTGAACTCTACCCTCTTCAAACTCCTCTATGGCCATGAGAGTAGCCTTGGGCAATCTCTCGTAGTAACGACTGATTTCAATCTGCTCGCGGTTCTCGAAAACCTCCTCCAGAGTGTCTGTAGTTGTGGCAAACTCTTGGAGCTTCTGGTTCAGTTCCTGCTTGATGTCGGCAGAAATCTGATTGGCACGCTTGCCAATGATGGCTACGCTCTCGTAGATGTTGCCGGTTTCTTCACAGAGGTTCATGATGTCGCGTGTCACCGTATTGGTGGGCGCCTTAGTCTTCTTGTAATCCATTATTGTATTGTTTCTTTATTTCTTTAGCTATATCAAATTCTCAGTAAAACAACTCCTCCTCTTGAGAGGCATGCTTCTTGACAAAATCAGTACTCTTCTGCATTATCTTCTCTGCCTCCTTGATATACTTGCTCTCGGGGAAATCATTAACGAAAGAGTAATATTCGTCAATACAATCACGGTAACGTGATATTCTTTTACTTTCAACACTTTGTTCTGCCAAGTTGTATCTTGAACGCAGTATCATGATGGAAAGTTCCTCGCGGCGGTCGGCACTGGCAAAGGGGAAGTCGCGCAATGCATTCTGTGCCGTCACTACACAGGCCTCGTAATTGCTGCCGCCATAGGCACAATTCATTGCATAGGCTCCAAGGTCGTAATACAACTTTGCACTGAGATATTCCTTTTCCACAAGTTTGTCCTGAAGCTTGTATATCATATCGTGCGTTTCATCCTTGATGGAAGTGTAAGGATACAAATCCAGAAATTCCTGAAACTCCTTGATGGCTTCATAGGTACTCTGCTGGTCCAGACGTGGATCGGGTGTCATATTGTAAAGGGACAAGCCACAATAATATCTTGCATACTCGACATACAAGCCTTTGGGATACACCTGATAGTATTTGCGGAAATACATTGAAGCAGATTCGTAATCCTTGTTCCTGAAATTACTCATGCCAGCCAAATACAGACTTTCCTCTGCATTAGCCGTTCCCTTCATTATAGCCAACACCTCTGCAAGATAGACACTGGCCTGACCATATTTGCCTTCTGCATAATAGGATTTAGCCGCCTCGTACTTATACTCAAAATCCTGAGTATTCTGCAAGGCTGTCCATTTTGAGCAGGAAACCAGCAACGTGGCCAGTATAACTATCAGTAATGGGGTTCTTTTCATCTGGAATACACATAACACACGCAATACGCGCGACTTTCAGCGTGCAAAGATACAAAAAATAAACGAAGCCCGCACTCTATCTTCAAATAAATTAACCTTCTTCATCGCTTTTATTCCTCAAATAAACAATAAAAGAGAGCTTCCTATTGCCCGAAATACAAGAAATGATTAACTTTGTAAGATGAACTTTGAACTGACATCCAAATTCCACCCCACCGGCGACCAGCCCGAGGCAATACGCCAGCTGACCGACGGAGTACTGAGCGGAACACCTGCCCAGGTGCTGCTTGGCGTAACGGGCAGCGGCAAGACATTCACCATTGCCAACGTCATCGCCAACATAGGCAAACCCACCCTCATACTTTCGCACAACAAGACGCTTGCCGCACAGCTCTATGGCGAGATGAAGCAGTTCTTCCCCAAGAATGCCGTGGAGTATTATGTCTCCTACTACGACTACTACCAGCCCGAGGCATACATCCCCAGCACGGACACCTACATAGAGAAGGACCTGGCCATCAATGCCGAGATAGACAAGTTGCGACTGGCCGCCACCTCTGCCCTGCTCTCTGGCAGGAAGGATGTCATCGTGGTGGGGTCCGTATCGTGCATCTACGGTATGGGCAACCCGCTCACCCTGAGCGAGAACAGCATAGACATCCGCGTGGGGCAGCGCCTCGACCGCAACAACCTCCTGCGCAAACTCATAGCGGCGCTTTACGTGCGCAACGACGTCACGCCCAACCGTGGCGATGTGCGTGCCATAGGCGATACGGTGGACATATGGCTGGCCTATGCCGACACGGTGCTGAGGGTTACCTACTGGGACGACGAGATAGAGTCCATACAGGAACTGGACCCTCAGAGCATGCAGGCACACACTTCGTTTCAGGACTACCGCATCTACCCTGCCAACCTGTTCATGACCAGCAAGGACACGCAGGAGGCGGCCATCCGCCAGATAGAGGAAGACCTGGAGGCACAGGTGCAGTATTTCACAGAAATAGGCAAGACCTACGAGGCCAAGCGCCTGGAGGAGCGTGTGCGCTACGACATAGAGATGATTCGCGAACTGGGACACTGCTCGGGTATAGAGAACTATTCAAGATATTTTGATGGCCGCCAGCCTGGCCAGCGCCCCTATTGCTTGCTTGACTTCTTCCCCGATGACTTCCTGCTTGTGGTAGATGAGAGCCATGAGTCCATACCTCAGATAGGTGCCATGTACGGCGGTGACCAGGCACGAAAGAAGAACCTGGTGGAATACGGATTCCGCCTGCCTGCCGCCAAGGACAACCGTCCGCTTCAGTTCAACGAGTTTGAGGAACTCACCCCACAGACCATATACGTATCTGCCACACCTGCCGACTACGAGCTGGAGAAGAGCGAGGGCGTTGTGGTAGAGCAACTTATACGACCCACAGGCCTGCTCGACCCAAGGATAGAGGTGCGTCCGTCCAAGAACCAGATAGACGACCTCATGGAGGAGATACAGCAGAGGGTGGAGCGCAACGAGCGTGTGCTCGTCACCACCATAGCCAAGCGCATGGCAGAGGAACTATCGGAGTACCTCCTGAGGCATGGTATTAAGACCACCTACATACACTCCGATGTGGACACACTGGAGCGCATACGCATCATGGATGCCTTGCGAAGCGGCGTGTACGACGTGCTAGTGGGTGTCAATCTTCTTCGCGAGGGTCTGGACCTGCCCGAAGTGTCGCTCGTGGCCATACTGGATGCCGACAAGGAGGGATTCCTGCGCAGCTACAGAAGCCTCACACAGACAATTGGTCGTGCCGCGAGAAACCTCAATGGCCTTGCCATCTTCTATGCCGACAATATGACGGGTTCCATGCAGAAGACCATCGAAGAGACCGAACGCCGACGCGAGAAGCAGATGCGCTACAACATGGAGCATGGCATCACACCCACACAGATACAGAAGGCGCGCACCATGACCAACCTGCTGGAAATCCAGAAGGAGATTGGCGACAAGCGTGCCTATGTGGAGGTGGAGGCCCCAAGCATGAAGGTGGCAGACCCCATCATTGATGCCATGACGCCCCAGCAACTCAAGAAAGCCATCGATACTACACGCAAACGCATGCAGGAAGCGGCCAAGAAGTTGGACTTCACATTGGCCGCACAGCTTCGCGACGAGATGCTCCGCATGATGAACATGCTGGAGGAAGAGATGTAGCTGAATGCCAAATATACAGAAGAATCCCTGTCTGCACCCTGAAGGCAGGTCTCATAAGACATAAAAAATATTGGTCACGAATCCGTACTCGTGACCAATATTATATGGAATAACAACTTAGGTCTGATTACTTTGAGAAGTAACGCTTCAACAAGCCTTCAAAACCACGTCCATGTCGGGCCTCATCCTTTGCCATCTCATGCACGGTATCGTGAATTGCATCCAGATTAGCCGCCTTGGCTGCCTTGGCAATATCCATCTTGCCTGCACATGCGCCACACTCTGCCTCGGCACGCTTCTGCAGGTTTGTCTTGGTGTCCCATACAACATCACCTATCAGCTCGGCAAAACGGCTGGCATGGTCAGCCTCCTCAAAGGCATAACGCTTGAATGCCTCGGCAATTTCAGGATAACCCTCACGATCTGCCTGACGGCTCATAGCCAGATACATACCTACCTCTGTGCACTCGCCTGCGAAGTGTGCCTTCAGGCCTTCCATAATCTCCTCGGGGCAACCCTGAGCCACACCGATAACATGCTCTGTCACATAGGCCTGCTCAGCAGCCATCTCGTTGAACTTAGTGGCAGGAACACCACACTGGGGGCACTTTGCAGGTGCCTCGTCGCCTTCGTGAATATAACCACAAACGGTACAAACAAATTTCTTGCTCATAATTCTATACTTTTTAGTTATTTAACTTTATTTCCTTAATCTTAGGCCCTTGAGCCACTTTTATTCGCATTAGTTTTTTCTTCTATTTCAAGACATTCGGCACATATTCCTTTGTAGTAATAATGCACCTCTGATATACGATGTCCTGAGATTGATGACATGCCTGGCCTTGCAAACTCATTCTCGCATGGAATATCATACACCTTTCCACATCGAGAGCACAGAAAATGACCATGGGGCATAGTGTTAACGTCGTAACACACCTGTTTTTCATTGATCGTCAGTGACAAGCACACTCCCTTATCAGCAAACAGGCGCAATGTATTATACACAGTTGTCAAGGACAAGGTGGGAACTTTCTCGCGTAAACTTCTGAAAATCTCATCTGCTGTTGGATGTGTATGATGGTTGTGCAGGTAATTCAGTATTGCAACCCTTGGACGAGATGGAAATATCCCGCAAGCTATCAACTCTTCCCTTTCCTGTATTAGCGTCATGTTCTTCCTGTCTTTATTTGTAATGATTACAGTGCAAAGATATGGATTTTACACATATGAGACATAGTATTTATTGTAAAAAAACACTAAAATAGACTTAAATCTTGCAAAATCGACAATAAATGCCTACCTTTGCAGAAGAATACATGCGGTAGTAGCTCAGTTGGTAGAGCATGGGCTTCCCAAGCCCAGGGTCGCGGGTTCGAACCCCGTCTACCGCTCATTCTTGAATTAGGTTCATCCACACATCTTTTATAATCCTGCAGAAACCCGAAAAAACTCTTTCGGGCTGAATTCCGTTTTCCATTCGTAAAAGGGCAGATGCAACGGACAGAACATATTATATCAAACGGAGGAAGCTGTTTCAATCCAGTTTCCTCCGTTGTTAATTATTGGCTTCTAACTAAATCCTCATGCTTTACTTGAATATGCCGATAACATAATCCGGCATGGGGGTACGCTCCCATTTTTCTGTATTGATATGTCCATTGTATTCGTATGACAAATCGTGCCTGTTGCTATTCAGCCAAGTAATCGTGCAAGGATTACCTCCCTCCTTGGTATTGCCATCGGGAGAATACACCACATCCTCCATTGTAAACACCATAGATTGGGTAGTGCCCACGTTTGCTATGTGTAATGTCATGCGGACATCCTTGTCATAGAACTTATAATATAATGTTGAGGTCATCTCGGGTGCATGCCATACGCCAAGCAATTTGTTCTTTTTTATCCCCTTCTTTCCCACCTTATTCATCATGGTCAAAAAGGTTTTCATGCTTTCGGATGTTATTCCCTTAGCTGGTTTATAAACATTTATTACCTTTATTGCATTCTGTCCGCCAGGATAACCACTTGGATCATAAGTCCATGTATAAGACAACCCGTCATCGGTAACCTTCAATGCCTTCATATCCTTTTCTACAACGTAAACCCTCTCAATCCCCTCCACTTCGTATGTCTGTATCTCGTATGTCTTTCCATCCTTCAGGAGCAGATACATGTCCTGAGGATTAGTCATTTCCTTTCCTTCCAGAGTTTGAAACTTGGTCTGTTTGTACAGACCTTCCTTGGGTTGTGCCATGGAGGCCACATCCACCAGAAGCAATGCTGCCATTAGAAAAAGCATCTTCTTCATAGTCGTTGTTATTTGGGGTTATAATTTACTTTTTCTGCTAACAAAATTAAAAGAATATGATATTGCACAGTCCCATAAAGCTGGAATAATTCAAGAAGACTGGAGGTTTGCCATGTTCATATTACAATCCACAGGTATTACAGAGGGCAGAAAGACATAAAATAAACAAAAATAAACGGGCATTCACACTGAATGTCCGTTCTTCTCTGTGTGACTCCTGCAGGATTCAAACCTGCAACCTTTTGATCCGTAGTCAAATGCTCTATTCAGTTGAGCTAAGGAGCCATCCTCTTGATTCTGTGGGCGATGACGGATTCGAACCGCCGACCCTCTGCTTGTAAGGCAGATGCTCTGAACCAGCTGCGCTAATCGCCCGTTGTTGAAAGTGAAGAGGGTCAGGTGATGAGGCTCGTTTGTCGGTTGACCGTTCCTTTCATAAAGAAGAGAACCCCGTCAGGTTCTCGCTCTTTTGTTTTGTTTTGGCGGTGCGGACGGGGCTCGAACCCGCGACCCCTAGCGTGACAGGCTAGTATTCTAACCAACTGAACTACCGCACCAATGTTGGCTTTGTCTTTTTTGAGCGGAAAACGAGGCTCGAACTCGCGACCCCAACCTTGGCAAGGTTGTGCTCTACCAACTGAGCTATTTCCGCATTCTTTTTTCTTTCACACCTTGGTTTGTGTGAAGTGGGCAGGGACGGATTCGAACCGCCGAAGGCGCAAGCCAACAGATTTACAGTCTGCCCGTTTTAACCACTTACCTACCTACCCAGTGTGCTTTGATTTGTGACTCCTGCAGGATTCAAACCTGCAACCTTTTGATCCGTAGTCAAATGCTCTATTCAGTTGAGCTAAGGAGCCATCCTCTTGTTTTGTGGGCGATGACGGATTCGAACCGCCGACCCTCTGCTTGTAAGGCAGATGCTCTGAACCAGCTGCGCTAATCGCCCGTTGCTATCAGTCTTGTTTTGTTGCCTTCTCTAAGACTTGTTCCTGATTTGCGAGTGCAAAGGTACTGCTTTTTGTGATACTGACCAAACATTATCGGGATAATTTTATGAAAAACTTTAATATTTCTTGCAGACACGTCGCAATGGGTTGTCTTATACCTTATATATTATATATAGGAGAATGGGCAGGGGGCGTCTGAGGATACGGAACTGACAAATTGTACATATCCAGATTGCTGACAAAATGCCTCGGTGCGTGTGCCAATGTGTCACCTGGTATTGATTTTGGTCAATTAAAGGGGAAATTCCTACTCGGTTTAGAGATTTACCCATGGGTTTTCCCCCGAAATGGCATTACCTTTGCAACAGAAAAGGTGAAAGACCTGACCTGAAAACACAGAAAAGACACACATTAAGTAAGGATAACACAGGTGCCGCCCAACACACGGCACGGATATAAGGAAAGGTGCCGGCAGAGGCCGACACAGAAGAAATGAAAACACAATATTAAGGTAAAAAGATTGAAAGATGAAAAAGATTATGACTTTGGTAGCCGCCATGATGATGGCCGTTGCCGTAAATGCAAGTAATAAGAGTGTGGAATATGCAACAGAGGTTCCTGGTAAGATCGCTCCATTCAGCGAGGTGAACGTGAACGTACCTGCCCGCGTCAGGGTTGTCCAGGGCGAGGACTACGGAGTGATGATAAACGGCACGGCCGTGTACGACTCCACTCTGCTGGACTTTGAGGTAAAGGACGGCATCCTCTACATCAGCACCAGGTGCATGGACATGCTCTCTGCTTCGGGCCGAGGAACGGTAATTACCCTCATCACCCCTGCCGCTGATGCTATCATCAAGACAGGCGACGATGTACAGCCGCTCCGCAGAAAGAGATAGAATAGTTTTGGTTAGATTATAGATTGTTTAGTTTTTAGGTTTCTGTACCATCCTTTAGGTAAACATACAGAAAGGTAGATTTGGTTAGGTCCGCGAAGCCCTCCGTCTTGCACAAAAGACTGGAGGGTTTCTTTTGGCCAGTTATTTGGGGTCAATTAGGTCGTCCCGAGGACCGATGTCTGTCGTCCCGAGGACAAAGGCTTGACGTCCCGATAACCGAGGCTTGACGTCCCGAGGACCAAGGCTTGACGTCCCGAGGACAAATGATGCTCTTATTTTGCTTATTGGAAAAGCAACGTGAGACGAGGGCAGTTGTATCGTGAGGCGATGTCATTCGAAACGTGAGGCGATGCCCTTCGCAACGTGAGGCCTTTGCCCCTATCTCTTTGCTTCCTTCTCCAGTAATTGGCGTTTGCGATCAATCATTACCCCTTGTCGTTCTCCATGGAATCCGCCAAGGGAACCGTCCGAGGCTACAACTCTGTGGCAAGGCACTTCGGGTGCAAAGGGGTTGCGCCTGAGTGCCTGCCCTACGGCTTGAGCGCTACGGCATCCTATGCGCCGAGCCAGTTCGCCGTAGGAAATGGTTTCTCCACGTGGCACGTTCAGGAGTTCCAGATACACACGCCTTTGGAATGGGGTGATGTCCGTGGAATCAAGCACCCTATGCCTTATGTCCATGTCCTTGCTCATGTCTTAGGGCGCTATAACGAAGGTGGTGTGGTACGATGGCATGGGGCGCTCTGCCATGGTGAGTTTCATGCCCTGCATCACTATCATCTGTCGGGACAGGGACAGGCCTATGCCCGAACCGTTCCTTTTGGTGGTGAAGAAGGGAATGAACATCTCCCTGCGCACCTCTGCCGGAATGGGGGCGCCGTTGTTGCTAACGTACAGAGCCTTGTTCCACCTGATGTCCATGGCGGTAGCACCTGCCTCCACGGCGTTCTTGGTCAGGTTGGTAAGCACCTGCATCATCATGCTCTCGTCGGCACGTATGCATGTGTCGGGGGCAATGTCCGTGTGCCATGCGAGGTCGGGGTAGAGGGATTTAAGCGAGCGGAGCAGGTCCGTCAGGTTCACCTCCCTCATCTCCGGTTCCTGTACCAGGGTGATGGTTCGGAAGTTGCGCACGAAGTTGGACAGGCTTTCGCTGGTCTTCTGTATGGCCAGTATGCCCTCTTCGTATGGAGTGCCCTTTATGTTGGGGTCTGCCAGGTATGCCTGACTGATGCTGCTTATGGGTGTGGCGGCATTCATTATCTCGTGCGTCAGCACTCGGGTCAGTTTCTGCCACGACTCTATCTCCTTCTGTGCCGTCAGTGCGTTTATGTCCTTGCTCAGGTCGTTTAGCGCCTCCTGCATAGCACGTTCGCCGAAGAAAAGGCCCCTTAAGGGCAGGCGGAAGGTGAAGTCGCGGTTTCTCACCGCCTCGCGCATCAGGTGTGCACGGTCGCGTAGCAGGCTTTGGTGGCGGTAGAACCTTATGCCCAGGTACACCAGGCATATCACCGCCAGCGAGGCTGACGCAATGTATATTTCCATCTCTGTCATCTCTTCATCTTGGCATAAAGGGTTTGACGTGTGATGCCCAGAATTTCGGCAGCCTTGCTGATGTTGCCATGGCATTTCTCCACCACACGGCGCACATGCTCGGCTTCCACCTGTTCCAGAGGCACTATCTCCTTGCTCTTGTCTATGGCATCCTTCAGCGTGCGCACCAGTTCCTCGTTGTCCCAGGGCTTGGTCACAAAGTCTGCCGCCCCGTCCTTCAACCCCCTCACCGCCAGTTTTATGTCGGCATAAGCCGTTATCAGCACCACGGGCACATCGGGATGTCGTCTGTGTATGCTACGGAGCCATAGCAATCCGTCCTGCCCCGAGTTTACCCCCAGGGTGAAGTTCATGTCCAGCAACACCACGTCCACACTCTCCTGATTCATGGTGGCAAGGATGCCCTCGGGCGAGGTCAGCGTTATCACCTTCTCGAACACGCCTCCCAGGCATATCCTGGCCGCGGTGAGTATGGCGGGATTATCATCCACCACCAGTATGGTTCCGTAGTTCTTCATCATCACACTTGTCTAATAGTTGTTTCCGTGACAAAGGTAAGTAATTTGTGTATGATTTTCATACAAGACGCTGTATGATTTTCATACAATCTGCTTCCGTGCCTTGCTTTTCTCTTGGAGGCAATGGGAAGTTTGCCATATCTTTGTCGGCAGAAAGCGCAATGGTATACCTTACATAAACATTATTAATCAAAAAACAATCGCATGATAAGAATAGAGAATATCACAAAGGCCTTCCGTACCGAGGAGGTGGAGACCATGGCACTGAATGGGGTGAGCATGGAAGTGAAGGAAGGCGAGTTTGTTGCCATCATGGGCCCAAGCGGATGCGGCAAGTCAACTCTGCTGAACATCCTTGGCCTGCTGGACAATCCCGATGGCGGCACATACATGCTCGATGGCGAGGAGGTGGCAAATATGAAGGAACGCGAGCGCACACGTCTGCGCAAGGGACGCATAGGTTTCGTATTTCAGAGTTTCAACCTCATAGACGAACTCACCGTGGAGGAGAATGTGGAACTCCAGCTCAAATACCTCGATGTGTCCAAGAGCGAGCGCAAGCAGAGGGTGCTGGATATCCTGCGCCGTGTGAACATGAGCCATCGTGCCAAGCACTATCCCCAGCAGCTCTCGGGCGGTCAGCAGCAACGTGTGGCCATAGCACGTGCCGTGGTGGGCAAACCACGCCTCATCCTGGCCGACGAGCCTACGGGCAACCTCGACTCCAAGCACGGACAGGAGATTATGGAACTGCTATCCCAACTGAACGCCGAGGGCACTACCATAGTGATGGTGACCCACTCGCAGAAGGACGCCACACATGCCCACCGTGTCATCAACCTCTTCGACGGTCAGGTGGTGGAGAATATGAACGGGTTGCTATAGGGTGGACCCATCCCGGCCTTCCCTGGAGGGAAGGAGAGTATACTGATATTAAAAGTTGATTAAGCATGAAATCATATTTCGTTTTTCTAAAGCGCAACAAACTATACACCGCCATACAGGTATTCGGCCTTGCCGTGGCTCTGGGCTTTGTCATTCTGCTTGCCTCGCATGCACGTAAAGAGCATATGGTGGGAAAGACGCAAGCCATGGCGGACAAGCTCTATGTGATGGGCTCGCACAGTTTGGCAGGCCTGACGGTGGGCACGGGTCCCGAAATATGCCCCAAGATACCGCAGATAAAGGGCTACACACGTGTGGGCGGCATACGTCCGTGGGACGTGAAGGTGGGAGATAACAGTTTCTCCACCAATGCCATGGCCCTGGACACCACTTTCTTCCAGTATTTCGACTATGAACTGCGCGGATGCGACCGCAAGAAGGTGCTGGCATCGCCCACGGACATCCTCGTAAGCGAGGAGTTTGCCAAAAGGGCCTTCCCCGACGGGGACGCCATAGGCAAGACCATAACCCTGTTGGGGCAGGAGGAACCGCTGACCATCGTTGGTGTGATGGAAACCTTTGACGAGGATGACATCTTCACCCGTTCGGAGATATTCTATTCCATGCTCGTGGAGGAGCAAAGCCGTGCATGGCTGGACAACTTCGGTTCCATCGTTACCTTCGTCACCCTGAACGAGGGTGCATCCGTGGAGGAGGTAAAGGAAGCCTTGCTGGATAAGTATATGGAGGTTTGGAACATGTTCTGGACACGCGAACCCAAGGATGGAAGTTTCCTGGGCGGAGTGTCGCTTATCCCTTTGAACGAATTCTATTTCTCCAACATTGCCACCAACTCAGGCTTCCGGCATAGCGATGTCACAATGGTGTGGATACTGGTGTGTGTGGCATTGGTGCTCCTTGTGTCTGCCGTGTTCAACTACGTCAACCTCACCACGGCCCTCATTGGCAAGCGTGCCAAGGAAATAGCCACACGCCGCCTTTTGGGCGATAGCATGGCAGAGGCCGTGGGGCGCAACCTGCTGGAATCGCTGGTGTTTACGGCAGGATGCTTTGTGTTCGGATGCATGGTGGCATTGATTATGCGCCCGTGGTTTGAGGAGTTGATGGATTTGGAAATACCCCTCTTTGACGACTTCTTCTCCATTCTGGCCGCCGTAGCCCTGCTTCTGGTGGTGTCGTTGGTGGCAGGTTTGATACCAGCGGTGATAGTGGCTCGCTTCAAGCCCATCGATGTGGTGAAGGGTTCGTTCCGTTTCCAGGGCAAGATGCGCCTGAGCCGTGTGTTCATCGTGGTGCAGAACCTCATCAGCACCACTCTCGTAGCCATAGGCCTCGTTATGCTTGCACAGATGCACCACCTTGCCACCCTGCCCATGGGTTATCGTACGGAAGGGCTGGCGGAGATAGAGTGTTATACGTATTCTTTCAATGTAGAACAACTGACTCCCATCCGCGACCGCCTGTTGGCCATGCCACATGTAAAGCGCATAGGGTGGGCAATGAACATGCCATGGCAATGCCAGACAAACGGAGTGCAGGAAAAGGGTAGTGGTGATGAACCTGTGTCTTCGTGGACCTTCTATTCCGCAATGGATACAACCTGCATGAGCATGCTCGGTTTCGAGATAGTGGAGCAGTACAGTGCCCCCGAAGACGGCAAGCATTACGTTACGGAGGACACGCGCGACAGGTATGGCGTAAGTGCCCACAATCCCCTTGTGGGCGGTCAGGTATCGGGCACGGCCAGTTATCCCGTTTGTGGTGTCATCAAGGACTATCGTTCGTTTAATCCCGTCGTTGGCAACTCCATGGCCGACGGACACAATATCATTGCCGTAATGATGAATCCCTCCCGTTCCGCACGCATGATGGTGGAACTATCCGAAGAAGGCATGAAGGACGTGGAGGAAAGTATCAAACTGATGCAGGAAACATGCCGTTCCGTAGCTAAGGAGGCATGCGGAGTAGAAAAGGACTTCTACATCCGCACCGTGGACGATATCCTTGCCGAACCCATGGAGGAACTGGAGAACCTGCTCCTGATGGTTCTGTGCTTCATGTTCGTGTCCGTGCTGATTTCCGCCCTTGGCCTCTTTGCCATGTCCATCAGTTACACCGAGCAGCAAAGCAAGCAGATAGCCCTCCGCAAGGTGATGGGTGCCACGGTGGCGGGTGCCTCATGGCAACTGGCGCGTCCCTTCCTACTGCTTTGTCTTCTGGCTGCCATATTGTCCGCACCCCTGGCCATCAAGGGTTCGCAAATGTATCTGGAACTCTTCCCCAACCGTATCGGCTTCCCCTGGTGGCTGCTCCTCGTCTCCGTGCTCGTTACCCTGTTCATAGCCTTCCTCTCCATCTGCTGGCACACCCTCTCTGTGGCACGCCGCAATCCGGTGGAAAGCATCAAGACGGAGTGAGGAAAAAGGAAACGGAGGACCCCTCCCCATCCCTCCCCTGTATGGGAGGGAGTATAATGTCCTGCTGATGTGGGGGCAAGTCGGTTGTAAACACTCCCTCCCCCTGTGGGAGGGTTGGGGAGGGGTCCGTAAGGGGGGAGGGTCCGAGGGCTGAGGAGGGGTCAGCTGGGTCCTTCCAAAACGCCCCGAAGATGTGATATCCTCGGGGCGTTGTTCTATATAAGGTGTATTCTTATCTATCGGCGATAACGTCCTGAATGCCAGTTTCGTCAAGATAGATAATCTCAAAATCAACGTGATGTCCAACAAAGGCTTTTTCAGCAATCTCAACACCCTTGGGAACATAAGCGACTAAGAGGTTAGGACAATTCTCCACAGCCCAATTCTCTATATGAGTTGTACCTTTGGGGAAATATATCTCCAGTACATTTGGATGATTACATACGAAATTCTTGCCAATAATGCCATTACTTGTTGGTTTCAGGTAGAGAGTCTCCATGGCTGTTGGGATGTAAAGTGGAGAATTAGAGTCTGCATAATAAACCACTCCCTCATAACTCTCAAAGAAACCGTTCTCTGGGTCAACATAAGCCGCCGCAACATTTTGTCCATGCTCTACCAAGCCATAGATGCCATCCTGACCTAGGGTGTAAATGTTCTTGCCAATATAAACCTCAGTAACATTAGCGGGCAAATCCTGAGTGGGATTGAAGCAGTTAATCATATATGTCTCGCCATTCTTGAGCGTTACGCTGAAGGGCACCACGAAAGCATTCTCCGCACTCTTTACCACACTAAGATTTATCCCTTGGTGATCATAACTGTAGGAGTACACATCTCCTTCCATGAAATTGCCATCAGCCGTTTCTGGATAGAACTGATTCTGATATTTGGCAAACTCCTCTGCCCTATGCTGTATACCATTGGTTGGATCCAACAATCTCCATGTGCCACCATAATATGCGTAATTCCAGGCATGTCCAAAGAAACTGCCGTTGTTGTTCATGTAGCCATTTGAGTTGATGACAGGTATACCCTGGGTATGCATCATTACATTCAAAAGATTGGCATAGCCCTGACAAACAGCCTTCTTATTGATAAACACATCGTATGGTTCGTTGCTCACATAGTCATTGGCATAAGAAACATTTTGCCTCACCCAATTATATATGCGACTGGCCGCATATCCTTCATTAGTGGCACCAGCAACTAATTCATCGGTAAATTTCTTTATCTCCTGATACTGCTCGTCGGTGGGAACCTTGTAATTGCCCATTCTTCTTGAGAAAGCCTCATCCGAACCAAGAAGGATACGATAGAGTCTTTCTGCAGGCATACCAGGGAGAGACTGCGCTCCGTCGTCCTCGGCAAATGCACGGGTGGCATTAGACTCGGAGGTCGTTGGCTGCTCTGTTGAAATCAACTCATCAGCACCGCTCATGTCATTGCTGCATGATACAATCGCGCTTGATACTAAAAAAAAGGATAAAGCATAGTAGATTTTCTTCATAAAGATTCTGTTTTGTTTTATAGGTTAGTTCGGATGCAAAGATATTATTTTTTAACAAGAGATACACACATCCGACATGTTAAATATATATAATTATCTTGGAAGCACTTCACAAATGCTAAACAAAAGCCTCCGAACCTTCCTGATTTCTTATATTCAGGAGATTCGGAGACTTTCTGGCTAATATGCTCTTTTATACAATTCTATAGTACAACCATCACTTATTACGTTGGGGCTTTGATTTACGACCATGTTTGTTGCGGTCACCCTTCTGTCCCATAAAGCCATCAACCTTAACTGCCTGTGCTGCCTGGCGGGGGGCAAGGAACTTGCGGAACTTGCCGTAATACTTCTCTTCCAAATCCAGGAGAGCCTTGCGCTTTGCATAACCCTGCTTCATAAAAGCGTCCATCTGCTCCTCGGTGGGTTTCTGACCCTTCTCCAGCTTCTTGCCACGGTTCTTCTCGGCAACGGCCTTGCGCTCGGCGTGATACTCCTTCATGAGAGCCTTGAATGCCTCCTTGTCCTCCTCCTTCACACTATTCCAAAGCATGGCCTTGGGATTCTTGCCCATATGTACATTACCAGCCTCTGTCTTCTTGCATTCCGGAGTCTCGCAGCACTTATCGTTCTGTGCATTTACATTGAGTGCCAAAGTGGCAAATAAAAGAATAAAATACTTTTTCATAGTCGTTGTGTATTTAAATTGTTTAAGATGTTAATGTGCTCTTTTCTGTCTCTCACATTCCTATGACACGGACACATGCCGTGGGTTTAAGGTTGAACTAAGAAAAAGCGAACTTTAAGCAAAATTTAACCTTTATAAGCATTCTATTCCCTTTACGTATTCCTTTTTTTAGTATCTTTGCCCCCGTAAAACAAGCAAAAGACACACATTAACCTATAACACGAACATATTATGCCAAGAATAAAGACCATAGGCATTCTGACCTCCGGAGGCGACTCACCCGGCATGAATGCAGCAATTCGCGCGGTGACACGTGCTGCCATAGCCAACGACATGAAGGTGAAGGCCATATACCGCGGCTACGAGGGACTGGTGAACAATGAGATAAAGGAGTTCACCACAGAAAACGTGAGCAACATAATCCAGCGTGGCGGAACCATACTGAAGACGGCACGAAGCAAGGAGTTCCAGACGGCAGAGGGACGCCAGAAGGCCTACAACAACATGGTGTCCAACAACATAGACGCTCTGGTGGTGATAGGCGGCAACGGAAGCCTTACCGGTGCACGTATCTTTGCCGAGGAATTTGACGTGCCTTGCATAGGTTTGCCTGGCACCATAGACAATGACCTGAACGGTACGGACCTGACCATCGGTTACGACACCACGCTGAACACCATCATGGAGTGTGTGGACAAGATTCGTGATACGGCCAACAGCCACGAGCGCATCTTCTTCGTGGAGGTGATGGGACGCGATGCGGGCTTCCTGGCACAGAACAGCGCCATAGCAGCCGGTGCCGAGGCGGCAATCATTCCAGAGGACAGCACCGGTGCCGACCAGTTGGAGATGTTCATAGGACACGGCATCCGAAAGAGCAAGAAATCGTGCATAGTGCTCGTTAGCGAAAGCCCCAAATGCGGTGCCATGTACTATGCCGACAGGGTGAAGAAGGAGTATCCCGAATATGACGTGCGAGTGTCCATACTTGGCCACCTGCAACGCGGAGGACGTCCCAGCGCACAGGACCGCATCCTGGCAAGTCGTCTGGGCGTAGGTGCCATTCAGGCCCTGATGGAAGGCCAGCGCAATGTGATGATAGGCATACGAAACGACGAGATAGTGTACGTGCCCTTCACCAATGCCGTGAAGAGCGACAAACCACTGAAGAAGGAACTCATCAACGCCCTGGCAGTACTCTCAACATAAGGCACACAACACATACTGAAACCAATGCAACTTATAAACCTCGAAGCCGCCATAGCCAGCAAGGCTCCTAAACTGAAAAACAAGATTCCCACCTTCGTCATCCGCATGCTGGAACGGCTCATCTGCCAAAAGGAGATGAACTACGCTATCACAACCTTCGGACACAACGATGGTGCCGCCTTTGCCAAGGCCTTTTCGGAAGACATGAAGGTAACCTACACCGTAAAGGGTATGGAGAACCTTGACAAGAACGGACACTATATGCTGGTGAGCAATCATCCTCTGGGTGGATTTGACGGTATCTCCTACATAGCCGTATTCGGAGACTTCTTTCCCAAGATAAAGGTGATTGTCAACGACCTGCTCATGTACATCGAACCTCTGCAAAGCGTGTTCCTGCCCGTAAACACCATGGGCAGGCAGAAACGCGCTGACATGGAGATGCTGCAAAATGCCTATAACGACAAGGAAACACAAATCATCAGTTTTCCTGCCGGATTCTGCTCTCGCTACATAGATGGCAAGATTCAGGACATAGAGTGGAAGAAGAGCGTGATAAAGCAATGTGTGGAGTGCAAGCGCGACATAGTGCCCATGTACTTTGACGGACGCAATTCCACCACCTTCTATGCCCTCGAGTGGATACGCCGCAAACTGGGCATGAAGTTCAACATCGGCCTCATCCTCCTGCCCCGACAGATGATGAAAACGGCACGCGGAAAGCACTTCAAAATCTACATTGGCAAGCCCATACCCTATCAGCATTTCAATCAGTCAAAGACCGACACACAATGGGCACAATGGCTGAGAGAGGAATGCTACAAGTTGAAACCATAGCGCATCACCAAACGACAACAGAACGAGGATTACCCACACGGTAGTTCTCGTTTTTTTTGCATGCCATACGCACAAAACATGGCACAAAGGCACGAATTTGCCTGAAAAACACGAAAATACCCAGCAAAAAGCATCCGTATCTCAAATAAAAAGCGTACCTTTGCACCGCTTTTCCCTATGGGAAGGCAAGAGAATTATATAACTTTATTGTTTAACTTTTTAATTTTAATGTAAATCTGTATGGCAGATTACAAAAACGTAGCTCCCGTTGAAGGCTTCGATTGGGAAGCATTTGAGAAGGGTAGCAGCACAGAGGTAAGCCTCGAGGCTCAGGAGCAGGCTTATGCTGGCAGCATGAACAAGGTAGGTGACCACGACGTAGTGGATGGCACCGTTATCGCAATGAACAAGCGCGAGGTGGTTGTTAACATCGGTTTCAAGAGCGATGGCATCATCCCCACCAGCGAATTCCGCTACAACCCCGAACTGAAGGTAGGTGACACCGTTGAGGTATACATCGAGAATCAGGAGGACAAGAAGGGTCAGCTCATTCTGTCTCACAAGAAGGCTCGCGCAGCTAAGTCTTGGGACCGTGTGAACGAGGCTCTCAACAACGATGAGATTATCAAGGGTTACGTTAAGTGCCGCACTAAGGGTGGTATGATCGTTGACGTATTCGGTATCGAGGCATTCCTGCCCGGTTCTCAGATCGACGTTAAGCCCATCCGCGACTATGATATCTTCGTTGGCAAGACCATGGAGTTCAAGATCGTGAAGATCAACCAGGAGTTCCGCAATGTTGTTGTTAGCCACAAGGCTCTCATCGAGGCTGAGCTCGAGCAGCAGAAGCAGGAGATCATCGGCAAGCTGGAGAAGGGTCAGGTACTCGAGGGTACCGTCAAGAACATCACTTCTTACGGTGTATTCGTTGACCTCGGCGGTGTTGACGGTCTGATCCACATCACCGACCTAAGCTGGGGTCGCGTAAGCAATCCCCGCGAGGTTGTTGAGCTTGACCAGAAGATCAACGTTGTTATTCTGGACATCGACAACGAGAAGAAGCGTATCGCTCTCGGTCTGAAGCAGCTGACTCCTCATCCCTGGGATGCTCTGGACAGCGAGCTGAAGGTTGGCGACCGCGTACAGGGTAAGGTTGTTGTTATGGCCGACTACGGTGCATTCGTTGAGATTGCTCCCGGCGTAGAGGGTCTTATCCACGTGAGCGAGATGTCTTGGAGCCAGCACCTGCGCAGCGCTCAGGACTTCATGAAGGTTGGCGACGACGTAGAGGCAGTTATCCTGACTCTCGACCGCGACGAGCGCAAGATGTCTCTGGGTATCAAGCAGCTGAAGGCTGATCCCTGGGAGACCATCGAGGAGAAGTATCCCGTTGGCAGCAAGCACACCGCTAAGGTTCGCAACTTCACCAACTTCGGTGTATTCGTTGAGATCGAGGAAGGTGTTGACGGTCTGATCCACATCAGCGACCTGAGCTGGACCAAGAAGGTTAAGCACCCCAATGAGTTCACCAAGGTAGGCGAGATCATCGACGTTTGCGTACTGGAGATCGACAAGGTTAACCGCCGTCTCTCTCTCGGTCACAAGCAGCTGGAGGAGAACCCCTGGGACGTATTCGAGACCGTATTCACTCAGGATTCTATCCACGAGGGTACCATCATCGAGCTCCTGGACAAGGGCGCAGTTATCCAGCTGGAGTATGGCGTAGAAGGCTTCGCCACTCCCAAGCACCTCGTTAAGGAGGATGGTTCACAGGCTAAGCTGAACGAGAAGCTCCAGTTCAAGGTAATCGAGTTCAACAAGGACAGCAAGCGCATCATCCTGAGCCACAGCCGCATCTTCGAGGATGTTCAGCGTGCAGAGGCTCGTGCTGAGAAGAAGGCAGCAAGCGCAGCTCGCAAGGCTAACGCTCCCCGCAAGGAGGAGGCTCCCGCTATCCAGAACCAGGCAGCAAGCACCACTCTCGGTGACCTCGACGCTCTGGCTGAGTTGAAGGCTAAGATGCAGAAGGGCGAATAATCATAAAACGCCTTTTCTATAAACCAACAGGAGGGACAGCACACATCAGTTGAGGCTGTCCCTCTGTTTTGCAGCAAACTCCGCAAGTCAGTTTTCCATTCATACTCATCCCCTATTTGTAACTACCCCCTCCCCTTGTGGGCGAGCAAGGTCTTCAGAAGAAGCACTAAATGCGCTTCTGTGCCTTGGGAGGGGAGAACTTTCCTGTTCGACGCGAGGACAAAATGGGGAGGGGTCCTCACCTTTCACATTCCCCATGGAACCCATATCCCTTCACATCTTAGGTTGTGGCTCAGCAAAGCCCACCCTGCGCCATCTGCCCTCCGCACAGATACTGGAATTGCGAGGCAAGTACTACATGATAGATTGTGGCGAAGGCGTACAAACCACCATGCAGAAATCAGGTCTGAGCATGCTGAAGGTGGGCCACATCTTCATCAGTCACAATCATGGTGACCATGTCTTCGGTCTGCCCGGACTAATCAGCACCATGGCACTGCTGGGAAGAACGGCACAGCTGCACATCCACGGTCCGCAGGAATTGGAGGAATTCCTGAACATAGTCCTGAAGGTGTATTGCGAAGGAATAGACTACGAAGTGCTGTTCCATCCCGTACGTACGCGCGAACATTATCTTATATACGAAGACCGCAGCACGGAGGTATGGTCCATCCCACTGGAGCACCGTGTGCCTTGCGCAGGCTTCCTTTTCCGCGAGAAACAGCCCCTACCCCACATCAGGCGTGAGATGATAGAGGCTTTCAACATCCCTGTAAGCCAGATTAACAACATCAAGGCAGGTGCATCGTGGACAACGGAGGACGGCACCTTCATACCGCACGAGCGACTGACCACGCCAGCCGCACCGGCACGCTCCTACGCTTACTGCTCGGATACAAGGTATGCACCGAAAGTAGCGGAAATTGTGAAGGGAGTAAACCTGCTATACCACGAAGCCACCTTTCCGCATGAGATGCTCCTTCAAGCCAAGAAAACCATGCACACCACAGCACACGAGGCTGCTTTGGTGGCAAAGGAGGCCAACGTCGGCAAACTCATCATCGGCCACTACTCGGCACGCATCAAGGACGAGGAAAGCATGCTAAAGGAAGCAAAAAACGTGTTCCCAAACGTTATTTTAGCACAAGAAGGACTTAAAATAGACATAATTTGAGAAAAATCCTTGTGTATATAAAATAAAAATCCTACTTTTGCGTTGGTGTTTAACCTTAATGAGCATGAAAAGATTTTGGATTATAGTACTTTATTTGTTTCTGCTTGGGAATATTCCATCCATTGCACACATGCAGATGGACGAACCCATAGAGGCAGAAATAGAGACTATCACTCTTTCCATACAGGACAACAAGGCACACGTCACCAATGCAGAGGGAAAGACATTGGAAATATATAACCTTACTGGTGTTCGAGTTGCACGCATACGCATAGACAACAACGACAAGCACATCACACTGAAGTTAAATCGTGGCTGCTACATCATGAAGGTAGACAAAATTGTACGCAAGGTAACAATACTTTAAGAGCCCATCATATTACTGAAACATACTGACGCACTCCTTAACAAAAAGTTTCAAGGGGTGCGTTTCTTCTTTTAAACCTTTTGTATCTATGCTGGTCATAGTATCAAGATGTATAACGAGAAACTGCTGATAGAACAATTAAGCGACCCTCACACACGGGAAAAAGCCTTTGAGACCTTGATACGAGAGTTTCAAGAGCAATTGTATTGGCAAATACGACGAATGGTACTTGACCATGACGATACTGACGACATTCTGCAAAATGTGTTTATTAAAGCCTGGCAAGGTTTGGAGCATTTCAGAGGGGATTCCCGTTTGTCCACATGGCTCTACCGAATAGCCAACAACGAAACTATCAACTTTCTGCAACGCCAAAAGCACATTACTATAAGTCTTTCCAACACCGACGGAGAGAGTTCTGAATACATCAAGCACCAATTGGAGAGCGACCCCTATTTTGATGGAGAGGAAACTGAAATCCAACTCCAGCAGGCCATACAAACCCTGCCTCCCAAGCAACGTCAGGTCTTCAACATGAAGTACTTCCAGGAAATGAAATATAATGACATAAGCGAAATACTTGGCACCAGCATTGGCGCACTAAAAGCATCATATCACCATGCCGTACAAAAGATTACTGCATTCTTTGAACAATTAGATTAACCACACACCACACGCTATATGAATCACGACAAGAACTACACCGACATGAAACTACGTCAGTTGGTTTCCGACGACAATAAACGCAATCCATTCCTTGTACCAGATGGTTACTTTGAAGCGATGCCAAATAGAGTTATGCAACGAATAGCAGAAGAAGGTTCCCAAGCCACATCACGCAAGTTATACGGAAGAAACCGACTTCTCATACGTCTTACCGCAGCTGCCGTCATCGTTGGCTTCTTTATACTTACAGGCATAAAAACATACGAATCACACTCTGGCAGCACCCAAACTACGGACATGGAGATATTGGAATATGCCCAAGACCTTGAGTACTCCGACGAACTGCTTGACTATACTATGGTGGATAACATCGATATAGAATGCTATATCACTATGGCAGAATAACTCTGTGACAAATAATTGCTCATTCATACTTTTGCTAAACAACACATTATGAAAAAGATAGTTCTATTATTACTATTTGCACTCATCTCCTCTGCGACATTTGCACAAAACAAGGGAGACGTCACTTTATCCGGCGGTGCCAGGGGATTCAACAAGCAGGAATTCCGCCAGCGCATGCAGGATTTCATCACCAAGGAAGCTGGCCTCACCGAGAAAGAAGCCAAAGTTTTCTTTCCTCTCTACAACGAATACAAAGACAAGCAAAGACAATTTCACGTTACTATCAACAAGCTCAAGCACAGAGTCCCAGCATCGGGCGACGAACAGGCCTACGAAGAATGCCTTATGATGATTGCCAAGCAGAATGCAGAAATGGCCGGCCTGGATTCCGTCTACTACAAGAAGATATGCAAAGTAATCTCTGCAGAGAAGTTCTTCAAGATACTGAGCATCGAGGACCGTATGCATCGCAGAATGCTCCAAAACTACAATCGCAAACGAGAACACTCCAAAAGATAGGAGGACCCACACTGCCACCTTCCCCAACAATGCTCCCTGGAAAGGAATGCTGCCCAAGCGCTTCCTTTCCAGGGATTGTTTTTTAACGCTATCGCAAAACAGCATACTATATCCAGCAAAACCAGATATGCTATTTTAGGTCCTCTCGAGGACGAGGGTCGGTCCTCGGGACGTCAAGCCTCGGTCCTCGGGACGTCAAAGGCCGGTCCTCGGGAAGACCAAAAAGCGCCATATTCTGCACGATGATGACAATGGCGCAAGCAGGCATGACAATCAAGGCTCCTATCGTCGTTTTTTGCCTTTTAACAAAATTAAAGACCGATTATTTGCCCGATTGGAGACGATTCAGTAAATTTGATGCACAAAAAGCACTAAAACGTGCTAAAACAAGACCCAAAAGCAGACCTGAAATCACCGACAACACCCCACCCCATGGCTGAACACATCTTCCCTGCCACATTCGTTGAATTGCCACCGCATTGCGATGGCGAGAGAGCGGCATTCTATCTGGCCGTGGAAGAGTACGTTGCTTCGCACATGCCCGAGGGCAGTTACCTGTTCACATGGCAGCTGTCGCCCACCGTGGTGATGGGCAGAAACCAGGATGCCGAGGCAGAGATAGACCTTGCCTTCTGTAAGGCGGAGGGAATAGACGTGATTCGCAGGAAGAGCGGTGGCGGAAGCATCTTTGCCGACAGAGGCAATATAATGACGAGCCTCGTAACACGCGAAGGCGCCGTGGAGGAACTCTTCCACGAGTATGCCAGCAATATGGCGGATTGCCTCAATGCACTTGGTGCCGAGGTGGAGGTTTCGGGTCGCAACGACATCTGCATGAAAGGCGGAGGCAAGATTTGCGGAAATGCCTTCTACCACATGGCCAAGCGCAACATAGTGCACGGCACCATGCTATACGACACGAATGCGCACATGATGCGTGGCGCACTGACCCCTGGACGTGCCAAACTCCTGTCCAAGGGGGTAAAGAGCGTGGAGAGCCGCATTGCCCTGCTGAAGGATGCCCTGCCCGAGGAAACGAGCGTGATGGAGTTGCGCCAGAGCATCAGGAGACACCTGTGCAAGGGCTGCATCTCGCTCACGGAAGAGGATGTGAAGCGCATACGCGAGATAGAGAGCGGATACTATGCACCAGCGTTCCTCTGGGGCAAGACAAAGAAGGCAGAACCCTCGCACCATTGCTGGGCAAGGATAGAGGGATGCGGCACGCTGGCAATAGCATTCGATACCAAGGAGGAGAAGGTGGTGGCCGTTGCCTTGAGCGGCGACTACTTTGAACTGGACGATACACATGCCGTGTTCAACAATGCCTTTTCCGGTTGCCCGTTCACAAAAGAAGCATTGACAAGATATGCCACAAAGCATACCCCCAACAGAGCCATCAGAGGCCTGAGCACTGATGCACTCTGCTCATTAATGGACAAACTATTTGAATAGACAAAACCTTAAATACAAAACACTACTATGACTGATAAAAGAACATGTCTTTACGACAAGCACATTGCACTGGGTGCCAAGATGGTGCCTTTCGGGGGCTTTGAGATGCCCATTCAGTACACCGACATCGTGGACGAGCACAATGCCGTGCGCAAGGCAAGCGGCGTGTTCGACGTAAGCCACATGGGCGAGGTGCTGGTGAGCGGTGCCGAGGCGGAGAAGTTCGTGCAATACATCTTCACCAACGACATTGCCGGTGCTCCCGTGGGCAAGATATATTATGGCATGATGCTGCATGAGAATGGCGGCACCGTAGACGACCTGCTTGTCTACAAGATGGCGGACGACAAGTTCTTCCTCGTCATCAATGCCGCCAATATCGACAAAGACTATGCATGGATAGAGACTCAGGCAAAGGCTTTTGATGTGGTTACCGTAAACCAGAGCGACATCTACGGACAGATAGCCCTGCAGGGACCTGATTCTGAAAAGGTGATGGCAGAGTGCCTGGGGTTGGCTTGCGAGGACCTGGCATTCTATACCTTCAAGACCGTGGAAACGGAGGGTGAGACTCTCGTCGTGAGCCGTACTGGCTACACGGGCGAGGATGGCTTTGAGGTGTATGGAAGCCATGCCTACATACAAGGTGCATGGGACAAACTCATTGCCTATGGCGTAAAACCCTGTGCCCTCGGTTGCCGCGACACATTGAGGTTTGAGGTTGGCCTACCCCTTTACGGCGACGAACTTACCGACGACATCACCCCTCTGGAGGCTGGTCTTGGCATGTTCGTGAAACTCGACAAGGAGAACTTCATAGGCAAGGAGGCTCTTGCCAAGCAGAAAGCCGAAGGACTGACACGCAAGATTGTGGGCATAGAACTGGCTGGCCGTGCCATACCCCGTCATGGCTACGATGTGGTGGTGGGCGACAAGGTAGTGGGAACCGTCACCACGGGCTACAACTCCATCTCCACAGGCAAGAGCGTGTGCATGGCCATGGTGGACATAGAATACGCCAAACTCGACACCCCCGTGCAAATCCGCATCCACAAGAAGTTGCAGGATGGTGTAGTGTGCAAGAAGCGCTTCTACGAGAAGAATTATAAGAAGTAAGTAAAAGCAGACCCTCCCCCAACCCCTCCCTCTATGGAGGGGAGTAGATACTACTGACTGATAAAGACAGGGAAATGGTCAAGAAAAAGGGAGGAGTAGAAAAACATTAAACAACAACAACACAAAATAAACAAAGCAAATCATTAACCTACCCAATCCCTATACATTATACTCCCCACCATAGAGGGAGGGGCAAGGGGGAGGGTCTTAACCTAATCTAATTATGGCAAAGACAATTGAAGGCCTCTACTATAGCGAGAGCCACGAGTATGTGAAAGTTGAAGGCGAGTACGGTTATGTTGGTATCACCGACTATGCTCAAGAGCAGTTGGGCAACGTGGTATACGTGGATATGCCCGAGGTGGACGACGAAGTTACCGCTGGCGAGGAATTCGGTGCCGTGGAAAGCGTAAAGGCTGCCAGCGACCTCATCTCTCCCGTAAGCGGTGTGGTTGTTAAAATCAACGCAGACCTCGAAGACCAGCCAGAACTCATCAACCAGGATGCCTTCGGCACATGGATCATGAAGGTGAAACTCTCTGATCCCTCCGAGGTAGACAATCTGATGAGCGCTGCTGACTACGAGAACTGTTGCAAGTAAGTACAAAGAAGACCCTCCCCTTATGAAATACTTTCCCCATACCGCCAATGACCTTCAGGAGATGCTGAAGGTTGTTGGCGTGAGTTCTTTAGAGGAACTATATTCCGAGGTTCCCGAAGAACTGAAGTTCAACAAGGAACTTGCCCTGCCCTCTGCCATGTCGGAAATTGAGGTGAGAAGGGTTATAGGTTCTCTTGAACAATCCAACGAACAGCTCATCTCCTTTGCCGGTGCTGGTGTCTACGACCACTACACGCCCAGCGTGGTGCCATACATTGCATCGCGCTCGGAGTTCTCCACTTCGTACACACCCTATCAGGCAGAGATTTCACAGGGCACATTGCAATACATCTTCGAGTACCAGAGCATGATGGCCGACCTCACCGGCATGGACATCTCCAACGCTTCCATGTACGACGGTTCCACCGCCACCGCCGAGGCAATGATGATGTGCGTGGCGGCCGCCAAGAAGCGCAACCGTGTGCTCATCTCCGAGACATTCAACCCTGCCGCGATGCGAGTGGTGGAGACGTATGCCAAGTTCCATGGCGTGGACCTCGTCAAGGTTCCTGCCAAGGAGGGCGTTACAGACATGTGCGCCATACAGGCATTGCTCGAAGCCGACGATGTTGCTGGCGTGCTGGTAGCACAACCCAACTACTACGGTATCATTGAGGACTTCACCGGGCTTGCCGACATGTGCCATGCACACAAGGCTCTGCTGGCCATCAACACCATGGCATCTGCCCTGGGTGTACTGAAGTCTCCCGGTCAGTGGGGCGCCGACATCGCTTGTGGCGAGGCACAGAGCCTGGGCATACCCATGTGCTATGGCGGTCCCTACATAGGTTATCTCTGCACCACCAATGCCTTGGTGCGCAAGATGCCCGGACGACTGGTAGGCGCTACCACCGACATGGACGGCAAGCGTTGCTTCGTGCTTACCATGCAGGCACGCGAACAGCATATCCGTCGCGAGAAGGCCACTTCCAACATCTGTACCGCTCAGGGCATCATGTGCCTGTATGTCGCTTCCTACCTTGCTCTGATGGGCAAGAAGGGCTTGCGCGAGGTCAACGAGCAATCATATGGCGCCGCACACGAGTTGCACAAGCGTCTGCTTGCCCTGCCCTGCTTCTCCGAGGCATACCCAGGCAAACCCTTCCTAAACGAGTTCACGCTGAAATGCTCTCTGGACATCAGCGCCTTGCAAGACAATGCCTACATAGACGGTTTCATTGCCGGCGTGAAGGCAGAAACGAAGGAAGACGAGATAATCTTTGCCGCCACCGAGCAACGCTCGCCTGAAGAGGTGGAGGCTCTGGTGGAAAGCATTGCTGCCTTCTGCGCAGAGAATGGACTATAGTATTAACCAATAAATGTATCCGAAAGCACTATGAACAACACATATTACGGAAAACTCATATTCGAACTTTCCACCCCCGGATGTATTGGTTATTCTCTGCCTGAGAACCAGTGGAGCGGTCACACATTGGAGGACCTGCCTGCAAACCTTCTCCGCGAGGGCGAGACAATTTTGCCAGAGGTAGATGAACTCACCGCCGTGCGCCACTATACCAACATGTCCAACAACAACTTCGGTGTGGACACCGGGTTCTATCCCTTGGGCAGCTGTACCATGAAGTACAACCCCAAGATTAACGAGGAGATGGCTTCCCTGCCTGGTTTCACTACCTTGCATCCCCATCAGCCGGAGTACACCACACAGGGCGCACTGGAACTATATTATAATGTACAGAAATCGCTTTCCGAGATAGCCGGTCTTCACGAGTTCACCCTGAATCCCTTTGCCGGTGCTCATGGCGAGTTGACAGGCCTGATGGTAATACGCACCTACCACGAAAAACGTGGCGACCTGAAGCGTACCAAGATTATCGTTCCCGACTCTGCCCATGGCACCAACCCTGCTTCAGCAGCCGTGTGCGGCTTGCAGATTGTGGAGGTGAAGAGTACTGCCGACGGTACCGTGGATGTGGAGGACCTCAAGCCTCTGCTTGGAGATGACATTGCCGGCATGATGATGACCAACCCCAACACCCTGGGTATCTTCGAGACAAAGATTCCCGAGATAGCACGACTGGTGCACGAGTGCGGAGGCCTTATGTACTACGACGGAGCCAACCTCAACCCCATGCTCGGCGTGTGCCGTCCTGGTGATATGGGCTTCGATGTGATGCACATCAATCTGCACAAGACCTTCTCCACACCTCATGGCGGTGGTGGTCCGGGCAGCGGTCCTGTTGGTGTACGCAAGGGCCTGGAGGAATACCTGCCCAACCCACAAGTAAAGCGTCAGGAGGATGGTTATTTCACTTTGGTAAACAACCCCGAGTCGCTGGGTAGCGTTTCTGCCTTCCTTGGCAACTATGGCATTGTCATCCGTGCCTATGCCTACCTGTTGTCTCTTGGCAAGGAGTATGTTCCCATGGCTGGCAAACTCTCTGTGCTGAATGCCAACTACATCAAGGAGCACCTGAAGGAATACTACAAACTGCCCATCGATGTGCTTTGCAAGCACGAGTTTGTCTTCGACGGCTTGCGCGAGGAATACAGTGGCGACCATCACGACCCAGGGCATGTCACCACACTGGATGTGGCAAAGCGTCTGCTCGACTATGGCTATCATGCTCCCACCATCTACTTCCCTCTGCTTTTCCACGAAGCCATGATGATAGAGCCTACAGAGACAGAGAGCAAGAAGACACTGGACGAGTTCATCTCCGTGATGAAGAAGATAGCCATAGAGGCTCGCGACCAGCGCGAACTCCTGAAGACTGCTCCGCATCACACCCCCGTCCGTCGCCTGGACGATGTGAAGGCGGTGAAGGAACCGAAGTTTACTTACAAGATGCTATGACACATCAACTCATCATCATAGGCGCCGGCCCCGGAGGCTACGAGGTCGGCGTCAAAGCCGCCAAGGCTGGTTTGCAGGTATTGGTGGTTGAAGCACGCAAACTGGGCGGTACCTGCCTCAACGAGGGTTGTATCCCCACGAAATGCCTCTGCAAGAATGCCTCCCTGTTGCAGGAACTCAAGGAAGCCAATGCCTTCGGAATAGAGGTAGGAGAGGTGCAATTCGACCTTTCCAAGGCCATAGCACGCAAGGATGGCATTGTGGAGCAGTTGGCCAATGGCATTGCCACACTGATGAAGACTCCGGGCATCACCCTGGTCCAGGGCAAGGCTCGCTTCGTTGACCAGCATACCATCGAGGTGGAGGGCACACAATACTCTGCCCCCAACATCATCATTGCCACGGGTTCGGTGACCAAATTCCTGCCCATCGAAGGAGCGCACGACGAGGGAGTGGTAACATCCACCGAGATGCTAAACCTCACCCAAGTGCCCCAGCGCCTCTGTATCATTGGTGGCGGTGTGATAGGATTGGAGTTTGCCAGCATCTTCAACGCCTTCGGCAGCAAGGTTACCATAGTGGAGTATTGCAAGGAGGTTTTGCCTGCCTTCGACCGCGACATCGCCAAGCGTCTGCGCACCTCGCTGAAGAAGCAGGGCATCAACTTCAAGACCGGTTGTGCCGTCAGTGCCATCCGCACCGAAGCAGAAGGCAAGGTGGTGGAATACATCGAGAAGGAGACTACGAAGCAGGAAACCTGCGACCTCGTGCTCATGGCCGTGGGCAGAGGCGCCAACCTCTCATCGCTCAACCTTGACGACATAGGTATTGCCTACACACCCAAGGGTATCACGGTGAACGAGAACATGCAAACCTCCCTGCCCCACATCTATGCCGTGGGCGACATCAACGGCCTTTGCCAACTGGCTCATGCCGCCACATTCCAGTCCTACCGTGCACTGAACCACATCCTTGGCAAGGAGGATAGCATTGACTTCGGCATCATCCCTGCTGCCGTCTTCACCACTCCCGAGGTTGCCACCGTGGGACTTTCCGAAGAGGCCGCCGATGCACAGGGCATCACCTACTCCACCCACAAGGCCTTCTACCGAGCCAACGGCAAGGCCCTGGCAATGGGTGCCGACGAGGGTTTGGCAAAGTTCCTCACCGACGCTGATGGCAAGATAATAGGTTGCCACATCCTTGGCGAACATGCCGCCGACCTCATCCACGAGGCCGCCACACTGATGAAGTCAGGCGCCACCCTGCACACCCTGGCCGACTCCATCCATGCTCACCCCTCACTGAGCGAGATACTGCTCAGTGCAGCAGAGTGAGGAACATAGTTTTACACAACGAGGTAAATACATTTACATCACGTTGTAAACAATACGACAAAATATCCCCGAAGCCTTTCCATCATAGAGACTTCGGGGATTTGTATCTAAAACTGCTTTATGCTTTATGCTATAGCCTCCACCAGTTCGTCGGGGGTAACGAGGTTCTGCTCTCCGGTGACCATGTTCTTGAGCATTACCTTGCCTTCTGCCATTTCCGTCTCGCCAACGATGGCAACGTATGGAATTTGCTTTACATTGGCATACTGCATCTGCTTCTTCATCTTGGAAGAGTCGGGATAAATCTCGGTGCGGATGCCTGCCTGGCGTGCCTTGGCAATGATGGGCAGGGAGTATTCCACCTCGGTCTGACCGAAGTTGACGAAGAGCAGCTGTGTGGCGGTGCGCACCTGCTCGGGATAAAGGTCCAGCTGGTTGAGTACGTCGTAGATACGGTCGGCACCGAAACTGATGCCCACACCACTCAGACCAGGCATGCCGAAGATGCCAGTGAGGTTGTCATAGCGGCCGCCGCCTGTGATGCTGCCTATCTGCACGTCCAGTGCCTTCACCTCGAAGATGCAGCCCGTGTAGTAGTTCAGGCCACGTGCCAGGGTGAGGTCCAGTTCGATGGGGTTGTTCAGCGAGCAGATGTTCTTCAAGGCAGAGAGCACGAACTCCACCTCCTCCACGCCCTTCAGGCCAGTCTCGCTCTGAGCCAGCACCTCGCGCATGGTCTGCAGCTTCTCCTCGTTGCTTCCGCTCAGGTTGATGATGGGCTGCAGCTTGTCCACGTCCTCCTGTGGTATGCCGGCGGCAAGGAGTTCCTCGTTGACCTTGTCCAGACCTATTTTGTCCAGTTTGTCAATGGCCACGGTGATGTCCACAATCTTGTCGGCCTGCCCGATGACATCGGCAATGCCGGTGAGTATCTTGCGGTTGTTTATCTTCAGGCACACACGGATGCCAAAGCGTGTGAACACGGTGTCCACAATCTGCATCAGTTCCACCTCGTTCAGCAGAGAGTCGCTACCCACCACGTCGGCATCGCACTGGTAGAACTCGCGATAGCGGCCCTTCTGTGGACGGTCGGCACGCCATACGGGTTGAATCTGGTAGCGGCGGAAAGGCATCTGCAACTCCTCGCGGTGCTGCACCACATAGCGTGCGAAGGGTACGGTGAGGTCGTAGCGCAGGCCCTTCTCGGACAACTGGGAGGTGAGTCGGCCCAGGGTGTTCTCTGTCCATTCCTCGGCAGAAACGTGCGAACGGAAGTCGCCGCTGTTAAGTATCTTGAACAGAAGCTTGTCGCCCTCCTCGCCATACTTGCCCATCAGAGTGGAGAGGTTCTCCATGGCGGGAGTCTCTATCTGCTGGAAGCCGTAGAGGGCGTAAACGGAACGTATGGTATCGAAAATGTAATTGCGGCGCGCCATCTCAACGGGACCGAAATCGCGCGTGCCTTTAGGTATGCTTGGTTTCATTCTGTTTTGTTTTTTCTAAAACGTCATCTTGCTTATTTCGTGCAAAGATAAGGATTATTCAATTAACTACACGCATATATAGGAGAAATATTTACAAATTCCACTTCTGTCCTTGTTTTTATCCCTTCCTGATGCCGACATTCTCCTTAGATTTATATATCTTTGCGACAAATAAGACCCATACATGAATTCAAATAATACAGACATAACCAGCGCACAGCACCAACGCATGAGAGACACCCTGCGTCTGGCACAGACACGTCTGCAAAATCTGGAGGAGAGCATAAAGCGTTTGCGTGCCCTGCAGGAGAAACTGTATCGCCACCAGCAGTTGAACTCGGAACTGGACATAAACTCCCGACAACTTTTCATCCTGAACAAGGAATTTGCCTCGCTTACCGAAGAGGCCACCGAGATGGAACGCTTCGAGACCTTTGAGAGTATCATGGCTCCATTCCTGAGGATGCAGATTCTGGAAACGGAGGCAGAGGAGAACAGACGCAACGGCATAGAGATAGAGCAGCAGATACGCAGCACCAGCAACCAGTTGGAAGACCTGCGCAAACAGTTTACCGCCACCAGGGACAACATCAAGATTACGGAGGCACAGCACCAGGACATCTGCCGCATAGTGGAAGAGTGCAGCCAGTACGATGGTGCCTGCAGTATATTGGAAAGCAACATACAATATCTGGAGGAGGCGCTTGCTGCCGAGGAAGACCGCAAGAATGGACTGCTCGGTCAGATTGATGCCCTCAATGAGACAATAACCATTCAGGAGAAAAAGCTGGAGCACCTTACCAGCCAACGCCATACATTAGAACCTCATGAAGGGTGGATTGAGAAAGCCGAACTGATACAGGCCATGCTATATCGCCTGGGAGAAATATCCGAAAGCCTCACCCTGAAGAAGCAGCATTACAACAAAAATGCAGAAGAGCAGAAAAGAGCAAAGGAAAACCTGGCAGACATCATTGCCAAGCACAACGATATAGGCCAACAGATACAAGCCCTTCAGGACGAAACGGAAATACACCGCAACAACATCCGTGGTACAAGCAGTTATGAGGTACAGGAGCGTGTAATGACACTGAAAAGCCGCCTGTTCATGCTCTCTGCGGCACAAAGCCTGTGGAGACGCATAGGCACAGGATATGCCAACATCGAAGAGAAGACCCAGCTGATAAATTCCCTTCGTCTGGAAATAGAGCACGACCTGAGGGTGGAGCAGGAACTGACGGTGGTGGTGGCAAACCTGAAACGTCAGGTTGCCGACAAGGAGTATTCCCTGAACATGAGCAAAAGCCAGAGCCTCATCAGCCTGAGGTCGGACCTGAAGGAGGGCACGGCCTGCTCGGTATGCGGTGCCACACATCACCCCTACCATAGCGACACGATGCAGGACCAGTACAAACTCATCAGCGACTTCCGAAGCGAATACGAGACTTTGTCTGGGGAACTTCAGGGACAGGAACGCCAACTGGCCATCCTGCACGACAAACTGACCAAGAATCTGGGTCAGCAGATTGCCGAACAAACGAACCTGGAAACCATACGCCAGAGACAAAGCGAGGATGTGAAGGAGTGGAGGGTTTTCGCACAACTGGACCCCACATTCACCGATTGCTCGGCAAGCACCGACAGCGACTCGCGAATGGCCACCATACGCCAGTTGCTGGACAACACGCAGAGGGACCTGCAGAATGCCGAAGCCAATCTGGGCGAGTTCAATTACCACACCACCCAGATTACTACTCTTTCGGAAAAGATACAGCAACTGGAAACCAAGATTACCGAAATTACTATACACAAGAACCAGGCCAATGCCCTTTGCCAGATTCTGGCAGCCGAAGGGGAAAGACTGGAAAAATCGTACAAGGTGACCGAGGAGAAATATCACCGGCACTACGAACTACTGCAGCAGGAAATCACTATACAGGAGTGGTTCAGACAATGGCAGGAGAATGCCGACATGCTCGCTCGGGAAATCAGGCAAATGGCTTCGGAATGGAAACTGACAAGTGACGACATAGCCGATACCGCCAGAATTATCTCCGACTCCAACATAAAACTGGACATGTACACCCACATGCTCAAGCAATGCCAACAGGGCATAGAGATGATAAACGGTGAACTGAGAAAGCAAAAGAGCAAGAAGAGCGAACTGGGCGAACGCAGACAGAGCCTTCTGCCAACAATGAGCACTGGCGAGGCGCTGGACAAATCGCTGAATGCATACTATCGTGCACAGAAGGACCATGCAGGAAGCATGGTGGGACTTCAGGCCTTGGCCCTGCAGCAGAAGGAACTGGAGGGTGCCTATGCCAACGTTAGGCAAAACGGCGACACCCTGGACCAGAAGGCCAGCGCACAACGCAGCCTGGTGGACCTCTGGATTAGGGCTTACAACGCCAACCATCCGCCCGTACAGTACAGCGAACTGAATACCGTGCTTACCAAGGACATAGACTGGAACGAGAAGCGCCAGCGCATCCGCGACAATCAAATGGCCACATCCCTGCAACAGCAGAAGGTGAAGGCCCTGCAATCGGAAATCGTAGCACTGGAGGTGGACACTGGCACTCTGTCTAATGCTCAACTCAACGAAAAGCAGATAGCCACAGAGACACAGATACAGGAGCAGGAGGCTTCGCTCAGAGAGGTACTCATGCAGATTGCAAGACTGAAAATAGAACTTGGACTTTAATACCATATCATGGCAAAATACAATATCACAGAGAAAAAGAAGAAAGAGGCCTCATACATCGGTGCCCTGAGCACATCACTTGTAGAGGAAATATACGAGAAGATCCTGCTGAAGTTCGTGGTGGAGAAGAAGTACCGCGACCCCGAGTACACCGCAGCCAAGATGGCAGAGGAAATCGGGTGCAATGCCCGCTACATCAGCGCCGTGGTGCATCTCAGGTACCGCGACAACTTCTCGCAGCTCATCAACGACTTCCGCATAAAGGAGGCCATGTACATGATTACCGACAAGCACTTTGCCGACCTCAAGATGGAGGACGTTGCCCGTGCCACGGGCTTTGCCAACCGCCAGTGCTTCTACTCGGCATTCTACCGCAAGAACGGCATGACTCCGCTGGAGTACCGTGCACAGAACGCTATCCCCAAGAGGACCAAGAAAGAGGAGACTGCAAATGAGGAATAATCCCTTTCCATACGCCCAGGTGCGCTTTGCCGACATACAGTTGCTGCGCTACCGCGTGCCTGCCTTCCAGGACCTGAGCCTGGGGCAGAAGCAGTATGTCTACCACCTGGCGGAGGCGGCTCTGTGCGGGCGCGACATCCTGTGGGACCAGAACTGCCGCCACAACCTGGCCATACGCCATCTGCTGGAGGACATCCTGCAGAACTCGGCCATCGTGCACGAGGGCAAGGACTGGGAGGCTTTCCTGACCTACCTGCGCCAGGTGTGGTTTGCCAACGGCATACACCATCACTACAGCACGGACAAGTTCCTGCCTGCCTTCTCTGCCGAGTGGCTTGGCCAGGCATACCGTGCCATTCCCTCGCCCGTGATTGGGGCCGAGGAGTTCGAGCGCCTTGCCGAGGTTATCACCAACCCCTCCGTCATGCCCAAGCGTGTGTGCCAGAGCGGCGTCGATCTCTTGCTTGCCTCTGCATGCAACTACTACGCAGAGGGGGTAACACAGCACGAGGCTGAGCAGTTCTATGCCCAGCAGAAGGCTTCCGCTCCCCTGCCCGACCAGCCCGTGATGTACGGCATGAACAGCCGTCTGGAAAGGGACCATGAGGGCAACCTCTGGGAGAACACATATTCTATTACTGGACTCTACGCACGCCAGATAGAGCGCATCTGCTCGCACCTGGAGAAGGCCATGGAGTTTGCCGAGAACGACAGGCAGAGAGAGGTCATCTCCCTTCTGCTCCAGTTCTACCGCACAGGTTCTCTGGAAACCTTCGACCAGTACACCATCCAGTGGATTGGCGAAACGGATGGCATCATAGACTTCGTGAATGGCTTTACCGAGGTGTATGGCGACCCTCTGGGTCTGAAGGCTTCGTGGGAGGGGTATGTGAACATACTGGACCGCGAGGCTACACGCCGCACGGAGATACTGAGCCAGAATGCGCAGTGGTTCGAGGACAACAGCCCTGTGGACTCTCGCTTCAAGAAGAAGGAGTGCAAGGGTGTCACCGCCCGCGTGGTGCAGGCTGCCATCCTGGGTGGCGACCTCTATCCCAGTTCTGCCATAGGAATCAACCTGCCCAATAGCAACTGGGTGCGCTCCGTCTACGGAAGCAAGAGCGTTACCATAGGCAACCTCACCGAGGCTTACGACCAGGCGGCCATGGGCAATGGGTTCCGACAGGAGTTCATCCCCGATGCCAAGGTGCTGGAGCAGGTCAACCTCTATGCTCACCAGTTGGACGACCTGCATACTGACCTGCACGAGTGCCTGGGACACGGTTCGGGACAACTCTTACCCGGCGTGGATGCCGATGCCCTGGGCGTGCATGGCAGCACCATAGAGGAGACACGTGCCGACCTCTTCGCGCTCTACTACATTGCCGACCAGAAGATGCACCACCTGGGACTCACTCCCACCACGGATGCATGGCACAGCAACTACTACACATACATGCTCAACGGCCTGATGACACAACTCGTTCGCATCAAGCCCGGATGCCAGATAGAGGAGGCGCACATGCGCAACCGCGCCCTCATAGCGCACTGGTGCCTGGAGCAGTCTGCCTACTGGGCACAGGTCTTCGGCACCATACCTGCCATGGAACTTGTCAAGAGCGAGGGCAAGACCCAACTGCTCATTCACGACTACCCCACCCTGCGCCAGTTCATAGGCCAACTGCTGGCGGAGATTCAGCGCATCAAGAGCGAGGGCGACACCCTGGCCGCCAAGCACCTGGTGGAGAAGTACGGCGTGGAGGTGGACAGCACCCTGCACCAGGAGGTGCTTCAGCGCTACGAGGCTCTGGACCTGGCTCCCTACAAGGGGTTCATCAACCCCCTATACACACTTGTAACAGACACTGACGGCAAGGTTACGGACATTACCGTGTCCTACGACGAGACCTTCAACCAGCAGATGCTCAGATATGGAAGAGAATACAATTGACACAAACTGGATGGACGAAACCATCCGTAATATAAAAAAGGAGTTGCGTGCCAACATGAACGGCATTGCCTCCTCGCAGATGCGCCGCGGTGGCATGCCTCACCATGTGGTGTGGGGCATAGAGTTGCCCCGACTCAGGAACATCGCCGCCGAGTTCCCTCGCGACCGCCGTCTGGGTCAGCGCCTATGGTCGGAGAACGTGCGCGAGAGCCAGTTGCTGGGCATACTGCTCACCCCTCCACAGGAGTTCCTGCCCGAGGTGGCAGACATCTGGGTTCACGAGGCTCGCACACCCGAGGCGGTGTCGCTCCTGGCCATGGAACTCATTGCGCCCCAGCCCTGGGCCACTGACATGGCATTCCGTTGGATAGCAGGCACACATGAACTTGCCTCGCTCTGCGGCTGGCTCACCATCTGCCGTCTGCTCCGCCAGGGCAACAAACTCATGCCCCGCTCCGAAGCAGAACTGCGCGACCACGCCACGACCATCACCCCCGACACACCCTTGCCCCTGCGCAAGGCAGTGATGCAGACGCTGGAGGCGATGGAAACGGACGGACCCTCCCCCTTACCCCTCCACAAGGGAGGGGAGTAGGCACAACCGCGACTCACCAGACAAGCAAAACGAAAAACCCTCCTAGGGTATCCTAGGACCTCCTAGGTCCTCCTAGGTCCTCCTAGGTCCTCCTAGATCCTCCTAGGTTTTCCTAGGTCCTCCTAAAAACAACCAACAAAGAATTAAACAATAATAATCATAACTACTATGGCAAAAGGAAAAGTTGATGCCCTGCTGGGCATCGTCTTCGGCGACGAAGGCAAAGGTAAGGTTGTAGACGTATTCACCCCACGCTACGACGTTGTGGCACGTTTTGCCGGCGGTCCAAATGCCGGACACACCATCATCTTCGAAGGCAAGAAGTTCGTCCTCCGCAGCATCCCCTCTGGCATCTTCGACGAGGGCAAGCTGAACATCATCGGCAACGGCTGCGTCATCGCTCCCGACCTGTTCATGGCAGAGGCCATGGAACTGGAGCAGGCTGGCTACGACCTGAAGAGCCGTCTGCACATCAGCCGCCGCGCCCACCTCATCCTGCCCACACACCGTGTGCTGGACCGTGCCTACGAGGCCGCCAAGGGCAAGAACAAGGTTGGCACCACCGGCAAGGGCATCGGTCCCACATATAGCGACAAGGCCAGCCGCATAGGCCTGCGCGTGGGCGACATCGAGGAGAACTTCGAGCAGAAGTACCAGGCTCTGAAGGCTCGCCACGAGCAGATTCTGAGCGACCTGCACTTCACCGACTACGACATCACCGAGGAGGAGCAGAAGTGGATGGAGGGCATACGCTACATGAGCCAGTTCCCCCTGCGCGACACCGAGTTTGAAATCAACCAGGCTCTCTCCGAGGGCAAGAACGTACTGGCCGAGGGTGCACAGGGCACCATGCTGGACATAGACCACGGCACCTACCCCTTCGTATCCTCTTCCAGCACCTGCACCGGCGGCGTGTGCACCGGCCTGGGCGTTGCTCCCAACAGCATTGGCGAGATATTCGGCATCTTCAAGGCCTACAGCACCCGTGTGGGTTCTGGTCCCTTCCCCGTGGAACTGTTCGACGAGACAGGCGAGAAGATTCGCGACATCGGTCACGAGTACGGTGCCGTAACAGGCCGTAACCGCCGTTGCGGTTGGGTGGACATCGTGGGCCTCAAGTACGCCATCATGGTAAACGGCGTCACCCAGCTCATCATGATGAAGAGCGACGTGCTGGACACCTTCGAGACCATCAAGGCTTGCGTTGCCTACGAGAAGGACGGCGTGCGCACCACCGAGATGCCCTACGACACCGAGGGCTGGCAGGCTGTCTACGAGGAGATTCCCGGCTGGCAGACCGACCTCACCCAGATGACCTCCCCCGACCAGTTCCCCAAGGCCTTCCAGGACTACATTGACTACTTGGAGAAGGCCCTCGAGCGCCCCATCACCATCGTCAGCGTAGGCCCCGATCGCGCTCAGACGATAGAGCGTTGAAGAAGACCCAAGACCCAAGACCCACCCCAACCAGTCCTCGCGTCGCAATGGGGATTGCTCCCCTCACGAGGCACAGAAGCACATTAAGTGCTTCTTCTGAAGACCTCGCTCGCCCTGTGAGGGAGGGAGAGCGGATGAGAGGTGAGAGGTGAGCGGTAGGGACGCTGCGCCTATGCCCTCCTAGGGTATCCTAGGTCCTCATAGGGCTTCCTAGGTCCTCCTATAACTTCCTAGGTCTTCCTATCCCCCCTAAAATCAAGGAGGTGCAGCACCATCACAGGTCTGCACCTCCCTTCTTTTTGTACGATAATCAGTAATCGCTAATCGTTCAACGTTAAACGTTATTCGTTAAACGTTAATCACTTAACCACTACTTTGCCATTCTGGATATATATACCCTTCTGTGCCTTCTGCACACGACGGCCAGAGAGGTCATAGACGGCAGTTTCCCGTTTTCCGTTTTCACCTTTCAGTTCGCCAATGCCGCTCTCTTCTGGGGTAAGGGCAACAATTGTGCCAAAACTGCTCCAAGGCGATGTTACCTGATAACTTTCTATAGAAGCAGCAGGAACATGCAGGGTGGCATATTCTGGATAAGAACCATCAAATGCGTCGCTATATGTAGAAGGTACATTCTCGGCATAGCAATAGACATCACGCAATTTAGAACAATCACGGAAAGCCCACTTTCCTATGCTCTCCACACTATTGCCGATAGTAACCGAGGTCAAGCGATGGCAGCTATCGAAAGCATACTCCCCTATACTCTCCACACTATCTGGGATAGTAACCGAGGTCAAACGAATGCACGAAGAGAAAGCACTCCGCCCTATGCTCTTCACGCTATTGCCTATAGTAACCGAGGCCAAATCAAAGCAATATTCGAAAGCACCATTCCCTATGCTCGTCACGCTATCGGGGATAGTAACCGAGGTCAAACTTTCACAATAATAGTATTTACAACCAGTTATTACTCAATATTTTGCGAGTAATAAGTCAGAAATATGGTCATAACCTTTAAGGGTGCATTCTAAAAGGTGAAGATTTAACATTTTTATTGTTTCTTAACGCTCGAAGCGTATCAATAAAGGGCGTTTCTTCTCTTTTCAGTGCTTTTTGCAGTTTGATGTTTCCATCATTCCACATCTTCGGCACAAAGGTACGACAATTTCCAAGAACGGCAAAAGCACACTCTTATCAATCTATTATTTTGGAGGGAGTGAAATCTGCCGCT
>JAZRCG010000016.1:0-100044 GCA_045659645.1 Bacteroidaceae bacterium | reverse complement strand
TTTCTTGGGTTGTGAGAACCTCACGGAAATCACTCTGCCCGAATGGGTGGAAGAGATTGGGGAAAGTGCTTTTCTTCGTTGCGAGAACCTTAAAAGCATACCCCTTCCTCGGTGGGTGACGAAGATTGGGGATGGAGCTTTCTCATGGTGCTTCAGCCTCACGAGCATCGCCATACCACCATCGGTGACGAAGATTGGAAGCAGTGCTTTCTGGTATTGCTCCAACCTCACGAGCATTACCATACCCCCATCGGTGACGGAGATTGGGCGGTATGCTTTCTCTGGTTGCTCCGGCCTCACGAGCATCTCCATACCACCATCGGTGACTGAGATTGGGTGGAATGCTTTCCGTGGTTGCTCCAGCCTCACGAGCATCTCCATCCCCCCATCGGTGACGGAGATTGGGTGGGCTACTTTCGAAGGCTGCTCCAGCCTCACGAGTATCGCCATACCACCATCGGTGACGAAGATTGGAGAAGGTGCTTTCTGGTATTGCTCCAGCCTCACGAGCATCTCCATCCCAGAATCGGTGACGGAGATTGGATTTTATGCTTTCCGTGGTTGTTCCAGCCTCACCGAAGTGCGCATCCCCAAGGGGTGCAATGTGCATGAAGATGCCTTCTATGATTGCCCCAACGTCCAGATCATCCGCTACTGACCCTATCTCCCTCATTATCAAACGCCACTAAAATTTGCCCCGAAATGGGGCATTTTTTTTGCTTGGAAATTCATGGTACCCCTTATTTTGGAATAACGTAAGAAAAACTCGACGAAAACACGACGCATTTTTGACGAAAACACGACGGGGACAGAGTGAAAAAAGCAAAACGCGACAAATACACGACGAGAACTTTACGCCGAGTGGATTTCACTTCCATTCGGCTTTTTTGTGTCGTACCTTTGCGTTTGAAAACGCGATGATACTCACGCTCGGGATACTCAAAACACATTTTGGTCTCCACTCGCTTAACCGTATCATTGCAATGTCGAAACCAAACAAAGGGTTGCCGGCACCGTTCTTTGACATACTGACACAACCATACAATACTGCACAATATCAGTTTCTTATAATCAGTAACAAACAATTAACACACTGGCCGCGAAGGAGAGCCAGTATAAACATTATATATATTATGAGCGAAAAGATTCAAATTTTCCAAAACCCCGAGTTCGGCAACATCCGAACCATGAGGGACGAGAAGGGCGAAGCGCTCTTCTGTGCAAAGGACGTGTGCGATGCACTGGGGTATGACCAAGCAAGAAAAGCGGTGCAAAGACACGTAGATGAGGAGGACGGTACGAAACATACCCTCCTTACTAAGGGTGGAATACAACAAGCCATCTTCATCAACGAGTCAGGTCTTTACTCCTTGATACTTTCAAGTAAACTGGAGAGTGCCCGTCGCTTCAAGCACTGGGTCACTTCGGAGGTGCTTCCCTCCATCCGCAAGCAGGGCGGATACATGGTGGCAAGGGCAGATGAGCCGGACGAGGTGATCATGGCACGTGCCCTCCAGATAATGCACGCCACGCTCCTGCGCAGGGACGAGGAACTGGCACTGCTGCGCCCCAAGGCTGAGTACGTGGACAAGGTGCTGAACGGGCGGACCCCTCCCCATCCCTCCCCTGTATGGGAGGGAGTAGTTACTACCTGGATGAGTCACACCATACTGACTGTCCCCCTGAGACAGGGTGGACGAGGAGCGCAGCGACGGAGGGGGTGGATATTACCCGGTCTCCGATTCCCATCCCCGGGGAGGGAGTAGTTACAACAAACAATGAACATTAATCCTAAACAAATCTATTAACCATGACCCATCAATCCCTCTTTTACAGATACATCATACTCCCCCTCCTCTGGGAGGGGCAAGGGGGAGGGTCCCCAACATCAAATGAAATCAATCTTCAAAGTTATCAAACAAGGTGAGCCCCAGCAGGTGGCAAGCCAGAAGGCCGAGGGAGGCCAGTTGAACAAGTGTATGATCACCCTGCAGGAATGGGGCGACAAGTATGGCAATACCTTTGTATGCACCCTGCTGGGCAACAGCGCCCTGTGCCGGTGGTCGGCTGGGGATATTGTCCTTGCCAGTTTGCGATTCCAGGCCCGAGAATACAACGGGCAGTGGTATCAGGACATCACGGTGAACGACATTCTGACGGCGAACTAATAGAGAGGGAGACCCTCCCCCTTACCCAGTCCTCGCGACGTGCGGACAACCCCCGCAGGGGGGGAGGGGGTGGATAAACGCTCTGCGCACTCTTGTCGTAACGAAGTTTACGACCACTCCAGCGCAAGCGTGAAACACGAAAGAGAATAAATCTTTGCGGTCTCTGCGTGAAAAACAAAACGCTCTGATCTTTTATCTCACGCAAAGGACGCAAAGGACGCAGAACTTCCAAAGCAAACTACGCTGTCGCTGGAGTAGTCGCTGGCTACGCGCGACAGAGAACGCAAAGGCAAAACGAAAAGGAAACGAAGACGATGACTAATACTTACTGCTCACCACTCTGCGCACTCTTGTCGTAACGAAGTTTACGACCACTCCAGCGCAAGCGTGAGACACGAAAGAGAATAAATCTCTGCGCTCTTTGCACCCTCTGCGTGAAAAACAAAACGCTATTATCTTTATCTCACGCAAAGGACGCAGAGGACGCAGAACTACAAAGCAAAACAATTCAAATTAACCTCGAGATGGAAGTGAGGGAACTCCAGGAGTTCAAAAGGTGGCCACCTTCCCAATGCTTTCTCTCACAAAACATCTTAAGTTATGACAATTAAATTGCAACTACCCGATGCTGTATATGCATCACTCATGAAGGGCAACGCCCGAGTACAAGGCACCATAGCACTGGTATCGCCCAGAGAGGGAAATTTCAATGTGCATAATAGAAAACGTGAGCACCCTGCACGAGAGTACCGCAAACTGCCCCATGGAAGGGTATCGATGAACGAGGAGTCAGTACGCCTTACCTTGAATATCAACCTGGACGAGGCACATGTCTGCCCAGCAGACATCATAATCTACGAGAGCGCCACGGCAAGCAAATTTGTGGAAGGGGTATTTCCCGAAATTTCCGAATACTCTGAGTACTCCGAATATTCCGAGTACTCCGATAAAAAATAAATTACTACTATGACATTTGGAATTTCAAATAGTGTAAAATCTCAGCAGGTGCGGGAGTGCACCTCTGAGATGCTGAGGGAGGCAATGGACTCCCCGCATGTGGCACAGGTGTGCGCCGAGATAAAAGATGCATGGGAGCAAGAGAAACGTGGGGAAATCACCCTTGAGGAGTTTGAGGAGAAGAAGGGCCGCCTGAAGAAGCAGTTGCCTATCCTTACGCCTCACGCTACTTTCCGGAACGGCCGACGCCTCAATGCCGATGCCGTGCCTTCGGGACTGAGCATGTACGACCTTGACCACATCCCCGACCCCGAAGGCCGTTGGCGAGAGATAGAGCCTCGCAAGGAGGAACTGGGCATCGTGATGGCGCACATCACGCCAAGCGCTGAAGGTTTGCGCCTTATCTTCGTAATACCCCAAGGCAAGACCTTGGCAGAAGCACAGCGCTGGATGGCAGACATGCTGGGCGACCAGAAATACGACGAGTGCGTAAAGGACTATGCACGGTGCTCGTTCATAGTGCCAAGGGAATATGTGCTTTATATGAGCGACAAGATATGGACGGACCCCTCCCCAACCCTCCCACAAGGGGAGGGGGTAGTTACAACCGCCAGCAGCGCGCCAGCCCTTCCCCCCATAGAGGGGGGGATGCCCGAAGGGCAGAGGGGGTCTTTAGTTCAGGTTTTGGAAGAGCAGTTGGGCGGTATCCCTACCCACGGTAGCCGCAACAGTTTCATCTTCACCATGGCGTGCCACCTCAGGTATGTTTGCAACGATGACCCCGAGTGGATTGCACGCATACTGCCCACCTACGGCGAGAACCGCGAGAAGTGGATGGCAACCATCCGTAGCGCATGCAACCGCAACCAGACACCGCACATGTCCAGGCTGATGCAACGTGTGCTGGCCATCTGCAAGGAGCGTGAGCGGGAGGAACACGAGGCAGAGGAGAACCCCGACATGCCTCCGCAGATGCCTCGCATACTGCCACCGCTCATAAGGCTCTTGGTTAGCAAGATTCCCGACATCTACAAGCCCGCCGTGGCGCATGCCGTGTTCCCAGCCTTGGCAACGCACCTGTGGCAGACAAGGTTCCGCTACATTGACAACGTGGAGCACGAGGCAACCTTGATGAACGTGCTGATGGCAGGCACGGGTGCCGGCAAGAACTGCATCTCGGAACCCATAAACCGCATAATGGCAGACATCCGCCAGCGCGACATGGACAACCTCCGCCGCGAGCGTGAGTGGAAGAAGGAGGTGCAGAGCAAGGGCGCCAACAAGGACAAGCGTCAGCGTCCCGAAGGCTTGGTCATCCAAGAGATAGACCCCGACATGACAAACGCTGCCTTCGTTCAGCGCCTGGCAGATGCCGAGGACCGTTTCCTCTATACGAAGATGAACGAGATTGACCAGTTCGATGCCTTGAAAGGTTCGGGCAAGAGCAAGGCTCAGTTCCAAATCATGTGCCTGGCCTTCGACCCACGAAACGTGTACGGACAGACGCGAATAGGCACGGGTTCCGTGAGCGAGCGTGTAAGCATCCGCTTCAACTGGAATGCCAGCACCACCGTGCAGAAGGGCAGAAGGTATTTCAGTCAGGTGCTGACCGACGGTCCCATCAGCCGCATAAACTTCTGCACCATACCCGAGCGCGAGATAGGTGCCGACATGCCCGTGTACGGCACTTACGACGAGGCTTTCGACGAGGAACTCCGTCCCTACATAGAGAACCTGAACAAGGCACGAGGACTCATAGACTGCCCCAAGGCTCGCACGCTGGCAAAGCGGCTCATAGAGGAGTGCGCAGATTTCTCCCGCCTGTCGCAGAGCCGTGTGTACGAGAACCTGTCCTTCCGTGCCAATGTCATCGCCTACCTGAAGGCCATGGTGCTCTTCGTGGCAAGCGGAGGGAAGTGGGACAAGACCGTGGAGAACTTCATCCGCTGGAGCCTGCAGTACGACCTCTGGTGCAAGATGCACTTCTTCGGCAGGGAGATAGAACTGGCGGAAAGTGCTGTAAGCAATGTGAAGCGTGGCGGAGTGCAAAACATGCTGGACTCCTTGCCCGAGATATTCACCCGAGGCGACCTTATCAGCCTGCGCAAAAAGATAGGGATCAACAAGGGCGATACGAATACCGTTCTCCGTCAGTGGAAGTACAGAGGCTATATCATAAGGTTCGACGAATGTGCCCAAAATGAGGGGGCGGAGAACGAGAGTTTTAGAAAGACACAGAAGTATCTGAGTAGGTTTGAAAACTCTTAGCGTTACAGCGTTACAGCGTTACAGTTAAAAAACACGCACATCTATACATCTATACATCGTTATGCAACTATCCAATAACTTCCGTCTGATTGAGTTCACTCGCTCAGACACCGCCAAGAGACTTGGCATAGAGAATGAATGCTCCAGCGTGGAGCAAGTATTGAACCTGGCATACCTGTGCCACATGGTATTGCAACCCTTGCGCGACAGGTTCGGGCCCATCCGCATAAATAGCGGCTACCGTTGCCCCGAACTGAATGGAGCCGTGGGTGGCGTGAAGAACTCCCAGCACCTTAGAGGCGAGGCGGCAGACATACATCTGCCATCGGTGGATAAAGGGCTGGAGTATCTGGCCTTCCTCAAGACTCTGCCAGCCGTGGATGAACTGATATGGGAGAGGAAGGGGAACACACATTGGATACATGTTTCGGCAAAGCGCCTGAAACCAGAAACCTAAAACAAACGAGCAAATGAGAAGTAAGAAGAAACATGCACTACAATTTGGCAGGGTTGCCATGCGCTATTTCCCCGAGTGCAACTACAAGACAGCCTTGCGCCATTTCCGAGATGAGATAGTGAAGACGCGAGGACTTCTGGAAGCCCTTGCAGAAATAGGTTACACCCCCAGCCAGCGCACCTTGACATTAAGACAGATGAAGGTGATAGAGGAGTTCCTGGGGGAACCGTAAACACACAAACATCAATCCGCAGACACTTGCCATCACTGGGGTGCCTGCGGATGTGTATGTGTCATCGTAACCGCTGTTACGGTAATGGGCGTTACGATAAAACTTGCAGGTATGAGACAGTTGAAAAATATCTCCTTCTTCTGCCCGTTTATCTTTATAGTAGACAGGTTGGGGAATTTGTCCTTATGAGTCACACGGTCAAGTAAGGCAAAAGCGTTTTACACCGCCACCATAGTACATTTACACCGCCAAAACACAATTTACACCGCCACATAGCCACCTTTCTTGGCTACACCTTGGTATGCAATCTGTTTCTTCTCTAACAAGTCGTTAAACGTTAAACGTTCAACATTCAACGTTAATCGTTAATCGCTCACCTCACTCTCCTTGCTTTGCTTCGTTCCAAAGGCGGTCCATTTCTTCCAGGGTCATGTCCTTGAGTTCACGGCCTTGCTCCTTGGCGCGCTGCTCCACATAGGAGAAGCGGGAGATGAACTTGCGGTTGGTGCGCTCCAGGGCATTGTCGGGGTTGATGCCGTAGAGGCGTGAGGCGTTGATGAGGGAGAAGAGCAGGTCGCCAAACTCGTTGGTGGAGTTCTCCTTGTCGTCCTTCTCCAGTTCCGTGCGCAGTTCGTCCACCTCCTCGTGAACCTTGTCCCAAACCTCTTCTCGCTTGCTCCAGTCGAAGCCCACGTTGCGTGCCTTGTCCTGGATGCGGTAGGCCTTGATGAGCGAAGGCAGAGATTCGGGCACACCGGAGAGCACGGTCTTGTTGCCATCTTTCTCCTTCTGCTTTACCTGCTCCCAGAGTTGGCTTACCTCGCCTGCCGACTGAGCCTCGGCCTCGCCATAGACATGGGGGTGGCGGAAGATGAGCTTGTCGCACAGTTTGTTGCACACGTCGGCAATGTCGAACTGGCCCTCCTCGCTGCCTATCTTGGCATAGAAGACAACGTGCAGAAGCACATCGCCCAGTTCCTTGCATATCTCCTTGGTGTCGTGTTTGATGAGGGCATCGCACAGTTCAAAGGTCTCTTCTATGGTATTGGGGCGCAGACTCTCGTAGGTCTGCTTGCGGTCCCATGGGCACTTCTCGCGCAGAGTGTCCATCACATCCAGCAAACGGCCAAACGCCGCCAGTTTCTCTTCTCTTGTTGACATAAGTTGTAGGAATATCAAATGATTGTCAGACTGATGCGACGACCCAAGCCCTCAAAGATTCTGAACAACGTACTGAGCTGTATGTCGGACTTTCCATTTTCGAGACGGGAAATATATGTCTTCTTAGTACCTATCTTCTCTGCAAGTTCTTCCTGTGTGAGACCTGCACGAAGGCGTTCTTCCCTAAGTGTCTGGGCAAGACAAAATGCCTCTGCTTCGCGGTCAAATTCTTCACGGGACGCGGTACCGACCTTACCGTATTCTACATCCAACAATTCATGCAGACAAGTACATCCCATCAAAGCTTTTTCCTTAGACTTATCCATAATATATTTATTTATTGTTAAAATATTCTTTCATCAATCGCTCTGCCCGATCAATTTCTCCAGACGGAGTTTTCTGTGTCTTCTTTTGAAAACCATTAAACAGGATTACCAACGAACCTTCGTCAAAGCAACAGAAAATCCTATAAATATTTCCTGCGTATTCAACACGTATTTCATACAATCCCTTTTTTCCTTCAATACTCTTAAGTATGGAAACCGGCAACCTGTCTAATGTTTGAATCCAAAGCAAAGTTTGAGCTATCTTTCGTCTCACTTTATCGTCCTGCGCAACAAAGAACTCGTTAAAGTAATGCTTATAAAACCTGATTTCTCGTTTAGCCATAACGCAATGTATTTAGATACATTTCAAGCGCAAAGTTAACTAAAAAGTTTCCTTACACAAAGAAAAGTCGTCCTTTTTTGCGCTTTTGCCGGCTTCTTACAACAAACAAGCCACTTAACGCAAGATTGTAGGATATAGTATATGCGTTTGTGGAGAAAAAATACTAACTTTGTGCGCGAAAAATAAATTAAAGATATTATATCATTATGGAATTAGCATCCAAGTACAGCCCTGCCGAAGTGGAGGGCAAATGGTACCAATACTGGCTGGACAACAAACTGTTCAGCAGCAAACCCGATGGTCGCGAACCCTATACCGTGGTGATTCCACCACCAAATGTGACCGGTGTGCTGCACATGGGCCACATGCTCAACAACACCATCCAGGACATCCTGGTGCGCCGTGCACGCCTGCAGGGCAAAAACGCTTGTTGGGTTCCTGGCACCGACCACGCATCCATAGCCACCGAGGCAAAGGTGGTGAACCGTCTGGCCGAGCAGGGCATCAAGAAACTGGACCTCACACGCGAAGAGTTCCTGAAGCATGCCTGGGACTGGACCAACGAGCACGGTGGCATCATCCTGAAGCAGTTGCGCCGACTGGGTGCTTCCTGCGACTGGGACCGCACCTCATTCACCATGGACGAGGAGCGCAGCGAGAGCGTACTGAAGGTATTCTGCGACCTGTACGAAAAGGGACTCATCTACCGTGGCTTGCGCATGGTGAACTGGGACCCCAAGGCACAGACAGCCCTGTCAAACATTGAGGTTATCTACCGCGAGGAGCAGAGCAAACTGTACAACCTGCGCTACTATGTGGCCGACGCCGACACCAACCCCGTGGTTCCCACTGGCGAGGAGGGCGAGGTGCTGCATCAGGACGAAGAGGGCAGATACTATGCCGTAGTGGCAACAACACGTCCCGAGACCATCATGGGCGATACCGCCATGTGCATCAACCCCAAGGACCCCAAGAACCAGTGGCTGAAGGGTCATAAGGTGATTGTTCCCCTGGTGGGCCGTGTAATCCCCGTTATCGAGGACCGCTATGTGGAGATAGAGTTCGGTACTGGCTGTTTGAAGGTTACTCCTGCTCACGACGTGAACGACTACAACCTGGGCAAGACACATAACCTGGAGACCATAGACATCTTCAACCCCGACGGCACTCTCAGCGAGGCGGCTGGTCTCTATGTGGGCCAGGACCGCATGGAGGTGCGCAAGCAGATTGCCAAGGACCTGCAGGAAGCCGGACTGATGGAGAAGGTGGAGGACTACACCAACAAGGTGGGCTACTCGGAGCGCAATCCCGACACTGCCGTAGAGCCTCGTCTGTGCATGCAATGGTATCTGTCCATGCAGCACTTTGCCGACATCGCTCTGCCTCCCGTGCTGAATGGCGACATCAAGTTCTACCCACAGAAATACGTTACAACATACCGCAACTGGCTGGAGAACATCGACGACTGGTGCATCAGCCGTCAGCTCTGGTGGGGACACCGCATACCAGCCTACTACCTGCCTGCCGAGGAGGGTAAGGAGGAGCAGTTCGTGGTGGCAATGAACCGCGATGAGGCTCTGGAGAAGGCTCGCAAGATTGCTGGCTACGAGAACATCACCACCGAGCAGCTCCGTCACGACGAGGACGCTCTGGACACATGGTTCAGTTCATGGCTGTGGCCCGTGAGCCTGTTTGGAGGCATACTGAACCCCGGCAACGAGGAGATAAACTACTACTACCCCACTGCCGACCTGGTGACCGGTCCCGACATCATCTTCTTCTGGGTAGCACGCATGATTATGGCTGGCGAGGAGTATCTGAAGGATGTTCCCTTCCGCAACGTATACTTCACCGGTATTGTGCGCGATAACCTGGGCCGTAAGATGTCTAAGCAGTTGGGCAACAGCCCCGACCCCCTGGGACTCATAGACAAGTATGGTGCCGACGGCGTGCGCATGGGTATGCTTTTGGCTGCTCCTGCTGGCAACGACATCCTCTTTGACGAGAGCCTGTGCGGACAGGGTGCTGCCTTCTGCAACAAGATATGGAATGCCTTCCGTCTGGTGAAGGGTTGGGAGATAAGCGACGAGATAGCACAGCCCGAGCCCAATGTGAAGGCCATAGAGTGGATGCAGGCACAGTTGCGCACATATGTGGCAGAAATCAACGACCTCTATAGCAAGTACCGCCTGAACGAGGCTCTGATGGCCATGTTCAAACTCTTCACCGACGAGTTCTCTGGCTGGTACCTGGAGATGATAAAGCCTGCCTACCAGGCTCCCATCGACCGCAAGACTCTGGAGGCTACCATGCAGATATTCGAGCAGCTGATGCAGGTTATCCACCCCTTCATGCCCTTCATCACCGAGGAACTCTACCAGCACATCGCAGAGCGCCAGGAGGGCGAGAGCATCATGGTGAGCACCCTGAACATGGAAGCACCCAGCGCCGAGGATGCCAAGCTGATTGCTGAGTTTGAGCAGTTGAAGCAGATTATATCTGGTGTACGTGCCGTTCGTCAGAGCAAGAATATAGCCCAGCGCGAACCTCTCACCCTGGAGGTGGTAATGGCAGAGGGCGAAAGCCGCATCACACAATGCCCATCTATGGGTAGCATCGTCAGCAAGATGGCCACTCTGGGTGAAATCCTCTACGTTGCACAGAAGGGCGAGGGCAGCCAGGCCTTCCTCGTGGGCACCAACGAATATGCCGTGCCCCTGGGCAACCTCATCGATGCAGAGGCAGAGATAAAGAAGGCCGAGGCAGAGATAGCACGCCTGCAGGGCTTCATGGGCGGCATACAGAAGAAACTCTCCAACGAGCGCTTCGTGCAGAACGCTCCTGCCCAGGTGGTAGAAATGGAGAAGAAGAAACTGGCCGATGCAGAGAGCAAGATTGCCGCTCTGCAGGAGACCGTGAAGGCGTTGAAGGGATAAATTTAAACGGAAAGGTGAAAACGGAAAACGGAAAACTAATTTGGACGAGGACGAAAACGAAGACGAAGAAATCATAGGAGAATCTATGAAGTCCTCTGAAATCCTCTAAAGTCCTCTAAAATCCTATGATTTCCGTTCGCAAGGATGAACAACGCACTGAGGAACATAACAGAACTGTGCCGCCACGAATATCTTCGTGAACGGCGCAGTATGCATTTCACACGCAACATCATCATCTGGAGCCTGAAAATCGTTCTTTGGACAAGCATGGCACTGGCTCTGCCACGCACACTTGAGACCGCGGGGATAAGCATCGGAGAAAGTCTGCCGTTCCTGCTACTGACCGACCAGATAATACGCTGGTTCAGCCAAAGCACACCAGCATACAACGCACAGCAGTACCGACTCATGCCCATCAAAAACTGGCATACGATTGCTGCATACCTGCTACGGATGCTGTTCACACCCATCAACTTCATCTGGCTGCCCGCACTATGGCCACAATGGTGGCTCTTGGGGTGGTTCATACTGAGCGGATACGTGTATCTGGCATGCTGGCACACCTACCTGCACCTTACCCAAGGCAAGGAGACACAGCACCGCCTGCCACAGATTCTGGACAAGGGCGCCTTCCTATCGTGCGAACTGAAACTGAGGTTCAGGCACCCTATACTCAGGCAGAAAATCAGGAACGGGATGGTGGCCTCGATAATGCTAACGCTCGTAAGCATGGCATTGGACACGAAGGCATATACGGACTTTACCGTATTATATACGCTTACCTTCCCTACCCTGCCACTGCTCACCGCACGCCTTGGCTACGAGCAAGCCTACATGCCTCTGCTACACACACGTCTGCACGGCCTTCGTGCCGTGTACAGAGCCAAGTACATGGCAGCCCTGCTAATGCTTCTGCCAGGCATCATCATCCTGCTCCTACCCGTGGCAATGGGCACACTCCAGTGGCAAAGGCTGGCGGGATGGACAATGGCCGTTGCCCTGCTCATCTACCCCATCCTGCTGATATGTGCGCCACGAAGCGAGATAGGCTCTCCTACGGCACAGATCGTAACCCTTGCCACACTGGCAATGCCCACGGCAATAGCCCTGGCAATAGGATAAATATTTAAGGCAACAGGCATTAAACCATTGCACAGAAACATAGTCAAACAAATAGAACTTACAATACAAATAACATAACACATATGAAAAAGACATTTATCATCCTTACGGCAATGCTCACCATGGGCATAGGCCAGAGCAACGCACAAGGCATTCTGGATTTGCTCAAGAACCGCACCAGCACTGAAAACTCCACAACACAAAGCAGCACTGGGCAGCAAGGGCAAAATATACAGAGCAGCCTCAGCGGTCTTGGCGACTTCATTGCCGGTTTGCTTGGCAAGGACGAGGTGAGCAAGAACACACTTGTAGGAACATGGACTTACAAACAGCCTGCCGTAATCTTTGAAAGCGAGAACATGCTCACCAACGTAGGAAGCATGGCGGCAGGTAAGGCTATCGAAGAAAAACTGCAAGGTTATCTGGACAAGATCGGTTTCACCGCCGGCAAAGCAAAATTCACCTTCAACGATGGAGGTAGCGGAACAATAACATACGGACAAAAGAACATTCCGTTCCAATGGAGCGTGGAAGGTTGTGACCTTACCATAAATATGGGAAGCGGCACACTGAACAAGTTAACCTCTTCAAGCAGTTTGGGAAAATACACCTCCTTCAAAATGAACTGCAAGGTAAACCTTACCAACATACAGATCTCCTTCAATGCAGACAAACTGCTTGAGTTCATCTCTAAGATAGTTTCTGTAATTGGCACAAGCGACAACTCTACCATCAGCGCCATTGCCGGACTTGCAAAAAATGTGAACGGCATGTACCTGGGTCTCACGCTGGAAAAATAACCGCAGCAATATGCCTCAATACAAGGTGTAGCCGAAAATTACACCTTATTATATAATATACAGAGCGCCAACGGATCCCGATGGCGCTCTGTTATGTATCGCAATATTGCCTGCAAACAGCAAGTACTATTCTTTCATCAATTCCTTGAAGAAGTTATCCAAATCCTCGTCGACACCTTCAAGCAGGTTACCGGAAATGATAACCGTTTCCTGATCATCCACAATATAGAGGTCGGTAAGGGTTTCGCCGTCCTCATCCTGCATCACAAAGGTAAAGGGACGAAGCACTGACATTGGTTCGACAACCTCCTGGCGCACCTCGCTTATTGCCCTACGCAGTATAGGAGTTACCTTCTGGTAGAATTCCTCATCGCGCGAGCCATGTATCCATTCCTCTATGACTATACGCATGAGCTCACGGTCATCATCGTCGTAGAACCTAACCTCTCCGCTATGTGGGAACACACGCAGCACGATGTCCGTGAGCACAGGTTCTCTATCCTGCGGGAAACGCTCTGCAACATGGCGCAAGGCCCTTTGGATTTGTCTTTCAGGTGTAATCATGGTTATAAGGTATATTAAAAGTGAAACTTCTTGTAGAGAAACTAAAAAATCCTGCCGCCTCTCCTTTGCGGAAAGGCAGGCAGGATTATTTTCCTTACAGGTTGCGGCCGTGACAATGCTTGAACTTCTTGCCTGAACCACAGGGACAAGGCTCGTTACGTCCGGGCAGGTTCTCACGACGGATAGGCTGTACGGGCTGCTGCTCGCGTGTATCATGTGACGCAGCCTGACGCATACCCTCGTCTATACCGCCATGGCTTTCCTGGAGGCGCTGTTGTGGGCGGGGAGGCTGAGGAGCCTCGGCCTGACGAATCTGCAACTCAGGCACCTGGGCACGCATAAGCACGCTCACCACGCGGTCGTTTATCTTGTTCACCATCTGGTCGAAGTACTTCACAGACTCCAGCTTGTAGATGAGCAGGGGATCCTTCTGCTCGTACGAAGCATTGTGTACGGAGTGCTTGAGTTCATCCAGCAGACGCAGGTTCTCCTTCCATGCATCATCAATGGTGTGCAGTATCAGGCTCTTGTGGAATGCGGCTACGACAGCCTCGGAACGACTTTCGTAAGCCTCACGGATATTGCAACTTACCTGATATACACGGCGGCCATCTACAACGGGAACCATGATGTTCTCGTAACGGGGCATCTCGTCGGGATTCTCCACAATCATAGACACGGCCTTGTGGGCATTGGTGGAAATGATATGGCACTTCTGCTTGAAGCGCTCCATTGCCTTCTGATAAACCTCCTCGGCCAATTCGTCCATCTTGCCACTCTCGTAGCGGTCCTGAGACAAGGGGAACTCCATAGCCAGAATCTCCAGGAACTGTTCACGGCAATTCTGGTAGTCGTGACTCTCCATGATGTGGCACACACGGTCCCAGATCATGTCGGCAATATCCATACCAAGACGCTCGCCCATGAGAGCATGACGGCGCTTCTCGTAGATGACAGTACGCTGCTTGTTCATCACGTCATCATACTCCAGCAAACGTTTGCGCACGCCGAAGTTGTTCTCCTCAACCTTCTTCTGTGCGTTCTCAATGGAACGGGTAATCATAGAGTGCTCTATCATTTCGCCATCCTCAAAACCAAGACGGTCCATAACTTTTGCTATACGTTCGGAAGCGAAGAGACGCATGAGCTTGTCCTCCAGAGAAACGTAGAACACAGAACTGCCGGGGTCGCCCTGACGGCCAGAACGTCCGCGCAACTGACGGTCCACACGACGGCTCTCGTGGCGCTCTGTACCGATAATGGCCAGACCGCCTGCGGCCTTCACCTCGGGAGACAGCTTGATATCGGTACCACGACCTGCCATGTTGGTAGCAATGGTTACGGTACCCAGTCCGTCAATGCTACGTCCGGCCTGTGCCACGATATCTGCCTCCTTCTGGTGCAACTTGGCATTGAGCACCTGATGAGGAATCTTGCGCATAGAGAGCATCTTGGAGAGAAGTTCGCTGATTTCCACACTGGTGGTACCCACAAGAGTGGGACGACCGCTATTGCGCATGCGCTCTACCTCCTCGATAACGGCATTGTACTTTTCGCGCTGGGTCTTGTAGATACGGTCATTGCCATCGGTACGGATAACGTCGCGGTTGGTGGGAACCTCCACAACGTCCAACTTGTAGATATCCCAGAACTCACCTGCCTCGGTAACAGCAGTACCCGTCATACCAGACAACTTGTGGTACATACGGAAGTAGTTCTGCAGGGTAATGGTAGCATAGGTCTGAGTGGCGGCCTGCACCTTGACGTGCTCCTTGGCCTCCACGGCCTGGTGGAGGCCATCGCTCCAGCGGCGACCCTCCATGATACGCCCCGTCTGCTCGTCCACAATCTTGATTTCACCGTCCTGGATAACATACTCGTCATTAAGGTTGAACATGGTGTAGGCCTTCAACAATTGCTGAAGGGTGTGCACACGCTCACTCTTAATGGCATAGTCGCCATAAATCTCGTCCTTCTTCTGGATGCGTGCCTCTTCGTCCAAGGTGGTATCTGCCTCTATCTGCGACATCATGCCAGCAATGTCGGGCAGTACGAAGAGTGCAGGGTCATTGACCTGAGATGCAAGCCATTCGTTACCCTTGTCGGTAAGATCCACGCTGTTCTGCTTTTCCTCTACCACAAAGAAAAGGGGTTCTACGGCCTCAGGCATGCGACGGTTGTTGTTCTCCATGTAGATTTCCTCGGTAGAGAGCATGCCAGCCTTGATACCAGGCTCAGAAAGATACTTGATGAGAGCCTTGTTCTTGGGCAGAGCCTTGTAACTGCGGTAGAGAGAGAGGAAACCTTCGGCAGTCTTCTGCTTGTCATTTCCTGCAGTTCCCTCGGCGATCAGTTTCTTTGCCTCGGCCAGATACTGGGTTGCCAAAGTGCGCTGAACTCCTACGAGGCGCTCTACCAGAGGCTGGTACTGCTCGTACATCTGGTCGTCGCCCTTTGGCACGGGACCTGATATAATAAGAGGTGTACGGGCATCGTCGATAAGCACGGAGTCTACCTCGTCCACGATGGCGAAGTTATGCTTGCGCTGAACCAGATCGGCAGGATCCTGAGCCATATTGTCGCGGAGATAGTCGAAACCGAACTCGTTGTTGGTACCAAAGGTAATGTCCGCCATATATGCACGGCGACGGCTCTCGCTATTGGGCTGATGCTTGTCGATGCAATCAACGCTCAAACCATGGAACATATAGATGGGACCCATCCATTCGGAGTCGCGCTTAGCCAGATAATCATTCACAGTTACCACGTGCACACCATTGCCTGTAAGGGCATTGAGGAATACGGGCAGAGTGGCGGTAAGGGTTTTACCCTCACCTGTGAACATCTCGGCAATCTTGCCCTGATGCAGAACGGTACCGCCGAAGAGCTGTACATCGAAGTGCACCATGGCCCATTGCATGTCGTTGCCACCTGCTATCCAATGGTTGTGGTAGATAGCGGTATCGCCCTCTATGTCCACAAAGTCATGCTTGGTTGCCAGTTCGCGGTCAAAGTCGGTAGCCTTCACACGGATATCTGCATTGTTGGTAAAGCGCTCGGCAGTGCTCTTTACGATGGCAAACACCTCGGCACGAGCCTCGTCCAAGGCCTTTTCCAGTACCTCCAGCACTTCCTTCTCCAACTTGTCCATCTGCTGGAAGAGAGGTGCACGATCCTGAATCTCTGTCTGTGGCACACGCTCCTTGATTTCCGCAATCTGCTGACGCAGAGGAGCGGCCTTGTCGGCAATAGCCTGACGTATTTCCTGAACACGGGCGCGCAATTCGTCATTGCTGAGGGCCTGAACCTTGGGATATGCATCCAGCACAGCCTGCACCATGGGGCGGTAGGCCTTCAGGTCGCGCGACTTCTTGTCGCCAAAAAGTTTAACTAGAAAATTTGTTATATTCATTGATTTGCTGTTTTATTTTCTTAACGAGTGTATTCTTTAGTTCCTTATATCAATTGATGTTCCTGCACACATGAAACTTATTGCACAGGAAGCTGCAGAGGTGCCTTGCCACATCCATTGGGAGAACGTATGCGCAATACCTTGGCCACCGTAGGTGCCACATGGTCTATAGTTACAGGAGTCTCCACCTTGCATGGAGCAAAGGCACTGCCCATGAAGAACAGGGGGAAGGCCGTGTAACTTTCTCTGCTTATATTGTGTTTCTTAGATAGCGACGAGGTATTGAATTCGGAAATTGACCACCCAGGAGCTATCTGTACCATTATATCACCCGAGCGATGGGGATTATATGCATTGCGCAACTTGGATATGCCTGGTGTCCATGCTCCGAGGGAGAGGCGCTGGCTGGTGTAAACATCCTTGACCCCTGATAATTGGATAATGAAAGCAGAGCTCATATCCAACAATTCGGTCATATTCACGTTACGCTGCTCTATGAGCTTGCGATTCAGGTATATCTCATTACCCAGACTTCCTTCCACCCACTGACCTTGTCCATATACGGCTATCAGGTACATGTTCAGGAGCATGCTTGAGCGGTGCATGTCAAAGGTTCCTGAGGGAATACGATATCGGGTCAGGTCGTCCGACATTGGCTCGTCCGTATAACCGCTTCCCGTTACCACGAACATCACCCTGCCCTTACCTATTCGCTGCTCCAGGTTCTCCATCAATTGTCCCAGTGCCTTGTCCAAGCGCACATAGGTATCCTGAAGTTCCATAGGGTATTCCGACACAGAACTGTGGTTGAAGGTTCCTGCATAATAAGTCAGAGAAAGCATGTCCGTAACTGCATCCAGGCCCATGCCGGCAGAACCCACACAATGCATGGCAAAACGGTTAACCTCCTCGTTGACCATGCCACTTGTCTTGAACTCGCGGAAAGCCCTCTGACCCTTGAATTTATGCGAGAAGGGTTTCTTTAAGCCGCCTGAGACAAAATAGCTGAAATTGCCTACAACATCATTGGATGGAACCCATTCTATGTTGCCTATGCGTTCCTGCAAGGAATTGTATCTGCTATATGTCAGTGCCCACGATGGGAACTCACCATAGTACGAGGTAGAGCACCACTGTCCGGTGAGGTCGTTCAACCAGAAACATGCATCGGCGGCATGACCTGCCGACAAGACGGCTGCATCGCGGAAAGGAGAAACACTGAGCACAATGCCCTTTCCTTCGGTGGCGACCTTCAGTTCATCCCCTATGGTTGATACAGAGAAATGAGCCGGCGAGGTGTATTCTGCGGTCAGATGCCCAGAATAGTCCTTATCGTCTACACAATAAACAGGGCGCAAACTCTGTCTGTCAAGCCATTGCTCGGATGGTATGCCATTATCATATGGTACTGTGCCCGAATGCAGGCATGCCATGGCACTGGCTCTGTCAGGACGTGCGAAGGGGAACTCTGCCTGAGTATAGACACATCCCTCCTGCATCAGACGTTTGAATCCCTGTTCACCAAACAGAGGAGAAAAAGCCTCCATGTAGTCAGTCCTCAGCTGGTCTATCATCACATTTACGACCAAACGAGGCAAAACAGGTGCCTGCTGAGCTTCTGCGCCACAAAAGGACAGAAGCACAGCCAGACTAGCAAACAGTCTATTGTATGGGGTCAATGCCTTCATTTCTTTTTCTTTGAAATATTCTTGCGTTTCTTCGCTGCTTTTGGCGATATACGCAAACCATAATGCAATATGTAGGAAACTTGACGGGCAAGCAATGTAGCCAACACGGGTACCGCAAGGACGGGCATCCGTTGTGGCATCCATGGTATGAAGAGCAGGAACAGTGCAATCCACACGGCCATTAAATGATGCCAGAAGGTCACACGGTCGTTCCAAGCAGCCTTCACCACAAATGGCAAAGCCACAAGTGGCAGAGGATTAAACACACCGATAAGCCAATTGCTACCCACTGCGGGGTGTTCTGAAAAGAAAAACATAAAGACTATCAGACATCCCGCCAAACCATGGGCAAGCATAATGAGGATGTCCAAAGGCCAGAACATCTTCTTCAATCCATATTCAAGAGCCATTATTATGACCCCAATAATGAAGATGCCCCAACATAGTATCTCAGGAGACCAGGGAATACTATCTTCCGGGCTTGACAATATATTGGCAGGAGCTGGGAATACCGATGTCGAGAGCACAAGTTTTCTGGTGTCCTGAAAATCATTTCGGACAACCGCATCCGACAATGCCTTCATATATAAATCCGGCATGAAGCATGTGGCACGATGAGACAGAATCGTATCCACATCTGCTCCAAGCAATAGGTCGTTCCCGTCCTGTGCCCATGGATGTGAACTGGTGTACCTGTGCAGAATGCTGCGATATGTATGCATTTCTGACGACCAGGAATACACTATGGTACCCTCTACGCATGCCTCTACACAATCCAGCACCTTAGTCGTGCAATTGTTGGTCAAATAATTATAGCGATAAACGCGGTTCTCCGGTTCTACATTCTTGAATAGATATTCCTTTACCTTACATGCCTCGCTTTCGGTAAGATCCAGCAACTGGACCACCACACTTCTGCCACTTCTCTCATACTCTCGAAGAAAATATGCCCATGGCATAGAGGCACAGATGTAGTCGGTCTTGCCCAAGACAAACTTCCATATGAAGTACTCGGTATTGAAATCAAACACGCCATAATTGAATACACGGTCATCTCCTGTAGCATTGTCCTTCACACGGATAGCCGTATGTCCATATAGCGAATAAACCTCCTCACCTGGAGCACAAGTAAGCACACTAACCTCTATGCCCCTGTCCTTTCCATTGGCATACAATGCTACACAGGCACAAACAACAGCTATAAGAGACAATATGCGTTTCATTCGGGCGCAAAGTTAGCAAAAATAAATGTCTTTTGTATGCAAGCCAGTTAAAATATATATAAATTAGGTATAACATCTTCAAATAAAGAGGACACGACTTGGCAATTCAGAAGTTTTATTCTACCTTTGCACACGCATAAAACTATAAACTCCCTTGAACTACATCAAAAGACTCAGCACTCACCACCTCATAACAACCCTCCTTTTGGTTGTATGCAGCATGGTTGCAAATGCACAAAACGGAGGTACACACTCTTCATACTCCCGCTTTGGCCTTGGCCTGCTCAACGATCAGGCACAAGCATGGAACCGCGCCATGGGCAGTGTAGGCGTAGCCTTGCCATCCGGCAGCAAGCTTAACACCATGAACCCGGCATCGTATGCCCACATAGATTCGCTCAGTTTCATTCTGGATGCAGGCATGTCCGGCAACTTTGGCCACATGTCCATGGGTGACAGGAGTACAAGTGTAAACAATGCCAGTTTCGACTATTTGGTAGCAGGATTCCGCTTGCGCAAGAATTTCGGCCTATCGTTCGGTTTCAGACCATACAGTACCATCGGCTACAATTACTACACGACAAGCAACAAGGTCTACCGCGACCATACCAATGGAAAACTGATACGCTACAACACCAACTACCAGGGCAAAGGCGGCATCTATCAGGTTTTTGCAGGCATAGGCTGGAAACCATTCAAGAACTTCTCCATTGGAGCCAACGCAAACCTTCTTTGGGGCGGCTATGACCATGTGATGATGCAAAACGTGACCGAAGACGGCGCAAGCAGTTCCAACTTTGATTGCTACAATTTCATCCAGCATGCTAAAATACTGACCTACAAATTGGACTTCGGTCTCCAATACGCCTTCCGAATCAGCCCCAAGGATTGGCTCACACTGGGAGCAACCGTGGATTTGGGGCACCAGTTTGACGGAGAGGCCTTCTTGTACCGTTTCATGACAACAGGCGACACACTGACCATCAATGGAGAAAAGAACGGTTTTGATATACCCATGAATTATGCCGGTGGCATAGCATGGCACCACAAGAACACACTAACCATCTCTGCCGATGCGCACTACCAAGCCTGGGGAGACTGCCGCATACCCACAATGGTCATCAGCAACAACACACCAACCTACAATAGTTCCAACAAGATGTATAAGAACCGCTACACCATAAATGTTGGAGCAGAATATTCGCCCAACCCTTTGGCACCCAAAGGATACTACAATCGTATCAGATACCGCATGGGAGTCTCGTACAATAGCCCATACATGAACATTCCCATTGAAGAAAGCCAAAACCTTGCAACGACTGAAGGCCCCTCGGAATTAAGAGTAAACCTTGGCGTAGGTTTGCCCATCATCAACTACATAAACAACCGTCATGGTGTAAAGTCCGTGGTTAATTTGGGCGTAGAATGGTTACATCGCGCACCCAGTTCGCGAAATCTTGTAACAGAAAACTACATCATATTGAATCTTGGCGTCACCTTTAACGAACGATGGTTCCAGAAATTCAAGATTCAGTAAACACACCCATGGACACGGACAGTTCCCGACGCAATACTACAAGTTCACGCATCTCATCCCTGTTGGCGATGGGATGTTTCTTCGTATTGCTATGTGCCATGGCATGCTCTACAGAGGGAGGCAGAACCTCACAAAAAGTTCAGACGGAAGACTCTCTTCCATTCATGCATAGTGTGGGAGTGAGCACGCTCATATCCGATTCCGGTGTCATACGATATCATCTGGTTGCAGAGGAATGGGACATATACACCCCCAACAAACAGGCTGCCACATGGAAATTCATCAAAGGATTGTTGATGCTGCGTCTTGATGAATCAATGGATGTGGATCTTTACGTACAAGCCGACACTGCCTATTTGCACAAACAACAGACATGGGAACTGAGAGGCAGAGTACGCATACGCAATGTCCAAGGCACAATATTCAAGACAGAAGAACTGTTTTGGGACCTGGACAAACATGAAATGTGGAACCATACATACATGACCATCATAACCCCAGAACGCACACTGGAAGGAACTGAATTCCGAAGCAACGAGCAGATGACACGCTACTCGGTAGCCAATTCCAAGGGAGACTTCCCCATGTCGGATGCAGAAGAAGCCCCACAGCCCTCAGACTCCGCCATGGTGGAAGAAGATACACCAACGCAACAGCCGGCACCAATGCCTCTCCCACAAGTATCCAAGGCACCCAAAGCGACACAAGAACAAAAACCATCACAACAGCAGCCATCCGCAAGCACAGCAAAAACACAGGCTCCGGCAAAAGCCAAACAAATACAGCCAAGAGCCTTACAACCAATAAGACAAGCCACCTTAGAATAGACATAGAATAGAACAGAACTGAAACACACTATGGAAGAAATATCCAATACGTTATTCTTTGAGATAATCATAGTATTGATGTTTTCTGCCTTCTTCTCAGGCACAGAGATTGCATTTGTCTCAAGCAACAAGATGCTTTTTGAGATGGAACGAGAGGAAAGCGGCCTGACATCCCGTATCATAGACATCTTCTACAAGCACCCCAGCAATTTCATTTCCACTATACTGGTAGGCAACAACATAGCCTTGGTTATCTACGGCATACTCATGGCCAAGTTGATTGACGGACTTTTGGTTCAAACAATCATAAGCACCACCATCGTGCTCTTTACCGGCGAATTTCTGCCAAAGACTCTTTTCCGTATCAATCCCAACCGCACACTGAGGATATGCGCCATCCCCGCACTGATATTCTACATCATACTATGGCCCATTAGTAAATTCACAAGCGGCCTTTCACATCTTATTCTTTTTGTTTTCGGCATGAAGGCGCCCAAGGAAAAAAAGGACGAAGGTTTCCGCAAAGCCGACCTGGACCATTTGATACAAAGCAATATAGACAACATCGACAATGAAGATATGCTGGAAGATGAAGTAAAAATCTTTCAAAACGCTTTGGACTTCAGCAACGTTAAGGTCAGAGATTGCATTGTGCCGCGAACAGAAATCGTGGCCGTGAGCACAAACGCCACTCTGGAAGAAATACGCAATCAGTTCACTGACAGCGGAATATCCAAACTAATCATCTACAAGGAAGACATAGACAATATCGTGGGATTCCTGCATTCAAGCGAGATGTTCAGACTCTCCCCCGGCAATGACTGGACACAATGCATACGAGAAACTCCCATCGTCCCCGAAACCATGTCTGCCCAAAAACTCTTGTCCATGCTCATGAACAAGAAAAAATCCCTGGCTGTAGTTGTAGACGAATTCGGAGGAACCTCGGGCATTGTCACCGTAGAAGACCTGGTGGAAGAAATCTTCGGCGACATCGAAGACGAACACGACAACACCAATTACATAGCCAAGCAGCTGCCCACGGGCGAATATCACCTTTCAGCCAGAATGGAAATAGAAAAAGTGAACGACTTGCTTGACCTGGACCTTCCAGAGAGCGACGACTATATCACAATAGGCGGATGGATACTGAACGAATACCAAAGTTTCCCCAAGCTCAACGAAGTAATCAGGTGCGGCAACTGGAATGTAAAGGTAATCAAGAAAACGGCAAGCAAGATAGAGGAAATTCTACTATCTCATTAGGCCATACAACCATGCAGAATGCCTTAAATCCAAGACATAATAAAAGACAATAATCGGGACACACCGAAAATAATCAATATTAAATAAGGTATATCCAAGAAAATTCATTAACTTTGTGCCCTAAATGCGCCCTAAAAAGGCTCAAGAGATGATAAAATAACAATAAAAATAAAACAATCTAAACAAAATGGCAGCTTTACAGAAAGTAAGAAACGCCGGTCCCTTAGTGGTAGGCGCACTCTTTCTCGGTCTGATTGGTTTCATCGCCACAGACTGGACAAGAGTTGTGGAAGTCTTTACCATGTCCAGCCACAACACCGTTGGCAGCATCAACGGCAAGGACATTGATTTCCAGGATTTCAACAACAAGTTGGATGAGTACACCAACGTAATCAAAGCCAACAACGGCCTCACCAACCTCACAGACGAGCAGATGCAGAGCATCCGCGACCAGGTATGGCAGGATCTCGTGCAAGAAGAACTCATCGGTGCCGAGACTGAAGAACTGGGTCTGACCGTAACAGACAATGAGTTGCAACAGCTTCTCATCAAGGGCGAGCATCCCCTGCTCAGCCAAATGCCTTTCCGCGACCAGCAGGGCAACTTCGACTACAACCAGCTCAAGCAGACAATTGACCAGTGCCAGGAGATTCTCAGCACCCCAGACGCTTCTGCCGACTATGTAGAATCAGCATCCAACATGCTCCAGTGGTGGAAGTTCCTGGAGAAAGACCTGCGCAAAAACCTGCTGATGCAAAAGTACCAGAGCCTGCTCGTTGCAAGCATCCTGAGCAACCCCGTTGCAGCACAGCAGAACTTTGATGCCCGCACCAACGAGAAGACTCTCCTTATGGCAGCTCTTCCATATAGCAGCATCATGGACAGCGAAGTTGAAGCAACAATAAGCGACAAGGACCTCAAGGCAAAGTACAACGAGCAGAAGACCCTCTTCCAAAACATGGAAGAAACTCGCAATATCAAGTACATCGATATCACCGTAAAGGCAAGCAAGGAAGACGAAGCCGAACTGAACAAACTGATGAACGAATACGCCAAACAACTGAACGAAGGCGTTGCACCAGCCAAGATCATCCGTGAGGCACGTTCTCTGACCCCCTACTCTGCCCTTCCCGTAAGCAAGAATGTACTTCCCACAGACATTGCAAACCAGGTAGACACCATGAGCGCAGGACAGCAGGTGGGTCCCTACTACAACAGCATGGACAACACCATGAACATCGTGCGTCTCTTCTCCACCAAGACCATGCCCGACAGCATCCAGTACCGCTTTATCGGCATTCCTGGCATGGACATGACTTTGGCCGAAAAATCAGCCGACAGTATCATGAACGCCATAAAAGCAGGCGCCCCCTTCGATACTATTGCCAAGAAGTACAACCAGACTGGTGAAAAGGTTTGGATTGCATCCTCACAATACGAGGGCATGAACATAGACGAGACCAACAAGAAGTTCATTGAGACCCTAAACTCTGCATCTGCAGGCAGTCTTCAGAAAGTGGTATTGGATCAAAGCGTTCTCGTTCTCAACATATTGGAAACACGCAATCCCGTCAAGAAGTTTGACGTAGCCGTAGTGAAGGTAGCTGTGGATTTTTCTAAGCAGACCTACGACAAGGCATTCTCCAACTTCTCATCATTCCTGGCAGGCAAGGATGCTGAAGCCATCGACACCCTCGCAGCCAAGTTTGGTTACCGCATATTGGAGCGCGACAATCTAAGCAGTGCCGAGCACACCATTGGCGGTGTAAACAACACTCGTGATGCTATGCGTTGGATATTCAACGAGGACACCAAAGTGGGCGACGTCAGCCCTCTGTACGAGTGCGGCGACAACAACCACCTCATGTGCATTGTACTTACCGGCATTACCCCCAAGGGCTATTTGTCTTTGGAGCAGGAAAACGTAAAGCGCTACCTTACCGACGAGGTCATCAAGGACAAGAAGGCAGAAATGCTGATGGAGAAACTTGCTTCTGCCAAGACCTTTGCTGATGTTGCAGCACTCCCCGGAGCCGTCACCGACACACTCCGTCGCGTAACATTCGCACAGCCTGTATTCGTAAGCAAGACCGGCAACATAGAACCTGCACTCAGCGGTAGCTCAAGCACTCAGCCCAAGGATGCATTCAAGAATGGCATCAGTGGCAATGGTGCCGTATATGCCTACCAGGTTCTTGCCGCCGACAAGCAGGAAACCACCTACGACGAGAAGGCAGAACAGGGTATGCTCCGCCAGTCAGCTCTGCGTTCTATCAACAACTTCCAGAACGACCTGTACCGCAATGCAAAGATAGAGGACAAGCGCTACATCTTCTACTAATAGCATACAACTCATCCCAGACAAACGTCTGGCACAAATGAAAGAAGGTTGCACCATATTTGGTTGCGACCTTCTTTCATTTTGTGTATGCCAAGTACCAATTCTACGTAAGTATGCAAATAATTTTTCAAGAGTAAAGATTGTTAGTCTTGTTGCATCATAAGGTTCTGTACGAGATAAGATTGAACAAAACTATAATGATATGAACAGTTCCGCAATAAAACAAATAACACTTGCGCTTCTGGGGTACTTCAACACTCAACCTGTTTCTAAGGCATGGTTGTTTGGGTCGTATTCGCGTGGAGAGGAAAAGGATGGAAGTGATGTGGATATGTTGGTTTCCTTCGACAATGATGCCAAGATAAGTCTATTCAAATATGCATCCATTATATACCAATTGGAGGAATTACTCCAGTGTAAAGTGGATTTGGTTGAGGATGGTACATTGCTGCCATTTGCCCAGCAATCGGTGAACGAAGATAAAATCTTGATATATGAGAGAAGAGGTTAGGGATAGGAGGACCTTCCTGTATTGAAGCAACAACTAACAGCTCTTTTAGCGGAAGAATAGAAACATCAGTGCCAACAACCTTGTCTAAATCAACATCACGATGTGAGGCAAGAAACAAAATGGAGAGAACCGATGCTTGTGCCGGTTCTCTCCATAGATTTGTTCTCTATATATTATTATATAAAAGGTGTGGTCGTGTTGGGTTATGAAGATTTACTGCCACACGTCTTCCATAGTCTTGCGTACCTTGGGGGCTTGCTCGTCAGCAGGGTAACCGATGGGGATGAGGGCTACGGGTTCCAGGCCTTCGGGCATGCGAACGATTTCGTGGAACTGGTTGATGTCGAAGTTGCACACCCAGCAGGTGCCAAGGCCTTGCTCGGTGGCTGCCAGGCAGAGGTGCTCGATGGCAATGGCCAGGTCGATGTCGGCGTGGGGTTTATTGTCATAGCGGCGTGTCCAGCATTCTGCCTCGGCCTTCATGCAGAGGATGATGGCAGGGACGTCGTTTATCCAGTCGCGGTGGTAGGTCTCCTTGACACGGGCAAAGAGTTCGGGCTGGCTGTTGTCCACGAAGATGAAGCGCCATGGCTGGCGGTTGACGGCAGAGGGTGCAAGTCGCACACACTCGCGGATGTAGTCCAACTTTTCCGCCTCGATAGGACGGTCCTGATACTTGCGGCAACTGTAGCGTGCCTCGCAAAGGTCTTTGAAGTTCATAGTTTTATATTGTTATTGGTTTGTAGTCTGTTGTTTAGTAACCTCAATTATAAGAGGTTGGTTTAAGGTATGGGTAGGGACGCTGCGTGCAGCGTCCGCACTTTGTTTCGTTGTTGGTCTTTCGGACGCTGCACGCAGCGTCCCAACCATGCTTCTGCTTTTGCTTATTCGCAGATTTCTGTTTTAACTTTTACGTTTTCTGCTCACTTTGTCCCCCTGAGACAGGGGCGACGAGGAGCAAAGCGACGGAGAGGGTAGATAGTTTTCACCTTTATTATTCACCTTTGGTTCATCAAGCTAAAGCAGTCGCCTTCGCTCATCAAGCTAACGCAAGTCCGTTTTCCGTTTCCTGTTTTCTCGTTACCCCCATAGGTTGTCGATGTAATGCTTCAGGCGTTTGTAGAAGGGATGTCGGCACAGGGTTGGCGAGTGGCCTATGATGATGAGTTTCATGCGTGCTCGGGTTATCGCCACGTTCATGCGTCGGAGGTCGGAGAGGAACCCCACCTGCCCTTGTTCGTTGTTGCGCACCATGGAGATGAGGATGATGTCGCGCTCCTGGCCTTGGAATCCGTCCACGGTGTTGATGGATATGAGGTGGCGCAAGGGTTTCCAGTAGGAGTCCTTGCGTAGCATGCGTCGGAGCAGCTGCACCTGTCCCTTGTAGGGGGAGATGATGCCTATGTCCAGGCGTTCGTATAGGATGCGGTCCTTGCCTATGCGCTCTATGTAGTCGTACAGGGTTTGCAGGGCAAGTTCTGCTTCGACAGGGTTTATGCGGCTGAGACCGTCGGAGGCGAGGGTTTCGCCAGAGGAGAACGGAAAGGTGAAATCGGAAAGGTGAAAACTATTGGACTTTGGTGTTAAATCTTCGTTTTCCGTTTTCCGTTTTCCGTTTTCCGTTTCCAAATCGCTTTCCACCCACTCTATGGCGGTGTCCCAGTCGAGGATGCCGCGATACTTGACGCTGGGATCGCTTTGCAGGAGGCCGTTGTAGAATTCGCGGTTGGGGAACTGCATTATCTCGTCCGACATGCGGTACTGAATGGTGAGCATGGACACGCAACGCGGCTTGTTCTCGCAGATGGTTTGCATGAGCGTCTTGTCCAGTCCTCCAGACAGGGCTGCTGGCGACTTGATGGTCGGCGGCAACTGGCGGTGGTCGCCAGCCAGGATGACACGGTCGGCCTTCTGTATGGCTATCCAGCACGATGCCTCCAGTGCCTGTGCCGCCTCGTCGATGAAGAGTGTGCCGAAGCGTCGGCCTGTGAGCAAGGGATGTGCACTGCCCGTAAGGGTACAGGCTATGACACGAGCATCGGCGAAGAGGCTCTCGTTGATGGTGTATTCCAGTTCGGCGGCACGCTCCTTCAGCCGTGCTATCTTCTGGTGACGGTTCTCGCGGTTGCCCTCGCGGGAGTCGTAGAGTTGTCGTATGTTGCGGCGTATGCCCCACAACTGGTCGTAGAGTGGATGACGCTCGAAGCGACGCTCGTAGGTGTCGTTGAGCATGCGGTCGGTCACCCTGGTTGGGTTACCTATACGCAGGATGTTCACGCCACGTTCGGAGAGTTTCTCGCTGATCCAGTCCACCGCCATGTTGCTCTGTGCACAAACCAGCACCTGCACCTCGCGGCGCAGAGCCTCGTAGATGGCCTCCACCAGTGTGGTTGTCTTGCCAGTGCCCGGAGGACCATGCACCACGGCCACATCCTTGGCACGAAGCACCAGGTCGGCAGCCTTTTCCTGAGAGGCGTTGAGCCATGGAAAGCGTACGGGGGCAAAGGAAAACTCGGATGCAGGAGCGCTGGTGTGGCAGATGTCGCGCAACTGCGCCAGACGGTTGTCTTTGGCGGATATGACGGTGTCCAAGGCCTGGAACATCAGACGGTAGGTGTATTCGTCGAGATACAGTTGCACACCCAGACGGTCGGCATTGGCAATCTGGGCAAGTGCGCCTGCCGAGGGCAGAGCAATGACCATGCGGTTCTCCTCCACGAAACTGACCTGTGCCACAAACTTCATGTAGGAGAGCATGCCGCTGGCATCCTCCTGGAAGAAGCAGACGGGTTTGCCGGGTTCGAACTGGTGCTCCACGTCGGTGTCGGCAGTGCGGCTTACCTCCACCACCATCTGGTCCAGGCTGTTGTAGTAGGACCTTCCCACGCTGAGCGGAAACCAGCACATGCCACGGCGCACTTTCTTCTGCACGCCCATGTTCTCCGTCTGCCGCTGGAATTGTTCCTTCTCGAACTCGTATTCCCTAAGCAGCAGGTCCTTCTGCCTGACTAAATCCTGTATCACGATGCAAATTTATTAAAAAAAAGACGTAAGCGTGGGGATTGAGTGGGAAAAATTGTATATTTGTATGCGATTAAACCTTAAAACAAGACTCACTGATGAACAACCACAAGACATACCTGGCATTCAATGTGGATGCCGTGCGTGATAGCAAGAAAGAGAACCTGCACACGCTGAACCTGCTTGACGACTGGCAGAAGCGCTATCCCAACCGTTTCAATTTCGTGAACATAGACTACATCAACTTCATCGCCACCCACGACGACCTGGTGGAGACAACCGTCAAGAGCGACTTCTTTGCCCGTATGGAGAAGGCAGACAACCTGATGCTCGTTGTTACTAAGGAGACGGATGCCGACAACGTGTGGCTCAACTGGCAGATAAGCCGTGCCGTGAACCGCTACCACCTGCCCGTTATTGTGGCCTTCAAGGGCGAGAGCGTGGTGACGGACGATACACTGAAGGAGTATTGGGACCATATCCCGCAGAAGATAAAGAAGTACATAGGCCGCAACAGTGCCCGCATGTGCTACATCCCTCTGACCGAAGCCAAGGTGGAGAAGGCTCTGGGATACTTCAGCGTACACTCGCAGACATATCCACACGATAGTACGACGATATATTAAAGAGGACCCTCCCCAGCCCCTCCCTATATGGAGGGGAGTAGTTACAGCAGACTATTGGGGAGACGACTTTTAATCTGTCAAACCTAAGAAGGGGCTGAAGTCAAAACGGGAAACTCACTAACACCCACTTTCCTCCCCTGAGACAGGGGAGGTCCCAAAGGGGGAGGGGTGGATAAAACACTCATCCGCTCTCCATCCATCCTAAACAAATAGAACTATCCACCCCCTCCGTCGCTGCGCTCCTCGTCGCCCCTGTCTCAGGGGGACAGTCAGTTACAACAGACTATTAGGGGAGAAGACTTTTAATCTATCAAACCTAAAATACGAACCATTTACAACCCTCATCCTCCAGTACATTATACTCCCCTCCCGGGAGGGGTACGGGGAAAGGGCCATTCACATTTCACATCGCTAACGCCTATGGCATACATCAGTCGCATAGAAATAGAATCACTCTGGTCTGGTCAGCACCACGTGGTGTGGGACTTGCGGCCGGATGTCAACATCCTCAGTGGTGTGAACGGAGTGGGAAAGAGCACCATCTTGAACAGAGTGGTGAACAGCCTGCTCAGGGTGGACCGTCTGGCAAAGGCAACAGATGGCGTCACTTTGGAATATTCTCCCGAGGATGCCACACAGGTGAGGTTCGATATAATCCGTTCCTTCGACCGTCCGCTCATCTCCCAGGACATACTGTCCAAGGTGGCGGATATAAGTCTGCACAGCGAACTGGACTTCCAGCTCTACCAGTTGCAGCGCCGCTTCCTGGACTACCAGGTGAACATGTCCAACCGCATGGTGCAACTCTTCACCTCGCAGGTGCCCGATGCCCAGCAGAAGGCTCAGGAGATAGCAGGAGAGAAAGAGCATTTCTACGACCTGGTGGACTCGCTCTTTGCCGATACTGCCAAGAAGGCGCTGCGCACAAGCAACGAGATTGTCCTTGTGCAGAATGGAGAAAATCTCTATCCCTACCAGCTCAGCAGCGGAGAAAAGCAGATGCTCATCATCCTGCTTACCGTGCTCGTGCAGAACAAGGAACCATACACCCTGTTTATGGATGAACCCGAAATATCCCTGCACGTGGAGTGGCAGCAGAGGCTCATAGGTCTGATACGCGACCTCAACCCCAATGCGCAAATCATCCTCACCACACATTCGCCTGCCGTGATAATGGACGGGTGGACGGATTGCGTTACCGATGTGGAGGACATTGTGGTGTGAACTATCCACCCCCTCCGCTTCGCTCGTCGCCCCTGTCTCAGGGGGACAGTCAGTTACAACTGAGTAACGCTATCACCCTGCCCAGCGTCGCACTGAGGGAGTGCGACCCTCAGAGGGTACAGAATGACATCTAGTCATTCTTCTAAAGACCCTCTTCGCCCCTGAGACAGGGGAGGTCCCAAAGGGGGAGGGGTGGATAAAACACCACTCACCGCTCACCACTCACCACTCACCACTAATCGTTTAAATACATGGGAAGAAGACTGGTTTGCAACATAACGTCCGACTACATTGCGGCAGCCAACAGGCTCAAGCCCAACCGTTTCAAGAAGCGCATTGTGGCATACGTGGAAAGTTATGACGACATAACCTTCTGGCGCGATGTGCTGGACGAATACGAGACGGACGACGTCTGTTTCGAGATAATGTTGCCTTCCCGAACCACCCTGGGCAAGGGCAAGAAGACGGCCCTGATGAACAACCTGGGGCCCTACATGATAGCCTGCGTGGATGCCGACTACGACTGGCTCTTGCAGGGCAAGACCCCTCTGAGCCAGGAGGTGTGCAACAACAACTATGTGCTCCACACCTATGTCTATGCCATTGAGAATTTCCGCTGCCATGCCGAGGGACTGCACCGTGCCTGCACCCGTGCCACGCTGAACGACCGCGAGGTCTTGAACCTGGAGGCCTTCATGGAGGAGTACAGCAAGATAGTGTGGCCCCTGTTCGTATGGAACATCTGGGCATACCGCCATGGCAAGGACAACGAGTTTGGCATAATGCACTTCATAGACACCGTCACCTATCACGAGGCCAATATCCATAACCCCGAGGACACTCTGGAGTATGTGCGCCGACGTGTAAACAAGAAAATAAACTGGCTGCATCAGCACTTTCCCGAGGGCAAGAAGACCTATGCTCCGCTCAAGGAAGAACTCCTTGGCATGGGACTGACACCCGAAACCACCTATTTATATATACAGGGCCACGGACTGAAGGACGGTGTAATCCTGCCTCTGCTCACCCCCATCTGCCACATGTTGCGGCGCGAGAGGGAGCGCGACATCAATGCCCTGGCCATGCACGAGACCCAGCGCCAGAACGAACTCTCGGGCTATCGCAACAGCAGCCTCTCCATAGACGATGCCCTGAAGAAAAGCATAGCATACCGCCAATCCACTCCCTACCAGTGGCTGCGTGGGGATATAGAGAGATTGCTGAAGGGGTGAGAGGTGAAGGTTTAAAGTTTAACGTTTAACGTTTAAAGTTTAACGGTGAGCGGTGAGTGGTGAGTGGTGAGTGGTGTTTTATCCACCCCTCTCCCTTTGGGACCTCCCCTGTCTCAGGGGCGAAGAGGGTCGCACTCCCTCAGTGCGACGCTGGGCAGGGTGATAGCGTTACCCAGTAGTAACTGACTGTCCCCCTGAGACAGGGGCGACGAGGAGCGAAGCGACGGAGGGGGTGGATGGTTTCCGTTATCGTTTCTTTATCTCACGCAGAGGTCGCAAAGAGCGCAGAGTTTTATTTCCCTTCCGTATTCCACGCTGGCGCTGGAGTGGTCGTAAACTTCGTTACGACAAGAGTGCGCAGAGAGTTTTGTCCACCCCCTCCCCCTTCGGGGACTACCCCTGTCTCAGGGGTAGAGTCAGTTACAACCGAAAATAAAATACCGCGCCAGCCAACTGTCCCTCTGAGACAGGGGGCGAAGAGGGTCTTTAGAAGAATGACTAGATGTCATTCTGTACCCTCTGAGGGTCGCAATTCCCATTGCGACGCTGGGTAAAGAGCGAAGCGGAGGGGGTGGATGGTTTCCGTTTCAGTCACCTTCTACTTCTTATACTCCCAGTACTATATTGGCTTCGACATGCAGTTTTCTGCATATCTCGCGCCCTACCTTCAGGGTAGGTTCCGACCTGCCAGAGAGATACTCGCTTATTCTGGAGGGGCTTACCCCCAAGAGTTTTGCCAAATTGTTTTGGGTCAGCCCCATTTCAAACATTCTCAGTTTCAGCACCTCTGTAAGCGAAGGAGTGCCGATGCTGAAATGCTCTTCGGAATAGTCCGCAACCATGTTTGAAAGCAATTCCAATTCAATGCTATTCGCATCAGTTGCAGGAGTCTCGTCTGTTACCAGCGGGAGCAGTTCCTCTACGCGCTTCACTGCCCATTCGTATTGAGCCTGGTTTTCTATCTTTGCCATGATGGTTTTGCTTAAATGGTTGAACAATCTATTTTGTCGTATTCGGCATGTGTGCCTATGAAACGTATGTAGACAAATTTTATGGTGAATTTAATTACCACCACCAATCGGTAGTTATTGCCCTTGATGTTAAATACGTAGTGCTGATTCCCTACGCTGTCCACGCTGTTGAATGTTGCCTTTATGTCGGCAAAACAGGTCCAGTCGCTACGTTTCACAATTGAAACCCACTCTTGCAGTGCTGTGCGTGCATCAGGGTGCTTTTCTATGTATTCTTTTAAGGTTTGTTCTGTAAATATTCTCACCTTTCTCAGTACTATTTGAATGCAAAGGTAGCAAAATCTTTCCAGTAATCAAAATATTCTTCCATAAAATAGAATCGAATGCGGTGCGTTCTGCTCCCGAATTTGTGATGCAAGCACTATATTGCAAGGCAAGCCTGCATCCGTTTTTTTCCCCATCCCTTTGCTATTCCCTAAAAAACTTATATCTTTGTCCTGAATTCCGTCGCCACAGCGGTGGTGTGAGGAAGGATTTTACCGAAAAAGGTGTTATTGAAATTATCTTCTGATGTCAAATTCTCGCAAAGTTTGAACGCTGTGAAGATGATAGCAATGGCACCACATCCATGGTATGTACAGCCTTTATTGGCTCCTTACATAACCTATGGTGTGGGCTATTGTTTTATCCACAGCAAAGGCAATGCGAGAAGCCTGACATTAGGATAAAGCAGATATAGTTCCCACACCTTTATTTTATACCCGTTAATGCCGAACGGAGGGAGCAGGGAGGCAGAAAATACAATTATAAGATGAAAAAACATCTACACAATTTCTTTAGGGCGCTGTTCCTGTCCCTTGCGGTGCTTCTGTCCTTGCCCATGCTGGCTGCACAGGTTGAGATTGATGGGATAAACTATGACCTTGTTGCCAAGGTAAAGCAGGCTACAGTTATAAAGAAGAGCAGTGGCAAGTATTCTGGTGAAGTTGTTATCCCAGAGTCTGTGGAGTACGGGGGCACAGCCTATAGTGTGACGAGCATAGGGGATGAGGCCTTCTATCTTTGCGATGGTTTGACCTCGGTTACTATCCCCAATAGTGTGACGAGCATCGGGCGGGATGCTTTCGGTAGTTGCTCTGGTTTGACCTCGCTTACTATCCCCAATAGTGTGACGAGCATAGGGGGGGGCTTTCTCTGGATGCTCTGGCTTGACCTCGGTGACTATCGGTAATAGTGTGGAGATCATAGGGGATCGTGCTTTCTATGAATGCAGAGGTTTGACCTCGGTGACTATACCTAATAGTGTGACGAGCATTGGGGGTAGTGCTTTCTATTATTGCAAAGGTTTGACCTCGGTTACTATCGGCAATAGTGTGACGAGCATAGGGGATTATGCTTTCACTTTTTGCTCTGGTTTGACCTCGGTTACTATACCTAATAGTGTGACGAGCATTGGGAATTATGCTTTCTCTGATTGCTCTGGTTTGACCTCGGTGACTATCGGCAATAGTGTGGAGAGCATAGGAAGTTATGCTTTCCGTGGTTGCTCTGGTTTGACCTCGGTGACTATTGGTAATAGTGTGGAGAGCATAGGGGGTAGTGCTTTCTCTGGTTGCAAAGGTTTGACCTCGGTGACTATTGGTAGTGGAGTTAAATATATATATGAATTGGCCTTTGCCAATTGCCCAGAGCTGCTTGATGTCTATTGCTATGCCGAGAATGTGCCTTATACGAATAGCGATGCTTTTGATGGTTCTGATATTGAATATGCCACTCTTCATGTTCCTGCTGCTTCTATTGAGAGCTATAAGGTAAAAAATTCTTGGAGAAGTTTTGGCAAGATTGTTGCCCTTACCGAAGACGAGACCGGCATTGACGAACTGAAAGGTGAAAACGGAAAAGTGAACCAAAGGTCGACGCCCGAAGGGGCTGAAGTCAAAACTGCCGTTTACGACCTCTCTGGTCGTCGTGTGCAGAAGGCACAGAAGGGTATCTTTATCCAGAATGACAAGGTGATGGTTAAGTGATAGGCTCTGGCTATTGACTGGCCTTAGATATTAGCATACAAACAATCCGCAGGCACACCAGTAATGGCGAGTGTCTGCGGATTGCTTTTTTGCGGTAATGTGAGTAAGAGGCTATGCAGTCGTATTTGTTAGAGTTTGCCTTCACTGTCTGTGAACTTTTGTTGCCGTGTCAACACTGTTCTGTTGCCGCGACAACAGTGTTCTGTTGATACTGCAACAAAAACTAATCGCTATCGAGGTCGTGAGCAGAAGATGCGGAAACAGGGCATTGTATGTTTGCGGACGCTGCGGCAGCGTCCGAGAGCGATAAACAAAGCGGACGCTGCACGCAGCGTCCCTACTGTTGGATGTTTACGCTCACCGTTAAACGCTAAACGTTAAACTTTAAACCTTCACCGTTAAACGCTAAACATTCCTCTCACCTTACCCCAGTGCTGAGATGATGCGGCCTATAGTTGAGGTGGGGGGAACGAAGTAGTTGTCTATCTGGCGGATTAGTCCTGACTTGCTGAAGACCACCACGCAGTCGCCTGGCTGTATCTGGGTGTTGCCGCCGATGCTCATGCCCACTCCGTTGCGGACAAGGCCTCCGAGGGTGATGCCAGAGGGGAAGCGGAACTCGCGAATGGGCTTGCGGGTGATGGGACTGCCCTCGGCAGCCGTAAACTCGGCTATGTCGGCATCGGCAATGGTCAGTCGGCGGATGTTTGCCACGTCGGTGTCCAGAAGCATGCGGTAGATGTGGCTTGCCGCTATGGTCTTCTTGTTGACGATGGTGCCGATGTCCAGTTTGCCTGCCATGGCCACGTAGTCCATGTTCTCCACCTGTGCCACGGTCTTCCTGACGCCCAGTCGTTTGGCGGCAAGGCATGCCAGGATGTTGTTCTCCGTGTTGCTGGTCAGTGCCACGAAGCCCTGCACATCGCGTATGCCCTCGTCTATGAGCAGGTCGGTGTCGCGGGCATCGCCGTGTATTATCATCAGATCGCTGTCGTCCAGCTGCTCCAGCAGTTGCTGGCAGCGGTCTTCGTTGTGCTCTATGATTTTCAGGCTGATGTTGTCGGGCTTGGCATGCGCCACGTGCAGGGTGATGTCTCCGCCTCCCATTATCATGGCCTTGCGCACGTCGGCATAGTTTTCCTTGCCCACTATCTTGCGGATGAGGGAGATGTGCTTGCGTGTGGTCATGAAGTAGGCGATGTCGCCCAGCAGGAGTTCCGTGTTGCCGTTGGGGATGATGGTTGTCTCGTCGCGCTTTATGGCCACGATGTGGAATGGCGAAGTGGGACCGCAGAGGTCTTTCAGCGGCTTGTTGAACAGGTCCCTTGCCTCCTCCCTCAGTTTTATGCCCATCAGGCACAGTGCTCCGCCATGTACCTCCCAGTATTGGCGCACCCAGGAGCGTTTCAGTCCGTCGATGATTTCCTTGGCGGCAAGTTCTTCGGGGTAGACGAGCGAGTCTATGCCCATCTGCCTGAACATCTCGCGGCAGTGCTCTGTGGTGTATTCGCTGTTGTCCACACGTGCCACGGTCTTCTTGGCACCAAGGGTGTGTGCCAGCATGCAGCAGGTGATGTTCTTTGTTTCTGCCGGTGTTACGGCAATGAACAGGTCGGTGTGTGCCACTCCTGCCTCCCTGAGTCCGCTTATGCTTGTTGGCGAGACGTTCATTATGAGGATGTCATAGTTTCCGTTGGCCAAGTCCTCGGTCTTGTCCGGGTTCTCGTCCATCAGGATGATGTCGTGGTTCTCCTGCGAGAGGAGTTCTGCAAGGTGGGTTCCCACGGCACCTGCACCGGCGATGATTATCTTCATGTGTGGTTGATTGAACGATTAACGTTGAAAGTTTTACGATAAACGAATCAGTTTTCGTTTTTTTTAGAGTTCCGCCAGGATGGCTTTGGCGATGCTTTCGGCATCAATGCCACAGATGCGGTACAGTTCGGCAGGAGAACCATGCTCTATGAATCTGTCGGGTATGCCCAGACGTGTTACTGGCTTCGTGTAGTCATGGTCGGCCAACCATTCCAGTACGGCAGAACCGAAACCTCCGTTCAGCGCACCATCCTCAACGGTGATGATGTAGTCATACTCCTGTGCCACCTTTTCCAATATTATATTGTCCAAAGGCTTGAGGAAACGCATGTCGTAGTGTGCAGGTAGGTTCATCCTCTTGCCTTCTTCTGCAATCTTGGCAATGGTGTCCTGTACCACATTGCCCAAGGGACCCAGTGTCAGTATGGCAATTTTTGGCTTGTGTTTAAAGGTGTGCTTTCCCTCGCTTACCAGTCGTCCTTTGCCTATTTCTACAGCCTCCAGCGGACAGCGCCAATCGGTCATTACACCGTTTCCACGGGGATAACGGATAACGAAGGGTCCGTCCTGGCACTCCACGGCGGTGTACATGAGGCGGCGCAGTTCTGCCTCGTTCATGGGTGAGGCTATGGTCAGGTTGGGCACTGTGCGCAGGCTTGGCAGGTCGAACACGCCATGATGCGTGGGACCGTCCTCGCCAACGATGCCCGCACGGTCCAGGCACATAACAACGTGCAGACGACTGATTGCCACGTCGTGTATGATGTTGTCGTAGGCACGCTGGGCAAAACTGGAGTATATGTTGCACACGGGTATGAGTCCGTCCTTTGCCATACCGGCAGAGAAGGTAACGGCATGCCCCTCGGCTATGCCCACGTCGAAGCATCGCTCGGGCATCTCGCGCATCATGATGTTCATGGAGCAGCCCGTGGGCATGGCTGGCGTTACGCCAACGATACGCTCGTTCTGGCGTGCCATTTCCAGCAGTGTCTCGCCAAAGACATCCTGATAGCGAGGCGGCATATTGGCAGCACTGCTCTTGATTTGCTCGCCCGTTTCGGGATCGAACTTGCCCGGTGCATGGAACGTGGTGGGGTCTTCCACAGCAGGCTGGTAGCCATGTCCCTTCTGTGTGTGGATGTGCAGCAGGCGCGGTCCAGTCATTTCCTTGATGCTCTGCAGGGTGTAGACCAGCGAGATGACATCGTGGCCGTCGTGCGGACCGAAATAGCGTATGTCCATGCCCTCGAACACATTCTGCTGGTTGTGTATGAAGGACTTGATGGAGTTGTTCAGGCGGATGATGCGTTTCTTGCCTTTGTCGGAAAGCCAGCCCCAGGAGGTGAGTTTCTGTGCCACCTTGTTGCGCAGACGGTTGTACGTGCTGCTGGTGTGCAACTGGTGCAGATAGTCCTTCATGCCACCCACGGCATGGTCTATGCTCATGTTGTTGTCGTTCAGTATGATGAGCATGTTGTTGGGCGTAGCGCCGGCATTGTTCAGTCCCTCGAAGGCCAGTCCTCCGCTCATGGCACCGTCGCCAATGACGGCCACCACATGGCGGTTGGTCTTCTGCCTGTTGGCCGCCACGGCCATACCCAGAGCGGCAGATATGCTCACCGAGGCATGTCCGCAGGTGGTGGTGTCGTACTCGCTCTCCTGTGGCGAGGGGAAGGGCTTTATGCCACCCAGGTGGCGGTTGGTGTGGAACCTCTCCCTGCGTCCGGTCAGTATCTTGTGTCCATAGGCCTGATGGCCCACGTCCCAGACGATGCGGTCCTCGGGTGTGTCAAAGACATAGTGCAAGGCCACGGTCAGTTCCACCACGCCCAGGCTGCTGGCAAAATGGCCAGGGTTGCGGCTCAGTTCGTTTATCAGAAACTGGCGCAACTCGTCACAGACTTGAGGCAACTGCTTTATGGACAGTTTTCTCAGGTCCGAGGGGTATTCTATGGTCGAAAGCAGACTTTCTGTATTGTCGTTCACAATAGTTTTGAGTTTATTTCAAAGCAAAGATATAAAAAAATACTAATATGTTATAAGTCATAGTGTCCTTTTTTGTATCTTTGTTGCATAATTAGAATAGAATAGCCCTGAGCGCAATGCTTGACAAAACTCACAGATACGTCCTTCTTGGCTCCTGCTTCTCCCAGTACATGGGCGAAAGGATGCAGGCAGATGGCTACCACGCCCTGTGCAATCCCGTGGGCACTTTGTTCAATCCGGAGAGTATACGCAATACCGTCCGGCATGCACTCTGCGGAGGCCAGGAAGGTCTGCCTATGTTCTGGGATGAGGCCATGCAGGAGTGGCGCTGCTGGTGGGCAAACACGCGTTTCCGTGCCGCGCAGCAGGATGAGGCGCGTGCTCTGGTTCAGGAGTCTTTCCACGCCCTTGGCAATGCCCTGTGCCATGCCGACCGCCTGTTCCTGACCCTTGGCACCAACGTATGCTACAGGCTTGTGCAGGATGGCATGGTGGTGAGCAATTGCCAGCGCCAGGCCGACCGCCTTTTCAGCGAGGAGAGCCTGTCTTTGCAGGAGGTGTGCCAGGTGCTGGACGAGACCCTGCAATGCCTTTTCGCCAAGAACCCCGGCATCAGCATCACCTTCACACTGAGCCCCTTCCGCTACAGGAAATACGGCTGGCACCGCTCGCAGTTGAGCAAGGCCACGCTGCTCCTTGCCATCGACGAGATGCAGAAGCGGCATGCCCAAAGGGTGGACTATTTCCCGTCATACGAGATAATGATGGACGAACTGAGAGACTACCGCTATTATGCCGAGGACGGCCTGCATCCCTCGCCCGAGGCAGTGGACATTATTTGGAACAGATTATGCGAATAGATACCATAGCATCATTGACAGGTGCCCAGATGACGGGGCAGTACGATGCAGAGGTGGAATGGCTGCTGACGGACAGCCGCAGCCTTTGCTTCCCCGAGACCACCCTGTTCTTTGCCATCCGCACAGAACGTGGCGACGGGCACCGCTACATCCAGGACCTCTACAACCGTGGCGTGCGTGCCTTCGTGGTCAGTGCCCTGCAGGAGAATCTGCCTGGAGCCGTGCAACTCCTGGTGCCCGACACCCTCACTGCCCTGCAGCGCCTTGCCGAGCGCCATCGCGAAGAGTTCGATATCCCGGTCATAGGCATTACGGGCAGCAACGGCAAGACCGTGGTCAAGGAGTGGCTCTACCAGATGCTCTCCCCCGACATGGCCGTAACACGCTCGCCACGCAGTTACAACTCACAGATAGGTGTGCCCTTGAGCGTATGGGCACTGAACGGGAAGAGCCAGGTGGCCATCTTCGAGGCAGGTATCAGCCAGCCAGGCGAGATGGAAGCCCTGCAGCGCATCATACAGCCCACGATAGGTGTCTTCACTGGCCTGGGTCCTGCACATCAGGAGAATTTCCACACCATGGAGCAGAAGCGCGCGGAGAAGATGCTACTGTTCAAGGACTGCCCCGTGGTGCTCGAGGCCGATGAGACGCTGGACGACGCAATGGAGCGCAACAGGGACCTCTGTGCCCGTGTGTGCCGCCATCTGGGCATGAGCGAGGAGGTGATACAGCAGCGCCTCAAGGCTCTCGAACCCGTTGCCATGCGCCTGGAGGTGAAGCAGGGCAGACATTCGTGCACGCTGATAAAAGATACGTACAATAGCGACCTCAGCAGTCTGGACATAGCCCTGGACTTCATGAACCGCCGTCCCGACCGCAAGGGACGCTCGCGAGTGCTGATACTGAGCGACATATTGCAGAGCGGCACTCCCTCTGCCGAATTGTACAGGCATGTGGCACGACTGGTGGAAAAACGTGGCGTGGAGGTGTTCGTTGGCATAGGCGGAGAACTGGTGAGCCAGTCTTGCTGCTTTGCCAATGTGCCCTCACGGTGCTCCTTCTATCCCACCACCGAGGCGTTCATGCAAAGTCCCGAGTTTCTGAACCTGCGCAACAGCCTTGTGCTCATCAAGGGTGCACGCTCGTTCCACTTCGACACCATCACCGAGGCACTCGAGCAGAAAGTACACGAAACCATACTGGAGGTCAACCTGGGTGCCGTGGTGGAGAACCTCAACTACTACCGTTCCTTCCTCCAGCCGCAGACTCGTGTCATCTGCATGGTCAAGGCCGATGCCTATGGCGCTGGTGCCGTGGAGGTGGCAAAGACCCTGCAGAGCCAGCAGCAGGTGGGCTATCTGGCCGTGGCGGTGGCCGACGAGGGTGCCTTGCTCCGTGCCAACGGCATAACGAAGAACATCATGGTCATGAACCCCGAGATGACCAGTTTCAACACTCTCTTCGAGTACAACCTGGAGCCCGAGGTATATAGTTTCCGCCTACTCGATGCCCTCATTCACGCTGCCGAGCGTGCCGGCATCACGGGCATGCCCATACATATCAAACTGGACACCGGCATGCATCGCCTGGGCTTCGACCCCATGGAGGACATGCCTGCCTTGATAGAGAGGCTGAAGAACCAGACGGCACTCGTGCCGCGTTCTGTCTTCTCGCACTTTGTGGGCAGCGATAGCGACGGGTTCGACCAGTTCTCTGCCGAGCAGTACCGCCGTTTTCTCTATGGTGCCGACATGCTTCAAGAGGCTTTCCCGCACCACATCCTGCGCCACATGTGCAACAGTGCCGGCATAGAGCATTTCCCCGAACGGCAGATGGACATGGTGCGCCTGGGTCTGGGACTCTATGGCATCAATGCACGCAACAACGCGCTGCTCTCCAATGTCTCCACCCTGAAGACCACCATCCTGCAGATTCACGACGTGCCACAGGACGAGACCGTGGGCTACAGCCGTCGTGGCATGCTCTCGCGCGACTCGCGCATAGCAGCCATACCCATAGGTTATGCCGACGGATTGGACCGCCTCTTTGGCAACGGCCGTGCCCATTGTCTGGTGCATGGCAAGCAGGCTCCCTACGTGGGCAACATCTGCATGGACGTGTGCATGATAGACGTTACCGACATCCCCGAGGCTCAAGAGGGCGACCCCGTTGTGCTCTTCGGCACCGAACTCTCGCCCAGCACCCTTGCCGACATTGCCGGCACCATACCATACGAAATCCTCACCTCCGTGTCCTCACGGGTGAAGAGGGTGTATTATAGTGAGTAAAGGGTTGAGAGGAGAGGACCCTCCCCCAACCCCTCCACAAGGGAGGGGAGTGGTTACAACCGACTAATGCAACAGTACAACACACTCTTGTGCGACGCGAGGACAGGAGTGGTTACAACCGACTAATGCCCAATCAGCAGTACATTATACTCCCCTCCCTTGTGGAGGGGCAAGGGGGAGGGTCCGTTGTTGTTGAGCGGATTAAACTATTATATAATACTATGTTAGAAAAACTATTTGGGTTTGACCCCAAGCGACACAATGTTCGCACCGAGATTATCGCCGGCATCACCACGTTCCTGACCATGGCCTATATCCTGGCCGTTAACCCCAATATCCTGGCCGAGACGGGTATGGACAAGGGTGCTCTCTTCACCACCACCGTAATAATGGCGGCGGCATCTACCATGCTGATGGGACTGTATGCCAAACTGCCGCTGGCTTTGGCACCAGGCATGGGACTTAATGCCTTCTTTGCCTACACCGTGTGCATGGTGATGGGATATTCCTGGCAGTTTGCTCTCACGGCGGTATTCCTTGAAGGCCTTCTGTTTCTTTTGCTTACGGTCACCAACCTGCGCGAGAAGATAGTGGATGTAATCCCTGCCACACTCAAGAATGCCATCAGTGTGGGCATAGGTCTTTACATTGCCTTCATAGGTCTGAAGACCTCTGGCGTGATTGTGGATAATCCTGCCACCCTGGTGAGCCTTGGCAATCTGGGTGAGGGACAGGCACTCTTGTCGGTCATTGGCATCGTCATTACCGCCGTACTTTTGGTTCGTAATGTCAAGGGTGCTTTGCTTATTGGCATATTGGCCACTACACTTATCGGCATACCTATGGGGCTTACCAAAATTGACAATGTTTTCAGTATCCCACCATCTATAGATCCCATTTTCATGAAGTTCGAATGGGAGCATGTCTTCACGCGTGATATGCTTGTAGTTGTCTTCACTTTCCTCTTCGTAGACCTCTTTGATTGCATAGGCACGGTTATAGGTGTGGCATCGCGCTCGGGCATGGTAAAGGACGGCAAGATACCTCATCTGAGGGAGGTGTTTATGGTAGACTCCATAGCCACCACACTGGGTGCCGTAATGGGAACAAGCACCGTGGCGGTGTATGTTGAGAGTGCTGCCGGTGTCAACGAAGGCGGCCGTAGCGGACTCACCTCTGTGGTTACGGGCCTGTGCTTCCTCCTGGCTCTTTTCTTCGCACCCCTGTTCCTTGCCATCCCTGCTGCCGCCACCACTCCCGTACTGGTACTGGTGGGTGTGATGATGGCAGGCTCAATGCAGAAGGTGGATTTCTCGCAATACACCGAGGCCATTCCTGCTTTCGTGTGCATCCTCTTCATGCCTCTTACCTACAGTATTTCCGAGGGCATAGTGCTGGGGCACCTGGCCTATGTCCTTATCAACCTTTTCGCTGGCAATTACAAGAAGGTAACCATAGGCATGTACATCCTGGCGGCCTTCTTCCTGTTGAAGTTCCTGTTGTAATATTCCCTTTTCCGCTTTCCGATATGAAAAAGCAAATCCTCTCCCTTGCCCTTGCCCTGGTGGCATTCCTTGCAAGTTCCTGTTCCGACGACAAGCGCGACGCCATAGGCCGTACGGAGGTGGTCATCGAGACCTCGCGCGGCAACATCACGGCACGCCTGTATGACGACACCCCTGTGCATCGCGACAACTTCATCCGCATGATCGAGGCTGGTGTCTACGACAACCTCATATGGAACCGCATAGTCCCTGGAGCAACCATACAGACAGGCGAACCCACACAGAAGGCTGGCGGAGCAGCACCCACGGTGGATGCGTCGAAGTTTCGCCACACCCTGCCAGCCGAGATAAAGTATCCTCGCCATTTCCACAAGGCAGGTGCCCTGGCCATGTGCCGTCAGCCCGACGATGTCAATCCCGACAGGCAGAGCAGCGGAACGCACTTCTACATCGTTTCGGGCAAGAAGTATGACCTTGGCTCCCTTGCCGAACTATGGCAAGGCCGTCGCGATGCGGAACCCGGTTTCAAGTTGCCCTCCCTCTCGGCATACCAGAAGAAGGTCTACACCACCCGTGGCGGTGCCCCCTTGCTCGATGGCGACTACACCATCTTCGGCGAAGTGGTAGACGGCATGGGCGTTGTAGAGTCCATCAACAAAGTCCCCATCGACGCCAAGGAACACCCCCTGAAGGAAGTCGTACTGAAGAGGGTGAGGGTGGTGAAACGTTGAACGGCTAACGATAAAGGCCTGGAGAAAACAGAGGTTACGAAAAAAGGTCGGATTCCAAACGAGGAACCGACCTTAATTTTAGATGCCTTAAACCCAAATCGGTCATTAGACTATTACGCGCTAATGACCGATTTAGGCTTAAAAAGTTTGACCAGACAACACCAATAGATGAATATACATCTCTCAGCAAGAACCTTCTATGGTTTCTCTGGTTTGCTCCTGATATTCTTGTTCTAACTCTACGAGCAAGGATTTCGGGCCTCACGACATCAAAGACAGGCCTCACGACGTCAAAGACCGGTCCTCACGAGGACCGAGGCGAAAGAACCGGGAACTCTCGGGGCGGTCCTCCCGAGGACCGTTTCCTGTCCTCTTGAGGGGGGGATGCCCGTACCCGGAACACCGTCCATTACGGAGGGAGACGTTAATCAATTCTACTCTGCCTCCTTCTCTTCGAAATCGGTAACGCCATTCTCTATGAGAATATTGTACCACTGAAGGAGTTTCTTCATATCGCTGGGATACACATGGTCGCGGTCGTAGTTGGGCAGAGCCTTGGCCATGAAGTCGGCAAGTTCCTCGCTTGTTGCCTTGCGATAGTCCAAAGCAGCAGGCTTGCCACCCTCCATATCATAGATATTCTTCAAGACCTTGCGCAGGGGCACCTCTTCCTCGTCGGTGTACATGGCGATGTCTGCCAGTGAGATAATCTTATCTGTACCGAATGCAGGCATGCGCTTCTTCTGAGCGTCCAGTGTCTCCACAATGAGACTACGGTTACCACGATTTACCAGTCGGTAGAGTCCGGGCTTGCCGGAAATGGCTAAAATTGTTTCAAGCATTTTCTTTTTGTCTTTTATTAAGCCCGCTCCTTCTGCTTCATGAAGAGGAGGGGGATTAGATTATATATTATTTATTATTATATGCGGATTGGGGTATTCCTTCTGCCGGGCCATGCGTTCAAGAATCTGTTCGCGATTGGCATTGTCCCGTTTCATGGCGCGCTCCAAACGCAATTCTATCGGAGCATCCACATGAATAATCCTGTCCACCACCTTGTCCAGCCCGCTCTCGGCCAGCAGTGCCGTTTCTATGGCTACCACAGGAGCCGTCTGCTGCTCTGCCCAACGGAGAAAATCCGCCACTACCACAGGATGGACAAGAGCATTCACTCTCTGGGCATTCTCTGCAGAAGCAAAGAGATAGGAGGCAAGTCTGGACTTGTTCAAGTGCCCCTGCAAATCATAAACATCCTGCCCCACAAGGGCAACAAGACCATTACGGATTTCAGGCGATTCTTCGTTGAGACGCTTGGCATTGGCATCAGAATCGTACACGGGAATACCGAAAAGTTCCGTCATCTGCCGTGCCACATAACTTTTGCCACTGCCTATGCCACCTGTTATAGCCAACTTTATCATCACTTACGCCCCTTTGACTTGTCTGCAAGGGCAGAATCATCATCGTGAGAATCTTCTGCCAGTGTATGCTCAAGCAGATACTCTACCTCGGCAGGATATATGCGCACGTTGCTCACGCCTGGCGGGGTGGATCTGAGTTGCAGACGGAATTTCTGACTGGAATTGTGCAAAAGTTCCTCATATGTTGCAGCAAGGACAAAGTTGGATGCCGTAACATTTTTTGCATTTGCCGCCCCTACCCTATACTTTACGGTCACCTCGGCAGGAAAGGTCTTCAGCGATATATTGGCGGGGAAATTCAATCCAATGACAGGAACCTTTACCATATTCTCTGTGAAGTAATCCACATGAGCTGTCACCTGCACCTTTTCCGGTACGCACTTAACACCTGGAATCTTTGGGAAATCAACATCAAAGTGCTGGGTCTTGGTCAACTCCGCAAGGCTCTTGCTCTGTGTGTAGGCATAGTGCAAGGTATCCAATATCTCCTTGGGGGCATAGACCGTTACCGTATCGGGGTAACATTCAAGTCCCCTTAAATAGTTCTGAGAAGCCGTGGACACTTGCCCTAAGAACATGACGGGCAGACGGCGTGACAGGCCTCGGTTGAAATGGAAATCAAACTTGCTCGGCGCAAGGCGCACGACCTGAGTGGAAGAGGGCATCCGTTGCAGGAATATCCTCTGCACATCCGATGGCAGTATGGAAGCCTTGCCTGTTGCCGAACCATTGTCATAGATGGAGAAGTCCAGCCGAATGGGTTCTGTACCATGGCTGTGGCGCATGTAATCAAACAGATTGGTTCCCCTGTCCTGCACAGTAAAGGTAACCATATTGGGCAAAGGCGAAGTGATAACAATACCCTCGGGAACATTAACCAGCTCCAAGGGGACCTGGATATCGGTCTCTAATGTATCATCCAGTTTCTGCAGGAGCCAGAATCCGCTGCTAACAGCCAGAAAGAAGGCAAAGACAAGCATGTCCCTGCCCTTTTCGCGGAGCAGGGATGTGAGCCCCATAGCAGCCCTTGTCTTACTTGTTCTGATTTTCTTGGACAGTTGCATATACGCTATTGCGGTCCACACGGATATTCACACCCTTGGACACTTCAATCACGAGTACATTCTCCGCCTCATCTATGGCACGTACTTCACCATATATGCCGCCACTCGTTACAACACGCGAACCAACGGCGAGAGAATTGCGGAAGTTCTGTATCTCCTGCTGACGCTTCTTCTGGGGACGCATGATGAAGAACCAGAAGATTAGGCCTATAAGTACCCACATGAGTATCATGGTCATATCAAAACCTCCCTGTGCTGCGATTGTCTGAATCATTTTGCTTAATCTGTTTTTATTGTTATGAAATTAATATTGTCAGTAAATATCCATGCCTGCGATCAGGCATTCTTGGTGAGCTTGTGGTCAGCAATCAACCTCTTGCTGATGCCATCCAACGTGGCATTGATATAGCGTGCGCTGTTGGGTGTACTGTAACTCTTGGCAATCTCTATGTATTCATTTATAGAGACAGAAAGGGGGATGGAGGGGAAAGAGGTAATCTCCGCAAGTGCCACCTGCATGATTACACGATCCATCAAGGGAACTCGGTCCACATCCCAGTTGCGGGTTGACTGTGCAATAAGACTCTGATAATACTCCGCACCGTTCAGACTCTGGAGAATCAACTTGCGGGCAAACTCCAGATCCTCTTCATCACGGAACTCGGGCAGCAGAGGCTGGTCGTCATTGCTTTCGGCAGAAAAACGGTTGATAGTCTTCAAGACAAAGGTGTCTATGATATGACGATCGTCGTTCCAGAATATATTGACATCCTCCAGCAAGTCATCAATATCGTCATTGTCCACAATGATATAGCGATACACCTTGCGCCATAGTTCGCGGTCTTCCTCATAGGAATCAACACCACTTGCCATATATTCGCGATAGAAATCGGCATCAAGCATCTTATTGTAAAGCATTCGCACGAACTCTTCCTCGTTCGCCCAATCTAAACGCTGGGTCTTTCGGTTTTCCTGCAACTGGATGTTGCTCTCCAACTGAAGCATGAAGCGATTATCCACGAACTTGCGACTTGGTTCGGACAGGCCCAAACGCTTTGCCCTGCTTGTTTGCGCATCATGAGCACGCAAAGCAAGACGAGAAATCTCAACCATCAAGCTCAACATCGTATTATACAGGTCATAAGCAGTACCAAGACTGCTCAAAAGGATATTCTCGCCATCCTCAGAACGACGCATGCCGTTCAGGCAGTAGGCATATGTGACCTGTACGGTCTTGATTCGGATTAATTTACGATTTATCATAAGAACGATTTATAAAGCGCACAAAGGTACACATTATTAAAGTATGAATGCGCCAAATGACCACAAAAATCACAAAAAACAATTTTCGGACAAAAAACAGAGGCAACAGACATACTCCTTTCAGTTTTTTTACGTACCTTTGCACCCGCTTATTAGAGCCCGTGTGATGGCGAATTAGGCAAAACACTTAATTTAGAGTAACACAAACTAACAAAAACAAACAAAATGAAAAGTATCGACGTAAAGGGCACAGCCCGCACCGCTACTGGCAAGAAGGCCACTCGTGAAATCCGCAAGAGCGGTTCTATCCCCTGCAACCTGTATGGTGAGAAGCGTGGCGAGAACGGTCTGCCCGTAGCTCTCGGTTTCTCTGTAACCGCATCTGAGGTTCGCAACCTGGTTTACTCTCCCGACATCTACAGCGTAAACCTGAACATCGACGGCCAGGAGTACAAGGCTATCATGAAGGAGCTTCAGTTCCACCCCGTAACTGACCAGCTTCTGCACATCGACTTCTACGAGATCACCGAGGAGAAGCCCATCGTAATGGAAGTGCCCATCAAGCTGAATGGTCTGGCAGAGGGTGTTAAGGCCGGTGGTAAGCTGGCTGCAAGCGTACGTAACCTGAAGGTTCGCGCTCCCTACACACAGATTCCCGAGAAGCTGAACATCGACGTTACCCACCTGGGCCTCGGCAAGACCATCAAGGTTGCTGAGCTGAGCTTCGAAGGTCTGGAACTCGTTACCAACCCCAGCGTAGTTGTTTGTCAGGTTAAGATGACACGTAGCGCTATGAGCGCAATGGCTGCTGCTGCCGGTAAGGGTAAGAAGTAAAGAACTGAGACACTAAACATTCAAATACGGGTAACGGTCATAAAACAACCGCTATCCGTATTTTGCTTTTTATGAACATACTACAAAAGATATTCTCGATCTTGTTACCCTCTTCTGCCAACGCAGAGGAGAAAACAGGACGTGAAGAACCTGCAACTATGAAATACCTGATAGTAGGACTTGGCAACATAGGCAACGAATACGATGGCACACGTCACAACGTGGGGTTCCGTGTGGTGGATGCTCTGGCAGAGGCTCAGGGTGCCACATTCCAGGACAAGCGCTACGGATTCATCTGCAAGACACGAGTGAAGAATGCTGAACTGCTCCTGCTGAAACCCAGCACATACATGAACCTCTCTGGCAATGCCGTGCGCTATTGGATGCAGCAGGAAAAGATTCCCGTTGAGAATGTGCTGATTATCGTGGACGACCTGTCACTGCCCGTAGGTGCCATTCGCATGAAGCAGAACGGTTCCGATGCCGGACATAACGGCCTGAAGCACATAGCACAGATGCTGAGCACCCAGAACTATAACCGTCTGAAGTTCGGCATTGGCAACGACTTCCCCCGTGGCGGACAGGTGGACTTCGTCCTGGGCAAGTTCTCACCCGAGGACAACAAGGCAATCAACGAGAAAGTGCCAGTGGCATGCGATGCCATCAAGGCGTTTGCCCTGAGTGGAATGCAGTTCGCAATGAACCACTATAACAATAAATAGAAGCATCCTTTCATCTCTCTCTGCAAATGAAGAACAACGAAGCGAGAATAGACAAGTGGCTGTGGGCCACACGTATCTTCAAGACACGAACCATTGCCGCTGCTGCCTGCAAGAAGGGACAGATAAGCATGAAGGGGGCACAGCTGAAGCCTTCACGCACCATACGTGTGGGCGACGTGATAGACGTGCGCAAGCCTCCTATCACCTACAGTTTCCGCGTGCTGCAGACCATAGAGAAGCGTGTGGGCGCCAAACTTGTGCCCGAGGTGATGGAAAACGTTACCGCTCCCGAGCAGTACGAATTGCTGGAGATGGCAAAGATTTCTGGTTTCATAGGCCGTGCCAAGGGTCTTGGTCGCCCGACCAAGAAGGACCGCAGAAGTCTGGACGAGTTTACCAGCGACATGCCTGAGTTCTTCGGCGACTTCGACTTCGATTTCGATGACGACCTGGAGGAAGAAGAGGAGTTTGATGAAGCGGAAGAGGAGGAGATTGATGAAGATTAGTCACCCCCAGACAAACGGGATACACCTTATTTATATTATATAACCACCTAAAATAAAAGAAAAGACTATGAAGAAATCAAGCGTAATCATTGTGCTGATAGTAGCAGCCATTGTTGTAGTATGGGGCATTACGGGCTATAATGGCCTCGTGAGCATGGACGAAGGAGTGCAGACCAAGTGGGCTGACGTGGAGACTCAGTACCAGCGTCGTGCCGACCTTATCCCCAACCTGGTGAACACCGTCAAGGGATACGCCGCACACGAAAGCGAGACCCTGCAAGCTGTTGTGGAAGCACGCGCAAAGGCAACAAGCATGAACATTGACCCCAGCAATATGTCGGCAGAGCAGATTGCCAACTTCCAGAAGGCACAGGATGGTGTAAGTTCCGCCTTGGGACGCCTGCTTGTTACCGTGGAGAAGTACCCCGACCTGAAAGCCAACGAGAACTTCCGTGAACTTCAGGCACAACTGGAAGGTACCGAGAACCGCATCAGCGTGGCACGCCGCGACTACAACGAAGCAGCACGAAAGTACAACACCTCTCTGCGCAGCTTCCCCAAGAACATCCTGGCCGGTATGTTCGGCTTTGAGAAGAAGGCCTACTTCGAGGCCCAGGAGGGCAGCGAGCAGGCTCCTACTGTGCAGTTCTAAAGAACTATGAGAAAGATTCTCTGTATTATACTCCTTGTCTTTGCGCCGATACTGGCTATCGGTGCAGAGGATAAGGCATACTCCATAGAGTCCGTGCCTAATGTCTATGCACAGGACCGCCGTCTGCACGTAAGCGACCCCAACGGATTGCTTATGCAGGAAACACAAGCAGAGATAAACCGCATGCTGACCCTGCTGGAGGACAGCACCGGCATACAGTCCATGGTGGTGATGCTGCCAAGCATCGGGCATGAGGACATCTTCGACTTTGCCCACAACCTGTTCCGCCATTGGGGCATAGGCAACAAGGAAAGCAACAACGGCATGCTGATTGTTTACGTGGCTGACCAGCGCAAGATACGCTTTACCACAGGCTATGGCCTTGAAGGCATTCTGCCAGATGCCATGTGCAAGCGCATACAGTCGCGCTACATGATTCCGCATTTCCGCGAAGGAAACACCGACCTGGGCATGCTGGAAGGCACAAAGGCTGTTGTAGGCGTGCTGGATGGTTCCATGAAGGCCGACAACACAGAGGAAGAAGTTACATTGTGGGAAATACTCCTTACCTTGGGAGCCATCCTGTTCATCATCATTGTTCCCATCTGGCTGATACACCGTCAGGCGCATACATGTCCGAAGTGTGCAAAAGCTGGCGCCCTTAAAGTTGTTTCACAGACAATCACTCCTACACGCAAAGGCAAACTTATAAGAAGGACACTGCTTTGTTCCTCTTGTGGCCACACCGTTGTCAAGGAACATCACCAATCCAACAATGACGACACTGATGCCATGATAGGCGGGATGATGATGGGTTCCATGCTTGGAGGCAGACGCCGTGGTGGTGGTGGAGGAAGTTTCATGGGCGGTTCCTTCGGAGGTGGCAGCACCGGTGGCGGTGGCTCTACTTCGGGATGGTAAGCGGACGGAAAGGGGAAAAAGGAAAAAGGGAAGGCGACTAAACAATATTGGTTTAGATTTCACCTTTCCGTTTTCCGTTTTCACCTTTCCTGAACCTCTTTGTTACAGCAGCATATCCGCACCGTTGGCAGAGAGGTTCTGTTGCAATATGGCGGGTGAAGCCATCATAAAGAGCACGGGCACGAGGGGAATCCAGCACTTCCTCCAAAGTCTGGTGGAATAGATTGCCCAGAGGAACATTGCCATTATGATCCAGGCAACAGGGAACTACTGTACCGTCCACGAGTACGCCAATCTGGTTGCGCAAGGCATAGCAGAAAACCTCCTCTGTCTCAATAGCCTCACGTTCCTCGTCAGGCCACTCGAAGATATGGTCATACTCCAGATATATATTGTCCGCCATCTTCCATCCATCATAGCGCTCCGTCCATGGACGTGGCACATACTCTGATGCCAAGTTCAGGAGTCGTTCGTTGTCCTTGTCGTAACCTCCCTGATTCCAAAGTCGCAAGACAACAATCACCCCCAACTGTGCTGCCTTCTGCGCGAAGGTCATCACCTGACGCATGTACTCTTCGGGTGCATCCTTTCCATTGCCTTCATGCGAGTGCAAGGATATCTGTACCTTGTGGGGCAAAGCCTCCAACAGGGCATCACCGGCCCTGTCCAGAAGAGTGCCGTTTGTTGTCAGCACCGGGATAAAGCCTTTTGCCTTTGCCATACGGACAAACTCAGGCAGATGACGGTGCATCAGAGGTTCGCCCATCAAGTGAAAATACAAGAACTTTATCCTGCCCGACAACCTGTCTGTAAGCAGATCAAACTCCTCAACAGACATGGTGCGCCCCTTCCGCTCCGTCTTGGGGCAGAAAAGGCAATCAAGATTGCACACGTTGGTTATTTCAAGGTAGCAACGGGAAATCATGTCGTCAAGACTTCTTCAACGTTCTATAGGAAAGTATGTGCCAAGTTATAGCGGCAGCCAGCAATAGAAGAAGAACACTAAGCCACATAGGAAGTCTCATACCGAAGGCACAATACAGCAGGGTTATCCACACCAGCGACACGGAGACTACCTTGGTATGCAGAGGTATAGCCTTATGCTCACGAAAGTTGCGGATATACGGTCCAAGAGTACGGTGCCCAAGGAGCCAGGCGTAAAGTCGCGGAGAACTGCGGAAGAACAATGCCGCAGCCAGCAACAGGAAAGGAGTGGTGGGCAATAGGGGCAGAAACATGCCCATCAAGCCCAAACCTACTGCCACAAGGCCCACGGCCTTCATGCAAACATTCTTCATCCCTGTCTGCACTAAGCCTTTAAGCGTACTTCTCCGAAACTATACGGCAGATGTTCACCACCGTCAGCATGGCCTTCTCCATGCTTTGAATGGGCAGGAACTCGTGCCGGCCGTGGAAGTTCAGTCCTCCGGCAAAGATGTTGGGACAGGGCAGACCCTTGAACGAAAGCTGTGCACCATCAGTTCCGCCACGGATAGGCACCACCTTTGAGAATCCGCATGCCTCCTCTATGGCACGCAGGGCTATTTCGGTGATATGAGGCTTGTCCACCAACTGGGTGTGCATATTATAATAGGTATCCTTCACCTCGGGCAGGAAGGTGCCATGACCGTACTTGTCGTTCATCCTCTCGCACATGTCCAGGATGAGACGCTTGCGCATCTGGAACATCTGCGTGTTGTGATCGCGGATTATGTAAGTCAGAGTTGCCTGCTCTACCCCACCCTGCATCTGGTACAGGTGGAAGAAGCCCTCATAACCCGTTGTGCGCTCAGGCACCTCGTTCTCTGGCATCTGCTGAGCAAACTCCGTGGCCAACAGGGCGGCATTCACCATCTTGTCCTTGGCATAACCGGGATGCACACTCACACCATTCACCACAATCTTGGCACTGGCGGCATTGAAGTTCTCGTACTCCAGTTCGCCCACCTCACTGCCGTCCATGGTGTATGCCCACTGGCATCCGAACTTCTCCACATCGAAGAGGTGTGCGCCACAACCAATTTCTTCGTCGGGATTGAAGCATACACGCACCTTGCCGTGCTTCACCTCGGGGTGAGCCAACAGGTATGCCATTGCCGACATTATCTCTGCTATACCAGCCTTGTCGTCGGCACCAAGCAGGGTGTGACCATCGGTAACAATGAGGTCCTCGCCCTTGTGCTCCAAAAGTTCAGGGAACTGGCTGACGCGTGTAACTATTCCTTCAGCCTCATCCAGCACAATATCCGTGCCATCGTAGTTCTCTATGATGCGTGGCTTTACATCAGCACCCGAGCAGTCGGGGCTGGTGTCCATGTGTGCAATGAAACCCACCACAGGCACTTCCTCCATACCCTCGCTGGCTGGAAGTGTGGCAAAGACATAGCCATGAGCATCCATCTCTACCTCCTGCATGCCTATCTCCTTCAGTTCCGCCACCAGGTATTCCGCCAAGCGCAGTTGTTTCTCAGTACTGGGACAACGGCCCTCAGCCTCCTCGCTTGACTGGGTGTCGAAACTCACATATTTCAAGAATCTTTCTACTATTTCTTTTTTCATATTGTCCATGTTCTTACGTTATTCTTCCGCACAAAGGTACGATTAAGTGAGCGAAAATGCAAACTTGTTTGCGATTTTCCGAACGTGAGTACCTTCGACCGGCAGGTCAAGGGTACGATTAAGCGAGGGAAGTACAAAATAAATAATGTTTTATTTTTACTTCCGAGCGTGAGTACCTTCGACCGGCAGGTCAAGGGTACGAATAAGCGAGAGAAATACCAAACTTGTTTGAGGATTTCCGAGCGTTAGTACCTTCGAGACGCAGTCTCAAGGGTACGATTAAGTGAGCGAAAATGCAAACTTGTTTGCAATTTTCCGAACCGACGCGCGAAACAAGAGCAGAGAATGCTTGTATCCTATGCCTTGTAAGGAGGAGGAAGACCGAAGGTCAACGTGAGTACCTTCGACCGGCAGGTCAAGGGTACGATTAAGCGATCAAAAAAGCAAGAGCATAGCAGACTTAAGTCCTTGTTGTGAGAGGAATACTAATCCAACTTTATTGGCAGATAGTATCTTATCGGTATGATTCTACCGGCTTCAGAAGCAGGTTTCCATCGTGGCATATTCTTCACGACTCGCACGGCTTTCTTGTCCAGCCTTTTGTTTCCTGAACCACGAACTATCTCTATGTCGCTTAAGCTTCCGTCTACATTGATTGTAACCCTAAGTATTATTCTGTCACATGTTATTTTCTTCAGGGATTTACTGGTATATCGGAATTCTTTTTTTTAGATACTCCTTCAATGCTTCCTGCCCACCTGGAAATTCGGCAGGAAATTCAAAATCTTCATAAATAGTACCGTCTCTACTCTCCTTGGTTTCCAAACTATCAGTGTTGCTGACCATGGTCTCTGTCTGAGCATAAGAAAGAATGGAGACAACAAGCATGGCAGACAGGAATAGTCCTCTAAGCATGAGAAACTTGGTTGAATTCTGTTTGTCCTTCATATTGGCATTGCGTTTAAAGCCTTTACATTTGTACTATTACTTTTGAAATCTGTCCTATTCGAATCGGATGTATTTTGAAATCTTGCTGAGAATGGTTTCTATGCTGACTTCCTCGTAGGTGAAGATGAGCATGCGCATGGCATCTTTGCGTCCCTTTTTGTAGAACTCAACGGCATAACAGTTCTTTACCTTCTCCCGGATGATTCGGTCATTTAATGTACCTGCGTTCTTTATCTCTTCTAAATGAGGAAGCTGAACAACGAAGATTTTGTCGGCGTTGGTATTTTCAATAAATTCGCCAGAAGTGAATGTACGCTCGTACTTAGCGCGTAGTTGCTTTATGGTACTTTTTACCTTGGCACGCTCTTTAGCAGAGAGAGTGGCATTCTTCTTGTCGTCAGTGTCTGCATCCACACCACCGTTGTGCTCTATTTGTCCTTCCATCCAATAGGTATCACAATTCTTGAGCATCCAACCAGTGATGGTGGGAAAATAGCTTGGGTCATACTCGTACTGTTCATGTCTGAGAGCTATAGTAGTAGTGTCCATTGTCATTGTTAGTACAAGGAAGTTCTCGAAGAAAGTACATATTGCTCCCACATTGAAGACAGGTGAACCTTGCTGCTTTTGTAAGTCTCCAAACGAGTAGCTTAGCATAAAGGTGTCGACAAACTTTAGCATTGGGGCAGGTAGAAAGTTGTAAAGTCCTAAATGTTTCTTCAATCTATGCGAGTAAAGATGTCTGTTTACATCCTTTTTTGCCATAATTCTTTTCTTTGCCAATTCTTTCTCTGTTGGCTGGGGACGTCCAAGCGCTTCATAGAGAGCCTTTGGATTATTGCGGTACATCTGGGCAATGATTTGTACAGACTTCTCGTCAAAACATATTGTATCATGCGGAGAAACCTCAACAACCTTGGTGACATTAATGTCTGCTTCTAATTCGATGAGAATTCCATTTACGAACTCAAGTTTTCCTTCTGACCGTAATTGGCTAACCCAGTCTTTTACCTCTGAATCCGAATAGATGGTATCGCCAGTTGCGGTTATCTGTTTCTCGATATGTATTACTACTGTATCTTGCTCCGGCATTGCAAATATGGTAGAAGCGCCTACCAGTGTAATGCACCACAATATGGCAGAGGTCTTACCCCAATGACCAAGAACGGTGACACCCTTGCGCTTCATTTCCTTGATGCGACGACGGATAAAGGATTGATTGAAACCATTGGTAAAGATGGAACATTCGTCAGAAGCCACTTCCAGCAACAGGCACTGATAAGAATGTACATCCACTCCTTGTGCAAGAACAAGGTGGTCGGCCTCAAATTCGTGCAAGTCGCGCAAGTACTTGCGTACCACCCATAGCATGGGATTGAACCATAGTAGCCTTACCATCACCTCTATGCACCACACGTCAATGTAGTGCAAACTCTGGATATGAGCCTTTTCATGCTTGATAAATATCTCTTCAGCCTCTTTGCTGCTTCCCATAGGCAGGAATATGATACGTCCCATGGAGAAGGGAGCGCTGACCCACGATTCTCGCACGATGGTGCAGGAACCATCCATGCTTGAGCGCCTGATAGCACGGGTGCGAAGCAAGATTTGCACAAGAGGGATGAGTACTATGAGCAAGAGCAGTGCTGATACTATGGGAATACCAAGGTAGATACATTTTTGGATAGTGCTGGCAGAGATTAACAATTGTTCTTCCTCGGGCAAGGGCGCTGGTGTAGATATGTCCTCTGCTTCCACAACTGGTATTTCCTCAGCAATCACCTTCGTTTCAGGATTCTCATACTGGTATTGCCTTGCCTCTTCTTGGGTGAGAGTAATAACCTCGACTTCTTCTTGAGGCATAATTTTAGGCAGAACGGCCAATGAGACTATCTGCAGGAGACATACCACAGGGATACTCAGCAAGTACATGCGCTGAAAACGAAACGATTGCTTGCGCGACATCACTAATAAGTAGAATGCCATCAGCAGAGTTGACACAAGCAGGATATGGCCATAGCTTTGGAGCATGGGAATGAGGGAATTAAAGTTTGTCATAAGGTGTGAAGGGGTTAAAGTGATTTTGGGGGGCATGTAACTGGATTATTCCTCGTCATTGATTTCGTCAAGAATCTTTTTCACCTCTTCCTTGCTCAGTTTTTCGCTCTTTACAAAATAGGAGAAGAAGTTACGCAAAGAACCCTGAAAGAGTATGTTACGGGTTTCCTGCATAAAGCCATTGATGTATTCTTCGCGAGAGAGCAAAGGACGAAATACATGTGCCTTGCCCCTACGCTCAGGAGAAACCACCCCTTTGCGAGTTAGTACCTGCATCACGGTCAGCACCGTTGTATAGGCAGGTTTAGGTTCGCCCATTACTTCGATTATCTCGTTCACTGTGGCTTCGTTCTTGCTCCACAGGATGTTCATCACGTTTAGCTCAGCCTTGGTTAGAGATTTCTTGTTTTCCATATTGCCTAAGTGTTATATTTATTGCATTTGATAATCAAAAAGTATACGTTGCTCAGCTCCTTCTACTGCAAATGTAGTACAAAAAGATATACTGGCAAACATTTTTAACTACGATTATAGTATTTAGATAAGCAAAAACGCCAACAAACAACTATAGTCATAGTACTATACATTGTATATATAGGTAAGTTCTATGAATTCACACACCTTATATCCATAGTAGTCTTGAAGTTTGTCGCCTCATCAATCGTCACTGAGCAGCCCTTGGCCAAAAGCATCGTTGAGACAGCACAATGCCAAAGTTCTAAGTAAGGCAATAATAAGCAGAAAGAGCACTTTCTAAAAAGTAAACTCAATATTGCGGAGCATTGTACTGAACGTTGAAGACGAATGTACTAAACATTGGGGATAATTGTACTCAATATTGGGTACAAATTTATGAACGCGTTTTCCATCAGTTTATTTCCTTGTCTTAAGGCTTTTGATAACCGTAGTTCTCGCCTTTAGAACAATATGAGGAAGTCGCCCTTTCACAATAATATATTGTAAAGACAGGTATTTACGTTGACCTGACGGCATTAGAAACTAACCTGTTTCAAGAATCTTTCTACTGTCTCCGTTCTCACGTCTATCTGCTCAAAGTTAATAAAAGATTTTTCATTACACGGGCATAATTTGTCTTATTCACGATAAATTACAGTTCCATACACTAAAAAAAACTGTGTTCATTCTTTTATTAATAGCAAATAGTTATCTTTGCGTGGCATAATATGCCTATTGCACTCTATTGCAAACAAAAAATATTCAAACAATAAACCCTTCTATCATGAAAAGAAGACTTCATTTAGCACTACTGTTGTTGCTTGCAGTTGTTGCGCAAGTGACTTATGCCCAAGCGCCGGTGGCAACACCTAAGGAGGCAGTAACGGCATTGCTCAACCGTATAGGTGGCAATGGTGCAGCTGACAAGTTCGAGATTGTGATTGATGCTTCCTTGGCAGAGAATGGCCAGGATGTGTTTGTCATCACGTCTCAGAACGGCAAACCCTGTATCAAGGGTAACACACAGTTGTCTGTGACAACGGGTATCAACTGGTATCTGAACCACCATGCACACATCAATCTGACATGGAACCAGCTTACCACCGATCTATCAAAAGCAACCTTACCGGTTCCCTCCAGTGAGGAGAAGCATGTTTGTAACGCGACATACCGTTACAACTTCAACACTTGCACCTTCTCCTACTCCATGGCATTCTGGACATGGGAGCGTTGGCAGCAAGAGATTGACTGGATGGCTCTGCACGGCATCAACGCACCCCTGAACCTTGTGGGCCTTGACGTTGTAACACGCAAATTCCTTCGTGAACTCGGTGTAAGCGAGAATGATATTAATGCCTATATCGCAGGTCCTGGCTTTATCGCCTGGTTCGCCATGAACAATCTTGAAGGTTGGGGTGGAACAATCAATTCGCCTAGCACTGGAGTGAATATGAGCGGTAACCCCGACTGGTGGTACACCCGTCAGGAACAGCTCTGCCGCAATATGCTCCAGCGAATGCGTGAACTGGGTATGCAGCCCGTAATCCCCGGCTTTAGTGGTCAGGTTCCCAACTGCATTGTAAACTACTCTATCAATGGTTTCAGTAGCGGTGATGTCGTAAATAACGGTACCTGGGCCGGTGGTTATACGCGCCCCGACATTTTGAAACCCAACACGGAAAGTTATCGTACTTTTGCTGCCGTGTACTACAAGCACTTGCATGAAGTAATGGGTGTATCCGAACTTTACAGCATCGACCCCTTCCACGAAGGCAGTCTCCCCTCTGGCGTTTCAAACGAAACCTGCTACCCCAAAATAATGGAGGAATTGGATAAGCATTTTGGTAATGTTGAGCAGAGCGTAAAGGATACCTATAGAGTAACTAAATCATCTCCAAGCTGGATGATTCAGTACTGGCAGGGCGTGCCCCAAAGTGGTGCCTTTACGGCAATGAAAAATGCTGGCTATACCGACCGTTTCATCGGTCTTGACCTCTTTGCTGACAACATCTATGCCGACAATGCTGCCAAGTGGAGAACTAACTACTATGACACCTGTCCCTACATCTACTGCATGCTCCACAACTTCGGTGGTCGCTCAGGTTTGCACGGTCGTTTGGAAACAACTATGGATGGTTATTTTCAGGCTTTGGCAAAGAACAACAATTGCCAAGGTATCGGCGCTACTCCTGAGGGCACAGAGACCAATCCCATTCTCTACGACATGCTATTCGAACTTCCTTGGATGGATGTAAACAATCGTCCTACTGCCGATGCGTGGTTGGAAGAATATGCTTATTCTCGCTATGGCGTGCAGAATGAGGAAGCCCTCTCTGCTTTGAAGAACTTGAAGAAGTCAGTTTGGGACTGTAAGGTAAACCAGCAGGGTACTTCTGAAGCCGTGATTCTTGCACGTCCTAACTGGACGGTAGGTAGCGTTTCTTCTTGGAGTACATCAGCTATCTACTGGGACACACAGGATGTACTGATGGCAGCAGACCTGCTCGTTTCTGCTGAAGAAATAATAGAAAGTGCAGCAGGAAAGGACAACTACAACTACGACATCATAGATGTCATTCGTCAGTCCATGGTGGACTATGCCGCACAATTGCTGCCCTTGATAAATGCAGCACGTGGCAACACCGCAGAATACACCCGTCTCTATCAGCTCTACCTGCAACTGATGCTCGACCTCGACGAGATGCTCTCCTACGACGAGAACTTCAAACTGGAACGTTGGACAAGCCTTGCACGCAATATTGCAGACGAGGTAAGCGGTACTACAGAGAACGACCGCAACTGGCTCGAGTGGAATGCCCGTACACAGGTGACCGTTTGGTCAAATGGCAATACCGACCTTCACGACTACTCCAACCGTTGTTGGGCAGGCCTCATCAAGGACTTCCACTACAAGCGCTGGAAGAAGTTCTTTGAAACAAATGGCGGCTCGTTCGATGGCGGCTGGTTCAGCGGTTTTGAATACCCCTGGACAGTAGACTTCAACGACACATACGATCTTGCGGGCGACTACTCAAAGGTAGAAATCCCCACAGACATGACCGCAACTGAAAAGGCTGCACAGACTTTCGGCAACTACTTCGGTCGTGTAAAGGGCGCAACAAAGAACTACCTCTTCCCCATGGGCATTGCAACCAATGCTACAAAGAGCGATGTAATCCCCGAAGTTTATCGTGGACAGGCCGTTGAACTTCCCCTCGCCCTTGGCAAGGATGTTACAATAACCAGTGTTTGGGTTGACCTCAACAACGATGGTTCTAAAGGCAACGGCGAGACACTCACATCCGACGGCAATAAAGTAACAATCCCTGCCGATGCCAAGATTGGCAAGACTAAGGCACAAGTCGTATTCAGCGATGGCACAGACATCACATTCAGCCTTGCCCTCGTAGAAAGTATTACAAGTGCGCGTACCGTAACTGCAGTTGCCGGTGCGAATGGTTCTGTGGCGATTGAAGGTGCAGATGCTCTTACCGTTACTAATAAGGATGCGGTGAAGATGATGGCTACTGCCAATACCGGTTACAATTTCGAGAACTGGACCGATGCCAATGGCAATGTCGTAAGCAACGATAACCCCTTCATCTATTATGGCAAGGAAGCTGCTACGTTTACGGCAAACTTTATCCAGGACAAGTGGGGTGTGGTTGCATGCAATGGTACTTTCAGTAGTGATATAGCTGGATACAGCCAGTTCATCCACAACCTTACCTTTGCATACTACAACCGCGAAGCTGAAACAATTTGGGAAACAACTACAGCACCTACCGAAATTTTCAACACTATTCCTCAGATTGTTAATATTCCACAGGGTGCAAGTTTCACTGTAAACTATGACAACGGAAACAAAGATGGTTTGAAATACTGTTACTTCCGTGCTTTCATTGACCTCAATGCCGATGGCGATTTTGACGACGAAGGCGAACTCTTGAAAGAAACTGGCACTAATGGCGCTGTCAATACTGCAGTGTGCGGTGGCAGCATCAACGTAGTGCTTCCTTATGACGCCCCTTTGGGTATCACTCACATGCGTCTGCGTTTTGATGGAGCCTGGGACAACAATAATAATCCTTCCGGTCGTGGTGCGAAAGATGCAAGTATACGCCCCGTGTACGAAATTATCATCAACGTAACCGAAAAGTCGGACAAGGCTGCAACAATCAACGTTGAGACCAACAGCAAGGATTGGGGTACTGTTGAAGTTTGGACCGATGAGACCCCCGACGGTTCTACAGGTACCGAGTGGGTAGTAAGCGCAAACATACCCATGTACCTGCGTGCTACCAAGGCAAGCGAAGATGTGGAGTTCCTCGGTTGGTACGACCACTACGGACGCTTGCTCGCCAACGAACTGGAATACACGATGTATGCACGTGAAGACGCCACTTACACCGCCAAGTTCCGCAAGGCTCTTGACATTGATGGTTGGCAGTTTGAGTACCGCACAGAACCAGGTAGCGAAATCGTTACGAACAAGCTTGCGAATGGTGTAAAGCCTGAAGCAGGTAAGACATATTATATATATGCGCCCACGCGTCCTACAAACGATGGCGAGTACGTGAACCGTTACCTCTACAACAACAGTGGTACACTGACTTTGAGTACTACAGAGTCAACTGCTGCAAGCTATTTGTGGGTGTGTGGCGTTGAAGATGGAAAATATACGTTCCAGAATGTAGCTGATCCCTCAAAGTATTTGAAGCACAAAGGATTGGCAAATGCACCTTATGGTTTTGAATTGGGTACGGGAACTACCTACTATGAAGGTATCACATTGCAATCTGTACCAGGCGATGGTGAAACACGCAACTTGTTCTTTGTTATTAATGACGATGGCAGTGGTTTCAATCAATCAACAAGAGCACATAACCAATCTACCGAGGATTATACTACTGACTTTGTATTTACAGAAGTTTATACTCCCTACGTAGTTATCCTCACCAATGTTCGCAAGAGCGGCAACCACGACCTCGTCATCCCCGAAACCATTGAAATTATGGGTGAACAGTGCAAGATTGTGGGCTTCGACAACAATCTCTTTAAGAACAATAAGGACTTGTGGACCATCTCATTGCCCTCTACTATAGAGGAAATGAGCAACAACAAGGTATTCACTGGTGTTGTGAAGGGTAAGGGTGCTAATGCTTCTGCTAACGCAGCAAACTATATCACAACAGATCTTGGTACAACGCTTGCTGCTGGTGAAGACTGGTCAATCTCACTGACAATCGAGGACAACGGCAACAACTTCAACCAGTGGGGATCTGCGCTTATTGCTACTGGCAATGCACCTATGAACAGCACATACGGCAAGGGATTCCAGTTGTATATGCAGGCTGGCGGTGGTTTGGTTGTAAAGACAGATGCAGATAGCGATGCTCATAAACTTACCAACCTTACAAAGGGTACTAAGTTTAGAATCGACATTGTCTATACTCATGCTAATACACAACTCAAGGTTACTGCTACTCCGCTCACATCTGGTACGGCATCTTCATTGACTGTCACACAGGATATGTCAGACTTTAGTGTTGTGTCACACGCTATACCTGAGGGTGTGAACATCACCAACCTTGAGGTGCGTAAGGGTACAGAGCCAGATCCATTTGAAGGTTGTAACAACTTATTTGACATTACTATTGCTGATGGTTGCACGAACTACTATATCCAGGATCGTGCGCTTTACCGTACAGGTGGTGTCAAATTACACGACCTTGCCGAAGAAGCAAAGGAAGAACAAATCCGTGCGCTTGGTGAACTCATCGACAATACCAAGGTTTTGATGGATGTTATCGCAACTTCTATTGATCCTATTGGTAAGGTTACTGAGATTGCGCTCAGCACTACAGAGGGAGATAATTACTATATTTGGTGTAATGCTCCTCAGACTGGTGACGAAGGAAATGTTGGCAGACTCCTTGACAATACTTCCTCTACATTCTTCCATTCTAACTGGGAAAGCACAACACCTCCAGCTGATGGACTTGACCATCACCTTACAATTGAAAACGTAGAAGGTATTGAGACACTCAAGTTCCATTATCAGGCTCGTACTGGTAACGGTCTTGGAGACTATCCAAAAACCATTAAGGTACAAGGTAGCAATAATGGAACAGATTATACCGATATTGCAATAGTTCAACCCCGCAATTCCAACGGAGGTACTATTGAGAATGGTGCAGAATGGACCTCTGAAATAATTGGAGATGGGAATAGATATACCTATTTGCGTTTTATGGTTACGGCGACCACTACAAACAAAAATAAGGATGGACATATCTACTGGCACATGGCTGAGTTCGACCTCTTCAAACTTACATCATTGGTTGAAGTTGCTCCCGTATACAAGAATCTTGCAGGTATTACAAACGATGAAGCGGCTAATGTTTACGACAAATTGGTGAATGCTTTGTATGTCTATAATAACAGTGCTACTGCTGATGAATTGCAAGCCGCTTATGAAGTGCTCGAACCTTTGTACACTGCGCTCAATAAGAAGAAGAACAAGGTGCTTAATGGTGTGTATAAGTTACAAGCAAGGACTTACATGGACGACAGTGGTGCTCATGATCTTGCTGCAGATGTTTTTGTTGCATACAATACAGATGCAACCGATAACCCACATAGCACAGGCTATAAACTTATAGCAGAAGGGACATACACCGCATCAACTGAGGCCGACAAATATTTCACAATCACTCCCCATGATAATGGCCATACCTTACAAGCACAAGGATTGTATGTGAAAGCACCACAGATTATGAGTGGTTGGGGACATGTATTGTGCACTAATGATGTTTCCGAGGCAGGTTATTATTTACTTGAAGATGCAGATGAAAGCCTTTACAAATTAGTGAATGCCCAAAGTGGCAATAACCACTTGAACGCATGGGAATCTCAGAAATTTATCTTTGGCAATGAAACCAGCAGTAAATTCTCAAAGATAGCCTATGAAAAGGTTGAGACATACACCCTCACCGTTCCCACAAGTGGTGTTACGACACTCTGTTTGCCCTTCAATGTGGTATTGCCCGAAGGTGTTACTGCATACGAAGCGAAATTGGACAAGAAAAAGAATTACACGGGCTACACCCTTGAAATCGTTGCTTCGACAGGTGAAACTCTTGCCAAGAACACACCTGTTATCATTAAGGCAACTGCTGATGACTACACTCTCGCCATCACTATGGACGAGAATGGTGCAAAGCACTCCACAGAGGGCAACGTGTTGCGTAGTGGCCTGATAAAGACAACTGTTCCTGCAGCCAATACGAAATACTCCTTTGATGGCGAAAACTTCAATGTGATTACCACCAATACGGAAGTGCCAGCCAACCAGTGCTGGATGGAACTCAGCGAAAACTGCGGTCCTATTATCTATGGCAGCGCACCTGCGTACATACTGACCACAGATGAGTCTAATCCTATCCTCTACAAGATTATCATCAAGCGTGCGGAGAATGGTTCCAAGGTGCTACAGTATGACGAGCCTACAAGCAATAAGATTAAAATCGTAGATGTTGCCGGAAACAAGAGTTACCAAGCCTGGTACTTTATGCAGGGCAGCAACGGACTTTTGATTAAGCCTTACAATGCTGATGGCAAGGTGCTTACTGTTGAAACCACATCTGATGGTGTTGGCAAAGCCATGATTTCTTCTAAAGCAACAGGGCTGTATCAGGAATGGGACATCACGAAATCTACAGTAAATGGCTGTACTGATTACTATTACATTAAAGTAAATGGCACAGATAACGCAGTATTCTCTCACAACGGAGGCTTTAACGAAGGTTCGTACATGGGCATTTGGAGTGGTGGTTGGAACTCTGATGATGGCGGCTCGCTCTTCAAAATAGAAGAGGTTACATTTGAGAATGACAATCCCCGTTTCTACCAGCTCAGCGACGTCAGGGCTGCTCTTACAGATGGCGCAGACATTCCTTCGGGAACAGGTGTGGGCCTCTACTCTAACGTTGAGGCATACAGAACGGCTTGCACAACTGCTTCATCCCTGATTAGTGCAGGCAATACATCTTCATCTAAAGATTGCCATGCCGCCTATACCGCATTGCGCAACACTAAGGACGAAATCACCTACAATGAACCTGACGAGAATAAGTACTACGTCATCAAGTCGGTTTCTAACGAAACTTATTGCAAGGACAAGCTGGTGCGCACCAGCTATGAACCTGCAGAACATGACGGAAGTGGTGACACCAAGTACGACCATCGTCACCTTGTATTTGATGCTGCCAGCAATATCCCCCAGAACTCCCTGGCGGTCTTCCAGTTCGAAAAGACTGGCACAACAGGCGAATACCGCATGAAGAACCTGCATACGGGCCTCTATGTAAAGAGCTTTGCTCAGAGCACAGAGCATATGGGTGCACTGGCAGATGCACAGCCTGTTGTAATCTCTGGCTACGCTGACGGTGCAGTAACCCTGACGAAAAAGGGCGACTCTGACCCCATGCATGCTCAGGACACCCACGATGTAATCGTAACCTACGGTGCAGAACCCAGCAACGCATCTCTGTGGAGCATAGAGGAAACAACCGGCATAAAATACCAGGCAAGCATTAGCAGCGTTGGCTACTCTACCCTCTACCTGAACTATCCTGTCTCCATCCCCAACGGAGTAACTGCCTACGAGGTTGGAACCATTCAGGACAACATGCTGATGATGCAGGAGGTGGAAAGCCCCATTCCTGCACGCACCGGCGTTGTTCTCAAGGGCAATGCAGGCCTGTATGACTTCGTCCTCTCTGAGACCGCCAATGCCAACAGGCTCACAGCCATACTCAGCGGCACGCCGTACAAGCAGACTATGGACAAGGAAGACGGAAGCAAGTACTATGTGCTCTCGTATGTAGACACCACAGACGACGGTGTTTCCAACCCCGAGGTGGGCTTCTACCAGGCTGTTCTCGGCAATGACGGCGCCAGGTTCTCCAATGCGGCCAACAAGGCTTATCTGCAGGTTTCCGAAACAAATGGCGAGGCAAGGGATGCTTTCCTGGCCTTCAACTTCGACGGTACCGAGACGGATATAGCAGAGGCCATAGAGGGATATGCCGAGGGTGAAAAGCCCGTCATCTTCGACCTTCAAGGACGTCGCATACTGAACCCACGCAAGCCTGGCATGTACATCGTCAATGGCAAGAAGATAATGCTAAAGTAATCCCCCTACTACACATTATCACATAGCGAGGAGGCGCTTTCCGAAAAAAGGTGCTTCCTCGTTTTGTTTAGGAAATAGCACGCCTATAAATATAAATCTCAAGAAAAATATCTATCTTTGCACTGAATATGATAGACAGAATAACCACAGACAAGATAAAGGAGGCGGCACAGATAGTAGATGTGGTGTCGGATTTCGTCACGCTGAAAAAGTCAGGTGCCAACTACAAGGGCCTCTGTCCATTCCATGACGATCGCACGCCATCGTTCATGGTCTCCCCGGCCAAGAACTATTGCAAGTGCTTTGCCTGTGGCAAGGGCGGCAACCCCATAGGCTTCATCATGGAGCACGAGCAGCTCTCCTATCCCGATGCTCTACGCTACTTGGCAAAGAAGTATGGCATACAGGTGGAGGAAAAGGAACTCACCGCCGAGGAGCGTGCCGCGCAGACTGAACGCGAGAGTATGTTCATCCTAAATGAATGGGCGCTCAAATGGTTCAAGGACCAGATGCATAACACCGTGGACGGACGTGCCATTGGACTTGCCTACTTCCGCGAACGTGGTTTCCGCGACGATATCATAGAGAAGTTCCAGTTGGGTTTCTGTCCCAAAGGACGAGACACCATGAGCCGTGCCGCACTGAAAGAGGGCTATCGCGAACAGTACCTCGTGGGCACAGGACTTTCCATCAAGCGCGAGGACGGCACGGTTGTTGACCGTTTCTGGGGACGTGTCATGTTCCCATGGTACACCATAGGCGGCAAGGTGGCAGGCTTTGGCGGACGCGTCTTGGATGCCGCCACCAAGGGCGTTGCCGTCAAGTACCAGAACTCGCCCGAATCCAGCATCTATAGCAAACGACGCGAACTGTACGGTCTCTACCAAGCCAAGCAGGCCATCGTCAAGATGGATCAGGTGTATATGGTGGAGGGCTACACCGATGTTATCTCCATGCACCAGTGTGGCATAGAGAATGTGGTAGCCAACTCGGGTACCGCCCTGACCAAGGAGCAGATACATCTCCTACACCGCTTTACCAACAACATCACCCTGCTCTACGACGGTGACGATGCCGGCATACATGCCGCCCAGCGAGGTACCGACATGCTTCTGGCGGCAGGCATGAACGTGAAGATACTGCTCTTGCCCGACGGGGACGACCCCGACAGTTTTGCTCGCAAGCACAATGCCGAGGACTTCCGCCGCTACGTGGAAGAGCATCAGGTGGACTTTCTCAAGTTCAAGACCAATCTGGCACTGGCCGAGGCGCAGAACGACCCTCGCAAACTCAGTGCCCTGGTGGCAGAGATAGTAACCAGCATATCCTTCATCCCCGACGAGATAACCCGCTCGCTCTACATCCGCGAAACGGCACAAACCATGCGCATGGACGAGAAAATGATTGTCCGTGCCGTGCAGAACCAGATGTCCAAGAACCGCGAGGAGGAATACAAGCGAAGAAACTCGACACAAAACCTGCCCAACGAAATCGGGCCATCACCGTTGGGAGTTCCAGGCGAAGAACTAGCACAACCTATACAACCAACCGAAGCCATCCCAACCAATGGCAACGGCCAGCAACTTGCTCTTGCACCCCAATCTGGGCAGGCAAGGAACATACAAAGTAAGGCTGCTCATGGAACAGAACTGCTTCTGGCACAACTGATAGTAAGATATGGAGAAAAGATAGTATGCGAGGCTGAGGACGAAAACGGCAACAGCGTACCCCTGTCCGTTGCTGAATTCATTTTCTACTCACTTGCCCAGGATGGCCTTACCTTCAATCATCCTACTGCACAAGTAATTCTGGACAAAGCCATGGAACACATCCACGATGAAGGCTTTGTGGCAGAGAAGTATTTCCTTGGGCACCACAACCCACAATTGTCGCAGGCAGCCTTCCAACTTTGCATGGACAAGGAAGAATTGAGCAAGTACCACACCCGTGGACAACAGATAACTACCGACGCCGACAGGCTGATGGAACTAACCACCCACGTCCTGGCAGACATGAAGATTTCCATCGTGCGCAAAGAGATAGAACGTGTGATGGCAGAAATGAAAAACCCTGCCACACCAAAGGAGCAGGGACGCGAATTGCTTGTCAGGTACAAGGAACTTAAAGATGCCGAAAAGCGCCTTGCCAAAGACTGTGGCGACAGGGTGCTGAGATGAACGGGGAAAGCCCCCTCAATCCCCATGCAGGAAAGACCCCCTCAATCCCCCTGCTGGGGGAGGAGTTAACGGTGAGCGGATGAGCGATTAGCGTTGAACGGTGACAGGGAAGGTAGGGACGCTGCGTGCAGCGTCCGCTTGGTTTTCCGTTCACCTTCGCTTATCAGCCAAAGCAGTCTGTGTAAAAATTGTCAACGGATTCAACAGATTTAAACGGAAAGTCCGTATTAGAGATTTTAAGTCAGGCACAGCGAAGCGAGTGCCTTTCTGTCCCTTTCTGTGCGCAATTTTTCATGTTTATATTTGTATCTCGCTAAAATTTATTACCTTTGTCTCCAGAATTCCGTCGCCACAGAGGTGGTGTGAGGAAGGATTTTATCGAAAAGGTGTTATTGAAATTATCTTCATAAGTCAAACTTCGCAACTTTGATTATGGAACGAAGATGATAGCGATAGCACCACATCGTTGGTATGTACAGTCATTATTGGCTACTTACATAACCTATGGTGTGGGCTATTGCTTTATCCGTTCCATAGGCAATGCGAAGGCCTGACTTTAGGATAAAGCAGATATAGTTCCCACACCTTTATTTTAACTCAATAAAGCCGAACGGAGGGAGCAGGGAGGCGGAAAAAGAAAATTAAAGATGAAAAAACATCTACACAATTCCTTGCGTGCGCTGTTCGTGTCCCTGGCGGTGCTCCTGTCCTTGCCCATGCTGGCAGTAGAGGTTGAGATTGATGGGATAAGGTATGACCTTAATGCAGAGACAAAGCAGGCTACTGTTGTATGGAAGCGAAGTGTCGGGTATTTTGGTGAGATTGTTATTCCGGAGTCTGTTGAGCACGAGGGTGCTACATATAGTGTGACGATCATAGGGGCGAATGCTTTCCGTGATTGCTCTGGTTTGACCTCGGTTACTATACCCAATAGTGTGTCGAGCATATGGGATTATGCTTTCGCCAATTGCTCTGGTTTAACCTCGGTTACTATACCCAATAGTGTGACGAGCATAGGGTCGAGTGCTTTCGAAGGTTGCTCTGGTTTGACCTCGGTTACTATACCCAATAGTGTGACGAGCATATGGGATTATGCTTTCTCTCGTTGCTCTGGTTTAACCTCGGTTACTATACCCAATAGTGTGACGAGCATAAGGGATTGGGGTTTCTCTTTTTGCTCTGGTTTGACCTCGGTTACTATCGGCAATAGTGTGGTGATCATAGGGGCGAATGCTTTCCGTGATTGCTCTGGTTTGACCTCGGTTACTATTCCCAATAGTGTGACGAGCATATGGGATTATGCTTTCGATGGTTGCTCTGGTTTGACCTCGGTTACTATCGGCAATAGTGTGAAGAGCATAAAGAGGTATGCTTTCCGTGGTTGCTCTAAATTGTATGATGTCTATTGCTATGCCAAGAATGTGCCTTCTACAAAGAGCGACGCATTTGATGGTTCATATCCAGAAAACGCCACCCTGCATGTGCCTGATGCTTCCATTGATAGTTATAAGGCAAGTGCGCCATGGAGCAGGTTTGGCAAAATTGTTGCCCTTGCACCAGAGGAGACAGGCATTACAGAAACGGAAAACGGAAAAGTGAAATCTGAAAACTCTGCCGTCTATGACCTCTCTGGTCGTCGTGTGCAGAAGGTACAGAAAAGTATCTTTATCCAGAATGGCAAGGTGATGGTTAAGTGATGAACACTTGACGTTGAACGTTTAAGTAATTTAAGTAATAACACAATCCGCAGGCAGCCCAGTGATGGAGAGTGTCTGCGGATTGATGTTTTGTGCTAAGGGTGATTTATCCACCCCCTCCCCCCTGCGGGGTACTCCCGCCTGTCTCAGGGGGAGAAAGTAAACGATGACGAAAACGAAGACGATAACTATCCACCCCCTCCGCTTCGCTCGTCCCCCTGTCTCAGGGGGACAGTTGGCTGGCGCAGTATTTTCGGTTGTAACTGACTGTCCCCCTGAGACAGGGTGGACGAGGAGCGTAGCGACGGAGGGGGTGGATAGTTAAAACGGGAAACTATGCGGACGCTGCACGCAGCGTCCCTACGCTGTCAACGTTCATCCGCTCACTCTTCCCCCTGCATGGGGATTGAGGGGGCTTTCCTGCATGAGGATTGAGGAGGCTTCTCCCTACCCTCTCATCCTTATCAGCGAAAGGAACTCTTCGCGGGTCTTAGCCTGGTTAAAGGCGCCGCAGAAGTCGCTGGTAGTAGTGATGCTGCCTTGTTTCTCCACGCCGCGCATCTGCATGCACATGTGCTGAGCCTCCACAACAACCATAACACCCTGAGGATGCAGAGCCTCATGAATGGCTTCGCGTATTTGTTTGGTAAGGCGTTCCTGCAACTGCAGGCGATGGCTGAAGACATCCACCACACGGGGAATCTTGCTCAGGCCCGTAACTACGCCATTGGGGATATATGCAATATGAACACGGCCATAGAAGGGAAGCATGTGGTGCTCGCAAAGGGAGTAAAAATTGATGTCCTTGACGATGACCATCTGGTTGCACCCCTCCTCGTGAAAGATGGCACTCTGAAGAATGGCAATGGGGTCCTGTTCGTAACCTCGGGTGAGGTCAGTCATGGCACGAGCCACACGCAACGGAGTCTTTAGCAATCCCTCCCTGTGCGGGTCCTCGCCCAGCAATTCCAAAACACGTTCTATATGCTGTTGAATCTCCTGCTGCACAGGAGTCAGTTGGTTCTTCTCTTCTGAGTTCATGTTCATAGATGTTTATCTTGCTCTTCACAATGATGGCTCTGGGGAATCTGCCTGATTCGCGCATGGCCGTAAGCACCTCCATAGCCTCCTCGCGTGTCTGAAAGTCACCCACACGGCATATCCAGTGAGGAGAGGAGAAACTGGTGTACACACTGAGGTCCTCGAACCAGATCTTCGTGCGCTCGGCCATCTGGCGGGCTTGCTGCTTGGACTTCTGGTCATTGCCTCCGTAGTAAACCTGAACACGGAATCCGTTTATGCGGATTCGCTTGGATGGAACACTGTCCCTCACCTCCTTCTGCAGGGTATCCGAGGAGAGTGAACCGATGAGAGTGCTGTCCGTCTGTGCCGATGCCGGCAAGGCAGCGACCAGTGACAGAAGCATGGGAATGAAGAATCGTTTCTTCATAGAAAAGGCGAATTGGTGGAAAATGGGGATAGGGCCAACGGTACCTTTGTGCTGAAAGGGACCGCCTTCCCTATCCCAACATATTTGTATTCTCAGATTAGTTCCAAGCGTCAATGATGCCCTTGAAGTCAGCAGCCTTCAGAGAAGCGCCACCAATCAGGCCACCGTCGATGTTGGGCTTGCCGAACAACTCGGGAGCGTTGCTTGCCTTGCAAGAGCCACCGTACAGGATGCTGGTCTCATCGGCAACCTCAGCACCATAAACCTCGGCAACGCAAGAACGGATGAAGGCGTGGATTTCCTCGGCCTGCTCAGCAGTAGCGGTCTTGCCGGTACCGATAGCCCAGATGGGTTCGTAAGCGATAACAACGTTCTTCCACTGCTCTGCGGTCAGGTGGAATACGCTGCCAGCCAACTCTGCCTTACATACAGCCTCCTGCTCGTTAGCCTCGCGCTCAGCCAGGCTCTCACCGATGCAGAAGATAACCTTCAGACCGTTAGCCAAAGCCAGGTCAACCTTCTCCTTCAGAATCTCGGGAGTCTCGTGGTAGTACTCGCGACGCTCTGAGTGACCCAGGATTACGTACTCGGCACCAGCGCTCTTAACCATAGAGGCGCTAACCTCGCCGGTATATGCACCGCTCTCCTTGTCTGCACAGTTCTCTGCGCTTACGGCGATAACGCTGTCCTTCAGCAACTCGCTAACGGTAGCCAAGTGGATGAAGGGAGTACCGATGATAACCTCGCAGTTGGGCTTCTCGGCAGCCATCATGTCCTTCAACTCAGTAGCCAGTGCTACACCTTCCTGCAGGGTCTTGTTCATCTTCCAGTTGCCTGCTACAATGTGCTTTCTCATTTTAGTAATGTGTTTTTGATTAATGTTTTTTATATTCCTTAATTTCTGTCTCTAAGCAGTCTTATTATTTGCCACAGCCCATCCATCAGCGTAAGCAGCACAAGGGGTATGACATACCAGGAGAGAAGGTAGAAAAGGCGCTGGGCATAGGTTGCCTGTTCCTTCTGCGCCCATTCCAGTTCTTCCAGAGGAGCAACCAGTTCGTCTGCCCCCGGTATTTCCGTCGCCCCCCATTTGTTGGCCACCACACTGCCATTAAGCAGTATCAGCCCCGGGTTGCTGCGAATCATTGTCTTTAGCGGTATCTCGTCGGCCACGAGGAACGGGTATTCGGCTCCAGTTATGTCGCGCCAATGCTCTATGAGGCTGTCGCTACTTGCCGTCAGTGCCGTGAGCATGTAGCCATGTTCGTGGCAATACTCGTCCAGTTCCGCCAACTTGTCCATCACACCGTCATCGGCCATTTCCAGCCTTGGCGCCACGATGAGGAACTTCCATCCCTTACCCGAGATGATGCTGTCCGTCATGTCCTCTCCCGTCAGCGGGTCGGAAATCCAGAGGTCGTTAATCGGCGGTATCCTGTCCGTTTCGTCCCATTGCATCTTTGCATGCAAATCGGCTCCGATGTGGTAGGGGCGGAAGTCTATCACCGGCAGGGTGTACATGCAATAGAAGGTAAGCACGAAGGCATACATCCAGTTGTAGAGGTTCACCAGCCATTGCGTGTGTATGCTTATCAGGCGTGTTTGTAACTTACGGCACAGGGTCACCACAATGGCGCAGGCCAGAAGGACCACGTTCTTGGCAAAACTCTGCCAGTTGGTCAGCACCCATGCATCGCCAAAGCATCCGCAATCGTTCACAGGGTTCTCCAGCGCCAGATACAGGGTGAAGGGCGTGAACAGCAGGAATGCCAGGAGCACCACCCTGGATGTCCACCGTCGGTTGCTACCGAACAGCAGGTTCACACCCAGGCAGAACTCGGCCAGTGCCAGTGCCATGCCCATGAAGAGGGGCAGGTACAAGCCCAGCATATCTTCCATGCCGAAGGCTACGGCATAGTCCTTTATCTTATATTCCATGCCGCGCGGGTCAATCAGTTTCACCGCACCTGAGAATATCAGGGCAAGCGACAGGGTCAGGCGGCAAAGGTTGACCAGCACCCACTTCAGCACGGAGACAAGTCTGCTACTCCTCACCGAAAGTCAATTTTATCAGGCCGAACACGGCATAGTTGAGCATGTCCATATAGTTGGCGTCTATGCCCTCCGACACCAGTGTCTCTCCGCTGAGAGACTCTATTTGCTTTGTTCTGAATATCTTCATCAGTATTAGGTCGGTGTAACTGCTTATGCGCATCGAACGCCAGGCCTCATCGTAGTCGTGATTCTTGCGCAGCATCAACTCGAAACATTCCTGTGCATGGCGGTCGTACTCTGCCAGGGCACGCTCAGCACTCATGCCATCGGTCACATCGGCAGCACCAAGTTCCAGTTGGATAAGCCCTATCAGTGCATAGTTGACAATGCCGATGAACTCGGGACGTATGCCCTCTCCCACCATGGTCACGCCCTTCTGCTCAATGCTGCGGATACGGTTTGCCTTGATGTAAATCTGGTCGGTAACCGATTCCGGACGCATGATGCGCCAGGCAGCCCCATAGTCGTGAAGTTTCTTGGAGAAGAGTGTGCGGCATTCCTGCATCACCGTTTCAAATTGTTCGCGCGTGTTCATTATATATTATATATAACTGGGACAATATCCCCCTTATAAGACAAAGAACCAATCCCCGGCCGGGGGACCGGTTCTTCCTGTTATTCTTTCTTCATCCGCCTTGCGTCCGCCACATATCCCGAGGTGTCCGCTTCTGCTGGAGTTTTTTATTTACGAGCACTTCAAAATCTGACCAACACGAAGCACGGTGGTTGTCTTGATATTATTCAGCTTGCACAATCTGGCAACGGTGGTACCGCGCTTGCGTGCAATGGTAGAGAGGCTTTCGCCCTTCTTCACCTTGTGAACCGATGCCCGCAGAGACTGGCGGCGCTCTTCCTGGAATCTCTTGCTCTGCTCTGCCTTGTCGGCTTCAAAGGTAGGACCGCCCACGGATGCCAGTACGTCATTGCCAGGCAGTTTCTTGCTTTCCTCCGATGTAAGCAGACGGCTGCGTCCTACAGAAGAGAACAGATAGTAATCGGCCAGAATGTCCTGAGCAGTAAAGTCAAACATCTTCTCGGGGTCGATGAACTTGCCCAGGAAGCGTGTCTCGAAATGCAGGTGGCTGCCCGTAGAACGACCGGTATTGCCGCCCAGGCCAATAGGTTCACCAGCCTTTACCTCCTGATTTTCCACAACCAGATGCTTGCTGAGATGGCCATAAACGGTTTCCAATCCATTGTGGTGTCTGATTACAACATACTTGCCATAACCCTTTCTCCTGCCCTGATTAGCCACAATACGAATCTTGCCGCTGAATGCAGAGCGGATGGTATCGCCCACATATACCTTAATGTCGGTACCGTAGTGGTTGCGGCGGAAAGAGCGGCGGTAGCCGTAACTGCTTGTCACACGACGGCTATCGCAGGGAAAGTGGAAATTGCGCAGGTCTATCTTGTATTCCTTAGGCATCTCCACACCGTAATTAGTGGTGTAGGTATTATTCCAGTCGGGATAAAGGACCATACCGGACATGCCCAAAGCCTCCTTCTCTACCAAGGCAGCAATGCTAATGGAGTCTATAGCACGCATACGCTTGTCAACGGGAGCCAGACTTGCCAACTTGTCCTGCGCAAAAGCAAAACAAGCAAGCATGCCAAGTACGGATAACATCAGTGTTCTTTTCTTTTCGGTGGTCTTAAAGAAGTGCATTGGTGTATTAAGTTGTTTAAGTGGTTGGTATTCGTCTACTATTCTATGTTTCTAAAGTTTTCTCTAAATCAAATCTCATCCAGAGCATAGAGGCGGGGCATATTCAGGTCGCCTAAATCAAATATTTCCTCAGGGCGGAAGAATCTGTTCAGTTCTGCCTGTGCCGCCTCGGGAGAGTCAGAAGCATGAACAATGTTCTGCTGATTGCTCATGCAGTAGTCACCACGGATAGTACCCAGGTCGGCATTACGGCCATTGGTGCTGCCTGTCATCTTTCTTACCACAGAGATAGCGTCCACGCCCTCCAGGCACATTGCCACAACAGGGGTTCTCTTCATGGAGTCACGGAGTATACCAAAAAAGGGCTTGTCTACCAAATGCGCATAGTGCTCTGCCAGAATGGCATCGTCCAGCTGCATCATCTTCATACCGGCAATGCGCAAGCCCTTCTTCTCATAACGGTTGATTATCTCGCCCATGAGACCCCTCTCCATTGTGCAAGGCTTGAGCAATACGAGTGTTCTTTCCAACATATTAAATTCCTATTTTCTCTATATTCAAAAGGGCACATTTACCCCAATACAGCGACAAAGGTACAACAATTATTTGAAAATCCAAGGATTATATTATATATAAATTAGACAAAAGCGAGCTTTCGGAACAAAAAAAGCGTTAAAACAACACTTTTTCACACATACACACTCCAGCATTCCTGAATTTAGCCGCAGGGGCAAGGGCACAGCATCACGCACACATCCATGGAGCATCGTCACAACGACAGACTAGTTTTCACGTGAGAAAACTCGAGTTTCCTCGTGAGAGTACTGGAGTTTCCTCGTGAGAAAACTGGCAAGGGCACGCAAAGGGCACGACGGCAACACTCGGGATGCAGCAATATCGCACAGAATGGCCTAACTAATGTTGCTCCAATCCATCTCGTCGCGCTTCAGGTAACGCATGCGCTCCACCACAATCTGATTTTGGGGGTGCGACAGAGTGGGGTCGGCATCCAGCAGGGAAGATGCAGTATCGCGTGCCAACTGCACTATCTGCCCGTCGCGGGCAAGGTTGGCAAGTTTCAGGTTGAAGGCAATGCCGCTCTGCTGGGTTCCTTCCAGGTCGCCAGGACCACGGAAGCGGAGGTCGGCCTCGGCTATCTCGAAACCGTCGTTCGTCTCAGTCATTATATCTATGCGGCGACGAGTTTCCTTGGACAGGTCGTACTTCGTAACCAGGATGCAATAACTCTGGCTCGCCCCACGTCCCACTCGTCCTCGCAACTGATGCAATTGCGACAAGCCGAAGCGCTCGGCATTCTGTATGACCATCACCGAGGCATTAGGCACGTTCACACCAACCTCAATAACCGTAGTTGCAACCAGTATCTGCGTTTCTCCCGAAACGAAGCGCTGCATCTCGGCATCCTTGTCCACGGGTTTCATCTGTCCGTGTACCATGCTGATGCGGTACTGAGGAAATATCTTCTGCAAATGCACGTAGGCTTCCTCCACGTTCTTCAGGTCCAGTTTCTCGCTCTCCTTGACCAAAGGATACACCATATACACCTGTCGCCCCTCCTGTATCTGCTGGTTTATGCCACGATATAGTTTGTCAGGATTATTGTCGTACACGTGCATCGTCTGTATGGGTTTGCGCCCAGGGGGAAGTTCATCGATAACGGAAACGTCTAAGTCGCCATACAGAGTCATGGCAAGGGTGCGCGGAATGGGAGTGGCGGTCATCACCAGCACGTGCGGCGGTGTAAGGTTCTTCTCCCAAAGTTTGGCACGCTGAGCCACGCCGAAACGGTGCTGCTCGTCGATGACAACAAGACCAAGGTTGCGGAACTGCACATTGTCCTCTATCACGGCATGCGTGCCCACAAGTATCTGCACCTCGCCCGTCTGCAAGCCTTCCATTACAGCCTTGCGGCGCTTGCCCTTGACCATACCCGTAAGGAGTTCCACACGCACAGGCATGTTGCCCAGCATCTTACGGAAAGTTTCCAGATGCTGCTCGGCAAGTATTTCTGTGGGCGCCATAATACAGGCCTGAAATCCGTTGCCCAAGGCTATGAGCATAGTCATCAGCGCCACCATGGTCTTGCCCGAGCCCACATCGCCTTGTACCAGACGGTTCATCTGCCGGCCCGACTTCATGTCGGCATGCATCTCGCGTATTACACGCTTCTGCGCCTCGGTCAGTTGGAATGGCAGGTTGTGGGTATAGAACGTATTAAAATACTCCCCTACTCTGGAAAAAACATGTCCACGGATACTCCCTTGGCGCAAGCGGGCATAACGGAGCACGGACAGTTGCACGTAGAAAAGTTCCTCGAACTTCAGACGGTAATTGGCCTGAGTCAATTCATTGGCGGTAGCCGGATAGTGAGCCGCACGCAGAGCCTCATCCAGCGAAACCATGCTCAAACGTTCTACAAGGTAACAAGGAAGGGTTTCCGATATCGCACCTGCCTGTATCTGACGCAGAAGGGTGCTGGTAAACTTTTCCAGGGTGCGAGAGGTAAGTCCTGCCTTCTTCATGCGCTCCGTCGTCTGATAGTAGGGCTGCATGCTCATCTTGCTCAGCACCAAGGTGTCAGCAGGGTCTACATCGGGGTGCGTCAGGTTAATCCTGTCGTTGAAGAGAGAGGGGCGTCCGAAGACAATATAGTCGACATGCAGTTTCACCGATTTCAGTATGTATTGCTGAGAGTTGAACCACACGCAATCCACCCAACCGTAGCCGTCGGTAAAATGACCTATAAGGCGCTTCTTCCTGCCCTCGCCCACCTGCTCGAAACTGATGAACTGCCCGCGAATCTGCACGAAAGGCATATCGGAGGTCAGTTCCGAGGTGCGGTAGAGGCGGCTTCGGTCTATATGCTTGTAGGGGAAATAGTACAGCAGGTCGCCCCAGGTCTTAAGACCCAGTTCCTTCTGCAACAGGTCGGCCCTCTTGGGACCTATACCCGGCAGATAAGTAAGTTCGGTATCAAGGACAGGGGTGCTCACTAAAGAGAAGCCAGCAACTGATTGTAAATCATGCCCTCACGCAAAGGAGCCACGGCCTCTGCGCCAAGGAAGTGCTCGGCAATGGCATAGCCAAATTCCATGGCGGCAGCAGGTCCGCGTCCGGTTATAAACTGGCCATCTACGGTAACTATTTCGGCAGTATATTCGGCACCCCTCAACTGGCTCTGCACGCCAGGATAGCAAGTTGCCTTCACGCCCTCAAGTATGTCCAAATGCCCAAATACCATGGGAGCGGCACAGATTGCAGCCAAAGGCTTGCCCTGGGCGTGGTGCTTCATGATTGCCTCACGCAAAGGGACACACTCGTCCAAATGAACGCTGCCAGGCAGGCCTCCAGGCAGCACAAGCATATCGGCAGCATCCAGGTCTACCTCCTCAAGCAGGGCATCTGCAACCACGCCAACACCATGGGCGCTGACAACGGTCTTCTCGCCAGTAATGCTGACCGTGGATATCTCAAGACCTGCACGACGAATAATATCCAGAGGAGCCAAAGCCTCTATATCCTCAAAGCCTGTAGCCAAGAACTGATAAATCATAATATACGGATTTTAATTTGGTTTATAGGGTACAAAGATAATGAAATTCGGCAAAAGAACGAAGGAATATAAATAATAATCGTATCTTTGCGCACGAAAACATACACTGCACCCACGAATGAAGAAACTTCGGTTTGCCATCTTCGGCAACACATATCAGGCAAAGAAATCGGATTGCATAGAGCAACTTCTCGGCATACTCTTGGAGCGTGGCGCGTCCCTGCTTATCGACAGGCAGTTCTATGAATACCTCACCAACAAACTGGGCATTGTGGTAAGTCCCGAAGCACTGATAGAGGGCAACGACTTCCATGCCGACTTCGTCATCTCCATGGGTGGCGACGGCACATTCCTGGAGGCTGCCCGACGAGTGGGCGACAAAGGCATGCCCATCCTTGGCATAAACATGGGCAGGCTGGGATTTCTATCTGACTACCAGGCAGAAGACATTGCATCTGCCATAGACCACATCTACAACGACACATACCGCATTGAGGAGCGAACGGTGCTGATGGTAGAAAAGGACGGCAATGACCTACAGGGCTATCCCTACGCCCTGAACGAAGTAGCGGTGCTGAAACACGACATTTCCTCAATGATAAGCATAGACGTAGAGATAAACGGCGAGTTCCTTACCACCTACCAGGCCGACGGTCTCATTGTAAACACCTCAACAGGAAGTACCGGCTATGCCCTGTCCGTAGGTGGCCCCATCATAGTGCCAGGCACAAAAATCATAGGTTTGGTCCCGGTAGCACCACACTCGCTGACGGTACGTCCCCTGACTCTTTCTGCCGACACCATTGTCCGCATGAAGGTGAAGAGCCGTTCGCACAACTTCCTGCTTTCCGTGGACGGACGTAGCGAATCTGCCACCGAGGACACGACCATAACCATACGCAAGGCTCCCTACACCATCAGCGTGCTCAAGCGCAGCAAGGGCAGTTTCTTCTCCACACTGAGAGACAAACTCATGTGGGGAGCGGACTCCAGAGAATAGAACTATCAATATGGCAACACCACAACAGATAAAGCATCTGCTAGCCTGGTTCTGGCAAACAAGCCGTGGCATCAGGATGAAGTCCATAGTGAACATCATCCTGGGACTAACCGTTGTTGGCATGGACTTTGCCTTCATCTGGGCAACGAAGATGACCATAGACACGGCTACCGGCGAAAGCACCCATCCGCTATGGGCAGGGTGCGCCCTGCTCGTAGGCATAGGCCTGGCAAATATCACCATTTCCTTTGCCCGCAGATGGAGCAGCGCCCTGTTGGGGGTAAAAAGCCAGAACCTGATGCAGCAGAGGGCCTTTGCACGACTTATGCATAGCGTATGGACCGGCAAGGAACAGTTCCACTCGGGCGACGTGATGAACCGACTGATACGCGATGCCAACGAGATAACCTCCGTAATCACCGACACCCTGCCTGCCGCCCTGTGCGTCTGCGTACGTCTGGTATTTGCCTTTCTCTACCTCTTCCACTTCGACCCCTGGCTGGCGCTCATCGTGCTTGTAATGGCACCTCTTTTCCTATTGCTCAGCAAGGTGTACATCAAGAAGATGCGCCTGCTGACACGCGAAATTCGCAATACCGACAGCCGCATACAAAGCATCCTGCAGGAGAGCATTCAGCACCGCATGGTCCTGAAAACGTTGGAGCAAACCGATGGCATGGTGGAACGACTGGCACAGACTCAGGACCAGCTGCACGGGCAGGTAAAGCATAAGACGCTCTTCTCCAGTTTCAGCAACCTTACGGTCAACCTCGGCTTCACCGCTGGCTATCTGCTTACGTTCATCTGGGGCGTCTACCGTCTGGATGCCGATGCCATCACCTACGGCACCATGCTGGCATTCATCCAATTAGTGGGACAGATACAGGGACCTTTCCGCGACATGACACGTTTTGTCCCTGCCATTATCGGGGCACTCACAGCCGCCGAACGCATGAAACAACTGGAACAGACTCCCGTTGAGGAAACCGGAGGACAGATTCACTTCCCACAAGGCGCAGGCATACGTTTCAGCAACGTAACCTACCGCTATCAAGACGGGCATCGCAACATCCTGTGCAACTTCTCCTTTGACTTCACCCCAGGCAGCACCACAGCCATACTGGGCGAAACCGGCGCAGGAAAGACCACCATGATACGCCTTATCCTTGCACTGCTCTCCCCCTCTCAGGGACACGTGGAGTTTTACGACAAAGAGCGTACCGCATCTGCATCGCCAAGCACACGTTGCAACCTTGTCTACGTTCCGCAGGGCAATACCCTGCTAAGCGGTTCCATCCGCGACAATCTCCTTTTGGGCAATCCCGATGCCACCGAGGAAGATATGCATAGAGTCATTGAAATGGCTTGCGCCGACTTCGTTCTATCACTCCCCGATGCCCTTGACACCATCTGTGGCGAGGGAGGAACTGGGTTGTCAGAAGGTCAAGCCCAACGTATAGCCATTGCACGCGCCCTGCTGCGCCAGGGCAACATCCTTCTCCTGGACGAAGCCACCAGCGCCCTGGACACCGAAACGGAGCGCCAACTGATAGAAAACATCGCCCGTCAAGCCAAGGAGAAGCACCAGACCATCCTTTTCATCACCCACCGCCCTGCCGTTGTGGAGTATTGCGAGAATACCTTGATGTTGAGGAGGTTGGAACAGTAGGTTAGGCAATGCTAATCGTAAGCATGGTATTTTGAATCATCCGCCTCGTGATAATCCCTCAGCCAGGCAATGGCATCCTCCGAACCTAAATCTGCGGCATAGCCCATAAACTTTGCTACCAGTTCAAGACTTTCTGGATGTTGCTCCTCTATGGACTCGGCTACACGCAATGCAGCATCCTTGTCTGTCAGGCTTTCCTCCAAATCCTTGGTATCAACAATACAACGCACTGGTTTCTCCTCCACGTCATCCCACTCGGTAATGACGGTAGAGAAAGTCTCCAGACACAAACTCGCATCCTCGCCCAGTTTGCGACTCTCGCCCAGTTTCAGGGCTATGAAGTCAGACTTATTCGCACCTACATACAACCCCAGACGGTCGTCCGTCATATAGCACACCTCCAAGTCCATACCTGGCATTGGGGTACCATCCAGAGAGGTACACAAACCTGCCAGGTTCACTCCCTTCTTCATCTGATCGCGCGCCATCAGGGATGTCGCACCGCCATGCGTTGCCAGCAGCATGTCCCAATGCTCCTGCAAATATGGAACAAAATTGATGCTAACTTCACAAACAGCATAACTCAACCCGATCGTTCCCGAATCCCATGTGCCTTTCTGGAAGATAGAGAATTTGGCCGAGCCATACTTGCTCACGACCTCCACATGTTCGTCGTCGGAACAAGCCTTCACGTATATACTCTTTACGTATTCACGGTACTGGGACGGCAGGATGCTATCCACACGCACTCCTCTCTCCACGTCCTCGGGCGAAACATAAAAACAGTCGGAGGAATAGTTCCTGTCCGCTCTTGTACTCAAATATACTTCAAGGATCATAATCTATATCTCTTAGTAGTCCATCAAGTTAGGTTTCAATACTCTTATCGGGTACAAATATAGCACTTTCCCTTTCATTTGCGCCTGACAGACAGGAAATAATAACCCGCAAAAGCCTTTTTCTCTATTAGCCCAAAAGAAAAAGAGGATGTTTTCCGTACATCCTCTTGGCGCCACATTATATCATAGTACATCAAAACCTTAGATTTATTTATCCTTATAGGCGCTGGAGAAGATGTACTTCGAGTCCATTGTAGACAGGACCGAATCCCTATGAACGCTTCTTGAAAATCACCCATTCATTCATCACAAAATTGAAGATGCCAGAGAAGATGAGGGCCAGAAGATTGCAGATGACCACGTTGAGACCGGCAAAATGTCTGATGATGACGAATGGAACCATCTTGATTAGGAAGGCTGCTATGCAGGAAAGGTTGTATGGCAGAAAACGGAGCCAGAAACCTCGGGACATCCCGCCTAAAGTCCAGGAATAAGGAGAAGAATCATATTATCGGCACCTAAAAGGGAAATAGTTGCTTGTGTTTTATATCTTTTAGTAAAAATATGTTAACTTTGCAGAAGATTTGGATTTATTCATAATGATATTCCAAATAAGCTGCTACTATTCCAAAACGGCTGTAGCAATATTATCATTTATCAACTACTATTAAGCAAGCACTTCTCTATGAAAATCCTATTGATCGCACTCATTCAAAGCATCATAATTACAGCTGGACAGATTATGCTGAAATTTGGCTTGATTAAGTTAGGAACATTTGACTGGACCTGGAACTTCTGGCGCACGGTTGTATTCAACACCCCCTTGATTTCAAGCGGCATTATGATGGTCGTAGGCACATTGATGTGGATATGGATGGTTAAGGTCTTTCCACTTAGTCAACTCCTGCCCTTGCAAACCTTAGGCTATGTGCTTGGTATTCTCGCCTCCATGTTCCTGTTTCACGAAACAGTAAGTTACAGTCAATGGATAGGCATGGCACTGATAATGGCAGGATGCCTGCTTATTGGCAAATAGTATTTCATAACATTTGGCAAATTATAAAGGAGAATATTATATGAACATAGGTCTATTCAATGAGAATTTCCCTCCAATATACGATGGTGTGGTTCTAAGTGTAGTAAACTACGCACATTGGTTGAAACAAAAGGGACACGACATTAGCCTCATAACTCCTGATGCACCTGGCAAGGACGATTCCGCATTTCCTTATCCCATACATCGCTATTTCTCCTTGCCGCTTTTCGGACGCAGGCCCTACAGATGGGGGTTGCCTGTCTTTGACAGAAATATCCACACAACAGTAAAACATCTACCCTTTGACATAATACACGCGCACACACCCTTCTCCTCTGGCAATATCGCCCTCAAAGCCGCTAAAGAGCGCAACATACCCATCGTAGCCACATTCCATTCTAAATACAGGTCAGACATTGAGAGGCAGGCACCATTCAAGTTCATTGTTGACAAGATGGTGAATGACATAGTCAAATTCTTCAACCAAGTTGACGAAGTGTGGATACCACAGGCGTCAGTGGAGACAACCCTACGCGAGTACGGATACCATGGTCCTGTACATGTAATGCCTAACGGCAGCGACTTCTCCAACCTTGACGTACAACCTCTAAGAACCGAAGGAAGGAAAATGTTGGGCATCAAGGACAACGAGATTGTGTTATTGTATGTGGGCCAACACATTTGGGAGAAAAACTTAGAACTGATACTCAGGTCACTTTCCCTTATAAAGGACATGCCATTCCGCTTTATTACGGTAGGTAGAGGATATGCCTCTACAGGAATCAAGAAAATGGCAGAAGAATTAGGAATCGGAAACAAGATACAGATGCTTGGGCAACTCAGCGACAGGCAACAGTTAAAACACATTTATGCTGCCTCGGACCTCTTTCTCTTCCCATCGCTATATGACACATTCGGCTTAGTGGTCAGGGAGGCTGCCGCACTGAATGTACCATCATTGCTGGTAAAAGGCAGCGATGCGTCAAGCAGCATAACAGATGGAGCAAATGGATTCCTATCCGAGAATAAACCACGTAATTTTGCAAGTCACATCAAGTACTTGATTGAAAACCCAGACATCACCCATAACGTTGGCGTCCATGCTTCAAAAACACTTATCTCCACATGGGAGGATGTTATGGACAAAGTCATTGAAAGGTACTGTTTCATAATTGAAGAGAAAAAGAGGAAGGGCTAACAGTTTCAAGAAACAGCCAACAGCATCGCTGTGAATGCAAACCAAACGATATTGCGCCAATGAACAAAAAGAGCAAGATAATAGCAATAGCCAAAAGGCTAATCTCCCTAATCAGCCGTCCATGCTCGCAAGAACTCCCATTTTTGTGCATATCCATATTGCTGATGGGGTTTCCGAATGCCCTACCCGACATATACCACCTACTTGCCAGTACTAACGACATTAATGTATGCCTGACGGCATTAGGCAATGCATCGCTTATATTCCTCTACGCATACATCGGTGCCACAAGCATCACCTTGATAAAAAATACCCAAGCCAGGCAGGCATACAAATACTCACTCTATGCTTTGGGAATCATTGTCAACGGGATATGCCAATATGCACTACGCAATTTCTATCTGACCATCAGCCCTACATGGTTCATCATGCTGGCAGAGACAACAAGCGGCGAATCAACAGAATTCATCAGCCAGTACATTTTCTCTGATGCCATGGTCGGCACCCTGAAGTTCACCTTCCTGTACATACTGGCTATCATTGTATCAGAAAAACTCTGGAACAAGGCAAAGCTAAAGCTGGACTACATCTCACCCACAACAAAACACTGCCTTGAGACATCAATAGTCCTGACACTGCTCTTTTCTGTTTCCAGCACTGCCATATATTGGAAAATATACAATGCTCCTTCTCCCGACCACATACAGGCAATGCAAACTCCCAAAGACCCCATCTCCGCAATATACACAACACTCGTATCGCTCCAAATGATGGGAGACAACGTACAAGAAACCATTGCACTGAACAAAGAGACATACAAGAACGGCAACCATTTTGCAACAAATAGAGACTCCTTGAATATCATTGTCGTCATTGGAGAATCACACATAAAGTATCATTCACAACTGTATGGTTACGAACTTGAAACAAATCCGCATCTAACAAGGGAGCAAGAGGCACAACGCTTATTTGCTTTTGATGATGCCATCAGTTCATCGAACTTGACGAGCATTGCTCTTAGGAACATATTGTGTTGCAACAACAGCAGCAACAACGAGTCTTGGCACAACTTCCCAAGCCTGCTCACTATATTCAAGGCTGCCGGGTACAATGTCTACTTCTGGGATAACCAGCACGACTTTGAACGACAGGACAACTACTCCTTCACACTGAAAAGTTTCCTTTACGACCCAGAACTATGCAATGTCAGCTATACACAAACCAACGACAAACAATATCAATACGATGGCGAATTGGTAAAGGCTTTCACTGATTCTGTCGGAATACCTTCTACAGGACATAATCTGGTTCTCTTCCATCTTATAGGTCAGCATCATAGTGTAGACGAACGCTACCCAGATGAATTCAGAAGGTTCAACTCAGACAGTATCAAAAGAGATGCACCTTATCTTGGGGAAAAGGAAAAGGCATACATTGCAAGTTATGACAATGCCACCTTGTACAATGATTTCGTTCTTTATGACATAATGGAGAGATTCGGACATACTAACACACTATTGCTCTATTTGTCCGATCATGGTGAAGAAGTCTATGACTACAGGGACCAATGCGCTCGCGACCACGGACCGATGAGTGCCCTGAAAATGAAGTATCAATACGATGTGCCGTTCATCGTATGGTGTTCCGACACATTCAAGAGCAAATACCCCCATATTGTCAATGACATTAAGGGTTCAACAAAACGTCCCATAGTAACAGACAACATCTGTCACATGTTGTTTAACATTGCAAGCATCAAAACTCCTTATTACAGAGAAGAATTCGACATTCTATCCCCAAACTATAAGTTGGGGAAACGGATAATAAACCATATCCACAACTACGACGAGATTAGATTTCCACAAACCCAATTCCCTCATTAGCGTTGATGCTAATGAGGGAATTGGGTTATATTATGTTATAGTGAATGTGGGAGTAACGCCTTCCAACCGCCGCCTTATCCCCTTCTCCACTCCACCACCTCGCCACTCCGAAGTGACTTCTGCACATCAATGAGCCTTTGGTTGGAAGAACCACGGAAAAGAAGGTCGGCATTGCGAAGCGACTGTATAAAGGGACCATCCACCAGAACGTCTATATTTTGCAACAGAGACATTACATGAACATTGCTCTCTGCCAGAAGACGCTCCCAGGTGTAGCCGGTATAGCACCAGATGGTCTTGTCTGTCTCTGCCTTTACCATGCGGGCAAGTTCGGCGCATCCTTCTGCCTGAAGCAGTGGGTCGCCTCCGGACAGGGTAACATGGGCAAAGGGATCGTTGACGATGACGCGCATCAAGTCGTCAACAGAGAGTTCCTCTCCCCCATTCTCATCCCAAGACTCGGGATTGTGGCACCCGGGGCAATGGTGGCGGCAGCCCGCCAGATAGATGCTCGTGCGGAAGCCAGGGCCATCCACCGTGGTATCCTCTAAAATATCAAGTACACGCAAGTTCATTTCTGCAAGATAAAAAAAGCAGACAGACAGCACTCTGATGACATGCTTGGTCTGTCTGCTTGTATTACATATAAGGTATATTACTTGTGTATCACACGGTCGTTCAACTCTGCCAACTTGGCCTTGTTCCACCGGTCTGTGGTACCAACGAGGTAACCAGTGATGCGCTGGAGGCGGTCAATGTTGTGGCTACCGCAGTTGGGGCACTCGTCCATTACCTTCTCGGCATTCTCATAACCACAATCCATGCAACGGTTGCGTGTGTGGTTCACAGAACCGTAACCGATGTTAAACTTGTCCATCATGTCCACGATATTCATCACAGCCTCGGGGTTGTGTGTGGCATCGCCGTCTATCTCCACATAGAAGATGTGGCCGCCGCCGGTCAGTGCATGGTAGGGAGCCTCGATCTGAGCCTTGTGCAGAGCAGAGCACTTGTAGTACACGGGCACGTGGTTGGAGTTGGTATAGTAGTCCTTGTCGGTAATGCCTGGGATGATGCCGAACTTCTTCTTGTCAAACTTGGTGAAACGGCCGGAAAGTCCCTCGGCAGGAGTTGCCAGCACACTATAGTTGTGCTGATAGCGGTCGCAGAACTCCACCACACGGTCGCGCATGTAGGTAACTATCTTCAGACCCAGTTCCTGGCTCTCCTCGCTCTCGCCATGGTGCTTGCCAGTGAGAGCAATGAGGCACTCTGCCAGACCGATGAAACCGATACCCAGTGTACCCTGGTTGATAACGGGAGCGATGGTGTCGTTGGGCGAGAGGTTCTCGCTACCTATCCACAAGCCGCGCATGAGCAAGGGGAACTGCTTGGCAAAGGCAGTCTTCTGGAACTCCATACGGTCGTGCAACTGCTGGGCGGTAACTTCCAGGAGGTTGTCCAGTTTTGCAAAGAAGGCTGCTATGCGGTCGTCCTTGTCCTTGATGTTCATGCACTCGATAGCAAGGCGCACGATGTTGATGGTAGAGAAAGAGAGGTTACCACGGCCGATACTGGTCTTGGGACCGAAACGGTTCTCGAACACACGGGTACGGCATCCCATGGTGGCGCACTCGTACTTGTAGCGCTCGGGGTCGTTGATATCCCACTTCTCATGGTAGTTGTAGGGAGCGTCCAGGTTGATAAAGTTGGGGAAGAAACGACGGGCAGTTACCTGGCAAGCATACTTGTAGAGGTCGTAGTTGCGGTCGGTGGGCAGATAGCTCACACCACGCTTCTTCTTCCAAATCTGAATGGGGAAGATGGCTGTCTCGCCATTGCCCACACCCTCGTAGGTGCTCTTCAGCAGTTCGCGGATGATGCAACGGCCCTCGGCACTGGTATCGGTACCGTAGTTAATAGAAGAGAAAACCACCTGATTACCGCCACGAGAGTGGATGGTGTTCATATTGTGAATGAAAGCCTCCATGGACTGGTGCACGCGCTCCACGGTCTTGTTTATGGCATGCTGGCGCACACGCTCACGGCCTACCAGGCCTGTGAGGGGAGTATCTATGAAGTCCTCTATGTCGCTGTTGTACAGTTCGCTATAGTCTTCGGCATTGAGGTCTTCCAGCACCTTCACCTCCTCGATGAAACTCTTGCGCACATAGGGAGCCAGATAGAAGTCGAAGGCAGGGATTGCCTGACCGCCATGCATCTCGTTCTGCACGGTCTCCATGCTGATGCAGCCCAGGATGGAGGCTGTCTCTATGCGCTTGGCGGGTCGGCTCTCGCCATGACCAGCCTGGAAACCATACTTCAGGATACGGTCCAAGGGGTGCTGCACACAGGTCAGCGACTTGGTGGGATAGTAGTCCTTGTCGTGGATGTGCAGATAGTTGTTCTTTACGGCATCCTTCACATCTTCGCTCAGCAGATAGTCGTCCACGAAGGGCTTTGTTGTCTCGCTGGAGAACTTCATCATCATTCCGGCAGGGGTGTCGGCATTCATGTTGGCGTTCTCGCGGGTAACATCGTTGTTCTTGATGTTGATAATCTCCAGAAAGATGTCGCGGGTCTTTGCCTTACGGGCAATAGTACGGGCACTGCGGTACTTGATGTAAATCTTGGCAACGTCGGGACGGCTGGACTTCATCAACTCGTCCTCTACCATATCCTGGATTTCCTCCACGGTCATCTGCGACTTGCCACGGATGCTCACACGGTCGGTAATCTTCACTATCAACTCGCTGTCCTCACCTGTCTCGGTGGTAAGCATTGCCTTACGGATGGCGGCACCTATCTTCTGTTCGTTGAAACCAACGATGCGTCCGTCGCGCTTTACTACTGTCTGTATCATACTGGGGGCTTGTTTTGTGTGTTTCTATTATATATAAGGTGTATTTCTCTCGCTCTTCCGACGCCTTTCCGAAAAGCGCGAAAAAGTGTTGCAAATATACGATAATAGACAATACGAGACAAGAATTTCAAGAAAAAACTTCGCCAATTTAGCAAACTTTTTAAGCGCCCAGAAAACAAAAGTTATCCACTTCATTTTGTAACATACTGATTTTCAATAATGATTTCTCTTTGGTTAAAGAAAAAGTTTTCCAAATGCTCGTTTCTTGCCCTATTTATCTCTGAACATCAGCATATTAGGTTGCCGTTATATGGCTCTGCGCCTCCAAAAGCCGCATATTGGCAGTATATTGAGTGTAACTATGCCACTTTAGGAGAAACTCGCAGACAAGTTCGACCTTTGGTCTTAGAAACTCACCCTCGGCATAAAAAGTAGACTTTTTTCTGCTCTCGTTTAATCGTTTCTTTGGTATTTCTCTCACTTATTCGTACCTTTGTACGCAAATAGCAATACACACAAGGAAAACACATTGCACTATGAACAAAAAGGTAATATTGATTGCCGCATCAGCGGTATGCATCGTGCTTATCGGCGTACTCATCTACATGAACACACAGATGAAGGCTCGCCAGGAGGAAAACGAGCAGATGATAGAGGTCCTGAAGATGGACAAGGCAGAAATGGAGAACGAGTACGAGCAGTTTGCCATGCAGTACAACGAGATGATGGCACAGATCAACAACGACTCGCTCATCAACCAGCTTTCCATCGAACAGGAGCGCGTGCAGAAACTGCTTGCCGAACTGAAGCAAACAAAGGCGGACAACGCTCGCGAGATAATGCGTCTGAAGAAGGAACTGGCCACCCTGCGTGCCATACTGAAGGACTACGTCATGCAGATTGACTCGCTGAACCGCGAGAACATGGCACTGAAGGTGGACAACGACAAACTTCGCAACCAGAACCAGCAGGCACAGGCACACATCACCGACCTTTCCACCGAGAAGGAGCAGCTGGTGGAAAAGGTGGCAATTGCCAGCCAGTTGAATGCTACAGGCATATATGTTGAAGCGCAGAACAAGCGCGGCAAGGACACTAAAAAAATCAGCAAGGCCAAGAAATTCGTCATTTCCTTCAACCTGGCCCGCAACGTTACTACCGAGACGGGTATGCGCTTCGTGTATGTGCGCATTGCCACACCAACAGGTGCCGTCCTCACAAACGGAGGAACCTTCCAGTACGAGAACCGCGAGCTGCAATACAGCATAGCCAAGGAGGTTGAGTACACAGGCGAGGAACTGCCCGTAACCGTGTACTGGGATATTGCCGAAACTCTCTCTGCTGGCGGATACCGTGTGGATATCTTCTGCGACGGACAGAACATCGGCAGTACCACCTTTGACATGAAATAGCAGGAGCAAGACCTGGCGAAAGCAAGACAGCCATCCCGAGCACCCAAAAGAGACGTCCCGACGTCAAAGGCCGGTCCTCCCGAGGACCAAGGCGAAAGAACCGGGAACTCTCGGGCCGGTCCTCGGGAGGACCAGATAGCGCCCTTCAGGCAGACTCCACAAGACATCTTTTACTTCAATCTCAAAATACCATATTATGGGAAAAGGCAAACTGGCCAAATTCGCCGACATGGCGGCAAATCCTCTCGTTGTTGAACGTCCCTACCGCCCTGGCGACGAACCCGTGCGCATGGATTGGCAACGGGAGTTCTTCCATAACGAGAACCCCATCATCCTGGAACTCGGATGCGGACGCGGAGAATACACCGTGGGCATGGGACGCCTGTATCCGCACAACAACTATATAGGTGTGGACATCAAGGGTGCACGCATGTGGACAGGCGCCCAGGATGCCATGCACGAGGGCATGAAGAACGTGGGCTTCCTGCGCACCAACATAGAGTTCATCGACAAGTTCTTCTCTCCCGGCGAGGTGTCCGAGATATGGCTTACCTTCTCCGACCCACAGATGAAGAAGGCCACAAAGCGACTGACCTCCACATACTTCCTCCAGCGCTATCGCAAGATTATGAAGGACGGAGGCATCGTGCATCTGAAGACCGACTCCAACTTCCTCTTCACCTACACCGAGGAGATGCTCAAGGCCAACAGCCTGCAACCCCTCGTGTGCACCCGCAGCCTTTACAGCGAGACAGGCGAAGACACCGCCGAGGCACGCTCGCGCCAGACCTATTACGAAGAGATGTGGCGCTCTCGTGGCATCGACATCAAGTATCTGGCCTTCCGCCTGCCACAGGAGGGAGAACTGAAGGAACCCGAAGTGGAGATAGAGTTTGACGAATACCGCAGTTACGGCCGCAACAAGCGAAGCGGCCTTGATAGCGGCTTTTAGAAGAGAAACTATGCTTTCCAGGAAACCATAGGAAATCCTAGGAAGCCCTATGACATCCTAGGTCCTCCTATGACTTCCTATAATATCCTATATCCTATCTATAAACCAATATCCAATGGAAGATATCCAATCGTCACTTGAGCCGCGCAAACCCTCTGCATGGCTCAGCGCCATACCGTTCATCACACTTATAGCACTGCTCTCCTGCACACTGTATATATTTGGGAGCGACTCGCTGGGAGGTCCCTCGCAGATAGTGCTGCTCACCGCCAGCGGCGTTTGCATTGCCCTGGGCATGGGGGTGTGCCACGTAAAGTGGAGCACGATAGAAGAAAGCATTACCGAGAAAGTACGCGAAAGCACTATAGCCATCTGCATACTCCTGCTCATAGGCATGCTGTCGGCCTCGTGGATGATTTCCGGCATTGTGCCCACACTCATCTGCTACGGCATACAGATGATACACCCTGCGGTATTCCTGCTTTCCTCGTGCCTCATCTGCGCCCTAGTATCGCTGATGTCGGGGTCGTCGTGGACAACCATTGCCACCATAGGCATAGCACTGATAGGCATAGGCAGGGCATTGGGATTTGAAGATGGCTGGACGGCAGGCGCCATTATCTCAGGCGCTTACTTCGGCGACAAGATTTCTCCGCTCTCCGACACCACCGTACTGGCAAGTTCCAGTAGCGGCACACCGCTCTTCCAGCACATCCGATACATGTTGCTCACCACTCTGCCCAGCATGTTCATCTCACTGGTAATCTTCGGAATTGCAGGCATATGGATAGGCAGCAGCAATCTGACGGAGTCCGTAGACACATACACCGAGGCGCTGAACAGCACCTTCCACATTTCGCCATGGCTGCTCCTTGTGCCCATAGTCACCGGAGTGCTCATCTACAAGAAGGTTCCCACTCTCATAGTGCTTTTCCTCTCCTCCATCATGGCCATCATCCAGGCAATAGTTTTCCAGGGAGGCATACTGATGCAGATAGGAGGTTCTGCCGATGGAGCATATTCCTTCGAGGCGCTTTACCGTGGCATCATCACCACCTTTGCCAACTCCACATCGGTGGATACGGGCAATGCCCTCTTGAACGACCTTGTCTCCACCCGTGGCATGGGCGGCATGATGGACACCATCTGGCTGATTCTCTCTGCTATGGTATTCGGTGGCGCTATGACATCGTGCGGTATGCTGAAGAGTTTCCTCGAGGCCGTGTTCCGCCGTTTCATGAAGACACGCCTGGGGCTTGTCTGTTCTACCGTGTTCAATGGCATTGCCATGAACCTGATGACGGGCGACCAATATATCTCCATCATCCTGTCAAGCAACATGTTCAAGGACGAGTACACACGCCAGGGCTATGAATCTCGCCTCCTGTCCCGCTCCACCGAGGACAGCGCCACCGTGGTATCAGTACTTATCCCATGGAACACCTGCGGCATGACACAGGCCACCGTGCTCGGTGTTGCCACCCTCACCTATCTGCCCTACTCCTTCTTCTGCCTGCTCTCACCCCTGATGTCCATCATCCACGCCGCCTTCGGCTGGAAGATAAAGAGGCACGAGGAATGGATTAAGGAAGAGGTGAAAAGTGAAAAATTATAACTGAAAACTAAAATACAAGCGCCAACCTACCGATGTGGTAAGTTGGCGCTGTTGTGTTACTTCTTCATCTCCACTATCTTTGTCTTCTCGCGCTCGATATTGCGGCGGTCAGTTTCGGTGACCACACGGGCGGCGAGCTGGAGGAAGGCCTGACCGGTGATGCTGCCTGGTTCCAGTGCTACGGGAGTGCCGCCGTCGCCATTCTCGCAGATACTCTGCACCACGGGGATTTGGCCAAGGAGGGGTACGTTCATTTCCTCTGCCAGCGTCTTCACGCCCTCACGACCGAAGAGATAGTATTTCTCCTGGGGATGTTCCTCGGGAGTGAACCATGCCATGTTCTCCACAAGGCCCAGGATGGGCACATTCACCTTCTCGTTGGTGTACATGTTTATGCCCTTTCTGGCATCAGCCAGTGCCACCTGCTGGGGTGTGCTCACGATGACGGCACCAGTTATGGGCAGGGTCTGCACCAGGGTGAGGTGTATGTCGGAGGTTCCTGGAGGGGTGTCGAGCACGAAGTAGTCGAGGTCGCCCCATGCCGCATCGCCAATGAGTTGCTTCAAGGCATTTGATGCCATGCCGCCTCGCCACAGGGTAGGAGTATCGGGATCAACGAAGAAACCTATGCTCAGCACCTTGATACCATACTTCTCCACGGGCATGATGAGGTCGCGTCCGCCAATGTTCTCGCTATAGGGACGAGCATCCTCCATGCCAAACATCTTGGGAGCGCTGGGACCAAAGATGTCGCAATCCAGCAGACCCACACGATGCCCCATACGCGCCAGTGCCACGGCCAGGTTTGTTGCCACCGTGCTCTTGCCCACTCCACCCTTGCCGCTGCTCACGGCAATGATGTTCTTCACACCGGGCAGCAGGTCGGGCAGGTCGGGACGAGGCGCCTGCAAGGTCTTGGTCTTTATCTCCACCTCCACATCCTTGCTCACGTAGGCATGTATGGCAGCCTCGGCAGCCTTTACGAGCGACTTGAGGAAGGGGTTTGTTGGCTTGTCGAAGATCAGGGAGAAACTCACATGCATGCCTGCTATGCGCAGGTCGTCCTCCACCATCTCCATCTCCACTATGTTCTTGCCCGTGCCGGGATAACGCACCGTAGCCAGGGCATCCATTATAAGTTTGGGATACAGTTCCATATTATATTATGTTAAGACCCACCCCACCCCTCCCTGCAAGTGAGGGGAGTAGAAAGGAGGGGGAAAGTTTATGCGAAGGTACAAATAAGTGAGAGAAAAACAAAATAAAAACAATTTTATTTTTACTTCCGAGCCTACGAAGCATAGGTCGGCGCATAAAGGGGCTAAAGCACTCACCTTTCCGTTCTTATATCTCACGCAAAGAGCGCAGAGGCCGCAGAGGCGAACAGAAACAGAAACGGAAACGGATACTATCCACCCCCTCCGCTTCGCTCGTCCACCCTGTCTCAGGGGGACAGTCAGTTACAACAGTAATAACGCTATCACCCTTAGCAACAAAACACCAATCCGCAGACACTGGCCATCACTGGGGTGCCTGCGGATTGGGTTATTACTAAAGTTGTTGAACGTTAAACGTTAATCGTTCAGCCTTAGTCGCTAATCGTTCATCACTAACGCACAACCTTTTTGCCGTTCTGGATGAAGACGCCGTGCTGAGAGGCATTTGCCTTGCGGCCGCTGAGGTCGTAGATTTCAGTTTTTGACTTTCCGTTTTCACCCTTCAGTTCGCCTATGCCGGTAGCATCCACAACCTCCAGGGTAGCGTCAACGATGGTACCGCTGTTTGCCAGAATACCGTTGGCACCGGTACATGTGCCGTCGGCTGCAATCTGGCCACCGGCATCAACGCTGTTCCAGTCGGTCTTGAAACGGATATGGTATGTACCCTCCTGAGGAGCAGTAAACTTGGGGCATGCGATATTGGCGCCAGGATTGCGGTCGTTGCCGCTGATAGCCTCACCAAGAGAGTTGACACCAGGACCGTCATTTCCGAACTCGCCGTTGTAGAAGAAGAAACTTACCAGGTCGGTTCCGCTCTGGTCAGTGCTGCCCTCTTTGAAACTGAACTGCTGGTCGTTGTCCAGGTCGATGTAGACATAGCCGTGCATCCATGAACCGCCATGCTTCAGGGTAACATTGATTTCCTCGCCGGGAGCACAAGAGAGAATCATGTTCTCGTCCTCGGTCAGATCCAGATAGCGCTTGGTAGAAGAGTCTATGGTCAGAGTCTTTGCCTCGCTGTTTGCAGGAGTGAATACTATGCCTGAGAGGGCACGGCCATTGGCTGCAGCACTAGAGATATTCTTGTCAAAGTTCACATTGTAGGGAGGGATAACCTTCTCGGTAACGGTAACCTCTGCCTGGCACATCACGCCGCTGCCATCAGCAGCAGTTGCGGTGATTGTAGCCTTGCCAGGGGCAATACCCTTTACCAAACCGTTGGTTACTGTAGCCACCGCCTCGTCGCTTGAAGTCCACTCAAGATTCTTGTTGGTGGCGTTTGTAGGGTTTACCGTTGCCACGATAGCAACGGTAGCTCCCTTTTCTACCTCATACTGAGCCTTGTCGAAAGTGATGCTCTCCACGGCTACTACTGGAGCTTCGCTATCACGTCCGCCGAACATGTAAACACTGCTTGCGGGCAGGGTCAGTGTCAGCTCGGTGTCTATGTTGATAGCCTCGCCCTCAGCAAGACCCTTTAGGTCAGCCTGGTCGGCAAAACACTTGTTAAGAACAATAGAACCATTGATATTAGCAGGAATCTCGAATGCCTCGCGGAGGGTTATCTTTATGCTCTGCTGGGTGTTGGCACCGTTGCGCAGGGTCAGAGTTGCCTTCTCGCCATTCCATGCAGCCCAACCGTAAATCTCGGCCTTGCTACCTGTCCAGGGGTCACCGCCAACCCAGTGTGCATCCATCAGCACATCGGCATTGTCGTTCTGCCACTGCATGAGGTCAGCCAGGTCCTTCCACAACTGACCGCCATTGATTTCGTTCATCAGGTCGTAATCGTTGTAGAGCTCCACCAAACCGCTACCGCAAGCGAAGGCACAGCGCAGTTCGTTCAGCACAGACTTGTAGTCGCGAGGAGCACCTGCTGGAGGACCGAACTTGGTGAGGATGAATCCGTGAGTCATCAGTGTGTTGATGGGGCAGATGGGAGAGTTGGTAACGTAGTTCTGGTGAACCAGGTTGTCGCGATAGGTAATCCAGTTCTCGCGCTTGTTGCTGTTATTGCCAATCTCGTCGTAGTCATTCTCCTGACGCCATGTAGCATCGGAAATCTGGTACCAGAAGGGAGAAGCCCATGTACCTACGGTGGTGTTGAAGAAGATATCCTCGCGGAGTTCCTCACGCACGTAGCGCTCCAGACGGATAATACCTTCAGCATTCTCGTTGCCGGTATCGCCATTGTCAGGACCTACAGAAGAGAACTGGCCAGAGATACCGTCAAACTTGAAGAATACGTAGTTGTCGCTACCTGCCTGATAGCCCTCAGTGCCATCCTGGTTGCAGACGAGGTTGTAAGCAGCCTTCTTGAACGCAGCATAGTAGTTGGGGTTAGAAAGCTCCATTACCTGACCCTTGTTTCTCCAATAGGCACGACGGTATTCACCGCTTTGGCCATAACCGCCCACAGGGCCGAGCCATGCACCGATGCCTGCACCCATTTCCTTGGCAGCCTTAGACATGTCGCGCAACTCGTTGGGGAAACTGCTGTGGAAGGTCCACTCGCCATAGAGGTCCCATCCATCGTCGATAACGAACATCTTGGGAGACATGCCATAGCGATCGAAGAACTGAGTCTTCCACTGAGTCATTACGTTGAGCACGTCTGCAGCCTTGGTGTTGTCCAAGTGCTCACGTCCGGGAGCAGCGTTGTTGCGGTTAATCTGCAATTCGTACCATGAGATGTATGCAGGAACTGCACGCCAGGGCACTGCACGCTCGCGCTCGGAGTATGCCAGGAATGAACGGCGCTTCTGAGTCTTGCGGATGTTGGAATTGTCCTCTTCGCCATCCTGAGCGATAAGACCAACTACGGCTGCTACTTTCCAAGTCTCATCCTTGGCCAGAGTGGTGTTGCGGCTCCAGCGGCCCTGGATGTTCACGATGTCGGAAGTAACGTCTACACCAGCCTTGGCCTCGAAGACCTCTACCTTGAACTCAGCAGTAGATACGATATCACCCTCGCGGCCGTCAATGTACATGCAAACGCTGAACTTGCCGTCGTTGGGCACAATAAAGCTGTATGAGTTGTTCTCCTTAGCAGAACCAGTATAACCATGGTGGTAGTCGCTGGCCACGATAGAACCGTTCTCGTCCAGAAGCACCACGCCATCGATGTCGAAACGCTTGGCACCGCTCTTGTAAGTAAGGGTTGTGGTCACCTTCTGGTTTGCCTTCAGGGTAGCCTGCTTGGTGTAGGTATAGTAGGTCTTGTCAGAACCGCCTACCTCCTGTATGCGCATGGGCACGTCATTGATATCCTTCTTTGTCCATGCAGATGCAGCCACGTTGTCGGTAACGGGAGTAGAAACCAAATCCCACTTGTCCTCGTCGTCGCTGGCGCCACCCACGGTGTTGTAAGCGGTGGGAGTCTCCAGACCAGCAAAGATCTTGTTGCTCATAATCACCTTACCACGGGTATTGCCAATGGTTGCAGGCTTGCTGCCGGCCTCCTTGGCGTCCACGTTGTAGGTCATGGCGATGATGTCGAACATATCCACATTACCTATGCCCTTCAGTTCCATTTCGGTGCGCAGATAGTGGCTGCCGTCGCGCAGAACTGCACGCCACAGGATTTCTATCTCCTCGCCCTTGTAGGTATAGCCGAAGACTGCCTCCAGAGCCTTGCCGGCATAGTGCTCGGCACCACCGATGGCGGTGGGGTTGGCTGCGAGGTCCTTCTGCTCGAAGCTCTTCATGGTCATCTGGCTGGCAGCAACCTTCTCGCCGTTACCAAAGCCCACAATGAAGAGTTCTGTACCTGCCACCAGGTTCATGGCCTTGCTACCGAGGAAGTAGACAGCCTTGTCACCCTTCAGGAAACTTGCAGCCAGTACATTATTATATAAGGTATATACGTCACCCTCCTTCTCGCTCATGGCAGTGCCAACGGCATCCTGCTGCTTGGGGTAAACCCAAGCCTGGGTGTAGAGCTGGCTGTCGCGCAGAGCGGGCATGTCGTAGTAGGTGACGGAAACAGTCTTTGTGTCGTTGTCCACATTTACCACGGCAAACTTGCCTTCCTTCTGCGATGCCACCACATCGCTGGGAGAGAGAGCGCCGGTTACGGTAACGGTCTGACCGTCGGTATAGGTCTGGCCATTGATGGTAACGGTAACACCGTCCTCCAAATCCATGGTGTAGGTGTATATCTGCACCTCTGTGATAATCCAGCGGCTGCCGGCATCCTGACTGGCACCCTGTTCCCAGAAACCAACGGTCAGGTTGGTATTGTCCAGAGGATTGCTGTCCTTGCCGCCAAACCAGTTCATGTACTTGTTTGCCACACCGGTATTGTTGTAGGGGGCAAACTGATAATTGTCGTTCACAACAATGGCATTCCAGGGCTGTGCCTTGGACTTGTCGCTCTCAAGGACTGCCTTGTTTGTACCGTTGGCATAACTGTCTGCCTTGGTGTAAGACACCCATTTCTTTCTGTCTACACTCCAGATGTAGTAGGAATTTGCCTTGCCAGCCTCGGCATAGAAAGCAAACTTACCGGCATTCTCCGCAGTCTCCGTGGGAGAGGTGTAGGAAGTCATGGTCAACCCATTGCCGTTCTTCAAGGTGAACAGATTCTCGGGGTTGTCCACCGATGTAGATGCCTTGATGGCATCCGTCTGCGCCCATCCCGTCATAGCAGGGAGCAGCAGAGCTAACATTAGTAGGTTTTTCTTCATTAGTTAATTAATTTAGTTA
>JAZRCG010000015.1:0-31460 GCA_045659645.1 Bacteroidaceae bacterium | reverse complement strand
AGGGAGGGAAGTGGTACCAACCGACTTGTCCCCACATCACCAGACCATTATCCTCCCCACCCTTGTGGAGGGGCAGGGGGGAGGGTCCGTTCCGCCTCTTACCTTGCGGCCTTCTCCGGTACTCTTGGGGGCAAGACGTGCCAGCCAGGGTTCGTGCCCCCTGTCTTTGACATACAGGAGGGCGAGGGCCGTTTTTTCCTGAAGGAGGAGGCCGAGATAAGTGCCATAAACCATTACCTGGATTCGGGCAAGGCCTCTGCCCGCGAGGTGTGCGACCTGCGGCATGAGCGTAAGGAACGTTCCCGTGCCCTTCAGCGGTGGTTGTTCGCTCGTTATTCGGTGCTCAACGTACGTGGCGAGAGTGCCAATCTGCTGGACATCTTCGCCCCTGCCGTGCCTCCAGGCGGTGCTGGGGATTGTTGCGCTCCCAAACTTCTACAGGAGGCTTTCCGCCGTGGCATATGCCCACTGGCCATAGCCGAATGGAACTCGGCAGACAATTGCTTCTACCCTCCATGCACACACCGGTGCCGACCCATACTGGCGCACATGCTTTCGGGCATGGAAGTGGAGGCCGACCCTCGTCTTGGAAACTATATGGATTTGGTGTCACGCCTGTCCACCGTCTACGAGGATGACTCCCTGATGGTGGTCAACAAACCCTCAGGCCTTCTCTCCGTGCCTGGCAAGGAATTCCTGCCCTCGGTGGAGAGCATCACGGGGTGCCTGTCCGTGCACAGGCTTGACCAGGATACCAGTGGTTTGCTGGTATTGGCAAAGAGTCCTAAGATACAGGCAGAGTTACGCCGCCAGTTTGAGCAACGCGAGGTGGAAAAGCATTACGAAGCCATGCTCGAAGGTGAAATGCCCGAGGGACAGGAGGGCGACATCCGTTTGCCCTTGCGCCCGGATGTGGACAACCGTCCGCGCCAGGTGGTGGACATGGAAAATGGCAAGAGCGCACTGACCAGATACAAGGTTATAGGTAATGTGGACGGGCATGCGCATCTTCTGCTCACACCACATACGGGTCGTACACACCAGTTGCGTGTGCACATGGCAGAGGGTTTGAAGAATCCCATCCTTGGCGACCGTCTCTATGGCAGCCAAAGTGCTCCGCGCCTCATGCTTCACGCAGGGGAACTGTCGTTCACCCACCCGCAGACGGGCAAACGGCTTTGCCTTACCTGTACTCCAGAATGGTAAGGTTCTCGGGGTTGAACACCTCCTTGGCGGCATCCCACACCTGTTCGGCGGTAAGGGCCTGTATGCGCTCTATCATTTTCTCCTTCGTCTGCGTGCGGCCATAATGCAGCATGCGCTTGCCCATACCTATTGCCACACTTTCGAAGTTGTCGTACGACAGGGCTATCTGACCGATTATCTGTCTTTTTGCGGCCGCCAGTGCCTTGTCCGACAGGGGAGCGTCGCACAGGCGTTGCAACTCCCTCTTCACTATCCTCTTGCACTTCTCCGCATCGTGGTGGTCGCAACCGAAATATATTGCCCACACACCCGTGTCGGTGTATGTGGTCAGTGTGCTTTCCACGGTGTAGACAAGGCCTCGCTTCTCCCTCAGTGCCAGGTTCAGACGGCTGCTCAACCCCGGGCCTCCCAGGATGTTGTTGGCAAGGAAAAGGGCAAGGTGCTTGGGATGATTGCCCCCGAAGGCACGCGCACCCATCATGATATGCGCCTGGTGTGTGTCCTTATGGATGATATTGACAAGGGAAGACCCCAACGGACCCTCCTCACCGGCCCCTCCGGACCCTCCCCCCTGCCCCTCCACAAGGGAGGGGAGTATAATGTCCTGCTGATGGGGCACAAGTCGGTTGTAAACACTCCCTCCCCTTGTGGGAGGGTTGGGGAGGGGTCCGGAGGGGGGAGAGTCTTGGGGTCCGTTGGGGTCCGTTACTCTTATCTGTTTCATTATCTCCTTCTCCGAGACATTGCCATAGACAAAAAGCACGGCATTGGAGGGGACATAAAGCCTGTGTGTATAATTCAGCACGTCCTCTGTCTTGTAGGTTCGAAGCCTGTCTGCATCGCCCAGGATGTTTCTGCCAAGAGGGTGCCCTTGGAAAAGCATAGCCTCGAAGTCGTCGTAGATAAGTTCGGATGGCGAGTCGTTGTAGCTCTCTATCTCGTCGATGACCACCTCCACCTCCTTGTCCATCTCCTCCTGCGGATACTTGCCATGGAAGACTACGTCAAAGAGGATGTCCATGGCACGGTGGAAATGCTCCTTCTGGCAGGTGCAGTAGTACACCGTCTCCTCCTTGCCCGTGAAGGCATTCAGGTCGCCGCCCACGCTCTCCATGTAGGTTATTATCTGTCGCGATGTGCGCCTGTCCGTACCCTTGAAACTCAGGTGCTCGGCAAAGTGTGCCATGCCGCTTTCCTCGTTTGTCTCGTCCCTGGTGCCTGCATCCAATGCCAAGCCCAGGTACACCGTATTCGTAGGGCTGGGTGCATACACCACACGCAAGCCGTTGTCTAATGTCAATGATTTCATATTGGGGGTGTTTGACTTACTTGTTGACAATCTTCTGTCCGTTCCTGATTACAACTCCTTTCGTGTTAGACTTTACACGCAATCCTGACGTGCTATAGGTTGCTTGACTTCTTGTCTCAGAAGTGATTTCAGCTACTTTGGAGATGGAAGTCGTTGCCGTAGCAATCTTATATAGTGCATACTTGGACAAAGTCCTGTCATAAGCAGATACATAGAATTTACCATTGATGGCAACTACGGTGCCAAATGATGTTACAGCATTTAGTGTCTTCTTGATTGTGCCATCAAGCGAGACGATATCTGTACCAGTATTCTTTACTCCACCATACACCTTGCGCTTGATGAGCGTGAAGACGTATCCGCCCAAATCGTGGTTGTACTCCATGGTGTACTCATCGCATGTTTCGCCGCCGAAACTTGGACGTTCCATGGAGATATCATTCCCAGGACCACTATTGTCATCAGCTGCGCAATATGATAGAGGCATAACTTCATAGTGGGCACGAAGGAACTCGAAGTCGTCATCTTCGTTGAAAAGTGTCTGCGAGAGATACATCTGGCGAGAATGATAATTGTTGTTATCCTCAAACACCTCTGGACCTTCTATCCAATTGTTGTATTCTGTTTTCTCCTCAATAACATCACTGACCACCGTCCAATCATCAAGGAAGTATTCTGTTTCCGAAGTTGCGCGTGTCCCTCCATTCTTTGACTCGGCAAAGAATCTCCTTTGGGAGGTGACTGTCCTTGTTGAGTATTTCAATACCTCTGCCTCTATTTCAACTTGCTCAACCACATTAACTTCATCATCAAATACAGTAAACCATGTCTTGCCCGATTCGTAGTCGTTTCTATAACTATACATGAATGCCGCACCCCCTGATGTTAGTTTTGCAGGAACAAAATACAAATCTCCTCCATCGTATGTCACAACGGGCTTAATTTGCGGAAATGCTTTTGCCGCAATAATCAGGAACAAGACAAATAAAGCGTTCTTCATAATAAAGGAAAGGCATGGATTTAATACATGTTTCAAAGGCGCCCTAAATCCTGTAGGCCATAACTAGGTCTTTGTGTGCTCGTAGCACAAAAATGCTATCTACAAACTATATGATCATAAATAATGCCGTAGGGGACCTATGAGAACATTGTAGTTTTCTCGGGAGAAAACTACAGTTTCTTCACGAGTAAACTGCAGTTTCCTGCTGAGGAAACTGGCATGCTCTTACGCCAAGCGTATCCCATCGTCGGAGATGGTGATGAGGCGGCGCTTGTAGAGGTCGCCGATGGTTTTCTTATAGACTTTCTTGCTGACGTTGAAGGTCTGGGCAATGTCCTCGGCAGGACTCTTGTCGCCCAGAGGGCAATAGCCGCCGTTATCCTGAAGGTATGCCAGCAGAATGTCGCTGAAGTCTGCCACACCCTCCTGGCCCTGACGGGTGAGGGTGAGGTCTATTTTGCCATCCTCGCGTACCTTTCTTATATATGCACGCGTGCGCATGCCTGTGCGAAGGTCGCGGAACACCTGCGAGTCGTAGAGGAGTCCGCCCCATTGGTTGTCCACAATAACCTTGAAACCGAGGTCGGTCTTCTGCCACACGAGGATGTCCACCTCGTCGCCACGGTGATAGGGAGGAATACCGGAGTCGAGATAGCGCTCCACCTTGGCACTGGCCATAATGCGGCTGCTATCCTCGTCCAAATGGATGTGCACTATGTAGCTCTGTCCCTTTGTCATCTTCATCTTCTGCTCGCGGAAGGGCACGAAGAGGTCCTTCAGGAGTCCCCAGTTGAGGAAGGCACCGAAGTTGTTTACCCATGCCACCTCCAGGAAGGCAAAGTCGCCCACCTGTGCCAAGGGTTTGCGCATGGTGGCAATGAGGCGCTCTTCCTGGTCGAGATAAAGGAAAACCTCCACTTCCTCGTCCAGAGCAACATCGCCCTCTACCTCGTTCTGCGGCAAGAGTATCTCGCCATGTATGCGTCCGCCATCCAGATAATATCCGAAGGGAACCTGCTTTACCACCCTGAGGGTATTTGTCTGTCCTAATTTTATGTTCATAGTCGTTTTTATAGAAAGCCCCAGCGGACCCCTCCCCATCCCTCCCACAAGGGGAGGGAGTATAATGTTCTGCTGATGTGAGTACAAGTCGGTTGTAACTACTCCCCTCCCTTGTGGAGGGGTAAGGGGGAGGGTCAGTCCACTATCATCCCGTCCTTCATACGGATGGTGCGGTCGGTGAGGGATGCGAGGGTCTCATCGTGAGTAACAATGACAAAGGTCTGGCCGAAGCGGTTCCTAAGGTCGAAGAAGAGGCGGTGAAGTTCCTCCTTGTTCCTGGTATCCAAACTGCCCGAGGGTTCATCGGCAAGGACCAGTTCGGGATTGTTCATCAAGGCACGTGCTACGGCAACACGCTGCTTCTCGCCACCGGAAAGTTCGTTGGGTTTGTGGTCAGCACGCTCGGTAAGGCCCATAAAGTCCAGCAGTTCCATGGCTCGCTTCTTGGCCTCCTTGTGCGAGGTGCCTGCTATGAAGGCAGGCATCATCACATTTTCCAGGGCGGTAAACTCGGGCAAGAGCTGGTGAAACTGAAATACGAAGCCGATGTGGCGGTTGCGGAAACGTGCCATGCGGTCAGAAGAAAGGTTGGTAACATCCTCGCCTGCTATAATGACACGGCCTTCGTCGGCTCTGTCTAGAGTGCCTATAATCTGCAACAGCGTGGTCTTGCCCGCACCGCTGGAACCAACGATGCTGACCACCTCGCCCTTGCCCACCTGCAGGTCGATGCCCTTGAGCACCTGCAGATTGCCGAAACTCTTCTTTATACCTTCTATCTTGATCATGACCATTGGTCGGGGTATAGCAGCATTACGCTGGTGTGATTGAAATATCTGTGTATCATCAGTGGCAGGCCAGCAAAGGCTCCCTTGTAGGAGATGAAGCCGGGGCGTGCACTGACGAAGACAACCATGTCGTCCTTTCCTGCCCTCTGCGAGAGGGACATTATCTTTGTCCAAATAGCCATCTCTATGTAGTCGGCATGCAGAGAGACGTGATAGCGCCACATGTAGCTCTTGATGTGCGGCAAGGTGTCGGGGTGGGCATGGAACTCAAGCAGGCAATCCAGTTGTTCGCCCATACGGCAGACGTGCTCCAGCCACTTGTAGAAACCTGCCTCGTACTCTGCCTTCTGCGGTACGGCAACAATGACTCTGTGCAGAGTGCCGGGAGGGACGATAAGGCGCACGGCCATTATCTCGCGGTTGGTACCCTCCAGAACGTGGTCGATGATGGGGCCAAGGCTGGACTTGGGCATACCAGTGGTGCGGTCGGTAAGGCATACCATCACCTCACCACAATCGTATTCACGGATTGTATGCAGGATACCACCAGCCACATTGGTACTGAGGCGCGAGAGAGTCTTCATGTCCACCTGTGCTGCGGAAGCCACGGAGGTGGCATCCTCCAGCATGCGCTGGGCTTCGCGATAGCCCTCGGCCTCGCCGTTATAGTCGTTCAGGGTGACGGTAAGACCCATAAGGCTGTCAGGAATGCGGGTGTTGCGGATTATCAGCGCCAACTGAGTCAGGAGTCCTACGCTGTCTGGCTGGCTGTACGTAACAAGGCACTTGCCATGCCATGCACCCTGGTTCTCCTCGGTGTCGGTATCCATCAGGGCTATGCGGCGTGCTCCCTCGCTGGTGGCAAAACTGCTTATTATGCACGAGAAGAGAATGAGCATGACCGTACCGTTCAGCACCGAGGCATCCATGAGATTTACCTTGGGGTCGGTGCCTATCATCACTATTGCCAAGGCACCAGCGGCATGTGCGTTGGTGAGGCCGAACATAAGCAGGGAACCACCCTTCAGCTCCTTGGACAGGAAACTCATCAGATAGGAGGCAATCCATTTGGACGAAGTGCCCACCAGCACCATCACTACAACAATCCATATTGTGTGCAGGTCGCCAAATAGAACCTTCAAGTCGATGAGCATGCCCACACCTATCAGAAAATAAGGTATGAACAGGGCATTGCCCACGAACTGGATATAGGACATAAGAGGCGAGGTACGGGGTATGAGCCTGTTAACCGAAAGACCTGCCAGGAATGCTCCCAACAATCCTTCCAGGCCTGCCAGTTCTGCCAGTGCGGCACTGAGAAAAACCAGCGACAGGATGAAGATGAACTGCATGATGGGCTCATCGTATCTGCGCAGGAACCAACGGCCTATTCTGGGATAGGCATATATGACAAAGCCGCCATACACTATGCACTTGAAGGCAAAGAGCACCCAGTACACCCAGTTGGTGTCCTGAAGAGCGCCAACGGTAATGGCCAGCACCAACAGGGCAACGAAAAGCGCTACTGCAGTGGCCACCACGGAGACTATCACCACGGGGTGACGGGTAAGGCCGAAACGACCCACGATGGGATACGTAATCAGCGTGTGCGATGCCAATATGCAGCTGAGCAGCACGGAACTGGTGGCGCTAAAGCCCAGAAGATGGTGTGCGGCAAGGAACCCCATTACAAAGGGTATCACATAGGTGACAACACCGAAGAGGAGTCCCCGGCGCCCATACTGTCGCACACTGCTCATGTTCATCTCCAGTGCGGCAAGGAACATGATGAAGTAGATGCCTACCTGACCGAATATCTCAAAACTCCTGTCCCTCTCTATGATATTGAAACCATGTTGGCCTATCATCACACCTGCCAGTATCAAGCCTATGATATGAGGGGTGCGGAGACGGCGAAGGAGGATGGGAGAAAAAAGGATTATCATCAGTACGACAAAAAACACCCAAGTTGGGTCGGTAACCAAAGCCAGGGGCATTTGTATGAATGTCGGTATCTGAAGCATGTCCAATGTGAATAATTTCGTGCAAAGATAAAGCATTTTGTGCTATTTATGGGCAAGAACACACCTTATTTATAATATTTTCCGTAATTTTGTGCCGAATTTATCAAACGTAGTAACCAACAAAGACAAAACATAAACGATGAGAGTAGCAATTGTAGGTGCCAGTGGCGCCGTAGGCCAGGAATTCCTGCGCGTTCTGGACGAACGCAACTTCCCCATTGACGAACTTCTGCTTTTCGGCAGCCAGCGTAGCGCCGGAACAAAATACACCTTCCGTGGCAAGGAGATAGAGGTAAAATTGCTTCAGCACAACGATGACTTCAAGGGTGTGGACATCGCCTTCACCAGTGCTGGTGGCGGTACAAGCAAGGACTTTGCTGAGACCATCACCAAGCATGGTGCCGTGATGATAGACAACTCCAGCGCCTTCCGCATGGATGAGAACGTGCCCCTTGTAGTTCCCGAGTGTAACGCCAAGGACGCCCTGGAGCGTCCCCGCGGCATCATTGCCAACCCCAACTGTACCACTATCATGATGGTTGTTGCCCTGCAGGCTCTGGAGAACCTCAGCCACATCCGCCGTATCCATGTTGCCAGCTATCAGGCTGCTAGCGGTGCTGGTGCTGCTGCCATGGCAGAACTGTTTGAGCAGTACCGCCAGGTATTGGCAGGCGAGAAACCTACAGTAGAGAAGTTCGCATATCAGTTGGCATTCAACGTAATCCCTCAGATTGACGTGTTCACCGACAACGGTTACACCAAGGAGGAGATGAAGATGTTCCACGAGACAAAGAAGATTATGCACACCGATGCAGACTGCTCTGCTATGTGTGTCCGCGTTCCTTCGCTCCGTTGCCATTCTGAGGCCATCTGGGCAGAAACCGAGCGTCCCGTAAGCGTGGAGGAGTTCAAGGAGGCAGTAAAGAACGGTAACGGCCTGCGCCTTCAGGACGACCCCGAGAAGAAGGACTACCCCATGCCCCTGTTCCTGGAAGGCTGCGACGATGTTTATGTGGGCCGTATCCGCAAGGACATCGCCAACCCCAACGGCCTTACCTTCTGGCTCGTAAGCGACCAGATCAAGAAGGGTGCTGCCCTTAACGCCGTACAGATAGCCGAATGGCTCATACAGAACGACCCCAAGTTCCAGGAATAAGAAAAAGAATATCTATTAAAGATACCATACACACTACATAAAAAAATAGCGAGGTTCCACTACGGTATCCCTCGCTATTTTTGTTCACCCTGCCCTATTTTTAGATGCACCACCTTGCTTCATCACAAGTTTTATCAACACGCATTAGCAGTTCCAGCGAACATGCCCACAACAGCGCTTTTTGGTCCTCCCGAGGACCGACCCGAAAGAACCGGGAACTCTCGTCCCCGTCCTCCCGAGAACAGGCCTTCGCCCTCCTGATCCTCTATATATGCCTCTGTCGGTACGCAGGAGCAACACAGTGTCTAAGATAGAAAAAGGACCATACCATTTGCAGGCATAGTCCTTTTTTGCTTTTCTACAGAAACCTTAGCGTCTCTGCTTAATTTGCCCCTGTTACTTTGACTTTTCCTTCAGTTCCTTTACCTCAGCAACACGAGTCTGGAATTCAGGACATGGTTTAAAAGCAGGGATATAGTGCTCGGGCACGATGATCGTCTCCTTTTGAGTGATATTACGAGCGGTCTTGGTTGCACGCTTCTTCAAATTGAATGTGCCGAAACCACGCAAGTAAACATTCTCACCACTTGCCATGGTGTCCTTGATAATATTCATAAGTGCCTCTACTGAAGCCAAGGCAGTGGGCTGATCAATGCCGGTTTCCTGAGAAATGGCACGCACAAGTTCCTGTTTTGTCATAATTAGTATATATTTATTGTAATATTTAATCGTTTTCCTATCTTAATGATTGTGGCATAACAATTTACTATACAAAGGTACAAATAAGCTGTTGAATAAACAAATAAAAGATTCGATTATTTGAGGATTCATGCTTAAACAAACATACATAAGGACAACAAGACTACTCTTCCTCGGTGAGTGCCTCATAAAAATGCATGACCTTGTCCTTGAAATTGTATTTATAATATGCATAATCCAAGTATGCATAAATATACACAAACAATACAAAGAGCACCCAACCTACGAGATACGGATGGTTCTTAATGAAATCCAACATATATGTGCACAATCTTAATGTATACGAATTATTCCGTCAAACATGCTTCCAACTTCTGTCGCAGGTCGTTGATGTCCATGTGTATCCCAATGAACACTATCTTCTGCATGCGGTCGCCATAGGTGGGATCCCAGTCGTCTTGCAACCTCTGGTCGCGGGACAGGATGGGCTTCAGTTCCTCCTCGGGCATGGTGGCATACCACTGGCCCGCTTGATGCAGGGACACCTGTCGGCCTGCCTGCTCAAAGAGGTAGCACATGTGCTCTTCGCCTTTAAAGTAACACATGCCCTTGGCGCGGACGATGCTTTTGGGCCACTGGCGAGCAATGAAGTGGTCGAAATTACCAAGGTTGAGCGGGCGACGGCTATAGAACACCCAGGTGCCGATGCCGTATTCGTCGCCATGGGGGTGTTCGGCATCGTGATGGTGTCCGCAACAGCAGTGCCCTTCCTCATCATGGTGGTGGTGATGTCCACAATGCGGGCATGCCTCCTCATTCTCATCCTCATGATGATGATGCTCGTGGCAATCATGGTGGTGATGCTCGTGCTCGCACTCATGGCTGTGCTCGTGTTCATCGTGGTGATGATGATACTCCTCCTCGTGATGTCCCTCCTCGTGATGGGGCTTGTCCAATTCCTCTATCCATTTGGCAGAGGTGGCAACAGTTTCAAAGTCGAACATGCCGGTATTTAGCAGCATGTCAAGGTCCACATCACAGAAGTTGCAAGTGATGATGTTTGCCTTGGGCTGTATGGTATGCAGTATGGTGTGTATGCGCCCCAGTTCCTCGGCCGTCACTTCGTCGGCCTTGTTCAGCAGAATGGTGTTACAGAACTCTATCTGCTGGATAACCAGGTTGGCGATGTCGTCCTCGGCAATGGTCTTGCCGGTGAGGTCCAGGCCGCAACCGAACTCGTCTTTCAGTCTAAGTGCATCCACCACGGAACAAATGCAATCCAGCGTGGGGATATGTGTGATAGGACCGGCATTGAAGGTATTGAGGTCCAGTGACTGCTGGTAAGCGCAGATGGTCTGTGCAATGGGGGAAGGTTCACAAATGCCTGATGCCTCGATGACGATATAGTCAAAGCGTTCCGACTTCATCAGGTCGCGCAACTGAAGCACGAGGTCCATCTTCAGAGAGCAACAGATGCAACCGTTCTGCAGAGCTACCAGAGATTCGTCCTGCTGGTCCACTACACCGCCCTTCTGTATCAGGTCGGCATCGATATTCACCTCGCCGATGTCGTTGACGATAACGGCAAAGCGTATACCTCTTTTATTATTAAGGATGCGGTTAAGCAGGGTGGTCTTGCCACTGCCCAGATAACCGGTTATAAGTAATACTTTCGTTTCTTTCATCTTACCAGAACTTGTTGGTGTCGGGGTTGTATTCCATGCCTATGCTGCCCAGTGTGGTGGTGAGGACTTCCTTCTCGATATTCATATCTTCGCACAAGGCATCCAAAGTGGGGTAGTAATCTCTGAGCTTCATGTTGATGATGCTCATGAGCATGAAAGGGTCGTGTGGGAGGTCCTTCATCTTATTTCTTGCTTGCAGGGTCGCAGGTCAGCGAAATACCCAGTTTCTTCAGTATCTTCTGGTCGACCTGGCTGAGCATTACAGTGGCATGTGCCTGCAACCCGTTCAGTTCGGGCAGCATGGCCAGGGCACGACGGCAGTTGACATCGTGAAGCGAGAGAACCGACAATGCCACGAGCACCTCGTCCATGTGCAGACGGGGATTGTTGCCTCCGAGGTAGTCTACTTTGGTCTTCTGTATTGGTTCTATGAAGTCCTGTGAAATGAGCTTTACGGAATGGTCTATACCTGCCAGGTGCTTGATGGAATTGAGCAAGAGACTTGCACAGGTACCCAGCAGGGGGCTGCTGCCGGCGGTAATCATTGTGCCGTCGCTCAACTGGATTGCAGAAGACTCGTCTCCACTCTCCTGAGCACGATTTTTTGCCGCTACGGTTGTAGGTCTGTCATCGGTAGAAATGTTTGCCTGCTTCATCAGAAGGCGTATCTTGTTCACCTCTGCCTCGTTCATAGCGCCCATGGCCATCTTGTTGACGGCAGTATAATAGCGTCGGATTATCTCCTGTTTGGATGCTTCGCGGCAGACGCTATCGTCGGTAATGCAGAAACCGAGCATGTTCACGCCCATGTCCGTAGGACTCTTGTAGGGGCAAGTTCCGTAGATGCCATCAAAGATGCTGGTGAGGACGGGGAAAATCTCCACGTCGCGGTTGTAGCTGATAGCAACCTCGTTGTAGGCCTCCATGTGGAAGGGGTCTATCTCGTTGACATCATTCAGGTCGGCTGTAGCAGCCTCGTATGCAATGTTCACAGGATGCTTCAGAGGGAGATTCCATACGGGGAAGGTCTCGAACTTGGCATAACCGGCACAAACACCACGCTTGTGCTCGTTGTAGAGTTGTGAAAGGCATACCGCCATCTTGCCGGAACCAGGGCCGGGAGCAGTTACAATGACCAGAGGACGTTCGGTCTCCACGTAGTCGTTTTTGCCGAATCCCTCGTCGGAGTCGATGAGGGCAACGTTGTTGGGGTAGCCTTCGATGGTGTAGTGATAATAGGTCTTGATGCCAAGCGATTCCAGACGGCGGCGGTATGTTGAGGCAGAACTTTGGCCATTGAAATGTGTTATCACCACACTGCCAACCATGAAACCGCAGTTCTGGAACTCGTTCCTTAGGCGCAGGACATCTTCATTGTAGGTGATGCCGAGGTCTTGACGAACCTTGTTCTTCTCGATGTCTACTGCACTGATAACAATGACTATCTCCGCCTGGGAAGACAATTGTGAGAGCATTCTCAACTTTGAGTCGGGCTGGAAACCGGGAAGCACACGACTGGCATGGTGGTCATCGAACAGCTTGCCACCCAATTCCAAATACAATTTACCTTGGAATTGCGCTATTCTTTCTTTGATGTGCTCACTCTGAATGCGTATATACTTGTCGTTATCAAAACCGTATTTCATAAATTATCTCGCTTACTACCTTTATAAGAACATGCAAAGGTACGATTAAGTGAGCGAATTACCAAATTTATTTGGGTATTTCCGAACGGTAGTACCTTCGACTGCAAGTCAGAGGTACGATTAAGTGAGCGAATTACCAAATTTGCGATTAAGAGAGAGAGGAAAAGGTTTACTTTTTATGCCGAACGAGAGCAAATTGAACCCTATAGGGTTAAATTTATTTGGGCATTTCCGAGCCGACGAACGAAAAAAGAGCAGAGTATGCGCATACTATGCCTTATGAGAAGGAGGAAGACCAAAGGTCAACGACAGCACCTTTCCTTTTCCTCTTATAACGCAAACCGCCCTATCCTGGCAAGGGGACATGGCGGTTTGATGAGGGGGGATTACCATTTTACTTCCACGGCATGCTTGAAGCTGCGCATTGGGTCGCCCCAGAGTTCATGCGCCAGTTTCTGGTTCTTCTTGGAACCCTTCACCTTGCCGTTGAATACCTCCTTGCCATTTATGCGCACAGTAACCTTCTTGTTCAAATCAACCAAAGTGTCAGACAGGAAAAGGCGTATATAACCATGCTGAGCAGGTATAAGTTTCTTGCCGAAGAGCATGTCTATGCCCCATTGAGGGTCCTTCCATGTTGTGAAATACTCGATGGCGTCTACCTTGATATCTATACTATTGTCCTCATTTGCCGTAAATTCGTATTGCGTACGATAGGCCTCCGTCTCTTCCAAAACCTGAAGGTTATAGAAAGCATTGCGCTTCAAGCCGTCCATCTCCATATTCTCCCAAATAAAATGACGTGGTTGGGCATTGCGCTTGTACTGTGCCAGCCAAGGGGTGGTTGGCGTATAGTCAATGGAATGTCCCATGCCGGGAATGAGTTCCACGCGATGCTTGTATTCGTTGGGGAAGAGGCGTTGCATGCTGTCCAGCTTTTCTCCGGTAGTACGCGTGAGCATGTTGCGGTAGAACATCATATCGCGGTCGCCTGTAAGAAAACTCAGTGCCACATTGCCAAGATTCTCAACCGGGGCATTCTTCAGGGGTTCTCCACCTGCCATAGGCCCGGCTGCCGCCCAATAGTCGGCGTAGAACGATGCCAGGCGCTGACTACCATATCCGCCCTCTGAAATGCCAAAGACATAGATGCGGTTCTTGTCCACCTCGGGCATGGACATGAGGATGCGGAGTAGGCGTTCCCAAGCCCATTGCTTGCTTCTTTGCCACCAACGATACCACTCCCTGTCGCGAGGAATCTGTGGCACTATGTACATCGAAGGCGAATCCTGGAAAAGTTTGGCAAGTCGCAAACCTGTTGCCCACTCCCTATCCCTCGGGCCTGAACCATGAAGATATAGGAATACAGGATAACCGTCCTTGGGCTTGTCTCCCTTAACTCCGAGATAGAAGTTCATGTGCGCATCGGGTTCCAACGTGTCAGGCAATGTCCACGTAACTACATTTCCCTTTGAAAGCGAATCGGTAAGAAGTTCACGGAACATTAGCACTTCCTTACCTTCTTCGTTTGTGCTTGCAAATACCGTTCCACATATCATCAATGCGAGCAACGATAAAAGGAGACTTTTGCTATTCATATCTTGTATTCGAAATTTAGGATAAACAGGTTTTATGGTCCCACACCTTTATTATATGACCGCACCAAAGCATGACCGGGTTATCGGGTATTTCCAAAATCTCCGGCTTTACAAAATGCGTTGGTGATAAGGGTAGGAATCAGAAGAAGAATCTCATTATGTCATTACTGAATGCGAGTATCATCAGGGCGAACAGAAGGAACAGGCCCGCCTTTTCAATCACATCCATTACCTTGGGCGATGGCTGCTTGCGCATGATACCTTCGTAAAGGAGCAGGGCGATATGACCTCCATCCAATCCGGGGATGGGCAGAATATTCATTACTGCCAGGATAATACTGATGAAGGCGGTCAGGTTCCAGAAACTCTGCCAATCCCAGATGGGCGGAAAGAGATCGCCTATGGTCAGGAACGAGCCTACCTGTTGTATACCTTCCTTGTGGAAGAGATATTTCAGCGATACCACGTAGTCGGACAGAGTTTTCCATGCCAGTTGGAAGCCTGCTGGGATGCTCTGAAGCAGGGTGTATGATTGATGCTCGGTGGGGATGTCCTCCCAAAGTACGCCCAACTTGGTATCGTTGCCAAGCACCATGTTCAATGTGTCCTGTGCTCCAGTTCCGGCACGCATAACTATCAGAGATATGCTCTTTGCACGTATGCTGTCCTCGGGTGTGCAACCCTCAGCACTGAGAATATCCTGTCTGCGTCCCAGTTCTGTAGTAACGTCGGTAACGTCGGGAGTAGGAACTCCGTCTATTTCCTGTATGATGTCTCCTGCCTCTATACCATATTTATATGCAGGCATCCCTTCAGCAACTTCGCCCACGATGGGTTTAACGGGCAATGAGAAGAACTGTGGGCTTTTCTGCATTTCCAGCAAGGAGACACCGCCGGCAGGCATCTCTATGTCCACTTCCTCGCCATTGCGCAAGACGGTTACTGTCTTTGCTTCGGAAATGTCCATCATCAAGGCTCCGCTGAAACCTTCAATTTCCATTCCGTCTATACGTATAGGCGTGTCACCGTTGACGAAACCTATTTCCTGTGCCGTCTGGTTGTAGTTCAATCCATCTGGAAGATTGCGCATGGGCACAATCTCACGTCCCCATGTGAACACTATAGCAGAGTATATCACCAGGGCGGCAATCAGGTTGAATAGTACACCACCGAACATGATCAGGAAACGGCGCCAGACGGGTTTCTGGTTGAAGTCGCTTTCCTGTGGTGCTCTGGTGGCAATTTCCTCGGCGCTCTTTGTCTCGTCCACCATGCCGGCAATGCTGACATATCCGCCCAAGGGCAGCCAGCCTATGCCGTATTCTGTTTCGTTGTCCTTGAAATAGGGAAACAAACGAGTGAACCACTCGTCTCTTGTGGAAAAGAGATGAAAGTATGGATTGAAGAACAGATAGAATTTCTCCACCTTCACTCCTGAGAATTTGGCAAAGAGGAAGTGTCCTCCTTCGTGCAGAAACACCAACAGGCTAAGGCAGCAGATAAGTTGTGCCGCTTTGATCAAGACTATTTCCATGTAGATTTATCCTTTTGTTTTAACTGTTTTTATATTAATATTTATTGGAATTGTTGCAGACGCATGCTGCTTGCCACTCACAGAATCAAACGGGCGGTGCATAGTAACTTCTTAAGAGTTTCGGTCACACCACCCCATGCCTCTGGGTCGACCCGTTTTGGTCCTCCCGAGGACCGAGGCGAAAGAACCGGGAACTCTCGGGTCGGTCCTCCCGAGGACCAAGGCCTGCTTTCGTGGATGCTCTTTTACAACAACTCTGAGGCCACTTTTCTGGCAGCATAGTCCGTTTCCAGATAGTCCTCCAGCGAGGGTGTTTTTATGTACGGAACACGGGCCAGTGTCTCCTGTATGACTTCAGCCATCTGCAAGAATCCGCATCTGTCCTGACGGAAAGCCAGATTTACCACCTCGTTGGCGGCATTCACCACACAAGCGGTGTTGCCACCTCGGCGCAGGGCCTCGTATGCCATGGCCAGACAGGGGAAGCGCTCCATGTCGGGGCGTTCAAAAGTGAGGTCTTGCATGTCCCACCAATCAATACGCGGGAAACTGCTTTCCAGTCTTACCGGATACGACATTGCCAACTGTATGGGCACTCGCATGTCGGGTTCACCAAGCTGGGCCTTTACCGCGCCGTCCTGGAACTGTACTGCACTATGTACTATGCTTTGAGGGTGCACAACAACCTGTATGCGGTCGGCATCCACATCAAACAGCCACTTTGCCTCTATCACCTCAAAGCCCTTGTTCATCATGCTTGCGGAATCAATGGTAATCTTGGCACCCATATCCCAATTGGGGTGCTTCAGGGCCTGAGCAGCAGTAACATTCCTCATCTCGTCCAAAGTGAACTTGCGGAAAGGACCGCCCGAAGCCGTAAGGATAATCTTCTCTATCGGACTTTCCTCGCCCATCAGACTCTGGAATATGGCAGAATGCTCGCTATCCACAGGGAGCATCGGAACATTATACTCCTGACACAAGGCAGTAATGAGTTCGCCGGCAACCACCAAGGTTTCCTTGTTGGCCAATGCTATGGGCTTGCCAGCCTTTATCGCAGATATCGTAGGTTTCAACCCGCTGAACCCTACCAAGGCAGTCAGGACCATGTCCACAGGCTCCATCGTCACCACCTGACAAAGGGCCTCATCTCCGGCATATACCTGTATGGGCTGGTCGGCCAATGCCTCCTTAACTTCGTCATACTTGCTCTCGTCTGCAATAACCACGGCGCATGGCAAGAATTTGCGTGCCTGCTCTATCAGCAAACGTGAGTTGCTACCGGCCGTAAGCACATAGGCTTCAAACAAATCTGCATGTTCCTCTATTACCTGCAGTGCTTGCGTCCCTATGCTGCCAGTTGAACCTAATATGCATATTTTTCTCTTCATACAGTTTCTTCTTTACAAATCCAACAAACCTTCGGGCAAGGTCATATAGACAATACGCTCCTTTGCATCTATTCTCTCGATAAAATCTTCGTTGGCAGGAACTAGCTTGCCATCTACACAGAAAATAGTGTTCACCGTAGAGTCTTCCACATAATCTATAATGCCTATAGGCCCTGCCTGGGCGTCCACTACCTGCCAGCCTGTAAAATGTCGCCAGGTGTACTCGTCGTCTTCATCCGGTTCCGGAGTCAGGCTATGAGGGAAATACACGTCTGCACCTACATACTCATTGGCATCTTCAGAACTGTCAATGTCTTGAAACTTGAGCAAGGCAACCGAATCGCTACGGAATCTCCACCCTTCCAGGAAGAAGGGCACTTGTATGCCATCCACCTCCAGAAAGACGTAATCTGCATCTGCTCTGTCCCACACGTCGTCCGTGAAGTTCATAGACAGTTCCCCTCCTATGCCGTGGGTACGGGTCAGTGTACCTATCTTATAAGTTTCTATCATTCTACACGAGTTATATTGGCACCAAGCCTGTTAAGCCTCTCCTCTATGTTCTCATATCCACGGTCTATCTGCCCGATGTTGTCTATCCTGCTTGTTCCCGACGCACTCATGGCGGCAATCAGCATGGCTATGCCGGCACGGATGTCGGGCGAGGTCATGCGGGCTGCCTTCAACTGGAAGCGCTTGTCATGACCAATGACCACGGCACGATGCGGGTCGCAAAGTATAATCTGTGCTCCCATGTCTATCAGTTTGTCCACGAAGAACAATCTGCTTTCAAACATCTTCTGGTGTATCAGCACACTGCCCTTTGCCTGAGTAGCCACAATAAGCAGGATGCTCAAAAGGTCGGGAGTCAGGCCTGGCCATGGTGCATCGGCAATGGTCATTATGCTGCCATCCAGGAACGATTCTATCTCGTAATGTTCCTGCTTGGGGATGTATATGTCGTCTCCTCTTCGTTCCAATTGCACGCCAAGGCGCTGGAATACCGTAGGGATAATGCCCAACTGGTCGTAACGGACGTTGCGTATCAGGACACCCTCGCCACACATGGCAGCCATTCCAATAAACGAGCCAACTTCAATCATGTCTGGCAATATCGTGTGCGAGGTTCCTTTCAATGACTTCACACCTGTAATGGTCAGCAGATTGGAACCAATGCCCTCTATCATGGCTCCCATGCCACAGAGCATTTTGCACAACTGCTGCAGGTATGGTTCGCAGGCTGCATTGTAAATCGTAGTGGTGCCTTCTGCCAGTACTGCGGCCATAACAATGTTTGCCGTACCCGTCACTGATGCTTCTTCCAAAAGCATATAGGTACCCTTCAGGTGCTCTGCCCTTATCTCGAACACACACCTTTCGGCATCATATGTAAAGTCAGCGCCCAATTTCTGTATTCCCAGAAAATGAGTATCCAGGCGCCTGCGTCCTATCTTGTCGCCACCGGGCTTGCTGACAAAAGCATGGCCGAACCTGGCCACCAATGGTCCTACAAGCATAACACTGCCACGCAGACGGGAGCAACGCTCCAGGAACTCCTCGCTTTGCAGATAACTGATATCCACATTGTCTGCCTGGAAAGTCATGTCGCCCTGAGCATGACGGGTAACGCGAACTCCAATGTCCTGCAGCAGACGTATCTGGTTGTTTACATCGGCTATGTCCGGCAGGTTGCTGATCCTTATGGGTTCGCTCGTGAGCAGCGTTGCACAAAGTATCTGCAATGCCTCGTTCTTGGCTCCCTGAGGTGTAATCTCTCCCTTTAACGGGCGTCCTCCTTCTATTATGAATGCTGACATTATTTTCTTTTCTTTCTTTTCAGTATGTTAGTGGGCAATGTATGCAGAGTTGCAAACTGATGTCCTTCCAGTGCTTCGCTCAGGTTATGTCCCTTGGTATACACATCAATGTCGTGTGTCACCTTTTCCTCGCTCATCACATCGGGATTCCATGTAAACAGGTTCTGTTTCATCCTGTCTGCCGTCTGTTGCACAAGGGCGTCTCGCTCTTCGCCTTCAGGCATTTCCGTCAGTTTCTGCAGAGCCTGCTCCACTATGCGTCCATAATGCTTGTGGCGAATATTGGCCTGAGGCAAAGACATAGGGGCCGGACGCATACTTGCCTCCGCTTGCGGAATAATCTCCACTGGATAATCCAGGTCCAATTGAAACCTGCTTATCAGTGCCAGATGATTCCACAGTTTGGTCTGCACCTCGGGATTGGCAAGTTTCTCCTGTCCCAGGTTTGCCATCACCGCCACTATGCTTGTGGCACACTTCAGCCGCTCTTGTCTGTCCTCTATCGTCATGCAATGCTCCACCATTTCTTGAACGATGCGCCCGTATTCAGACATCAGCAAGCTGCTCTTTTCCGTATTATATTGTATTTGATTCATAGCAGGTTCTTTGGTTTTGTGGCTTGGAACTCCTTCAAATAGAACGGTTCAAAGTAGGCGGTTGATACTGTTTCCCCCTTTCTAAGGCGTTGTTCTGCCAGAGGTGCTGCATTGCTTGCCAATGGGTGTATGCCGTCTATAAATATGGCATTGGGGTGATTTATCACCTCCTTGCACTTGGCACTTCCATTACCAAAGAAGACCACTGGCCCGCGTTCCAGATATTCGGCATAGGTATTCTCGTCCACTATATCTGCCTGTATGGGGCGTATCTCCTTCAGTGCCCTGTCGTACACGGCAGAATACACTTCCATGCGCCTGGCATCTATCATGGGTACCAACAGGGAATTTTCCGGTATTTCCTCGTGATATAACAGCACCGGCACACAGAGAAGCTGCAAGGTTGGGATAGACACCAATGGCACATTACGCCCGTATGCCACGCCTTTTGCCATACTCACTCCTATGCGCAAACCCGTATAACTTCCCGGACCTTCGCTCACTGCAACGGCATCCAGGGGGATGGCATGACTCTCGGCAAAGGATAGCGCCTCCTGTACAAACATTCCGCATTGCACGGCATGCGAAGGTCCCTCGAAATCTTCACTATGGAAAATGACATGGTTGTCCTCGGCCACCGCCACAGAGCACACGTTGGTGCTGGTCTCTATACTCAGTATCGTTGCCAATGTTATTCTTTGTTTAGGAATTCACTTATTGTCTGCAAGGTATCTGCCTTGGCAGTTTCAAGGTCGTCGTTCACGATGATTTTGTCAAACTGCGGAGCAAACGACATCTCGTATTCCGCCTTTGCCAGACGTTCCTCTATCTGTTCCGGACTGTCCGTAGCACGGCCAACAAGGCGTCTTCTCAGTTCGTCTACGCTGGGAGGCTGGACAAAAAGGGACAAAGCATGCTCGCCATAGAATTTCTTTACGTTAATGCCGCCCTTTATGTCAATATCGAAGATTACGTTTCTTCCGCCCTTCAACTGTTCCTCCACCTGGCTTTTCAGTGTACCATAATATCGGTCGGCATATACCTCCTCGTATTCCAGGAACTCGTCTGCCTCTATCTTGGCCTTGAACTCCTCTGGGGTCAGGAAGAAATACTCCACCCCATGCTGTTCTGTTCCTCGTGGTGGCCGTGACGTAGCACTGATGCTGAACACCAGATTCAATTCCGGATGTTCCTTGGTAAGCCACTGAACTATGGTGCTCTTTCCGCTACCGCTCGGAGCACTGAATATTAGGCATTTTCCTTTCATTCCAGTTTCTTTTGATTGTTCTTATGGGCAGATTTGCTACAATACGTTCAGCACCTGCTCCTTTATCTGTTCCAGTTCATCCTTCATCATCACCACGATGTTTTGCATCTCTGCCTGATTAGACTTTGAACCGGTTGTATTTATCTCTCGTCCCATTTCCTGGGCAATGAAGCCCAGCTTCTTGCCTTGTCCGTACTCTCCGTCCAGCGTTTCGCGGAAGTATCCCAAATGATGGAACAGGCGTTGCTTCTCCTCGTTGATATCCAGTTTCTCAATATAGAAGATCATTTCCTGCTCCAGTCTGCCTCGGTCGTACTCCACTTCCGGAATTGCAGACAGGGCATCCACCATGCGCTGGCGTATCTTTTCCGTCCTGGACTTCTCGTAAGGCTCAATACTTTTCATCAGTTCCTCTATGTTGTCCACCTTCTCGCGGAACTTCTGCTCCAGAGCCTTGCCCTCTTGAGTACGGAAGTCCATCAGTTGGTTTACGGCCTGTTCGCTCACAGAACGTGCTACTTCCCATTCTTCCTCGGTCAGTTCCTCTGTGGTGTCCAGTTTGCTGACAGCATCCGGCATCCTCAGTATTACCTCCGTGAGATTCTCGGGCACGGGAATGCCATACTGCTCATTGGCCTCCCGGAACTGTTCCATGTATTTCTTCATAAGCTGAACATTCAATCTGGCCATCTGCTCCACTTCATCCTTCTCTATCCACAGAGAGAACTCCACCTTTCCGCGCAAGAGTCTTTCGCCTATCAGAGTGCGAAGTTCCATTTCCTTCTCTCTGTAACTTTGCGATATACGAACACTCAGATCCAACGCCTTGCTATTCAAGGACTTAATCTCTGCAGTAATCTTCTTGTCGCCAAAAACGGCAGAAGCCTTACCGTAACCGGTCATTGAAAGTATCATACCTTATTATATATAAATTTGTCTGCAAAATTAACAAAAATTCAGCAGAAAAGACTAACTTTGCCTGCGAAATGTACAAGCAGAGAGCAAAAAAGGTAGTCACGGGTGTTTATGGGGGGAGTTTCAATCCCATCCATATCGGACATACCGGCATGGCCACGGAATTGGCAGGCAGAGGGCTGGTGGACGAGATGTGGCTGATAGTCAGTCCGCAAAATCCGCTGAAGGACAGCGGTCTTTGGGACGATGATCTGCGTTTGCAGCTGGCGCGTATTGCCACAGAGGGTATCCAGGGGGTAAAGGTATCAGACGTCGAGTTTCATCTGCCCCGGCCCAACTATATGATCACCACTCTGGAAACACTATCTGCCAAGCATACCGACCGTGAATTCGTCCTGGTCATTGGCATGGACAACTGGAACTGCTTCCACCGATGGCACAGGTGGGACGACATCTTGAGCAGATACCGTATAATAGTCTTGCCTCGGGAGTCTGGCGACGGTTCTTGCTCTGCACCCAAAGAGCGCGGAGGGCACGTCAGCTTTGTAGATGTGCCCCTAATCAACATTAGCAGCACATGGATTCGTTCCGAAATAGACAACAACCCCAACTATGATGGCGAAGGATTGGATGACCAAGTATGGAGGTACATAAAAGAAAAGTTAAGATGAAAAGGATGTTTTTTGCATCAATACTATGCCTTCTGGCAATTGCCAGGACAAGCGCCCAACGGGTGCCTTTGGCAAAATACGACGTGGCACCATGGACCTACGAGCATGTATTCCTGGACATGATACGGGATTATCGCTCCGTACTGATAGACGTTAACGGCGGTCAATACGTGGGACAGGCAAACAAGCGCCATGCCCTCTATGGCTACGGCCAGTACATCAACGATGCCGGCGATATTATGATTGGCAAATTCCGACAGGGCGACCTCATCCTTGGCATAACCGTTGGAAAGGACCATGCCACAGTGGGCGACAAGGATTTCTACTGCAATTACAACCTTGCTACGGGCGAACTGCAATATATTGCCAAACGGGGCACCAGGACTATACCGGACAGCACCATTGCCGCAGACTATACCTTCATGTCGCAGACCTTTGAGAACGGCGACCGCTACGTAGGGGAGTTCTACCAGGGCAAGCGACATGGCATAGGAATCTATTACTATGCAACAGGGGGCCTTTGGTTCGGAGCGTTTGACAACGACGTGCGCAATGGCTTCGGGGCGTGGTTCAAACCAGACAACGACATGGTCATAGGACTGTGGGAGGGAGAGGACGAGAGAAGAACAATATACATTCCACTGAAATAACTCTACACAGGCAAACTCATCCTGCCAAACCAACATCATTCATGGTAAATATCTCTCTAATTGGGCTCGGACAACGCGGTCAGGCTACGCTTGAACGCCTGAAACACATTCCCATTGCCAACGTATCAGTGGTATGCGACATCGATACCGACTGGCGCGATGCTGCCACACATCCTGATGTAGATCTGGTTTGGATTTGCACTCCGTGGGAATGGCACATGCGCATGGCTGTAACCGCCATGCGTGCGGGCAAGGATGTAGCACTGGAAGTTCCGGCTGCCATGAATGTGGCAGATTGCGAAGCGCTTGTGAACGTAGCCAAGGAGACTGGCAGACATTGTGTGATGCTGGAAAACTGCTGTTACGACACATGGCATCTGGGGGCCAGAGAAATGGTGCGCCAGGGACTGCTTGGCCGAATCAAGCACCTGGAGGGAGCCTATGCCCACACCGTACCCGAAGGATGGATGCGCGCACATGGCCGCCGCCAGGGCGGCAATCCCTACCCTACCCATGCCTTAGGCCCCATGTGCCAGCTGTTGCCTGAAGGGGACTCGCTGGATTATCTGGTTTCACTTTCCTCTCCAATACCTGGCGACCATACAAACACCTCGCTCATACGCTCCATCTCGGGAGTGAGTCTGCTTCTGCACTACGACATTTCCACTCCACGCCCCTACAACCGCATGCAAACCGTCTGCGGCACTTTGGGGTTCTTGCAGAAATACCCTCTGCCCACCGTACAGCTGGACAGAAAGGAGGGCCCTCTTGTTCTCACGGGGGATGCTGCCTCAGAATACGTAGAGAGTTTTATTCCAGAGGCATTCCGCAAAATGATTGATGAGGGCAAGAAACTCTGCGTTCCCAACGTAATGAACTACATGATGGACCGCCGGTTGCTGGAGGCAATAGAGCTGAGCTGCATGCAACGCAAACATGGCCTCACCAATGAAGTGCGTCTTGACATGGACGTCTACGATGCCGCGCTATGGTCGTCGGTCATTGAACTTACCGAACTTTCGGCACAACAAGGGTCCATACCTGTAATGTTCCCCCGATTTTGATTGAAAGCAAGGGGTACAAGACGCACTTTTGTCAAACTTTTTTACTCTACAAACTTACCCTGCATGCGATAAGTCAAGCAGAATTCACATGCATGTGCACAACATAGGGGACATTACATCCCACACAAAGGCACAAGGCATCACACGTATCCGTAGCGCACCGCACAACTCTTTGTATATAAGCTACATAACCCATATACAAATAGGATTTCCATCAGCTTGCATAAAGCAAGAGACATAGCATCGGATTCCACGACCTTGGTCCTCGGGAGGACCGGCCTTTGTCCTCCCGAGGACCAAGGCGAGACAACCCGAGGACTGGAACGCGACTTCCCGAGGACTAAAATCCGCCATCTTGGAAACTGGCCTATGCGCAAATATCATCAAGGGCACAGACACTACATCATGTAAGTATTTTTTAGGAGGCTGAAACATATAGCAAATGCCGCCAGGGATGTATCTCCCCAGCGGCATTTGCTGTATGTTTTGTTATACGTTACTATCCTAAGTAATCTCGCAGGATGCTTTCCTTGTTGGCGGTACGCAGCTTGCGTATTGCCTTTTCTCTGATCTGGCGCACTCTCTCTCTGGTCAGGCCAAAACGGTCGCCTATTTCCTCCAGTGTCATCTCGGGTTGGGAAATGCCAAAGCTCATCTCAATTATGTCACGCTCACGCTCGCCCAAGATGTCCAAGGCTCTTGAAATCTCCAACTGCAGGCTCTCGCTGATAAGCGTATGGTCCGCCGCTGGCGAGTCGGTATTCTCCATTACGTCCAGAGGGCTGTTGTCCTCACCCTCAACAAAGGGTGCATCCACACTGACCTGACGAGCACTGGCTCTGAGGCTGTCGTTTATCTTCTCGGGCATTTCGTTCACCAGTTCGGCCAACTCCTCGGGACTGGGCTTGCGCTCAAACTCCTGCTCGAACTTGGTAATTGCCTTGCTGATCTTGTTGACGGCACTCACCTGGTTCAATGGCAGGCGCACGATACGGCTCTGCTCTGCCAAAGCCTGGAGTATGGTCTGCCGGATCCACCACACGGCATAGCTGATGAACTTGAAACCGCGGGTCTCGTCAAACTTCTCGGCAGCCTTGATAAGGCCAACATTGCCTTCGTTGATGAGATCGGGGAGAGTGAGTCCCTGGTTCTGATACTGCTTTGCTACAGACACGACAAAGCGCAGGTTACTCTTTACCAAAGTATCCAGTGCCTGACGGTCGCCCTTACGGATGCGCTGGCTCAGTTCCACTTCCTCCTCCACGGTAAGAAGCTGCTCACGGCCTATTTCCTGAAGGTACTTGTCCAATGACTGGCTGTCACGACTGGTAATACTCTTGGTGATTTTAAGCTGTCTCATTATCGTTGTTTCGTTGTTTTTGTTCCTTTCAAATCGGCGCAGATGCCAAAAAGGCATATTTCAGCCCGCAAAGCTACGCTTTTTTATTGGATTAACCAAACATTCAGGCATAAATAGCACAAAAACCAAGGCTTTTTGTAAGTATTCCCCGGTCTGGGACAGAATTTACAGCATAAACCCTTAACTTTGTAGGAAAAATTCAGATAAAACAATGGCACAACAAGAAGACGTTTTCAAGAAAATCATTTCTCATTGCAAGGAATATGGTTTTGTATTCCCCTCAAGTGACATATACGATGGCCTGGGCGCAGTTTACGACTACGGTCAGAATGGCGTGGAACTGAAGAACAACATCAAGCAGTACTGGTGGCAGTCAATGGTGTTGCTTCACGAGAATATCGTGGGCATAGACGCTGCCATCTTCATGCACCCTACCGTATGGAAGGCCAGCGGACACGTGGATGCTTTCAACGATCCCCTCATAGACAACAAGGACAGCAAGAAGCGCTATCGTGCCGACGTGCTGATAGAGGACCAGCTTGCAAAGTACGACGAGAAAATCGACAAGGAAATCCAGAAGGCTGCCAAGAAGTATGGCGAGGCATTCAACGAGGCCGAATTCCGTGCAACCAATGCCCGTGTGTTGGAAAACCAGCAGAAGCGCGATGCTCTGCACGAACGTTTTGCAACAGCCCTGAATAATAGCGACCTGGCAGAACTGCGCCAGATTATCCTGGACGAGGAGATTGCATGTCCCATCAGTGGCACCAGAAACTGGACCGAGGTACGCCAGTTCAACCTTATGTTCTCCACCGAGATGGGTTCTACTGCCGACGGCGCCAACAAGGTGTATCTCCGTCCAGAGACCGCCCAGGGTATCTTCGTAAACTACCTGAACGTGCAGAAGACCGGCCGCATGAAGCTGCCCTTCGGTATAGCACAGATAGGCAAGGCATTCCGCAACGAGATCGTTGCCCGTCAGTTCATCTTCCGCATGCGTGAGTTTGAGCAGATGGAAATGCAGTTCTTCGTTAAGCCCGGCACCGAACTGGACTGGTTTTCCCAGTGGAAGCAGACCCGTATGGCATGGCATCAGGCTCTTGGTTTCGGTGCAGACAACTACCGTTTCCACGACCACGACAAGCTGGCGCACTATGCAAACGCTGCTACCGACATTGAGTTCCACATGCCTTTCGGTTTCAAGGAGGTGGAGGGCATCCACTCTCGTACCAACTTCGACCTTTCCAGCCATGCCAAGTATAGCGGCAAGAAGATCGAGTACTTTGATCCCGAGACAAACGAGTCATACACTCCATACGTTATCGAGACCTCTATCGGCGTAGACCGTATGTTCCTCTCCATCATGTGCCACAGCTACGAAGAGCAGCAGATGCCCGACGGACAGACACGTACCGTCCTGCACCTGCCCGCAGCACTGGCTCCCGTCAAGTTGGCCGTATTCCCCTTGACCAAGAAGGACGGTATGCCCGAAAAGGCACAGGAGATCATGAACGACCTGCGATTCCACTTCAACTGCAAGTACGAGGAGAAGGACCAGATTGGCAAGCGCTACCGCCGTATGGACGCCATCGGCTGCCCCTTCTGCGTAACCGTGGACCAGCAGACTCTGGAGGACAATACCGTAACCCTGCGCGAACGCGACAGCATGGAGCAGCGCCGCGTGCACATCTCTGAACTCCGTGGTATCATCGAGGACCAGGTAAGCATCACCAGCCTGCTGAAGAAACTTCTCTAAATCACAATATCCGGATAACCGATGAAGAAATGTCTGTATATACTGCTGTCGCTGATGCTCTGTCTGGTTTCATGTAGCGAGACAGACAACATCTATGACCCCTACGAAGACTGGCAGAGCCGCAATGCCAAGTGGTTCGAGGACACCGCCATTGTTGCCCGCCAGGCAATAGCCGAGGCCAAGGCACAATACGGGGAGCATTGGGAGGAACACTGTGACTGGCGCATGTACAAATCGCTGCTCAGGACAACCTCCTCGGTGGGCCCCGTCACAGACAGTATATGCGTTCGCATACTGAAACACGGAACAGATCCCGAACAGAAAGGTTCTCCAGCCTACAACGATTCTGTCTACCTTTGCTATCGCGGATGGATAATGCCCACAAAAGACTACATCGGAAACGGCACCTCTGATATGGGCATTGTGCAGAATGTATTTGAAAGCACATACATAGGCGAGCACAATACGGCAACATCTGCACCCCAGCTCATGAGCATAAGCAACCTGATAGAGGGATTCTCTACAGCAATGCAATACATGGTAGAAGGTGACGAGTGGATGGTTTTCATACCACAACAGCTTGCCTACGGAGGAGAAGAACGCGGAACCATAAAAGCATACTCCACCCTACAGTTCCACATCCACCTAAGCAAATGGTTTGAAAGCAATAGCGGAAAACAGAAGAAATAATCGTTCATACACCTTATTTATATATATTAAGGTAAAGTACAATAATAAGTATGCCCTAACGTATATGGGGGATTCCGATCGCAATCCCCCATATATATTTATAGGAGTCAGCCAAAACGTCTTCAGCAGCACTCCTTCTCTCCGTTCTGCTGATTTCTGGTACGAAACCGCATGCAATAATGTACCACGCAATAAATATTGTGAACTTTCTCGTTATTTATTGTTATTTTTGTTAACTTTGCACACAAGTTCCTGCGCTGATGCCAGTTTCGGCTGGTGGATGGGTGGGTACGCTATATATATGGAAAGCGTTTACTTGACGCTTTGTTCTTGACACCTCGGAATCTCGCAAATTCTTCACAGTGGTCAAAGACAAAGCAACGGTAGATGCCTATGGGTATGTTTTTGCAGACATACTATGCCTGTGCCTATTGTATAGTGTCCAATGGGTATGGTGTATCGTATGGATTGTATATATACATATCAGCGTGGGCTTCTGCGTTGCTCGTTCAGACTACTGTGGGCAATGCGAGAGCCTCGAGGTGTGAGACGGGCAACGGGTACAGACTCCCACGTTTTTCATATCCACATGTAACCTTTAACAAACATGCTGAATCCGGGGAGTTTATAGGCGACAAGACTTATAAGCAATTATGAAAAAGACAATCTTTTTAGCATTCCTTATGGTGTGCGGATTTGTTTCTCAAGCTATGGCGCAGAGTTCCATTCTTGCAACTCTTCACCATAACGGTCAAATCAAGACTTTCTATGGAACGAATGCCTTTATTGAAGCCAGCAGCGCTGCTGCGGACGGTGACGTAATAACCTTGTCAAGCGGTACATTCAATGCTCCTGTGGACACAATCACCAAGGTCATTACTGTGCGTGGTGCAGGCATGGAATTGGATACTCTGAACAATGTGGAACCCACCATCATAAATGGTAATATTGTGCTTAATACTCCAGAGACCTCTTCAAGCAAACTGATATTCGAGGCATTGGATTTAAGCGACAGCATCTTTTATGCCAGCACATTAAAATCCCCTCAGTTCATAAAGTGTCGAATGGATTATGTTCGTGCACGAAATAACGGCAGAATGATCAATGCACAGTTCCTGCATTGCATAATATCAGAAAATATTAGGTTATCCGTGAACTCCTCTGCTACTTTGGTGAACAGTTATGTCTCATATCCATATAGTGTTGATAGTAAAACATCTAATTTCGAATTCCAGAATTGTGTTCTTTATATGAGTCAACCTGGTTACATAGAAAGTTCGGTAATCAGAAATAGTATAATTGTGCATACATATGGTGGGCCTTCTGGTACTAATAAATACTATTACTTGTCTCCATCAACGACGGCATATAATTGTGTAGGTGTGTGGACTGGTCAATCGGGAGGCACAAACTTTGGTAGTTCATATTTATTCCAATTCCAAACAAATACAACAAATACTGGCTTGAAGATTTCGTATTCGGCAAATACAAGTGTGTTTAAGAATTGGGATTTTCATTACGACAGATTGGAAAACTTCGCTAACACCCGTCTTGAACTTGCCGACTCATTTAAGTCAAAGTACTTAGGAAGTGACGGTACAGAGGTAGGTATTTATGGCGGCAAATTGCCGTTTGACCCTCTGTCTACCAATCCACGTATCACTAAGTGCGAGGTGGATGCGAAAACCACTGCCGACGGCAAACTGAGCGTGAAGGTGGAGGTGAACGGACAGAAGTAAGAATCCGTGTCAATGTTCATTAACAGACGTTTAATCATGCGAAAACATATTCTTGCGACAACACTGCTCTGCCTATGTGCTTTGGCGCGAGGACAGGGTGCTTATGAATACATCTACTGGACAGATGGCAATGTGGACAACAGAACTACAGTAATGTCTGCCAGCAGTAACGAGCATCTTCAAATAGATGTATCGGCACTGTGCAATGGCTTTCATACTCTGCACTTCCAAATTAAAGACAAGGATGGGGTTGTAAGTCCCACGGTAACACGCATATTCTATTCTGACAGGAAGAACGAAACTCCTGATGGCTGGTATCAGATAGATGCTAAAGGCGAAAGGTGTGGCGTGGCGCAGGTTTCAGGCATGCATTCGGTGGATGTGACAGGCTTGTCGGACGGCATGCACTCCATTAGGTTCGAGGTGAAGGATGTGGACGGAAAGATATCTTCTTCGGCAGTAGGATATTTCATCAAACTCCCCGTGTCGGGGCAGGACATGTCCTACACCTGTGTCTATGACAAAGATTCCACAACTACTGTAAGCGGAGCCTACACTCCTGATGTCATCTGGCTTGACGCAACAGGTCTCTCTGACGGCCTGCACACAATGGATGTCGTGGTGTCCTCCGCTTCATCTACAACCTATCCTTCAAGACATTACTTTGTCAAAATCCCCATATCGGGGCAGAACATGTCCTACACCTGTGTCTATGACCAGGATTCCACAACTACTGTGAGCGGAGCCTACACTCCTGATGTAATTTGGCTTGACGCAACAAAACTTGCAGACGGTCTGCACACAATGGATGTCGTGGTGTCCTCCGCCTCGGCTACAACTTATCCATTGTCTCATCGCTTCATAAAGGTGCCACAGACCGAAGGTGTTGACTACCTTAACTGTGTGTGCTATATTGACGATGTAATGCATTATCAGGAGAAGGTCAAACCAAAGCAGAGGATTGTGGAGTGGGACATAGACATGAGTGATGTGGAACGCGGTTTGCACAACATAGAGATTCAAGTTGTTTCGCCCAGCGGTGCGGCATCTTTACTGCATAAGTCAGTGTTCCTGCGCACTCTTACCGATGACGAAATGACTTCTCTGGATTGCTATTGTATCATTGACAGTGTGCAGACATGTATTGTGAAAGGTGTTTACGAAGCCCACGGCTACAACTTTGAACTGGATGTTGAAAATCTCGAAGACGGGAAACATACAATGACTTACCTCTTGTTGGACAACACCGGCATTGTTACAGATGCACGTACAGCCACTTTCGTAAAGGAGTCAAATGCAACTGGCATTGGAAATATAGAATTGGAGGAAAAAGAAACAATCATCTATGACATATCTGGAAAGCGTGTCCGTAGTATTGTTTCGTCAGGTGTATATATCATTAACGGAAAGAAGGTAATGATAAACAAAAAGCCGGAAATGTAACCACTACCATACCTGATAATTAGTTGTTGGTGAGTCAAAGCAGGATATTACATTATGCCTTGGTTATTTAAACCAAAATCGGTCATTAGCGTTATGATGATAATAGCTTTTATTTTTGAACAGATGTTTTGCCACTTTGAGGGCGCAATGAGGTTCCATTGTAACTGAGAAGTGACGAAACAGATGACAAAAAGAAGGTTTCATTAGCGCAGAACTGTCTAATGACCGATTTGGGTTAAAACTTTTACGATGATAATCGAGTAGGAGGAAAACGAAGCAGTTTTCTTCCTACTTTCGTTTTCCGACCTCTCACACCACCGTACGTGCCGTTCGGCATACGGCGGTTCCTATTTTGGGTTCCATTTGAAATACAAATCCGTCAAGCAAGGATAGC
>JAZRCG010000014.1:0-7075 GCA_045659645.1 Bacteroidaceae bacterium | reverse complement strand
AGCCCGTCCGCGCCGATGGTACTGCACACCCGTGGGAGAGTAGGTAGCCGCCGTTTTTAGATGAGAGAGTCCTCTGGAGAAATCTGGAGGACTCTTTTTTTGCTTTAGGAAAGGAAAAGGGAGAAATGAGAAAGGAAATATGAATGTGAGGGTAGGGACGCTGCGTGCAGCGTCCGCTTTGTTTACTGTTGTCGGTAGCTGCGTGCAGCGTCCGAATTGTGTTCTCTCTGTTATTATGCGGACGCAGCACGCTGCGTCCCTACATGCCTACATGCCAATATACCAATATACCAATATACCAATATACCAATATACCAACCAATATACCAATACTCCTTCCCCCTGTTGTACTCTCACCTGTCTTAGCCCCAATCGGCCATTAGACTATTATGCGCTAATGAAGCTGTCTTTTTGTCACCTGTTTTTCACTTCTCTGTTACAATGCCACCCCATTGCACCTTCAAAGTGGTAAACTATCCGATTTGGCTTTAATGTTCCGTTCATGGCGCCATGTCAACAACTGTTATTCTTGCCTTATCACGGCTCTTACGCTAAGTCCAGAAAAACGATAAATTCGCTTGCCTGCATAGTGGTAATCCTTGTATGTATCAAGATTTCCTGCAAAACATGGTTCGTCTTTATTCAAGGAATTTGACCAGTACACGCCATACACGCCTACATTCTTTGGTTGTTCGTCAAAATCCTGCAGAATGCCTGCTGCCGGAAGGAATATGCTATTTCCGTTGGGGCCTGTTATTATGTAACCTTTAACCTTGTTCAGTTCACTCCATCTCCAGGTGCAGTTGATGCAAAGTTCATTCAGTTCCTCATATGTTGGCATACGCCAATGCCTGCCCATGTTAACTGTAGCCGCATCGTCATCGGCATCAAGGGTCTTCTGATGTGCCCCCCTCAAAGCAGTGTTACTCCACTATCTGAAGACCACGAATCTTGTCATTGGCGCTGATGCCTTTCTTGATTTCTATTTTCACGCCATCGCTGAGACCAGTTTCCACCTGGGTGCGCTGGTATGTCTTCTTATCACCTTCGCCTTGCACCACGTGCACAAAGGTGGAATCGCCGCTGAACTCAATGGCACTCTCTGGCACACAGAGCACATCCTTGGCCTGCGCCAGGACAATCTCGGCATTGGCACTATAGCCCGAACGCATTTGCACGCTGTCTCTGATGGATACGGAGGCCTTTATCTCGAACTGGTTGGCACCGTTGCTCTGTACCGCCTTGGGCGAGATGTATTCCAGCACGGCACTGAAACGGAGATCCTGCAAGGCGCCTATGGTAATAGTCATAGGCATGCCGGAGTGTATGCGCCCCACTTCGCTCTCGTCAATGTTACCTCGGAAAATAAGGTCGCTCATGTTTGCCACACTGGCAATGGTGGTGCCATCGTTGAAGGTATTGCTCATGATAACGGAGTTACCTACCTTGACAGGAACATCAAGTATCAATCCAGAGATTGTGGAACGAATAAGCGTGCTACTGGCACTGGCATTGCTTCGGGAGATTCCCTCGCTCACCACGAGCAGAGCATCGTCGGCGGCCGCCTTCTCCTCCTGTGCCTGCTTGTATTGCTGGCGAATCTTCTCGTATTCCGAGGCGCTCACCAACTGCTTGTCGAACAGGCGCTGATAGCGCTCGTAGTCGGTCTTCACCTGGCTGAGGTTTATCTCCGCCAGGCGCACGCGGCTCTGTGCCGAGGTTAACTGGTTCATCTCGGGAATCACCTTCACCTTGGCTATCACCTCACCCTCCTTGACGGTTTCACCTGCCTCCTTGTATATCTCGGAGATAATGCCGCTTATCTGGGGCTTGACGTTCACCTCATCGCGAGGCTCTATCCTGCCCGTAATGATTGTGCTCTTGGTTATGGTCTCCTTCTGGGGTGTGAACTCGCTGTAGCGAATCTCCTTGGGCAGAGACTTCTGCCACAGGAACACGAAGGTGCCCACAAATACCACCAGAGCAATGAGGGCAAAGAAGAGTTTTGAATACTTTTTCATATATGTGCGTTGTATTAAATTTTCTAAATCATTAAACCGTCACTCGGCAGAGCGCTATCATTCGTCCCTCATGGCATCCACGGGCTTTATGGCCATGGCGCGAAGAGCTGGTGCCATGCCTGCCATGGCGCCCATAAGGCACAGGAGCAGGGTGGCAAGGATTGCCGTCCAGAAGTCTACCTGGAAGTGTGCCGACACGACGCCGTCCGTGGTATTTGCCAATTCTATCATCTGCAGGACGGATACGGCAAACAGTATGCCCATCATGCCGGCTACGGCGGTCAGCACTATACTCTCGGAGATAATCTGTGTCAGTATCATCCTGGGGGTGGCGCCGATGGCACGGCGTATGCCTATCTCCACGGTACGCTCCTTTACCGTCACCATCATGATGTTGCTCACACCTATGGCTCCGGCAAGCAGGGTGCCTATGCCCACAAGCCAACTCAAGAATGTAACTCCCTTGAAAAGGCTGTCCATGATGCCAAAGAGCACCTCGGTGTTAAAGACACGTATGGCAAGTTCGTCGTTTGGACTTACAATGTGGTTGCGCGCAATCACCTGACGGATGCGGTCGGTAAGTTCGCCCACCTTCACTCCATCCTTTGCGGTAAAACTTATGAAATGAACGACGTCGCCATAATTGTACACCCTTTGCATCACGCTGATAGGAGTAAGAATGATTTCTTCGGCACTCTCTCCCGTAGTGAGTGCACCAGGACTGAAGTCCACGCCCACAAGACTATAGTAGGTGGAGTCTATGCGTATACTGCTGCCAATAGGATTTCCGCCTTCGGGGAAGAGATTCTCGTACACGCGCTTGCCTATAACGCAGACCTTACGCTCCAATTTCACATCCATGGCATTGATGTATCGTCCATATTTGATCTCCGGCATACATACATGCCTGTAATTATGGTCTGCGCCATATATGGTGGCAGAGAACTTGTTGGCTCCGCATACTGCCAATCTCGTACCCGTATAGTTCTGGGGAGTGATAACGTCCAGTTCGGGTATCATATTGCGCAGGCGCACCACGTCGTCGTTGTCCATATCCCACTCCCTGCCTTTGGCAAACCCCTTGTACACCTTGGTAGTGGGTGACGACCACACGGTGGCAGCATTCTTGGCAAAGTTGCTGAAGTTACTATTGAGCATTTCCTTCAGGCCATGTGTGCCGCCTATCAGCAGCACAAGCATGAATATGCCCCAAAAGATACCGAAGGCCGTGAGCAGGCTTCGGCTCTTGTTGCGCGATATGGTGTCCAGTATCTCTAAGAAAAATTCCGTCATACTACCTCCTCCGTCATTTGGCATTAAGTGCAATTATGGGGCGCATGCGCGATGCCTTGTAAGCAGGCACGAACCCTGCCACCGTGCCTGCCAGCACCATCACCAGAGTGGCCTGCAGGCAGACATCAATGCCTACCGTGGGATTGAGGAACATGGTTGCCTGGAAGATGCCGGCATCCACCACCTGGTTTCCGAGTGTGGCATTCATGTATTCGTTGGCAATCACTCCGCAGAGCATGCCTATGTAGCCGAAAAATGTGGTTATAACCATGCTTTCCACTATGACCATGCGCAGGATGGACCATGCACTTGCACCCAGGGCCTTGCGTATGCCGAACTCGCGAGTGCGCTCCTTCACTGTAATGAGCATGATGTTGCTCACACCCACAATGCCGCTAAGCAAGGTAAGCAATCCCACTATCCACAGGGCGGAGCGCAGGATGGATATGCCCGTGCTCATCTGCAGGCTTTGGGAAAGGCGGTTCCATATCCACAGGGCACCGTCGTCGTCGGGAGCGGCATCGTGGTTGGGGTTTATGCGCTCACGGTATTTCTTCACGAAAGCATCGCTCTCCTCCGCTGTAGCCAGGCCAGCCACACTGAACTCTATTCTGTCCACCTTATGCCCGTAGTTGTATATCGTGGATATGGTGGTAAAGGGTGCATAGGCAACGCTGTTGGACGAGGAACTGTCGTCCTTGCTGATGCCAACCACACGAAATACCGACTCGTTGACAATGATGTCCCTGCCCAGCAATGCATCGCCCTCGCGGAGAAGTTCCTTTGCCTGCGTCTGCGACAAGACTATCACCTTGCGCCTCTCCCTGATGTCTATGTCATTGATAAATCGTCCGTGAACGATGATTATCTTGTCTATCTCTGTCCTCATGGGATAGGTTCCCTCTATGGTCTGGTTGGCCATGTAGTTGGCGCCCAGCCTCAGCACTACACTGCCCTTGTAGAGCGAGGCACCTGTCTTCATGATGTTTTCCGAAAAAGCGGTACTGGTAGCCTGCAGGTCTTTGTTGTCCAACTGTATTCTGCGTCCCGTATCAAAACCGGCATGAGGTTTGGTTGTCCAGCCGCCATAAACTACCATGGAGTTCTTCAGGAACTCTTCCGACTGCTTCATCTGAGCATTTATCAGACCATTGCCTGCACCCAGCAGGAAGATGAGGATGAAGATGCCCCATCCCACGGCAAAGCCCGTCAGCGCCGTGCGCAACATGTTGTGTTGCACCGTTGCCCATATCTCCTTGAAGAGTTCTATCATTTCATGTATCCGTTTATGCCGAAGGGCGAGGCATTGTGCTCCTCGTTTATCTCTATGTTGCCGATAATGCCGTCCTGTATGCGTATTATCTTGTTTGTCTCGTTTGCCACACCGCTCTCGTGCGTCACCACCACTATGGTCATGCCCTGGTCGCGGTTCAGTTCCTTGAGCAGCTGCATCACCTCCACGCTGGTCTTGGAGTCAAGAGCACCTGTGGGCTCGTCGGCAAGGATTATCTTGGGTTTCGTTATCAGCGCACGTGCTATTGCCACACGCTGCTTCTGTCCGCCCGACATCTCGTTGGGATAGTGCTCGGCCCATTGTGCCAGTCCCAGGCGGTCCAGGTACTCCATGGCCAGGCGATGCCTTTCCTTGCGTCCCACGCCCTGGTAGTAGAGAGGCAGTTCCACGTTCTCCACAGCATTCTTGAAACCAATAAGATTGAAGGACTGGAAGATGAAGCCTATCATCCTGTTGCGGTAGTATGCCGCCTTCGACTCGGACAGGTTCCATATCCTTGTCCCAGCCAATGTATATTCGCCCGAATCGTAATTGTCCAGTATGCCCAGGATATTGAGCAATGTGGACTTGCCCGAGCCTGATTGTCCCATGATAGAGACAAACTCGCCCTCCTCTATGTCCAGATTTATGCCCTTGAGCACATGCAGGGGCTGTGCTCCGAAGTATGTCTTGTTGATGTCCCTGAGGTGTATCATCCCAAATCTGCTTTTTCCACGCAAAGATACAACATTCCATTGCCAAACGGCACCTTTTGTGCATATATATTATAAATAAGGAGAAAATCAGGGCTTTTATGTATCTTTGTCCATGAGTCAAACATAAAACGACATCTATGAACATACACGTTCACTGCTTCACGCTCACAGGTACCACAAAGAAGATAATCCAGTCGCAAGTACATGTCTAATAAGAATACGAGATAATTATCGTGCATTTTTGTAGTTTTGCAGGCACATGATGCGTCTAATGGGCAAATACACGAATAACAGAAGACAGAATGAAGACGTTAGAAACAGAATTTGAACAAATGGTGAGGGTGCACAAGAGCACCATCTACACCGTATGCTTCATGTTTTCAAAGGATGCCGATGAAGTGAACGACCTGTTTCAGGAGGTGCTGATTAATCTGTGGAGAGGTTTTGCGTCTTTCAAAGGGGAGAGCAAGGTGGAAACATGGATATGGCGTATCAGTTTTAATACTTGTATATCGCAAGAGCGCAAGAAGAAGCACGCTTCGCACATCCCTTTGGAAATGGCTATAGACCTTTTCCACGATGTGGACGAGGACTCTAGGCAAATACAGATGCTATACCAGCGCATTCATCAGCTCAAGCCATTTGACCGAGCCATCGTTTTGCTATGGCTTGAGGGGATTCCCTATGACGAGATAGCTGCCATCGTTGGTATTACGGTAAAAAGCGTGTCGGTGCGCCTCTACCGTATTAAAGAGGAGTTGAAGAAAATGTCAAACCAATAGATCTACCCCATTATGACAAACAATATTGATTCAAAGGAAATGCTTGAAATGAAGGATCAGTTATCACTGCTCATCAAGAAGCTGGATAAGGAAACTATCGTTAACGAACGCATGATTCGCAAATCCATGAAAGAGAAGGCAGACAGATTGAATCGGCGTCTGATTGTGGAAAGCCTTGTGGCTCTCATTATGATTCCTTTTTTTATTTGCGTTTTGCCAAACTTGAGTAAGGTATCTATGCCTTTCTGCATCTTCTCTGCAGGATTTTTTGCAATTGCCATCTTGTATGATTTTTATATGTACCTACGTTTTCGTCCCCAAAAATTCATTGAGGGCAATATGATTGAGGCACGAAGGGATACCTTGAACTTCAAGAAGCAGACACTCAGATGGACCTATTGCATAGGGATACCATTCCTGGTGGTTTACATCGCATGGTTCGTCTATGAGAAGATGCAGTACTACCAAGGGGAAATCCTGAAGATTGTGCTTGTTAGTGCCCTAATAGGCTTCCTTATAGGAGGAGCTATCGGTATAAATGTATTCATAAAAACCCTTCGTACAACAGATGATATTTTAAGTCAGATTGAGGAACTGGAAGAGAGGACATGATATAAGGATATGTCTAACCATACAATAAGCAAGACCTGTTAATCCGTGGTGGGGTTAACAGGTCTTGTTTGAGTACGCTCAGCATGAGCATTAGCTAACGGGTGTAAGTCCCGAGCGAGCCCTAATAGCGGGAATCGCATGGCCCAAGGCAAGGGTGTCCATCGTGAGTTGGAATCTTAAGGAAGCCGGCGGCAAACATCTGGTCTGACGAACAGAAACTTCATACAAGGCATATGTCCGTGGGTAAGGTTGCACGACATACTAAAGCCCAATAGCTATTCGGAACGGGTGGTGTAGATGGAGCAGACATAAGATGGAAAGTTAATGTTCTTATCTGAGGAGGTCTTACGGACATGGCTAATAGCAAGCAAGAGCAAA
>JAZRCG010000013.1:0-25441 GCA_045659645.1 Bacteroidaceae bacterium | reverse complement strand
CTCCAGAAAGGAGGTGTTCCAGCCGCACCTTCCGGTACGGCTACCTTGTTACGACTTAGCCCCAATTACCAGTTTTGCCCTAGGACGCTCCTCGCGGTGACGTACTTCAGGCACCCCCGGCTTTCATGGCTTGACGGGCGGTGTGTACAAGGCCCGGGAACGTATTCACCGCGCCATGGCTGATGCGCGATTACTAGCGAATCCAGCTTCGTGGAGTCGGGTTGCAGACTCCAGTCCGAACTGAGAGGAGCTTTTAGGATTGGACCAGTGTCGCCACGGGCCGGCTTTCTGTACTCCCCATTGTAACACGTGTGTAGCCCCGGACGTAAGGGCCGTGCTGATTTGACGTCATCCCCACCTTCCTCACATCTTGCGATGGCAGTCCCGCCAGAGTGCCCAGCATTACCTGATGGCAACTGACAGCAAGGGTTGCGCTCGTTATGGCACTTAAGCCGACACCTCACGGCACGAGCTGACGACAACCATGCAGCACCTTCACAGCAGCCCCGAAGGGAAAGGGCATCTCTGCCCTATGCAGCTGCAATTCAAGCCCGGGTAAGGTTCCTCGCGTATCATCGAATTAAACCACATGTTCCTCCGCTTGTGCGGGCCCCCGTCAATTCCTTTGAGTTTCACCGTTGCCGGCGTACTCCCCAGGTGGAATGCTTAATGGTTTCCCTCAGTTCCTGATAGTATATCACCAAAAACCAGCATTCATCGTTTACTGTGCGGACTACCAGGGTATCTAATCCTGTTTGATACCCGCACTTTCGAGCCTCAGCGTCAATAGCACCCCAGGAGACTGCCTTCGCAATCGGAGTTCTTCGTCATATCTAAGCATTTCACCGCTACACGACGAATTCCATCTCCCTTGTGTGCATTCAAGACCGCCAGTTTCAACGGCAGGACCGGGTTGGGCCCGGAAATTTTACCGCTGACTTAACAGCCCGCCTACGCTCCCTTTAAACCCAATAAATCCGGATAACGCTCGCATCTTCCGTATTACCGCGGCTGCTGGCACGGAATTAGCCGATGCTTATTCGTAAGGTACATGCAAAATACTACACGTAGTATCATTTATTCCCAAACAAAAGAAGTTTACAACCCGTAGGGCAGTCATCCTTCACGCTACTTGGCTGGTTCAGGCTCGCGCCCATTGACCAATATTCCTCACTGCTGCCTCCCGTAGGAGTCTGGACCGTGTCTCAGTTCCAGTGTGGGGGACCTTCCTCTCAGAACCCCTAACGATCGTAGCCTTGGTGGGCCGTTACCCCGCCAACCAGCTAATCGTACGCATCCTCATCCGTTACCGATAAATCTTTAATCCATAGGCGATGCCGCTAATGGATACTATCGGGTATTAATCTTCCTTTCAGAAGGCTATCCCCGAGTAACGGGCAGATTGGATACGTGTTACGCACCCGTGCGCCGGTCGCCATCAAACATAGCAAGCTATGTTCATGCTGCCCCTCGACTTGCATGTGTTAAGCCTGTAGCTAGCGTTCATCCTGAGCCAGGATCAAACTCTTCATTGTATAATATCTTTGATATTCTACGATTCTCTATCACGACTCGGCATAACAAGCAAGCTTGCTCTGCTCTCGCTGCTCAGAGAATTGTAAAATGTCTTTACTGAAATAGTTGGACAACCTGACTAAAGGGAATCGACAAGTTCAATAATCTTGTATTTCCACCATATATATTACTATATGGCGCTTGTACTACAATTTCTGTCTACGAAAATCTTTCAAAGAACTCTTTCTTCATTTGCGCAAGAAAACCAACTCCGCCGGTTAGTAGGAGTTGTTCCCGTTTTGCGAGTGCAAAGGTAGGACTTTTCTGCAAACTGGCAAAGAAATGGGAAAGATTTTTTAAGAAAAAGAAGAGAAAAGAGTGTAAAAAGGACAACAAGAACGGATAGAAGGCAGATATACATTATATAAATATCACGCGCATGAAGAAACTAGCAGACAGGGAGAATACCTTGGGTCGGATACAATGAAAACAATGACAAGGCAGCATCTCTAAAAAGCCAAGGCGGTAACTTGGGCAACTCAAGGCGGTGAAATTAAATATCACCGCCTTGAGTTATAAGAGTTAAGGCGATAACAAAAAGGAACGACCAAAACGTGATCACAACAGGACATGTCCGTCAATCAACAGCAAGAATCTGACGCCGGAACAGATTATGCAAGAATGAGTGTGATATTATGACAAAAGGACTCAAAAAAAAGAGTCCTTTTATATCTGCCAAGAGCCACCTGCGGGACTCGAACCCGCGACCCACGCATTACGAATGCGTTGCTCTACCAACTGAGCCAAGGTGGCATTAAAGCATAAATCAAGTGCAAAGATATGAAAAAAAAGTAATTTAGAACCTATTAGTGAAGAAAAATTGCTATCTTTGTTCACCTTATGCATGATAGCGACGATATAAATGCTATGGAAGGCGAATTGATAAAGACATACAAATGGCTTGTACCGTTATCTTGGATATACGGTATGGTAACGTATGTCCGCAATCGTCTTTTTGACTGGGGCATACTTTCAAGCAAGCATTTTGATATACCGATCATATCTGTAGGCAATATTACGGTTGGCGGAACTGGCAAGACACCTCACATTGAATATCTGATAAGATTGCTTGCTACGAACTATAAGGTGGCGGTATTAAGCAGAGGGTACAAGAGGAAGAGTAGCGGTTATGTCTTAGCCACGATTGACACACCTATGGAGATGATTGGTGATGAACCGTGGCAGATGGCACAAAAATTCCCCGATGTCTACATTGCTGTGGATGCAAACCGATGCAGAGGCATTGAACACTTGATAAACGATCCTAAGACAAAAGATGTGGAGGTCATACTTCTGGACGACGCCTTCCAGCATAGGTATGTGTCTCCGGGATGCAACATACTGCTAACCGACTATCATCGTCTAATAACCAAGGACATGATTCTGCCTGCAGGCAGATTGAGAGAATCAGCAGATGGCAAGGAGAGAGCCAACATGGTGATTGTAACAAAATGCCCAGAAAACATGTCACCCATGCAGTACCGAATAGTAGCAGAAGCACTGAAACTGAGACCATACCAACGATTGTTTTTCAGTAGTTTCAAATATGGGCGTATGGTAAACCTTGCCACACACGAGATACGCAGCCGGCACGAAATGAGCAAAAATCACGTACTGCTACTCACCGGCATCGGATGTCCCCGACAGATGGAAATGGACATGAACAGTAGTTTTGCTTCGGTGGAGTGCATGGACTTTCATGACCACCATTACTATGACAAGAATGACCTGCAAAATGCCCTCAACCGCTTAAAAGCTCTGCCCCACCCTCATATTATCGTAACCACAGAGAAGGATGCCACCAAACTGATGGATATATGCGAATTGCATGAAGAGATAACCAAACACATTTGGGTACTTCCCATCCGCACAAAAATACTACAAGAGAAAGAAAGATTGTTCAACGAAAAAATAACAGGTTATGTACAAAAGAATCTTAGAAACCGCTGAATGGCTGAAAAACAGGATGACGACACAGCCTGAAACTGCTATCATTCTAGGCACTGGCTTAGGTGAATTAGCAAAAGAAATTGATAAGGAGAAGGTTATCCCCTATACAGAAATACCAAACTTCCCAGTAAGTACAGTTGAGGGCCATGCAGGAAGCTTAATCTTTGGCAAACTCGGAGGCAAGGACATCCTGGCTATGGAAGGGCGCTTCCATTACTACGAAGGATACGATATGAAGCAAGTTACATTTCCCATACGCGTTATGCACGAGTTGGGCATCAAAACCCTTTTTGTCAGTAACGCTGCCGGTGGCACAAATCCAGCCTTTAGCATAGGTGACTTGATGATCATCACTGACCAGATAAACTTCATGCCAGAAAATCCCTTGCGTGGAGCAAACATACCACAAGGTCCACGTTTCCCAGATATGGGGCATGCTTATGACCCAGAACTGATACTGTTGGCTGATAATATTGCCAGAGAGAAGAACATCCAGGTGCAACATGGTATATATCTGGCAACACAGGGCCCCACTTACGAGACACCCTCTGAATATCGTATGTTTGCCCGTTGGGGGGCTGATGCCGTGGGTATGAGCACAGTGCCCGAAGTAATAGTAGCACGCCATTGCGGCATCAAGTGCTTTGGCATAAGTATCATTACCGATCTTGGTGGCATGGAAGAAGTCGTGGAAATCACACACGAGGATGTACAGAAAGCTGCAGCTCAAGCGCAGCCTATCATGGCAAGCATCATGCGCGAAATGATTGCACGCTCCTGAAACATTAGATACAGAATTAACCCTTAACCACAAGACTACATTGGAAATAGCAGAATTGGGTGAGTTTGGTTTAATTAAGCATCTCACCAAAGACATAGCACCTTGCAATGCCTCCACGCACAAGGGGGTGGGAGACGATTGCGCCGTCATCAGTACCGGCACAGAGGACAGAATGCTGGTAACCACTGACCTATTGATGGAAGGCGTACACTTTGACCTGACATACATGCCTTTGCGCCATCTGGGATACAAGGCTGTGATGGTGAACCTGAGCGACATTTATGCAATGAATGGCACGCCCAGTCAAATCACTGTAAGTCTGGCAATAAGCAAACGCTTCAAGGTAGAAGACATTGAGGAGCTATACAGTGGCATGCGCATGGCTTGCGAACATCACAAAGTGGACATCGTGGGTGGCGACACAACAAGCAGCATGACGGGATTGGCAATAAGCATAACGGCCATTGGCTATGCAAAAGAGGAAGATATTGCCTATCGTAGCGGAGCCAAGGAAACGGACCTTATATGCGTCTCTGGCAATCTGGGAGCTGCATACATGGGACTGCAGATCCTTGAGCGCGAGAAGTCTGTATACAACCAACAGGTAAAGGAGGCCACACAACAGGCACAGAGGAACGGCAGCAACGTGGAGGAGGCAATAGCCCAGATTCCACAACCCGACTTTGCCGGCAAGGAATATCTTCTGGAACGCCAGATGAAACCCGAGGCACGCAAGGACATCGTGGAGAAGTTGCGCCTGGCCAACGTGAAGATAACCTCCATGATAGACATCTCCGACGGCCTGAGCAGCGAGCTGATGCACATCTGCGAACAGAGCCAGTGCGGATGCCGTATCTATGAGGAGCGCATCCCCTTGGATTACCAGACCGCCGTGGCGGCAGAAGAATTCAATATGAACGTAAGCACCTGCGCCCTGAATGGCGGCGAGGACTACGAACTGCTGTTCACCGTACCCCTGACGGCAAATGAGATTGTCAGTGCCATAGAAGACGTGAAAGTAATCGGTTACATTACAAAACCGGAATTGGGCAAGGCCCTGATTTGCCGAGATGGAAGCGAATTCGAGCTCAAGGCTCAAGGGTGGAACCACATGACTACAGAATAAGGCTATACACCTTATTATATATATATAATGCTCAATCCCAAAGCACCAATTGCCTTGGGATTGAGTTTTTATTAACCAAACAGGACAAATGCCATTAGCCCAACCTGAACATAATTGGCAGGACAAACTTCACGGCACAAGGCTTTGTCTTCTCCTTGTCGAGATAGCCTGGTTCCCATTCGGGCATTTCACGCACTACCCTTTCGGCCTCCTTGAGCAAAGCCATCATCGCAGCCTTATAGGCCTGAGACTCCTCTGCAGAAAGAGTTTTGCCTTGAGCCGCCATTTCCCTGGCATAGGATTGGACGATGACCTCCTCCAAGGTCTGGCCGTCTTCAGGTTCCTGGCTACCAATCGATACAGCCCTGACATTGAATATCCTGCCCGTTTCCGAAACATAGAACTGCACATTCACCTTTGCCTGCACACCGGCAGATTGGGAAACCTTTGGATAACGGGTGTTCCTACTGAGCCATTGCATCATAGCAATCTCCCCTCCCTTGAACTGGGCATTCCATGCAGGGTTCTCCACAATGTTGACCTTCAGGGTGTCCAGTTTTGTTTTGGTTTCAATCACAATCACCGTTTTGCCGGCATAGCCAAGAGACTTGGATGCATCGCCATTCTTGATTACCGTCATGGAAGCGATGTCCAGAGTAGGCAAGTTGCGAATCACGTCGCCGGACGCCTCCTTGCCGTCCAGAAGATAGACAACATCCTTGCCGTCTGTTTGCATGGGAAGAGTAGAAATCCCATGGCCTTCTTGCACAGATGACGAAATTTTAATAACTTTGTCCTCGTCTTTGGCAATGTTGCTGCCGGAAGGGGACGCTGGTTCACTGGTGGCAAAGGCACTGAGTGCCAGGCCTGCCATGGGGATGATGTACAGCACCTTGCTGCGCATCCACACACTGGATTTGGATTTTTGCATCATAATGATACGTTTTAAGGTTAAGTTATGATTGAAGTTGTTGGCAAAAGTGTAGGAGCGGGCGCCAACAGCTTTTTTTATAAGCAGCAACTGATATTCACGTGCCGAGACACCATGTCGGAGGACATTGTCGTCGGCCTCGTATTCATGTACATCCCTTAGGCTCATGCCAAGCACATAGGCCAATGGATTCCACCATTGCAGTATCTGCACGGCAGATAGCAGAAGCAGGTCCCATGAATGAAGTGCGCGAATATGGCCGGTTTCGTGCAGGAGGATTTCACGCCCGTTCTCGTGGAAGTCCTTTTCCGATATTACCACATGGTTCATCCAACTGAACGGCGACACCTCGCCTCCGCGGCAATGTATGTGGACACCGCCCTCTACCTCATGCCAAAGGCTGCCACATGTCACCTCGTGGTTCATACGCAGAACCTGCACTGTCCGCCACAGGAGAATGGCCATAGCCACAAGAGAGAAGAGCACGGAAACGATGCGGAACCAGGAAATCTGAGTCGGGACATGCCGTGCCTGTACATCCAGTTCCGGCAAAAGGTGGTATCCATGCACGGGTATGCCTACCTGCAGCATTTGGTCCTTGGTGGCCTGAACCACAGGATGGCTGTCCAATGACAAGAAGTGGACATCCAGCACGGGAAGTACCACGGAGAACAGGAGTATGAGCAGGAGTACCGCCCTGTTCAGACGGAAGAAGCTCTCCTTCCTGAGAATGAGCATGTATGGCACGTAGAGCAGTGTCAGCACAAAAGCGGAGCGTATGGAATAAAGAAATATTGCCTCTAACATAGACAAAGGTAGTTTTTTGGGGGAAGAAGTCGAATGTTTAGGGTAACCAGACAGCTTACTGCTATTCATCCTCCTCCACCGAAGACAGGAGTTCGCGGATTTCCTCGGGTGTAAGTTTCTCTTCGCGTATGAAATAGCTGAACATGGACTTCAGGCTGCCGCCAAAGAAGTTCTTCTTCACATCCTGCATGGTTCTGCGCGTGTACTCGGCACGCGAAACAAGAGGTTCGTACATGTGAGTCTTGCCCTCGCCCTTATTTTTGGAAAAATCCAAATATCCCTTCTCGTAGAGCACCTTCAGATAGGTTGCCACCGTGGTATAGGCCGGCTTGGGTTCTGCCCATCTTCCAAGCACATCCCATGCACAGGCAGGGCGGTCCAGATCCCAGAGGATGTTCATCACTTCGAACTCCAATCGGGTAAGTGTATTCTCATTGCGTTTCATATACAGATAATGGTATAATGGTGTGTTTGCAAGGGCAAAGTAATAGAATGCCCACGAATATCGCAATACTTAGATATTGGAATTTTGCGACATCGGCGTGATTTTAACGTTTATTCGTAGTAATAGAAAGGTGGATATGGGTCTATTGCTACATAAAACAGGCAGAGTGCAACTAAACCTAAGAGCATATACATGAAGCACTGCCAGGGGGCAAAAATGGTCCTCGGGAGGACCGAGGCGAAAGAACCGGGAACTCTAGGGTCGGTCCTCGGGACGTCAAGCCCCTGTCCTCCCGAGGGCATGAATGGGGGCAAGTCAGCATCCGAACAGGACAATGGATGAAATCTCACCGTTCTGCCCAAAGCAAGACATTTGGCAGATGGAGAATAAACTTCAACGATGCAGCAATTCTGCTATTGAAAAAAGAAAGATTACTCAAAGGACAGGTAAGGCAGCAACCGCTGAATATCCTCGTGGGTGAAATGGGGCAGAGTCTTTAGTGCCTCTGCATCACGGATGGGACCATGAACACGACGATAGTCGGCAATCTCCTGAGCACGATAATAGCCCATATAGGGATGCTTCATCAGTTTTCTGGTGCTCAGATGGTTTACCTCCAGTTTACGGACTCCGGCGGTGTCTGCAACAATCATCCAGGCTATAGCATCGGCAGGGAAGTCCTCTATCTGCAGCAATTGCTCCGTAGAGACATAACCGCCAAGACGTTGCCTATACCAAACTATCCTACGTGAAAAATAGGGACCTATGCCTGGCACACGGCACAATTGGGCACTATCGGCGATATTTATATCTATGGTTTCATCGCCGGTCAGTTTTATGGGATAAGCAGGACGGGGCATAGGTTCCGGCAAAGCAGAATCCACAATCTCGTCGGACGATTTGGCGGCTGCATCTGCAACATACGCCCTTTCATTGCGCGGCGAATAGGTTCGTGGTGCATTCTGCGGAACATCTACAAGCTGATACTTACGGTCTATACGGATTAGGGGCGACAGGCGCTCCCATTGCTCATTGGTCAGACGATAGACTCGGCGGAAATCGTCCTTGGTACTGAATCGTCCACCCTTGGCACGATAGCGATAAATGCTACGCACTTGAAACGGTGCCAGGCCAAGACGCAGCAACTGGGTGCTATCTGCCACATTGGGGTCAAAAAAGAAAGAATCCGGCTGGACTACATCAACTGCATAGTATTGGGGAGAGGCGGATGGAGATTTGGTATTGGAAAGGGTGGTGATGCTCTCCCCCACTCCAACATTCTTGCTATTCCTGTACTTGGACAGGAATATTGCACCCAATACCACCAAGCAAGCATTCAGAACTATGAGAAGGAACCATAGTTGAGAGCGCTTGAACCATCCTCGCCTCTTCATACTAAATACCTATCATCTCCATAACCCCCTTGACAAACATGGAAAGAATGGCAATCGGGACAACCCAACGCAGCAGGAACATGATGATGGGGAATACGCGTTGCGACACTTGTCCGTCGTTGGTAATTTCCCGGCGCACCAATGCCTTGCTGAGGTACCAGCCGACAAACAGAGCCAGCAGCACTCCGCCAAGGGGCAGTATTATATTGGAAGAAACCACATCGAGCAAATCAAAGATAGTAAGCCCAAACACTGTCCAATGACTCAGTACTCCGAAACTCAGGCAACAGAAAACGCCAAGCGACATGGAAGCCACTGAAACAATGGTTGAAGCCTTCTTTCTGGGCAGTTTCCAATTCTCATGCACATAGGCCGTTACTGCCTCGTGCAAGGATATTGCACTTGTCAAAGCCGCCAGGAAGAGCAGCACATAAAACAATCCGCTGAATATGTAGGCCAGGAATGGAACATTGCCAAACGACATATTAAACACATAAGGCAGGGTCTGGAACACCAGGCCAGGACCGGCATTGGCCTCTACTCCGGGAACAGAGAAGACAGCAGGAAAGATGATGAAACCGCTTAAAATGGCCACAGAAGTGTCTATAGAACTTACGCTCAGTGCGGAAGAAACCAGACGGGTGTTGCGGCCAAAATAACTTGCATAGGTGCACAAGCAGCCCATGGCCACTGACAATGAGTAGAATGCCTGCCCCATGGCATCCAAAACCACAGAAATGGTCAACTTGGAAAAGTCGGGCTTCAGCAGGAAGGAAATACCCTTGTGGATACCTGGCATACTGAATGTACACACCACCAATATGCCGATGATAAGCAGAAGCATGGGCATGAGCACCTTGGAACATTTCTCTATACCATCACGCACCCCACGTATGATAATCAGGTGAGTCAAAAGCATAAATATGACGGCAGACAGAAGACAGAGCCAAGGATTGGCCACGTAATTGTTGAAAAATGCCTCGTAATCACAAGAAGGGTCCGACAGTGCTCCAGTGAAACTGCTATAGGCATAATAAAGCGTCCAACCACTGACCACGATATAGTAACTCAGTATCAGGAATGCCACACCTATGCCCATAAAGCCTATGATACGCCACCACTTGCCTGGAGCCAACTGGCGAAATGCATCTATCATATTGCTCTGTGTGTGGCGACCAATAACGAACTCGCCCACCATGATAGGTATGCCGATGAGCAATATAGACAGAATATATATAAGAATGAATGCCGCACCGCCATTGTCGCCAACCAACATAGGGAAACGCCATATATTACCCAATCCCACAGCACTGCCTGCCGCAGCAAAGATGGCTCCCATACGGGAACTGAAGTTTACATGCTTTTCCATTATCCGCTAATCAAACCATAAACAAATATAATACCTATGCCTATAGGTGCTACCCAACTGAACAGAATCATGAGCAACGAGGTGAACCGTGAATCAAGCTCTGCTGCAACAAGTTTCTTGTTCATATCCCAACCCACAAAGGTACAGATGAGCAGACCGCCAAGAGGCATGAGGAACTTGGCTGTAATGAAATCAAACAGGTCAAAGAAACCACGTCCCATGACGGTAACATCCTTCCACACGCCAAAGGACAGGCTGCATGCCACTCCCATGACAAGGCAGATGACCGTAACGATGGTTGCGGCCTTGGGACGGCTGAGCTTGAATGTCTCGTGAATGTATGCCGTACTTATCTCGTGCATGGAAATGCTGCTGGTTAGGGCAGCCAAAAGCAACAAGATGTAAAACAGGCCTGAGAAGGCGTACTCGAAAACCGGAACCGAACCAAATGCTTCCTGAAACACATAGGGCAAGGTGATAAAGACCAGTCCCGGACCGGAATCGGCACTGACACCGACACTGAATACCGCAGGGAAGATGATGAAACCTGCAGAAATTGCCACAAGGGTATCTATCGTACATACGCCAATGGCAGAGGGGAGCAACTTGGTCTCCTTATTGAAGTAACTGGCATAGGTGGCCAAAGTGCCCATACCCACACTCAAGGAGAAGAACGCCTGACCCATGGCGCTGAGGACAACATCCTTTGTTACCTTGGAGAAATCCGGAGTAAGCAGGAAACGGACACCCTCAATGGCATTGGGCATAAACATGGAAAAACCAGCCAATACCAGGATTATAACAAGCAGCATTGGCATCATTATCTTGCTGTACCTCTCTATGCCTTTCTCTACACCGGTAGCAACAACGCAATGCGTCAGCAGCAGGAACAGAGAAAGAAAGATGACTGGACGCCAGGGATTGCTCACGAAGTCGGAGAAGAAACGTCCGAAATCCGACTCAGACATCAAACTTCCGGTCAAGGACTCGAACGTATAGTCCAAGGTCCAGCCTGCCACGACACTATAGTATGACAATACTAGAAAACCGGCAAGTACGCCCATGAAACCGGAAACCACCCAAGGTTTTCCCGGTGCCAGGACCCTGTACGAACCCACCGCATTGGAGCGGCTGGAACGACCAATGACAAACTCTGCTACCATGACCGGCATGGCCAAAAAGAACACGCATAGCAGATATATCAAAATAAATGCAGCACCACCATTGCTGCCACACTCCATGGGGAAACGCCAGATATTGCCGAGACCCACGGCACTGCCTGCCGAGGCCAAGACGGCACCTATCTTGCTTCCGAAATTTCCTCTTTCCATAATTTATAGGGGTAGTTGCGCATGTGGCTGTTGTAGAACCTACGGTCGCCCGTAACCTCGCGGCCAACGAAGTCGGGCTTGAGGAAATGCTCGTCCTCGCTGGAAAGTTCCACTTCTGCCAACACAAGACCTTCATTATCGCCATAGAACTCGTCTATCTCCCAAACATGACGACCATCGGGCGACTTTACCAGAAAACGAGTCTTGTCGATGATGCCCGGTTCGCATATCTGCATCAGGTCGCGGGCATCGTCCAGAGGAATCTCCGTATCAAACTCGTAGCGTGTAAGGCCGGCAAGGCCACTGGGTCCCTTGATAGTCAGGTAACCCTTGTCGCCACGGATACGCACACGCACGGTACGGCCATTGCCGCTGGCAATGTAGCCTTGCTGTATGCGAGTGGCATTGTAGGCTTGCGACTTGTACTCGCCGACAACGAGAAACTTCCTCTCTGTCTCGTAATGCGCCATTATTGAACTTAGGTTGGTTCTGAAAACTTATCTTTACACACGGACTATTCGCCGCCAAACTCCATCAGATATGCCTTGATAAAGGCGTCTATCTTGCCGTCCATGACACCACCGACATCGCTGGTCTGATAGTTGGTGCGGTGGTCCTTGACACGACGGTCGTCAAAGACATAACTGCGGATCTGGCTGCCCCACTCTATCTTGCGCTTGCCTGCCTCTATCTTGGCCTGCTCCTCCATGCGGTGCTGAAGTTCCTTGTCATAGAGCATGGAGCGAAGGAGACGGAGGGCGTTTTCCTTGTTCTTGGGCTGGTCTCGTGTCTCGGTGTTCTCGATGAGGATTTCCTCCTCCTCGCCAGTATAGGGGTCCTTGTACATGTAACGGAGGCGGACACCAGACTCCACCTTGTTTACGTTCTGGCCACCGGCACCGGAACTGCGGAAGGTATCCCATGATATACGTGCCTGCTCGATGTTAACCTCGATGGTATCGTCCACCAAGGGGGTGACGAACACCGAAGCAAAGGAGGTCATACGCTTGCCCTGGGCATTATAGGGAGAAACGCGGACCAGGCGATGAACACCATTCTCGCTCTTCAGGTATCCGTATGCAAACTCGCCCTCAAGTTCAAGTGTACATGACTTTATTCCGGCATCGTCGCCCTCAAGGAGGTTGGCAATACGTATCTTGTAGCCGTTCTTGTCGGCCCACTGCATATACATTCGCATGAGCATCTGTGCCCAGTCCTGTGCCTCGGTACCACCGGCACCTGAATTGATTTTAAGCACGGCATCCATCGAGTCCTCCTCTTTGCGGAGCATGTTCTTCAGTTCAAGTTCCTCTATGGATGTAATGGCACGGGCATAGAGGTCGTCCACCTCCTGTTCGGTAACCAGTTCTTCCTTATAAAAGTCAAATGCCGTTGCCAGTTCGTCGGCCAGGGTGCTAACCTCCTGATAGCCCTTGATCCATTTCTCCAGGCCTTTTACCACCTTCATCTGTTCCTCGGCTCGCTTTTGGTCTTCCCAGAACTCGGGAGCCTGTGTCCGGAGCTGTTCCTCCTCGTACTGCATTTTCTTTGCAGGAATGTTCAAGTAATGGTTCAGCTGTTCTACTCTCTCCTGAACCCCTTTCAATTGGTCTTGTGTAATCATTCTTCTTCGTACATCTTTTCTATCTGCTCCCGATAGTTATTGTATAGGACCGCACGCTTCACCTTGAGCGTGTTGGTCAGTTCCCCTTTCTCCAGACTGAAAGGTTCGGGTAGCAAGGTTATTCTCTTTATCTGTTCGTAATGTGCAAATTCTTGTTGTAGTGTCTCTATACGATACATCATGAATTTCACCACTCGTGGGTTGGCGCAAAGTTCCTCGTTACTGTGGCACTCCACACCATAGTCCTTGGCAAGCTCCTTTAGCAAGTCATACTGCGGAATCACCAAAGCAGAGACGAACTTGCGCTGCTCTGCCACCACTACTATCTGGTCTATGTATTTGTCTACGCACAACTTGGACTCTATGAGCTGGGGGGCAATGTATTTGCCGTTGCTGGTCTTGAACATATCCTTTATCCTGTCTGTTAGGAATAGTTCTCCGTCCTTGATGTAGCCAGCATCACCTGTATGAAACCAGCCGTCGGCATCTATACAGCGTTCCGTCACCTCAGCCTTGCGGTAATAGCCCTTGGTTATGGTATCTCCACGCAGGAGGATTTCGTTGTTTTCCCCGAAGCTTACTTCCACACCATCAAGAATACGGCCCACGCTTCCGAGAGAAGTTTTCTTGTCCAAATGGTCTATGCTTACGGTTGCCGTGCTCTCCGTGAGACCATAGCCGACCACCATACGCAAACCTGCCGAGCGTACAAAATCCTCCACTTTGGGAGGCACTGCCGCGCCTGCCGTAGGGAAGAAGTTGGCGCGTTCCAGCCCCAGCTGCTTCTTCAAGAATGCAATAATTGTGCTTTCGTACAACGAATACTGCATGCGCAACCCCATGGGTGGAGTCATGCCCTTCATCTTGTAATCCACATTGTATTCGTGACCTACACGCAAGGCCTCAAGCAACAGGGATTTCTGCACAGGACTGCTTTTTTCAATCCTGTCCATCACGCCATCATATACCTTTTCCCAGAAACGGGGTACGGCACACATACAAGTTGGATGCACCTCGCGCATGGATTGCAACACGTCTGCAGGTCGCAGATTAACCGCCAGGGTACATCCGTTTGCTATGCACAAATATGCCCAACCACGCTCCAGCACATGGGTAAACGGCAGGAAATTGAGAACCACATCCTTGTCCGACAACGGGAATACCCCGTAATGTGCCGACAAGGCCGTGCTGTACATCCTGTGTGTCAGCATGACTCCCTTGGAAAGTCCTGTCGTTCCACTTGTATAGAGTATATTGGCCAAATCAGAAGGCTGGACTGCTGCGGTCCTTCGTTGAACCTCAGGCAGAAGACCTACGTTGCCTTGCATCAGAAAGTCTTCAAAGTAGAGGCTTATCTGGTCCTCTGGATTCCTTACAACAGATTTGTCAAAGATGATGAGTTTTTCCAGGGACGAACCATGCTTCAGAACTCGGAAGGCGATATCGTACTGTTCCTGCTCTCCTACAAACACGTATCGTATATTAGCATCACTAACCATGTATTTCACCTGCATCTCGCTGCTGGTAGCATACATCGGTATAGTCACAGCCCTTATGGCATAGGCGGCAAAGTCCACAAGCAGCATTTCGGGCATATTCTGCGAAAAAACCGCAACATTCTCCTGCTCCTGCACGCCGAGGGCAAGCATGGATGTGGAGAGTTTGCTGATACGTGCCGAAAATTCATTCCAGGAAATATCCTTCCATATACCCTCCGAGTAGTCACGGTAACGCATGGCCACTCTGTCGCCATATATCCGTGCCTGCTCGTGTACGAGAACTGGTAAGGGACTGAAATTCTGCATGGTGTTGTTCTTTTATTCACGCACAAAGATAGCATTTTCCATGCAGATAGGGAGAATAAACGCAAAAATAATTTCAATATTGCAACAAAATAGACTAACTTTGCTCTGTGAATACAGACAATTAGAATACTATGGACACTAAGAACCTCACACAGGATGCCGCAGATCTTCTTTGCCGTCTCTTGGAAATCCCTCGTATCAGCAGAGAAGAAAAGGATGCCACTGACATGCTAAAAACAGTTCTGGAGCAGGAATACGGCTTACCTGTCCAGCGAGTGGGAAACAATCTCTGGAGTGCTGCCTCCGGCTATTCTGAAGAAAAACCTACTCTTATGCTTAACGCACATATTGATACAGTCAGACCTACAGCTACGTGGAAACGAGAAGCTAACAAGGCTACAATAGAGGGCGATTGCATCTACGGATTGGGGAGCAACGATGATGGCGCCTCGTTGGTATCTTTGATTCAAGCATTCAGGGCTTTGAAAGACACACCATTATCATATAACCTCATACTGGCCGTCAGTGCTGAAGAGGAAGTTAGCGGAAAGAACGGAATGGAGCATTTGCTGACAGTGCTGCCGAAAATAGATGTGGCTCTGGTCGGAGAACCAACCGGCATGCAACCCGCCATTGCCGAAAAAGGATTGATGGTCCTGGACCTAACTGCCCATGGAGTTGCAGGACATGCTGCCAGAAACGAAGGAGACAATGCCATATACCATGCCATGGACGACATAGCGTGGTTCAGGAACTATCACTTCCCTAAAGAGAGTACACTCCTTGGTCCTGTAAAAATGACAGTTACCATAGTAAATGCCGGCACTCAGCATAATGTGGTCCCATCGGAATGCCAATTCACCGTGGATGTCCGCAGCAACGAATTGTATTCCAACGAGGAACTATATGACATCATACAAAAAAACGTGAAAAGCACAGTGGTCCCCCGCAGTTTCCGTCTCTCTTCCTCTGGCATAGATGTCAAGCATCCTTTAGTCCAGAAAGCCATAGCCTTGGGCAGAGTACCATTTGGCAGCCCCACACTCAGCGACCAGGCACTGATGCGATTCCCATCCATGAAAATGGGACCCGGCGAAAGCTCGCGCAGCCATACGGCCGATGAATTCATTAAAATCAGCGAAATACAAGAGGCCATTGACATATACATAGACATGCTCAAAGACCTGAAGTTGTGACAGAGGAACCGTGTTCTACCGCATATCAATGCCAGCCTTTGCTAATTGACAAAAGCGGATTACCCAAGGAGTGCTCACTGGGAACCATATTTGGTCCTCCCGAGGACCGAGGCGAAAGTACCGGGAACTCTCGCTTCGGTCCTCGGGTTGTCTCATCCCAGTCCTCGGGAGGACATTTCTGGAGACTTATGAACACAGAATAAGAATAAGGTGAAACTGTTATTTTCCAATCCACAATTCTGGATTGAGTTTGGTAGTTTCCTTACGTAACTGGAAATGCAGCACAGAGTTTCCGGAATCGTCCTTGGCTATTGTACCTATAAGGTCCCTGGCCTTGAGCTTCTGTCCCTTCTTAACGATAACAGAAGAGAGATTGCAGTAGACGGAAATGTAGCTTCCATGTCGCACAAGCACATTCTTGGAACCGGAGAACTGGAATACAGCCGTCACTACACCGTCATAGATGCAACGGGCACGGGCACCAGCCTTTCCTACATAATTGATTCCCTTGTTGTCCAACTTAACATTCTTCAACCCAGGTACACTATAAGCGCCATATCTGTTGCCTATACGATATTGTCCGGTAATGGGGACTGGCAGCCGGCCTTTATTCTGCAGGAAGGTTCCCTCCAACTTCTTTTCGTCTGAAGTAAGCCACGAATTGGAAGTAGATTTTGGCTGAGGCTTCGTCGTCTTAGCAGGCGAGGCTGGTTTGGGCGTTGACTTGGATGCTCCCGTCTTCGGCGTGGCCTTGGCAGCCTGTTTCTTTGCTTCGGCCAGTGCTTTTCGCTTTGCTTCGGCCTCGGCACGCTTCCTTGCCTGCTCTATTTCATAAGCGATTAAATCGTCTATTTTCTTATTTAGCGAGGCCAGTTCCTTCTGCTGTTTGGAAACCTTGGCACGAAGATTGTCCTCGCGACGCTCCAGATTGCGGATATATTGTTGCTGGCGCGCCTGCTTGTCATTCAGTTTCTTGCGCTGACGCATTACTTCCTCCAAGAGTACCGCCTTCTTGCTCTTGGCCGCCAACAAGGAATTCTGGGCATCCATCAGTTGACCTTGCTTCTGCTGCACCTGCCTGCCCAGATTATGCTGTGACCTTGCATATTCCCTGATATAACGTGCACGGCGATACATCTGAGTCAGATTCTTGGAACTGAGGACGAAGATTAACGGATTGTCTATCTTGGGGTAAAAGTATGACAGACGCAGGGCATGAATGTACTTCTGCTTCTTGTCGGTCAACTGCCTGTCCAAAGACTTAATATCCGTATCAAGGACCTTTACCTCAGAGTCTATGCTATCCATCTCGCCCTCCATGGTGCGAATATGTTCCAACCGGTTTTCCAACTGGCGGTCTATGTGGTGAAGGTATGATTTGCCATCCTTCACGTCCTTGCCTGTCTTGACAAGATCCTGCTGTGACTTCTTCAGATTCTTCTGAAGGCGTGTCTTTTGAGCCTTCAAGTCCTTTACCTTTTTGCTGTTTTGTGCGGACACCTCGCCCATGCTGGCAGCAAATACCAACATAAGCACACACACACAACGCAATAGAAAAGAAACCACAGGATTCATCTTAGTTTCCCATTAGCATTTTTAACAATCCAACTATCTGCTCCGTTGTTAAAAACGTGTATTTAGAAGAATTTACTTTTGTCCTTGATATCCAATCATCCTCAAACCTATAATCAGACACAGAGAGGCGTAGATTTACGGATGTGGAGGCTCGGCTGAATTTCACACTTACATCACTTGGCAACCTGCGCCCGTCCTGCAAATTGACGAAAGAACCGTACTTCCAGTCCACTCCCTTTACCTTAAACTCAGATGCCTCGCCCCAAAATATATTCTGCATATCATCAAATGTAACGCCTCGCCCTAAGAGAAGAGATAGTTCGGGATATTTGAAAACAGCATACTGGCGAGTGGCTCTGCTTACAACAAGCACACTATCCCTCGTAAGTTCTACGGTTCCGATTTGAATACCTAAAAAATAGGTGGCATTTATCTGTATAACATCGTTGCGCTTCATTCGCAAGGTGACAGACAGTTTAGTGTCCTTTCCTCCGTTGACAGACAGACACATATCGCCCTTGGCAACTACAGCTTCACCATCCTTCCAGGCGGAAGTGGCAAGTGGCGCCTCAACTGAGGCTTTTCTGCTTGAAGAGCACGAAGCCATGCCCAACAGCATGACACAACATAATACGTATAGACAATACCTCATTTTCATTTCTTCTGCGGATAATATTTCTTCTTACGAGCCTTCTTGTTCAACATGGGTGTAGCATCTGCATCGCCTCGTTTTACTGCCAGCTGCCATAGGCAGATTGCCCACTGAGCATCTCCATTCATCCATGCCACATCGGCAGCATGTTCCAGGATGGCGCTGGTTGTATGCTCGTCCTTCATCAGGAACTCCTCCGTACTGTCACGGGGAACCACCTTGTCCATATACCGCTGGGCATCAGCAAACTTGCCCTGCTGGAACAATATCCAGGCATAGGTATCCAGATAGGTCTTGTTGTCAGGTTCTGCCTTGATGGTACGGTAACTCATTTCCTCAGCTTTGGCCAAATTCTCGTTACGCAACGACAAGAAGTAAGCGTAGTTATTCAGGCAAAGGATATTATCCTTGTTGTAAACCAGAGCTGAGTCGTAATCCTCAAAGGCCTCATGATAACGTTCCATCTTATAATAGACATCGCCCTTGATGGTAAAAGCATCGGAAACCATTGCAAGACGTGTCTCACTGGAGCGCATCTTCAAACCCTTGTCCAATGTTTCCAAAGCCTCGTCGTATTTGGCACCTTCATAGAGGATCATGCCCAGGAAATAGGAATAGACTATTTCTTCCGGATGATAGTTGATTCCACGACGGCATATCTCCTCCAAAGAGCGGTAGTCCCTACCAACGGCATAATATTGGAGCAACCATTGTGTTGCCATCTCATTGTCTGGTTCAATAGCAAGTACACGAGACATTATCTCCTGCAACTTCTGCTGTGGTCTCTTTGTATAATCCAGAAAGGCAGCATACATGCTCAACAACTCGACATTGGCAGAGTCTATACTTGCAACTCGTTCAAAACGTTCGGTTATACGATCTATTTCCACCGAATCAGACGACATTCGCTGTATCATCTGCTGGATAAGAAGCACACGTTTTTCGGTCTCGGTATTTGGAGCGTACAGGATAGAGTCTCTGGTAACCTCATAAAGGCTGTCCATACCTTGCATCAGGTAGTAGTCAAGCATGGCCATCTGCAATGGAATGTTCTGGGGATCCACCTCACGAACCTCTTCATAAATCTCCATAGCCTTCTGGAAATTACCCAGCTGCTGATAATAACTGCCCATATTGACCTTATGGTACAGGTCAGCAGGAAACTCGTCGCACAGGCTCTGCAATTCGGCAAAGGCCCTGACACTATCTCCCATCTGCATGTACAGCATGAACTTTTCATTGGTCAGGCTGGACATCTTGCCCTCAAGCAGTTCCAAACGGTCATAGGCCTTGATAGCATCCTCTATCCGTTCCGTCTTGGCGTAAAGGTTAGCCAGATGATACAACACATCCGAACGTTTTGTCTGCAAGCGGCTTATGTGCTCCAGCAACGGCAGAGCCTCGTCTTCACATCCCTGGCGCAACAATATTGCCACCAGAGGCTCTATGTAATATGTATTGTCAGGGTCCTTTTCTACTGCCCTGTACAAATAGTCCAAACCTGTACTGTCCTGCCTGAGATAAAAACTGATACGCCCCATTTGGTACAGAGCCTCGGCCGAGCAGGAGTCTATTTCCAGACAATGACGATAAAGATCTGCTGCTGTGGACCACTTCCCAAGCATGCGGTTCTTTGCCGCTTCAGTCAGGAAATAGTCTAATCGTGTCTGTGCTACGGACACGTGGCACAGAAGTGAAAGCAGTATGGTGTAAACTATTCTCATTTAATGCCACTATGACCAAAACCACCCGCTCCACGCTCGGTGTCGTCCAATGCCTCCACTGGCAGAAGTTCTACCTGCTCGTACTTGGCAACAACCATTTGGGCTATCCTCTCTCCATCGTTAACGACAAAGTCCTCTTGTCCCAAGTTGACCAATATCACACCGACCTCGCCACGGTAATCAGCATCTATGGTTCCTGGAGTATTCAATACGGTAATGCCATACTTCAAAGCCAATCCGCTACGGGGTCTGACCTGCGCTTCATAACCCTCTGGCAAGGAAATATACAGGCCTGTAGGTATCAGTGCACGCTGGAACGGTCTAAGAAGCACAGGCTCCTCCACATTTGCCCTCAAATCCAAGCCGGCGCTGCTCCTGGTGGAGTATTGCGGAAGTTGGTGACGCGACTTATTTACGATCTTAACAGATTTCATCGGGAATATCATTATTATCAAATTATAGTGTGGGGATGGACATGCCGTTTATCTTGCGGTACATGTCCATGGCAAAGACATCGGTCATCCCTGATATGTAATCCAATACTGCCATTATCCTGCCATAGAGGGTCGGAGCCTTTATGTCGTATTGTGTGGAAACACGGTTTATGAGCAACTGCGAGAAAGCCTTGTTGGGGTGTATTGCCGCTTGCACCATCAGGTCTATAAGAGTGGTGATTACCTTGAAACCGGCAATCTCTATGTCCATAACATCCTTGCTATTATAGATACGGGAATAACTGATCTTCTCGCAGCGTTTGTATGCCTCGCGGGGAACAGCGTCTATATGGTCTATGAGGCTTCCCTGAAATTCTCCAGCAAGAATCCTATCTTCGTTCTCTACGAATACTCTGACACACTCTGTTTCCAATGTGTTTATGACACAGGAGCGCAGGTAAACAATCTGTTCGTTGCTGTCGTCCACTGTGGACATGCGCTGTATGATGTGCTGCTTTTGCTCGTCAGAGAAATAGGCAAGCAGGAGATCCTTGGTCTCATCGGTAGTGAGAATCTTCAGCTTATGGGCATCCTCTATGTCCATAATCTCATAGCAGATATCGTCGGCTGCCTCCACAAGGTACACCAGCGGATAACGTGCAAATTTCAGTGTTCCCTCCGGACTTTCAAGGCGTTTGATACCCAATTCCTCGGCTATCCTCAGATAGGATTCCTTCTCGGCTTGGAAGAATCCAAATTTTCTCTTGCCATTGGACAAGTTGCTGCTGAACGGATACTTCACGATAGAGGCCAGGGTACTGTAGGTCATCACGAAACCGCCCTTTCGCCTGCCATTGAAATGATGCGTGAGCAGACGGAAGGCATTGGCATTTCCCTCGAAGCTTACCAAGTCGTTCCACTGGTCCTCGGTGAGCGAATCGCCCGTTTCATCGCATTTGTATTCTTTCAGGAAGCGTCCGTTTCCCTCGCTGAAATAGGTACCTATGGCTTTTTCTCCACTATGCCCAAAGGGGGGGTTGCCCAAATCATGAGCTAGGCATGCCGCCGAGACAATGCTTCCCAACTCCATGAAATGTGTATCCTTCAGTTCCGGATGGCGCTCCAGCAGGGCACGGCTAACGTCATTGCCCAGTGAGCGGCCTACGCTGCTTACCTCCAGGGAATGCGTCAGTCTGTTATGCACGAAGATGCTTCCCGGCAAAGGAAAGACCTGAGTCTTGTTCTGTAGGCGACGGAAAGGCGCAGAAAAAATCAGACGGTCGTAATCACGCTGAAATTCTGTGCGGTCGTCCGCACTATGTTGCTGGTGTTCCTGTCCGAGTCTCCTGTTGGAAAGTAATTGTTCCCAATTCATCTAATGTAATATCTACTTTTGGATAAGTTACTCAGGAGTTACTTGCACTCCCCACCTGTGGAATAGAACACCTTGTTTGCACCAGAGGTTATATTGACCAGTTCCGGATGCTCGGCAGCAAAACTGTCAATGTAGCGGACACGCTTCTCCTCCAAAATCTCGTCTACGGCTATCAGGATTCCGGTTTCCTCCACATTTCCAAACTCGTCGTTTATAGCGGTGCCAAAGAGTTTCATGGTGGGAGACAGGCCCATGTAGGCATTGACCAGTGGCGGGATGTTCAGGCCACGGTCACGAACAGCCTTATTCAGTATTCGGTAGTCCGCCTTGAACTCGTCCTCAACGAAGAGCTCCTTGAACGGCGTTGTGTCGTGCTCGTAATGTAGCGGTTCTATCGGCTTTATCAGATTATCTGGGTCGGGGAAATGCTTGTTCAGGAAATAGATAATCATATCCCTGCTCAGACGGTCGTACGAGGGATACATGGTAAACTTGCCGAAAAGGTAACGCACATCCGGCTCTATTACGGTGACGGCTCCCAGTCCGTCCCACAGGTTGTCCAAGGCAAACAGGCCCTTGGTGCCCATGCGGCTACTCTGATACTCCAGCGTTACGAAAGAGCGGCCCAGCTCCACTGTATAGGGAGCATATTCCTGCATGAACTTGTCCGAGAAGCGGAACATGTGGCTGGTGGCCAACAGCGGCTGGCCATCGGCATCCACCTGCCAATCCTTACCTAATATATATCTGTAACCTCCCAGTATTTCCTCCTCTTCGGGATCCCATACGATAAGCTGCTTGTAGGGATTGTCGCAAGTATCAAACTCGTCCAGGTCCATGCTTTTGCCAGAACCGCCGCCTGCGGCGCGGAATGCTATCTCGCGAAGACGGCCTATCTCGCGAAGCGTATTTGGCGCATCCTGCCATGTGACGATATAGACGTCGTTACCACTCTTGTTGGTGCGGCGCAACTTGCGCTCTTCGGTCAGTTCTGCCTTTATCAGTTCTCTGGGGACTTTTGCTATTATCTCTTCCATATATATATAATATCGGGCATGCCTACTCCATACAGAGCCATAATGCCATAGGATTAGCTACTTTATTGCCAGCAACCTGTTGTTGATGAAATACTTCCCTTTGGGCAGGCCGTTTAGCCAATTTGTGCCCTTGTTGAGACGTACTATCAGGTAAAAGGTTCCGTTCTGCGTGTAGATGGGGAGTATCTGACTCTCCGGACTGTCCAAGCGGATGGCATTTCCCACCACTTGCATCCGCACAGGATATGCGGAATGGCTCATCTTGCGCTGCACCACCTTGCTTTCGTCCTTTTGTTTCTGGACATAGGCGGTGTCGGCATGAGCCAAACATGATTGTTGACTGAAAACGCCAATCGGTGTCGCTGCTTTCATTCCAAGCAGCACACCGATTAGCATAAATATCATCAATATCCTTTTCATCATATTCAACCATTCCTGCCTCCGTCTTATATGACAACGGAAAAGCAGGATGGTTTATTGTACAATTTACTTCAAGTTCTGACCGGCAACGTTATACTTCTTGCCGTCCTTAACGATTACTACGCGGCCGTTCTCCACGAACTTGCCGTTGGCAGGAAGAATAGAGGCATTCACGTCGTTGATGCCTGTTGCATTTGATTCTACAATATCATCAGCGGTACGGGGACATATCTGCAAAACATTATACCAACTTACCATACCGGTGATATCATAAGTCTTGCCCTCCTCAAAAGTAGGCAGAGTCATGAAATTCTTATAGGGAGTAATGGCTGCTTCACCCTGATAGAATTTGCCAGCCTTATATGTCAGACCCTTCAAAACCACCAAAGCACCATAGTTAGCAGCTGAAAGATCTGCTACATTCATTTCCAGTACAGGCACTTCCTGACCAGGAGTAATAGTAAGATTCTCATCATTAGCCTTCAAGTTCTTCAGTTCAGGAGCACCGAAGTAGAGCAGAAGAGGAGCAACGACAACACCAGAAAGTTTGTCACCTACCTTGAAACCATGGTTACTTGAATACAACTGAATGCCCAGACCCTCACCATCTGTGAAGTATGCATTGGTCGTTCCCTTTACAGCAGAGCAAAGCCAACCGTCTACATTAATAGCGACTTCTGTTTCATTGCTTGTTGCTGCAGAAATAATTTCAGATAGAGTCATAGGTTCAACAATGCTATAAACCTCGGTAGCAACAAGGCTTGAAACGCCTCCCTTAACGGCAATTGCCTTTACTGTTGTTGTCTTCTCAATGGTAATGGGTGCTGTGTACTTTGTGCTTTCTGTTGTGGGGTCTGTTTCGTCAAGAGTATAATAAATCTCACAACCCTCAGCTGCAGAAAGTTCAACTGTCTGTACACCGACATAAGCGCCGCCATCAAGACTGAACACCGGTGCGTCTACTGCATCAGCAGGCTTTGCTCCATAGAAATCTACCTTCTTAATCTGAATGTACTTATTTGAAGACCCCGCAACTGTAACATTAAAGACAAACTTATAGTATGCTCCCATCGCTGCAGAAACTGGTATTTCAACATCCTTATTAGCTGCAAGGGTAACAGAAACCTCCGATGCAGACTCAAATTCTGGATTGTCGGCAATCAACAGCTTGGTACTGTTTACTGTTATACTGCTCATTGTTCCTACTGAAAGAACAACCTTTTCAACGTCACCAATCATTGGAGTCTTGCTGTAAAGAGTACGATCCGTCTTTGTAATGCTCTTTCCACCAATTCTCCAAGGAATCTGTTGCGAATTACCCTGCAGGTTCCAGGTAAGGCCATTGATATCAATATCACAATTACCTGCATAACTATTATTCGAACCTTTAGCAGGCTCAAGGCTATAAATAACCTCAGACTGTGCCACAGCCATACCGATGCCCATAAACAGGGCCACTAATGAAAGTAAAATTTTCTTCATAAGCATAATATTTTTAAAAGGTTTATAAAATGATTACTATCCGACGGGGGTGAATTATTCATCTGAAAACACGCACAAAATTATAAAAAAAAGCGCACACAGACAAGTTTCATCTGCCTGAAATCCTCTTGAGCGGAAAAAAGCAACATAAATAGGAACAAAAACGGTCCTCCCGAGGACAAAGGTCGGTCCTCCCGAGGACAAGGCCTTGACGTCCCGAGGACCGAGGCTTGACGTCCCGAGGACCAAAAAGGGGGCTTGTGAGAGCTGTCTTTTCCTGATTTCAGTAGACGTTTTTTTGCTTCATTAGCTGAAAAGATTTACACCTTTTCTCTATCCATACTGTTGATGTTTACGGTATCCTTGATTCCATGCTGTGGCTGTTGACACTTTCCTCAGATGGGACAG
>JAZRCG010000012.1:0-245075 GCA_045659645.1 Bacteroidaceae bacterium | reverse complement strand
ATGTCTCAAAAATATGTGGAAATTTGGGAACCATCAAAAAGCAGTCTGAAAGTGTTAAATTTTAGAATGTACTGATAATTAAAGGTTTACAAATGGTTATTTCTGGTTATTTTTGGTTGTTTTGGGCTTCTAAATACAATTCCTGAAAGCTTCATCACCGATGCTCATAACACTATCGGGAATAGTAATCGAGGTCAAACTGTCACAACCATAGAAAGCTCCCTCCCCTAAGTTCTTCACACTATTGGGAATAATTGTGGTTTTGCAACCTGAATGTAAAGTGTTTGATGTTGTTTCTATTATTGCATTACAGTTATTTCTGGAATCATACACGGCATTTCCTTCCTCAACTACATCCGAGGTCAAACCAGAGCAATATTGGAAAGCTCTATTTCCTATGCTTGTCACACTTTCGGGGATAGTAACCGAGGTCAAAGCATCGCAAAAACTGAAAGCATAACTCCCTATGCTCGTCACACTATTGCCGATAGTAACCGAGGTCAAACCAGAGCACCAATCGAAAACCTCCTCCCCTATGCTCTTCACACTATTGGGGATAGTAACCGAGGTCAAAGCATCGCAAAAACTGAAAGCATCATCCCCTATGCTCGTCACACTATTGGGGATAGTAACCGAGGTCAAACCAGAGCAACTAGAGAAAGCACTAGACCCTATGCTCGTCACACTATTGGGAATAATTGTGGTTTTGCAACCTGAATGTAAAGTGTTTGATGCTGTTTCTATTATTGCATTACAGTTATTTCTGGAATCATAAACGGCATTTCCTTCCTCAACTACAATCGAGGTCAAACCAGAGCAACCATTGAAAGCACCACCCCCTATGCTCGTCACACTATTGGGGATAGTAACCGAGGTCAAACCAGAGCAACCATTGAAAGCAACACCACCTATGCTCGTCACACTATTGGAGATAGTAACCGAGGTCAAACCAGAGCAACTAAAGAAAGCAAACTCCCCTATGCTCGTCACACTATAGGCAGTGCCCCCGTGCTCCACAGACTCTGGAATAACAATTTCACCTGAATACTTGCCACTGCTCTTCGCTATAACAGTAGCCTGCTTTGCCTCTAAATCAAAGTCATAGTTTATCCCATCAATCATTACCTCTACCGCCAGCATGGGCAAGGACAGGAGCACTGCCAGGGACAGACACAGCGCCCGCAAGGAATTGTGTAAATAATACCTCATAAAATATTGTTTATAGATTTGTAACCTCAATAACACCTTTTTTAACCCAAATCGGTCATTAGCGTTATGATGATAATAGCTTTTATTTTTGAACAGATGTTTTGCCACTTTGAGGGCGCAATGGGGTTCCATTGTAACCGAGAAGTGACGAAACAGATGACAAAAAGAAGGTTTCATTAGCGCAGAACAGTCTAATGACCGATTTGGGTTTAATAAAGTCCTTCCTCACACCACCCCAGTGGCGACGGATTTCATGGCAAAGTTAATACTATTTTCCGAGACACCAAACATAAGCACGAAGATATGCACGCAGATGACACGGATAATACCAATTGAGACAGATAATTGATGTACACTGCAATCTGTGAATATCAGCCGCATCTGTGTCATCAGTGGTCCCTTGACGAACGGAGAACCACATCTACGACACAAAGGCACAAAGGCGGGAAGTTGGGCATAATGAAGAAAAGTTTCAACTTTCTTTGCAAAACATTTGGTAGTTTCGGAAAAACATCATACCTTTGCACTCGCAAACCGAAAGGAGCAACCAACAATGGTGCGGTAGTTCAGTTGGTTAGAATACTAGCCTGTCACGCTAGGGGTCGCGGGTTCGAGCCCCGTCCGCACCGCAAACGAGGAGAATCAGCAATGGTTCTCCTCATTTCGTTTAGAACGCCTATACCATATTATATATATAATATTAAGACACACTATGGAAAGCAAGAAGAAGTTCTATCTGGAAGCCCCAGTGAAGGTACACACCTACGACACCGACTACATGGGCATTGTCAGCAACACCGTTTACCCCAAATACTTCGAGGACCTCAGAAATGCCATCCTGGACCAGTACTTCCCCCTGGAGGAGATGATGAAGGAGCACAACACTCCCATACTGGCCGAGACGCACATCATGTACAAGCGTCCCCTCACCCTGGAAAGCAAACCCACGGGCAGGATAAACGTAACACTGACCGGAGCCAGCCGTTGGGAGGCGGAAATAGAGATAGTGGAGGGCGAACGCATCTACTGCACGGCACACCAGGTGGGCTACTACTTCAACATGGACAGGAACAAGCCCGTGCGCTTCCCCAAGGAATTCCTGGATTACTACGAAAGCATCTGAACGTGCCATATCACCCAAAAAGACTAACAACAAAGCAATAACGCCATACATAGACGACTGCTTCTCACTATGAAAACCAAGAAACTCATTTCCCTCTTTGCTCTTCTGCTCCTCACAACGAGTATCTTCGCCTTCGAGCAGAAGGAAATAGCCGTTAGGAGCAACAGCATGAATAAGGACGTCCTCGTTACCGTCATCACTCCCGAGGGGTACAGCACTGAGCAGTCCTACCCCGTCATCTACCTGCTCCACGGCCATGGCGGCAATCACACCGTATGGAAAAAGGACGGTGCAGTAGGACGCTTGGCCGACCAGTACAACCTCATCGTTGTCATGCCCGACGGAGCACGCGACAGCTGGTACTTCGACAGCCCAGTAACTCCCGAATACCGCTACGAAACCTTCGTTGCCAAGGAACTCGTTGCACACATCGACACTGCCTACTCCACCATCGCCGACAGGGCAAACCGAGCCATCACCGGTCTCTCCATGGGTGGGCACGGAGCCTTCTATCTGGCCATGCGCCATCAGGACACCTTCGGCAACATGGGAAGCATGTCAGGCGGACTGGACTTCCGTCCCTTCACCAAGAACTGGAACATAGCAGGCCGTTTGGGCACCTACGAGGAGAACACCCAACTTTGGGACGAGAACACCGTCATCAACCTCACCCATCTGCTAAAAGCCGGCACCATGAACATCATCTTCGACTGCGGCACCGAGGACTTCTTCTACAAGGTCAACTGCAACATGCACGAGAAACTCCTTCAGGAAAAGATTCCCCACGAGTTCCACTCCCGTCCCGGCGCCCACAACTGGCCATACTGGCTCAACGCCGTCAAGTACCAGTTCCTCTTCTTCGCCGACAGATTCCCTAAACGGTAAGCGGTGAAGGACCCCCTCAGTCCCCCTGCAGGGGGAAGAGCGGTAAAGGTGAGCGGTGGTGATGACGTTGAAGGTTTAACGTTTGATGTTGAAGGTTTAACGTTGAACGATGACTGCGTAGCTTGATGAGCGTAGGCGAATAACGTTTAACGATGAGCGTAAACACCCAACAGGGACGCAGCGTGCAGCGTCCGCTTTGTTTTTCGTTCCCGGACGCTGCACGGAGCGTCCCTACCATGCTTCTACTCTCGATTACTCGCACCTTTCACCTTTATTCACCAGCGTTCATCAAACTAAAGCAAGTCCGTTCGTAAGGGTGAGCGATTTATCCACCAGCTTCGCTCGTCGCCCCTGTCTTAGGGGACAGTCGGTTGGCGCGACGTTTTCTATTGTAACTAACTCTACCCCTGAGACAGGGCGAATAAGGCCTTTAGAAAAATGACTCAATGTCATTTTGTGCCTTATGAGGGTTAAACTCCCCTGTTTAACGTCGGGCTCGGAGAGAGTCCCCGAAGGGGGAGGGGGTGGATTATTTTTCCGTTTTAGTTTCCGTTTCTCATCCTACCCTATCCGTTTAAATTAGTTTTCAGTTTTAATCCCGTTTTGCTGTCTTTAACTCCTATTTGCTTTGAGATGAAAAGTTACCGCCAGTTCGTCATGCCTGTTTCTTGTAGGTAAGAGCAGCGAGGATATTGAAGATAAAGGCAAAAGCTCCCAGTGCCGCGTAGTTTGTCCATAGTTCAGCAATTGTTGTTCCCTTCAAATATACCGAGCGCAGAACCTCGACAAAGTAGCGTGGCGGCAGCACGAGCGTAAAACGTTGTGCCCACACAGGCATTGAATCAATGGGCGTGAGCAGACCACTCATCAGCATAAAGGTCATAATAAAGAAGAACATCACAAACATCGTCTGCTGCATTGTCTCCGAGAAGTTGGCTATGGTGAGGCTGAAGCCAGAAATCGTAAGGATAAACAGCAATGCCCCAAAATATATTGCTCCGATAGAGCCTACTGGGGCAAGACCATAGACTAAACGGGCCACAAGCATAGCCACCGTGACGACAAACAGTCCGATAATCCAATACGGCACAAGTTTAGATAGGATAAACATAAAACGTGAAATAGGCGTTACATTTATCTGCTCAATGGTGCCGCTCTCCTTCTCGTCCACAATACTCAACGCTGGCAGAAAACCGCAAATCAAGATAAAGAGAATAATCATCAGCGCAGGAATCATATAGTGGCGGTAGTTGAGCGTGGGGTTATAACGATTCTCGATAGTTACCAACTCCGACAACTTGGCTGGGTTCTTCTCGCTACGCAGTTCAGCCAGAGTGCGGGCGATGGTCTGCACAACGTACTGCATACCCATACTTCCCTTGATGGCATTGACGGCATTGGCGGTTATGCTGATGCGCTCGGGCGTGGCAACAGTCATATCGCGCTCGAAATTGTCGGGTATCTGCACGATAACATCCACATCTCCCTGCTCCAAAGCCTCCATAGCAAGCGGGAATTCGGCCGAAGTTTGGGCGAGAGTGAGGTACTCCGAGGCATTGATATGCGAGGATATGCGACGCGATGTGGTCGAGCGGTCGAGGTCAACGATGGCCACATTTACCTGACGCACATCCATAGTCATAATGAGCGGCATAAGCAACATCACAAGTATCGGGAAGGCAATGATGAGCCGAGGCAGAAACGAGTTGCGCCGTATCTGCAAAAACTCCTTCTGTACGAGTACGACAAATGCTCTCATGGTTACTCTAATTTATCGTTAAACTTTTTGAGTGATATGCCGAGAATAGCTACCGTCATACCGAGCAGAATCACGCAATTCTTCCATACAGCCACCAGCGGCAGCCCCTGAATCATCATCTTTCTCACAGCGTCGATATACCACCTTGCAGGCACAATATTCGATACCACCTGGAAGAACTCGGGCAGATTCTCAATCGGGAACAGCATACCCGACAACATCAGTATCGGCATCATCATTACCATAGCCGAGATGAGCAATGCCGCCATCTGCGTGGTGGCAATAGTCGAGACCAGAAGTCCGAGCGAGAGCGACAATGCCAAATATAGCAACGAGAGTGAAAATATCCCCCCAACACCGCCCGACATCGGTACCTCAAGGAGGTATCGCGCCAAAAGCAGGATAGTTACAAGCACAATGCACGATATGGCAAAATATGGAATCATCTTGGCGAAGATAATCTTCACTGGGCGCACTGGTGAAACCAGGAGCACCTCCATAGTGCCAACCTCCTTTTCGCGCACAATCGACACCGAGGTCATCATCGCGCAGACAAGAATAAAAATCAGGCCCATAATACCTGGCACAAAGTTGTAGGCCGAGCGCATCTGCGGGTTGAATAGCATTCGTGTCTCAAACATAGCCTGCTGTGAGGCGGCACCGAGCAGGACATTTTGCAGATAGGCCGTAGCCGAGCCTGCGGTATTGACATTCGAGGCATCGACAATGAGTTGGACAAGAGGCTTTGTCGCTATGCCTGCAGCCGCTTGCTCGGCACAACGGTCATAGTCTGAGGCAAAGACCACTACAGCACCCGCCTTGCCCGAGCGCAGACAAGGGTCTATCTCATCTTGCGAGATATAACCCTTAAAGGTAAAGTATTCGTTATGCGACAATCGCTCAACGGCATCATGCACTCCATCGGTGTGCTCCGAAGCGACAACCGCCACATTGATATTATTCACCTCGGTGGAGATGGCAAAGCCGAAGAGGGTCATCAGCATTACGGGGATGAGCATAACGACCAACATCGTACGCTTGTCACGGAGTATATGCAACGACTCCTTTTTTACGAATGAGCCAAAGTTCTGTTTCATAGCCTTACTCTCCTCTTTGTGCGCCACGAGCCAGCGTGCGGAACACCTCGTCCATCGACTCCGCGGCAAATTGTTGTTTCAGACGGGCTGGTGTATCGAGAGCGCGCACCTCGCCATCTACCATAATCGAGACGCGCGAGCAGTACTCCGCCTCGTCCATATAGTGTGTAGTGACAAATATGGTCGTACCACCCTCCGCAGCCTCATATATCATTTCCCAAAACTGACGGCGCGTTACGGGATCAACGCCTCCCGTCGGCTCGTCCAAAAAGACCACCTCGGGGCGGTGAACCGTGGCAATGGCAAACGAAAGTTTCTGTTTCCAGCCGAGTGGCAGAGAGCCAACCAGAGTGTTACGCTCCGATGAGAAATTCAGGCGCTCAAGCACCTCCGCGGAACGCTCCTCGGTTTGTTTTTTTGATAAGCCGTAGATGCCAGCAAACAAGCGTATATTCTCCCACACCGTAAGGTTGTTGTAGAGCGAAAATCGCTGGCTCATGTAGCCGATGTGGCGTTTAATCTGCTCACCCTCGAGCATTACGTCATAGCCCGCCACCGTGCCGCTGCCCGATGTGGGATAACTCAAGCCACAGAGCATACGCATAGCAGTCGTCTTGCCCGCTCCGTTTGCTCCGAGGAAGCCGAAAATCTCTCCTCGGCGCACATCAAACGAGATGCGGTCAACGGCAGTAAAGTCGCCGAAACGCTTGGTCAGGTCGCGTACTGAAATTACTACGTCGCTCATCTTCTCATCAGTTTTATAAACATATCCTCGATTGTAGGCTCTGCGCTCACTATCTCCACGCCTTCTACATCGGCAAGCGCCGCCTTAAATCTCTCTTCATCAAAACCTGCATTTGCAACCAAATGGTGCTTTTCGCCAAAGGGATAACAATCCTCCACACCCTCTTCGCGACGTGCTCTTTCCAGCAGGGCAAACATATTCTTGGCACTAATACCATAGAGAGGTTTGTCAAAGCCCTGCACAATGCCCGTGGGCGTGTCGATACCCAAAATACGTCCCTCATTGCAAAGTGCTATGCGGTCGCAACGCTTCGCCTCGTCCATATATGGTGTTGATACGAGTATGGTCATTCCACGTTCTTTCAACCCGGCAAGCATATCCCAGAATTCGCTACGCGATACGGCATCAACACCCGTTGTCGGCTCGTCCAAAAACAATACGCTTGGGCGATGAATCAAGGCACACGACAGGGCAAGTTTCTGCTTCATGCCTCCCGACAGTTTCCCAGCCCGGCGGGTGCGGAACGGTTCTATCTGCTTGTAGATAGGCGCTATAAGGTCATACGATTCTTCAACAGTTACGCCAAACAGAGCCGCAAAGAATTGCAGATTCTCCTCGACCGACAAATCTGGGTAGAGCGAGAAACGGCCTGGCATATATCCTACACGCTTTCGGATAGAGAGGTAGTCCTTCTCGATATCGAAACCATCTACCGTGGCACTGCCCTCATCTGGATTGATGAGCGTGGTGAGTAGTCTAAAAAGCGTGGTCTTCCCTGATCCGTCAGGGCCGATAAGTCCAAACAATTCGCCATGCTCTACCGCGAACGACACACCGTCGAGTGCCCGCACCTTGCCGTAACTCTTGGATAGGTTGTGTACATCAATAGCACTCATACTACAAAACCACTTCTCCTGCCAAGCCTATCTTCAATCGGCCATCGTTTTCAACGGCAATCTTTACGGCATAGACCAGGTTGGCACGAGAATCCTTTGTCTGAATAGTTTTAGGCGTAAACTCACTCTCCGACGAAATCCACGCTACGCGACCCGTATAGTCATATCGCTCCGTGCCGCCAAAGTCGGCAACGACCTTCACCTCATCGCCTAATTTAACATTGGCAAGTTGATCGGAGGTAAAGTATGCTCGCAGATAGATATTCTTAAGGTCAGCAATCTTCATCAGAGGCTTGCCTGCCGATGCCAACTCGCCAGCCTCGGCATACTTGACCAACACGGTACCACCAACGGGCGAGATAATGCGGCACTTTGAGATGCGGTCATCAAGGGCGGCTATCTGCGCCTCCAAAACCACAGAGTTGCCGTTGATGGTAGAGGTATTTTTATCCAGCGTTGATAGTTGGGCCTCCAACTGTCCCTCCAAGATCTTTATCTGCGCCTCGATATCGTCTTTCTGCTTCTGAGTCGCCGCGCCATCACGCAACATATTATCCACACGACGCAGTTCAGTCTTCTGCTTTGCAATCTGCTCACGCAACGCCGCCACCTGCTTCTTCATATCGGGACGAGAGGCAAGCAATGCCGACTGCTGTGCCACGAGTTGCTTGCGCTGCAAATGGAGTTGAAGGCTGTCTATCGTGCCTACCGTTTGGTTGGCCGCTATTGCCATACCCTCCTCAATGTCGAAATTAAGAATTCTGCCCGTAGCCTCCGATGATACCACCACCTCGGTAGCCTCGAATGTACCTTGGGCGTCAAACTCCGCCTCCTTCGTGCAAGAGATGGCCAACAGAGCCATTGCTATATATATTACCTTTTTCATATCCTATTGATTTAATGTTGTTTTAAGTCTGTATATTGATTGCAAAAGTTCTATTTCGTGTGTGCTGCGTGCAAGTGCGGCTGCCGTCTCATCAGAGATTTTCCGCAATAGGTCGGTGGCATCAATTACCCCATTTTTCAACTGCGACTCTGCCGCCATACGCACCCTGCGACGCAACTCCACTATACGCGAATCATCCGTGATGGCTTGGCGCAGACGAGCAATCTCGCCATCGTCCTGCGTGGTCTGCATCTGAGTATTAAAGAGAAACACATCGCGCTGAACAGCAATTTGCTTTTCGGCGGCATTAAGCTTTTGGAGATTATTCCGCTTGGTATAGAATGCTCCGATATTCCACGACACACGCACGCCGGCAATGGCATTGAACGACCAATCCGATGAAACCATACTCTTAAACATATCCAACCCTGGATAGCCGTAATAGACTTGCGCAAAGGCCGAGAAGCGAGGCATAAGCGAAACATTTATAGCTTTGCGCTGTGCCGTCAATATACTTTCCTGAGCCTCGAAGAGAGCCAATTCGGGTCGTGCCAAAGTACGCGATTGGAGTTGATGCATTGCAGGGCGTTCCAGCTTATCGGCCGTAAGCGGTTGACCTATAAAAATCTCCAACATACGACGGTAGCTCATGCGTGAAGACTCCACCTGTCCGAGCGTCTGTCGGGCGGCAAGTAACTCCGCTTCCACCGCATCTACATCTACCTGCATGGCAACACCATTTTTATAATATGTTTGCAAACGGGCAAGATTGCTTGCAAGCAGTTCAATCAGAACCTCGGTTTGGGCCTTGCGCTCATCAAGCAACAGAATACCAAAATAGAGATTATCCACCCTCGACTGCAAGTCGTAGAGCGACACATCCACTCGGCTGCGCTGCTCCTCGGCCTCCGCCTTGGCAATGGCTTTGTCGGCTCTTGACTTTCCTCCATCCCAAATGTGTTGCGACACATCAATCGAAACTTTGTATTGGTCACGGTGTATGCCAGCCATCTCAATACCGTTGGCTTGGAGGATTGCCTTGAAGGCCTCGGGATAGGTTGGAGTGGCAGACTGATATGTAGCCTGTCCCGACAGAGCAACTTGCGGAATCCACGCTCGAGCCGCATTGGAGAGATTGTACTGCTCGGTCTGCGCAATCAGGTCGTACTGTCTGATTTCGGGGTAATGCTCCCGAGCCAAGCGACGACACTCATCAAGCGACTGACCACTCGATGCGGCGGCACAGACCACGGCAAATAGTGTTAGAAAAAAACGTTTCATATCTTACTGTTTTTTGATTCTTCTCAATATGGTTTCGATGTTCTCTGCCTTGCGAGCCGCCAAGAACCCTTCGCGATCGGCCATCAATTCGCCCATTAGCGGTTCCATAAATGGATAGGCAATAAAAGTGAAGATATTTAGCGACAGAATACTGACAAACAACATCTTAACATCAACCCATTCTATTTCACCACGCTCTGCCGAGCGGTCTATTTCAAACTGCAGACCGCAATATACATTATCAATCACCGCACCCACGCGTTTGTATAGTAACTTATAACGCTCTGGGCGTGAGATAATTTCGTTGATGACGAATCGTGGCAAAAGCGGATTGGCGGCAATAAAATCAAAGTGCGCCTCAATGCCACCCTTGATGCGCTCAACAATAGGCAACGACGGGTCGCCCATAATGGCAAACATTGAGTGTGACATAGTTTCAAACTTCTCATCTACTATACGCTCGAAAAGTTGCTCTTTAGTGCGGAAATAGTAGTGCAGCATCGCGTGAGTTACTCCTGCAGCCTGCGCTATCGAGGTGGTGCGGGCACCATCATAACCCTTGGTCAAGAACTCCTGCTCCGCCGCCGCAAGTATCTGTTGCTCTTTGCTTTGTCTCTCTTGATTGTCCATAAATCCAGGTATTTAACAAACGTATCTAACAACATTGTTAGCACAAAAGTATGAATAAAACCTCACTTCACAAACAAACAAGACCAAAAAATGTCTGATTGATTAGGAAAACGAATAATTGTTTCGCCTTTGCACCATTAGCAAATAACGTTAACGTTATTATTCGCCTACGCTCATCAAGATAAACAGTCGCCTCCGCTCATCAAGCTACGCAGTCATCGTAAATCGTTCAACTTTCAACGTTCAACTTTCAACGTTAACCGTCCATCACGGTTCGCGGGGGGACAAAGAAGACGAAAACAAAGACTATCCACCACTTCCGTTTCGCTAGTCGCAGCTGCTCTCGGGTGGACAATGCAAAAGGAACCAACAAAACGAGCAGAAACAAAAAAGCAAACGGTGAACGGAACCTAATCCGCTCACCGTCTTTTTCAAGGCTTCGTTAAACGTTAAACGCTCAACTTTTTACTCCAGGTTCGTTCCGCCCTGGTCGTCGTCCTCTTCAGGAGACTCCTCGCCGGGCTGCTGGGTGGCAAGGGCATTGAGGCGCTCCTTCTCGGCCTTGCGTGCCTCGGCCTGGCTTTCGCGAGAGCCTACGTAGGTGAAGGTAGCCTCGTTCTTCAGCGACTTGAACTGCTGGCTGGGGCTCCAGCGCACCGCCACGTCCTTTATCAGGTCGGTGGTGAACTCCTCGGCATTGGCGGCAGCCTTTGCCTTCAGGCTCACGTAGAAGGTACCCAGGTCGCCCAGGTTCACACGGTTGCCCAGGAGCAACTGCTCACGGATGCAATCCACCAGTTGGGTAGCAACGGCTATGATGTCGCCCTTGCTGTACTTGCTGCCATGGCTGGCCATGTGCTTTGCCATGTCGTTCAGGTTCAGGTTTTGCGCATACTGCGCAGCAGGGAAGGTCTTGTTGCCCTGCTCGGGTTCGCCAGGCTGTATCTGGCGAAGGACAAGAGAATAAGGTATGCTCATAGTGATAAAAGACCCCTCCCCGTACCCTCCCACAAGGGGAGGGAGTATATAGTACTGGGGGATGAGGATTTTGTTAAAGGTTAATAGATTAAGAGGGTTAAAGGTTAAAGGTTAAAGGTTAAAGGTTAGAGGTGAGCGGTGAGCGTTATATCCACCCCCTCCCCCCTGCGGGGTACTCGCCCCTGTCTCAGGGGGAGAGTCAGTTACAAACCGACAATGAATATTAAGCATTAATAAAATCTATTAACCTTTTAATAAAATCCCTAACTCCCAGTACCATATACTCCCTCCCCTTGTGGGAGGGATGGGGAGGGGTCCAACTATTATGATCAAAACAAGAGGCATGCAATTCTGGAAGGCAGCCATGCGATACTATCCCGACTTTTCTCGCTATACTGCCGTTCGCAGGTTCCGTGAAGAAATACACAATACGCCAGAACTTCTGGAAGAACTAAAGAGGTTAGGTTACGATGAGCGCAGGCGGTATTTCCCGCCTGGGCAGATGGCCGTTATCATAAAGTACCTTGGAGACTAACGTTTAACGGTGAGCGTTGATTGCTTGCTAATGCAAAAACAAGATGGCACCACGCAATGTGATGCCATCTTTTTTATATGCGCCGATTAGGCGTTCCTCATTCCTCAGTCCGTTTTTTTCTCCTTCACCTTCTGCACGAAGTCGGGGACTATGTCCTGTTGCACGCCTCCTATGGTGTTAAAGTTTTATTTAGATTGTCATTAGGGAGGTTCTATAAATTCATTTTCCATTAGCGAGTAGTCAGAACCTCATTAAGGCTACCGCTAATGTGTTATTGTTTTCGCAAATTTAGCAAAACTTTTTCTAATTTACACGCAAATTTCAGTGTTTTTTTTGGGGGGGGGGGATAACATACTGAATATCAATAGTATAAACTTTGATATTTACACAGTTGTCCACTCCTTATGGTATCTATAAATTTGTATTAAGCGTGCTATGTTGTAGGTGAGGTTTGTCATTGCAACATTCGCCTTTGCTCTAACAATGCCAATTCCTCGAAACACAAGACCACCCATCGAACGCTCTATAAACCCGAACACGTGTTCTACGCGACAACGAATCTTTGATTTAGAGCGATTGTTTTGTTTTTGCTCATCATTTAATGGATGTCCACGAAAACCTTTCTCGCAGATGACAGGAGTAACAGACTTGTTTGCAAAGCCATCCTCCGTTCCCACATAACCGGCATCAAGCCAGAACATTTCGCCTACCGCATCATTGTCACCAACCAATTCTGCACCTCGTTTCGAGTCGTGAACAGATGCCGATGTCGTGTCATAACCTGTTATCAGTTTGGTCTTACAGCATACCTTTGCGTGGTTTTTATAACCGTAGAACGTATCTCCGCCCTTCTTTGTCCAGCGAGCATCACTATCTTTATGGCACTTCTTGTGAGGATTGTCGTTCCACAAACTATCCCCCTCACCTTTCTTAATTGCCTTGTTCTCCTCTCGTGTATTTCGTTGGCGAGGGGATACGACGAAACTTGCATCTATTATCTTCCCTTCGTTGACAATCAGGCCAAGGCTCTGCAGATATGCGTAGAAATGCTTGAACAACTCATCATACGCTCCGCATCGTGTCAGCTCTTCTCGATACTTCCATATCGTTCGAGCATCAGGGACATCATCGACACTGCAAATGCCTATGAAATCACGAAAACTGGTGCGGTCTTTTATCTGGTATTCAGCCTGTTCGTCGCTCAACCCGTATAATCGCTGCACAAACATCACCTTGAACATCAATACGGGGTTTATGGGGCGACGACCTGCATTGCTCTTGCGTTCTAAAGTTTGCAGTTTGCTCTCAAGAATGGGACGGAACATTTCAAAGTCAATCATCTCGGATATAAATTCCAGAGGATTCCCTTGTTTGGATAATGCTTCGAGGGTTTGGGCATGCTCAAACAAACTGCTGCTTGATTGATTGCGGCGATAATGAGAACCTTTTTCATATTCTGTCTTATTTTTGCAAGATACAAAATAATTTACTGATTAGCAAGCGATTAATTTATAGAACTTCCCATTACAGTGACTGTATGTCTTTTGCCGGAAAGGCGCTTAGGGACTTTTCAATCCCCTGCTGGTCATTGTTATGCTTCTATTTCATTACCGGACGGATAGGATGGTCGGTATGGCGTCCCTTTGTGGCGATATTGATCATATCTTTGGACATAAACAAAGCGTATGCATCATAGTTCCCTGAAGACTTGCTGTTCATGGGGATGGAAGTCCAGTAACTCGCCATTGTATCGTTGTCGCCGAACGGGAAGAAGATGTAGTTGCCGTTTATCTTGCTGATGGCCTTGCATCCTGTGACTCTGCCCAGAGTGGTGTATTCCCATGTGCAGTTGTCCATCAGTTCCTGAATGTCGACTTTTGTAGGCATCCTCCAAGCACCTCCCCACATGGATGCCGCGGCATCATACTGGGCACTTCCGCCAATGCCGCTCATCCATTTGCCGTACGATTCTGCACGATGGGAAACATCGGGGATTTCAGGAGCAATGCATGCCCATTGGAAGGTGTGGCCAAGTTCTTCGGACGATTTGGCGCCCACGTTGCAGGCAGCCCATTTGATGCCAGAGGGCAAGCCCAGGTCCACCCACTGGTGACCGTCGGCCTGGCCTTGCGAGGGAACGGTTATCATGGCATCGTTGTCAATGACTGCACGGACCGCGAAACCCGACGAGCGCTCGCCTACTCCCATCTCGCCCAGGGCAGCGCCGTAATGGTACTCGTGGGCACCGTTCTTATAAGAATCCTTATGTGGCGTAGAGGTCCAGTAGTTGCCGCATACGGTGGCATTTTCATGCTTGGAACCGTATTCCTTGTGGCCGGTGGCCGGCAGGAAAAGTGTTCTCTTGTTCTTGGTGTTGGTAAATTCCTGTCCCAGACGTCCGTTCTTTTTCACATACTGCGGGAAGGGGCAGTATCTCACCAACTCATCAAACTCCTCCTTGGTGGGCATTCGCCAGCCCTTTCCCCACTTGGCAGTGGCCACGTCGTAGGTGGCATTTCCGGAGATGTCGTCCATATCCTTTCCGTGGGTCTTGCTGTTATCAGGCATGTAGGAGGTCTTGGTTACTGTTTCGCCCCATGCATAGAGGCCTCCGGGTGCCGATGGGGTGGTAGCGCCGATGTTGCAGGTGGCCCAACGGGTTCCTGAGGGCAGACCCAGGTCTATCCATTCGTGACCATTGGTCTTGCCCGTGACTGGAGCCTGGTCCTTGGGCGGATTTTCTACCACCACAGGACGGATGATCTCTCCCTTTTCTTCCAATATTCTCAGATGACGTTCCTTTTGTTCTTCAAAAGACTGATTGCTGCTGGCAGCCTCCTGAGTCTGGGACTTTTTCTGTTGCTGTTTGCTGGTGCCAGATGTGTTTTTAGTACCCTTGTTCACATGCTTGTTGACCTCACGGCTCACATCGTTTACCGTTTTTCCCAGTTTCTTTAAGAAACTCTGTGCCGAAGCATCGGTCACTCCCACTGACAGGAACAGTGCCAGTGCCATTCCAATAAATCTTTTCATATTCAGTTGAGTTAAGGTTTGCGTCTGTAATAGTTAGTTTTAGATATCGCAAAGTTAGCAAAAAAAGCGAACCATTGTCCGATTACATCAAAAATATCGTCACAACAGGCACACAAAGTAGGCCAACTTGCCACAAGAACCCTGTTTTTTTGAGCAGGGAACCCTGCCGATACCTAAGGAAAACCCCGACCATGAAGGCTGCTTATGCGATTTTCTCCCCCCAGTTTTGCCGTCTAAAATTATTGTAGTACCTTTGTAGCGCAATAATTTACACACACAACACGACATGGAAAAGAATTTCAAGAGAACTACCGTAACCTCGGCCCTGCCCTATGCCAACGGTCCTGTGCACATCGGACACCTGGCCGGCGTGTATGTGCCGGCAGACATATATGTGCGCTACCTGAGACTGAAGGGGCGCGACGTACTCTTCATTGGCGGCAGCGACGAGCATGGTGTTCCCGTAACAATCCGTGCCCGCAAGGAGGGCATCAGCGTGCAGGAGGTGGTGGACCGCTACCACGGTATCATCAAGGACTCGTTCGAGAAGTTTGGCATCTCCTTTGATGTCTACTCACGCACCAGCGGACCTGTACACCATCAGTTTGCCAGCGATTTCTTCAAGAAACTCTACGAGGAGGGCAAGTTCGTGGAGAAGGTAACCGAGCAGTTCTTCGACGAGGCAACAGGCCGTTTCCTCTCCGACCGCAACATCAAGGGCGAATGTCCCCGTTGCCATGCCGCCGACGCATACGGCGACCAGTGCGAGAAGTGCGGTGCAACTCTTTCTCCTGAGGAACTCATCAACCCCTACAACGCCGAGACAGGCAACCCCTTGGTGCAGAAGGAGACCAAGCACTGGTACTTGCCTCTGGACAAGGACCAGGAGTGGCTGGAGCAATGGATTCTGCAGGAGCACAAGGAATGGCGCCCGAACGTGTACGGACAGTGCAAGAGTTGGCTGGACGGAGGTCTGCACCCCCGTGCCGTGACACGCGATTTGGATTGGGGTATTCCCGTACCCGTGGAAGGTGCTGACGGAAAGGTGCTCTATGTGTGGTTTGACGCTCCCATAGGATACATCAGCAACACCAAGGAACTGTGCGACGCACGCCCCGAACTGGGTTCGTGGGAGACTTGGTGGAAGGACCCCGAAACACGTCTGGTGCACTTCATTGGCAAGGACAACATCGTATTCCATTGCATCGTATTCCCCGCCATGCTCAAGGCCCACGGCGAATACATACTGCCCGACAATGTACCATCCAACGAGTTCCTGAACCTGGAGGGCAACAAGATTTCCACCAGCAAGAACTATGCCGTATGGCTGAACGAATACCTCGTGGACATGCCTGGACGCCAGGATGAACTGCGCTATGTGCTCACCGCCAACGCTCCCGAGACGAAGGACAACGACTTCACCTGGGCTGACTATCAGGCTCGTTGCAACAACGAACTGGTGGCCGTTTATGGCAACTTCGTGAACCGTGCCCTGCAACTCACTCAGAAGTACTACGAAGGCCGTGTGCCAGCCTGCGGTGAACTTACCGACTACGACCGCGAGACCCTCGCTGAGTTCTGCGGCGTGAAGGAAAAACTGGAGGCTCTGCTGGAGAACTTCCGCTTCCGTGATGCACTGAAGGAGGCTATGAACCTGGCACGTATCGGCAACAAGTACATTGCCGATTGCGAACCCTGGAAGGTAATCAAAACCGACCCCGAGCGTGTGAAGACCATCATAAACATATCGTTGCAACTGACCGCCAATCTGGCAATAGCATTCGAACCTTTCCTGCCCTTCAGCAGCCAGAAGTTGAGAGAGATGCTCGCCATGGAAACCTTCTCATGGGAAGACCTTGGCAGCACCACACTCATGCAGGAAGGACACCAGATGCCCAAGCCAGAACTGCTCTTCACCAAGATAGAAGACGAGGCAATAGCCGCTCAGGTGAAGAAGCTGGAGGACACCGTGAAGGCCAACGAGGAGGCAGCCTACGTAGCAGCACCCGTGAAACCCACCGTATCATTCGAGGACTTCGAGAAGATGGACATCCGCGTAGGTCTCGTAAAGGCATGCGAAAAAATCAAGAAGAGCAAGAAACTCTTGAAGTTCACCCTGGACGACGGTAGCGGCCAGGACCGCACCATCCTTTCCGGCATAGCACAATGGTACGAACCCGAGCAGTTGGTTGGCAAGCGCGTCCTGTTCATTGCCAACTTCGAGCCCCGCAAGATGATGGGCGAGGAATCGCACGGCATGATACTCTCTGCCGTAAACTTCAACGGCGATCTCTCCGTAACCACCACCCTGGACGAGGTGAAGGGCGGAAGCCAGGTAGGCTGATAACAAAGTTACGAGAAACAAACATATCCCAATGAGCATACAAGAAAAGATTATAGCAGCCGCATTGAGCGGCGTGAAGGAACTCTATGGCGTTGAGGTTCCCGAGAAGATGATACAGTTGCAGGAGACTCGCCCCGAGTTTGAGGGCGAACTTACTCTTGTGGTATTCCCCTTGCTCAAGACCAGCAAGAAGGCCCCCGAGGCTACTGCACAGGACCTGGGTGCATACCTGACGGAGAAGTGCCCCGAACTCATCAGCAAGTTCAATGTTGTCAAGGGTTTCCTGAACCTTTCCATTGCCGCCGAGCAGTGGATTAAGTTGCTGGAGGAGATAGAGCACAACCCCAAGTTCGGTTTCCTGCCCGTTACCGAAGAGTCACCTCTGGTAATGATTGAATACTCCAGCCCCAATACCAACAAGCCTCTGCATCTTGGTCATGTGCGCAACAACCTGCTTGGCTGGGCACTGGCACAGGTGATGGAAGCCAACGGCAACCATGTGGTAAAGACAAACATCGTGAACGACCGTGGCATACACATCTGCAAGAGCATGCTGGCATGGCAGAAATATGGCAATGGCGAGACTCCAGAAACCAGCGGCAAGAAGGGCGACCACCTGATTGGCGATTACTACGTTGCCTTTGACAAGCACTATCGCGAGGAGGTGAAGCAGCTTGTTGCCCAGGGTATGGACGAGGAGAAGGCCAAGCAGGAGGCTCTGCTCATCAAGGAGGCTCACGAGATGCTGGTACGCTGGGAGCAGAACGACCCCGAAGTTCGTGGTTTGTGGAAGACAATGAACGACTGGGTATATGCAGGTTTCGACGAGACCTACAAGGCTCTGGGCGTAGGTTTTGACAAGATCTATTACGAGAGCGATACATATCTGGAGGGACGCGAGAAGGTGGAAGAAGGTCTGGAGAAGGGTTTCTTCTATCGTCGTGAGGACGGTTCCGTATGGGCAGACCTTACCAACGAAGGTCTGGACGAAAAACTTCTGCTCCGTAGCGACGGTACCTCTGTGTACATGACTCAGGACATAGGTACTGCCAAACTGCGTTTCCAGGACTTCCCCATTGACAAGATGATATATGTGGTGGGTAACGAGCAGAACTACCATTTCCAGGTTCTCTCCATCCTGCTGGACAAACTGGGCTTCAAGTGGGGCAAGGACCTCGTTCACTTCAGTTACGGCATGGTGGAACTCCCCAACGGCAAGATGAAGTCTCGTGAGGGTACAGTTGTTGATGCCGACGACCTGGTAGCAACCATGATAGAGGACGCATACAAGATGTCTGAGGACAAGATAAAGAAACTTGAGGGCATCACCGAGGAGGAGACACGCGAGATAGCACGCATCGTGGGTATGGGTGCTCTAAAATACTTCATCCTGAAGGTAGATGCACGCAAGAACATGCTCTTTGATCCCGAGGAGAGTATCGACTTCAACGGAAACACCGGTCCTTTCATCCAGTACACCTATGCCCGTATCCGCAGTATCCTGCGCAAGGCAGCCGAGCAGGGCATCGCCATTCCCGAGACTCTGCCCACCAATACAGAACTGAGCGAGAAGGAAATCAGCCTCATCCAGCACCTGAATGGCTTTACCGCAACCCTGCGTCAGGCAGGTGCCGACTATAATCCTGCCTCTATAGCAAACTACTGCTACGAACTGGTGAAGGAATACAACCAATTCTATCACGACTTCAGCGTGCTCCGCGAGGAGAATACAGACAAGCAGGCCGTTCGTCTGGCCCTCAGTTCGGCCGTTGCCAAGGTGGTGAAGAACGGTATGTCGCTTCTGGGCATTGAGGTACCCGAGAGAATGTAATCAACTCAGATGAACGAGATAAAGGAAGCCCTTTGTGTGGATGCCGCCTGTAGCGGAAACCCAGGTCCCATGGAATACCGTGGGGTGCACTTGCCCAGCGGCAAGGAGGTGTTCCGCTTCGGCCCCATACAAGGGACCAACAACATAGGCGAGTTCCTGGCCATTGTGCATGGTCTGGCACTGATGGAGCAAAAGGGTATCCGCATGCCCATCTATAGCGACAGCGTCAGCGGTCAGGCATGGGTCAGGAACAAGAAGGCAAAGACTACCCTGGCTCGCACGCCAGAGACAGAGAAAGCCCTCGACCTTGTTGCAAGAGCCGAAAACTGGCTTCGAACACACCAGGTGAACGTGCCCATCATGAAGTGGGACACCGAAAACTGGGGCGAGATACCTGCCGACTTCGGAAGGAAGTAAGTCCGATATGAAACGTACACTATACATCCTGGCACTGACAGCACTCCTGCTTGTCGCCACCATCTTGGGCAAGGTGGAGTTTCTGGCATATAACCGAGACATCATGTTCTTCACCCTTGAAGAGATGGTGCAAGCCATTTGGCACGGACTGCCCCTGGACATGAGCACCGTGGCCATGGCCGTACTGCCGGTATGGTTCATAACACTGCTCACCATGAAATGGCCCTCCATGCCCCTACGATGGATAGTGGGGCCATACATTGGCATTGTCACCTTCCTGATGGGATGTGTAACCGGAGCCACCGTCATCATGTACGAGAACTGGAAGTTCCTGCTGGACGCTTCCGTATTCAGTTACATGTCGTCGCCAGGAAACGCAAGCGCCAGTGCATCGACATACTACATAGTCACACGCATCGGCCTTATCCTGCTGTCCTCCTTCCTGTTGTCGTTCCTATCTATAGTAATCACACCAAAGAGTATAGAACGGAAAACCGTTACAAACGGAAAACGTAAATCTAAACGCTCACCGTCCACCACTTACCGTTTACCATTCTGTCTGACAGGCTTGTTGCTCTGTTTCATGCTTTGGGGGGTGAACGGCCGTCGTGCCGATGAGCGCAGTGCCTTCCATAGCGAGAAGATACTGCTGAACCATGCTGCCATAAATCCAGTAGGACACATGCTCCGCTCCCTGTGGACATACAGCAAGGACTTTGAAGAGCAGTTCCGCCTCATGCCCGAGAACGAATGCAATAGTATCTTCGCACGAATATTCCCCACTGACACCGAAGACATAACAGACACACTGCTGCGCACCAAGCGCCCCGACATACTGACCATACAGCTGGAAAGCATGGGAGCACCCTTCATAGAGAGTCTTGGCGGAGCAAAGAACGTAACACCCGAACTTTGCCAGTGGATGAAGCGAGGCATAAACTTTACCAACGCCTGGGCAACCAGTTTCCGCACGGACCGTGGTACGGTCAGTGCCCTGTCTGGCTACGTATCCTACCCCACCACCTCGCTGATGATGACCGACTCATGTCTGCCATTGCTCCCCAGTTTGGCAAAGACCCTGAAAAGATACGGCTACACCGCCGACTATATGTATAGCGGAAACTCCAACCACATGAACAAGCGCAAGTACATGGAAGCAGTGGGATTCCGCATGTGGGACATAGAAGATATAGACGTTGTCCCCGAGGAGCGTGATGTATGGGGTGCAAACGATAGCATTGCCATGAACCGCATGCTCCAACTCATCCAACGTACCAAGGAGGAGAACGGAGCAGGAAAGCCTTTCTTCTGGGCATGCCAAACCATCAGCAGCCACGAACCATGGGAAGTGCCATACCAGCGACTGGACAACAAGGTGCACAATGCCTTTGCCTACACCGACCATTGTGTGGGGCAATTCCTGGACAGTCTGAGCCGTACTCCCATATGGGACAATCTGCTGGTTGTTGTCTATGCCGACCACGGACACACTTATGGGCTCACCTTTGACAACCCCGAATTCTTCCACATGCCCCTATTCTTCGTGGGTGGTGCTGTAAGCAAATGTATGACATACGACACCATCATTGCACAGAATGACATTGCGGCCACCATACTTAGCCAGTTGGGCATACCTCACAATGAGGAGTTCCCCTGGAGTCGCAACATCTTCAGCCGCAACTACACCTATTCCTTTGCTTATTGCAATTATCCTGCCGGTGCTTTGTTTGTGGACGAAAGCGGAAAGACCATGATAGACGTGCACTCAGGCTACATCATGGCAGACGAGCCAGAGGCAAGCCAGGAAAGGTTGAAAAACCTACAGGTAATGCTACAACATAGTTATAATACAATTCCACAGGAAAAGCAATGAAACAAGCCTTTAGATATATTCTTACCATCATATTAGTATTAGTAGGCTTTTCTTTAATAGTTAAGGTAAGTTTCCTTTATTATAATGCAAAACAATGTCCGTTTGAATCATTCAGCATTGTTTCTGTTCTGTGGCATGGCTTGTGCATGGACATTAGTGTGGCCACCATCATTGCAAGCATTCACTGGTTGGTTACAGTTTTTGCCATATTCTTTCCCAAACTCCCTCTAAGGGCAGTTCTTTCCCCCTGGTGTATAATGTTGTCTGCATGGATGTCCTTTGTCTATTGGGGAGATGTCATGCAATACGAGGCATGGGGATTCAAAATCAACTACGCCCTATTCAGCTACATGTCTTCACCAGGTGAAGGAACGGCGGGAATGACATGGTGGTATATTATAGGATGGTCCACACTGCTAATAGGTACTATACTGGTATTGGGAAGCGCACTTATATGCGTAACTCCTAAGCGACTGAGAATAGATGAGGGAATGGGACAACGTACATGGAAGACAGCGCTGATGACCACTGCCATGTGCTTGTTGGCCTCGGCCTATTGGATGATACCTAAAGACTGCTCCATGCGTGGACATTATAGCGACAAACTATTCCTGAACAACGCCACGCAAAACCCGCTGTTCACTCTGGCCATAAGCAGCATAGAGTCAAACAGGAAGTTCTGCAACCAATTCAACTCCATGTCTCAAGAAGAAGTGGAGAAATACTTTGCACAATTATATCCTGCCACGAATGGAATTACTGATACATTATTGAAGACAACCACTCCAAACATTTTAGTCGTTCAGCTGGAAAGTCAAAGCAGCATCTTTGTTGAAGAATTGGGAGGTTTCAAAGGAGTTACTCCCAGGCAAAGCCAACTGATCAGAGAAGGTATCCTATTTGAAAACGTCTATGCCAATAGTTTCCGTACGGACCGTGGCACGGTATGTACATTCTCAGGAAATATCAGCTATCCGAGCACCAGCCTAATGCTTGACCCAGGCGCCCGCAGAAGACTGCCTTCCTTAGCTAAAAGCCTTTCTACTGCAGGATACAGCACGGAATATATCTATGGCGGAAATCTAACGGGCATGCAAGCCAATAAATACCTTGATGCCGTAGGATACACACAACAAACCGACATGCACTATTTTGCCCCGAAAGGAACCGCCATCGTTACAGCTGCTCCGGACAGTTTGTCGGCAGAACACGTATTTAAGGTAATCAAGCAGAAACCCATAGACGAAAAGTGGCACATTGCCTATCAAACCATTACAAGCCATGAACCTTTTCAGGCCCCATCAAGGATATTGGAAAACGACACCCTTAATGCCTTTGCCTATACCGATGCTGCTATTGGACGACTGGTGGACAGCCTGAAAACCATACCTCAGGTGTGGGACAACCTGCTGATGGTAATTATTCCAGACCATGGCTGCATGTTCCACCGGAACTATGAAAACGCAAACTATTTCCACACATCTATGATATGGGCAGGAGGCGCTATCAAGACCCCTGGCATGCGAGTGAATAAGATAATGAATCAGAGCGATATGGCTGCCACTCTTCTGGCTCAATTAGAGATTTCGCATGACGAGTATTTATGGAGTAGAAATATCTTCTCTCCATCTTACACCACACCATTTGCATACAGCACATGGCCATCGGGCTATATCTTCGTTGACGAGACAGGGGCTTCGTCATACGACCTCTATGGTGACTATATTATACAGAAGGGAGATTCACTGGGTATGTCCAAACGTATATCCCGAGGACGTGCCATTTTACAGAAAAGCTATAAAATGCTGATGTAGGCTATTCACATCAGCCATGAAAAAAGATTTCAGCAGGAGCAAACACACCTTATTAAGACAGAAAACAACAACGACTTATACAATCCTCCCGAGGACCGACCTTTGACGTCCCGAGGACCGAGGCGAGAGTTCCCGGTTCTTTCGGTCGGGTCCTCGGGAAGACTGATTTATACCGTTATTGCTACTATGAAATTCTCTTTATGCAATATTCTGAGAAAACAGGGACAGAGTAAGAAATCCGTCACTGGTGCACCATCAAAATCGGTCTTGCCATTTTTCCATCTTCACCGTTCCTCACCGTTCCTCACCAGAAGCATAAGGATCATAGCAAGTCAACTTGATATTGTCCAAATAAAGGGTGGAACCTATATGAGCCTTGAAACTGCCGCCCTGCCAACTGGAAAATGCTCCTATGACTATACTATAACCAAAGTTGGCCAGTTTGTCCATATCTATGTATTCTGCCGCTTTTTCGGCAATCAAGGTATCAGGCTTTTCCTTGCTATAATCAAAAGGCTTATAGTCCAAATAGAGTTCAAAATGCTTCCATTCACTCGTGACACCATGCTTGGGTGACATTGTGGGCAAGTCCTTTTTGGGGTTCGTTTCATCGTAATCATGCTTCAGTCGTGCTATTGCCACTATCTTGTCGCTTGAAAGCACATCATTGCCGTTCAACATATAAGTACCTCCACAATTGTCGTATAGCACGCAATAGAGGTCTGGTTCATCCATAAACGTGCCCTCGGTATCACTGACATTGCCCATATTCTCCATACGCAAGTCGGCCTCAAGTTTCACGGGCAGATAGCGGAATGGGACACCGAACTTGGTGGCAAGACGGAAATTCTTCAGGGCATTAGTAACGTCAAAAACTCCATTGAACAGACTGCCAGATGCATTGGGCATACCCACCATAGCACCAAAGGAACCTGTGCTCTTTGTCTGCATTCTCACGCAATCAGTGCCATCGGGACCAGTACCCTTGCTGGCGATTGTTGGATAGTCATCAGCAGGTGCAGAACTCATGGATAGTTTGAAACCGGGATTAGCATTACGCCATACAGCATCTCCCGTCTGGAAAAGCGGCAACAAATGTGGGTCGGTTTCCTTCCATTCATAATAAGAGCGAGACTTATCCAAATCATAATTGCCATTGAAAGTATAAAGCATAGAGAAGTATTTGGAGTCTTGCTCTGGAGAATCGGGAGTTTCCGGAGTTTCCTGAATAGCGAATGTAATGGAATCTATCTCAAACACAGAACGTTTGGTATACGAACCATTCTTCCATTCATAAAAGTACTGTGTCTGTGCCATAGTTAGCATAGTTATGGCTAAAAGCGGTAAAAGGACTAATATCTTCTTCATATCTGGTATTGATTTATCTGTTTTGTATACTTTTTCTTCACTAATGCACTAATCCGTGTTGTGCGCAATCTCTTTTACGCATGTTGCCATGCGCACCCGTATCCCTCGGTCTATCAATTAAGACTATTACAGAGCAAAGATAATGAATTTATATGAATCGTGATGTCTTAAGCGCATTTTATATCTTATATATATAAATAAGGTATAAAGCAAGAGACAAGACCACGGATATTTAGGTTCAACCCGTCAATACTATGACCCTTGGTTCCCCTGAGGGCATCATCCCGTCCTTGAGATAACAATGCCACGTTATATAGAGAAATAAAAAAGGTTCCCCACCTGTGAGGATGGGGAACCTGAATATAGGGGGATTGATTATCCTTGCCTTGGAATTACAGCTGGGGACCAGCAGCAACGAGAGCCTTACCTGCCTCGTTGGTGGTGTACTTGGCGAAGTTCTTGATGAAGCGAGCAGCCAAGTCCTTAGCCTTCTCCTCCCACTCAGCAGCAGTAGCATAAGTGTCGCGAGGATCGAGGATAGCAGGATTTACGTTGGGCAGAGCGGTGGGAACCTCGAAGTCGAACAGAGGAATCTTCTTGGTCTCAGCCTTCAGGATGCTGCCATCGAGGATAGCGTCGATGATACCACGTGTATCGGGAATTGAGATACGCTTGCCGGTACCGTTCCAACCAGTGTTAACCAAGTAAGCCTTAGCACCAGAAACGTTCATCTTCTTAACCAGCTCCTCAGCATACTTTGTGGGGTGCAACTCCAGGAATGCCTGGCCGAAGCAAGCAGAGAATGTGGGAGTGGGCTCGGTGATACCGCGCTCTGTACCTGCCAACTTAGCTGTGAAGCCGCTCAGGAAGTAGTACTGGCACTGCTCGGGAGTCAGGATAGAAACGGGAGGCAGTACGCCGAATGCGTCAGCAGACAGGAAGATAACGTTCTTAGCTGCGGGAGCAGAACCACCGGGCTGGATGTTGTTGATGTGGTTGATGGGGTAAGAAACGCGAGTGTTCTCGGTAGCGCTCTTGTCGTTGAAGTCGATAGTACCGTCCTCAGCAACAGTTACGTTCTCAAGAAGAGCGTTGCGCTTGATAGCACCGTAGATGTCGGGCTCGTGCTCCTTAGACAGGCCGATAACCTTTGCATAGCAGCCACCCTCGAAGTTGAACACGCCGTTGTCGTCCCAACCGTGCTCGTCATCACCGATAAGGCGACGCTTGGGGTCGGTAGACAGAGTGGTCTTACCTGTACCAGACAGACCGAAGAAGATAGCGGTGTTCTCACCGTTCATGTCGCAGTTTGCAGAGCAGTGCATAGAAGCGATGCCCTGGAGAGGCAGGTAGTAGTTCATCATAGAGAACATACCCTTCTTCATCTCGCCACCGTACCAGGTGTTGATGATAACCTGCTCGCGGCTGGTGATGTTGAATGCTACGCAAGTCTCAGAGTTGATGCCGAGTTCCTTCCAGTTCTCAACCTTAGCCTTAGAAGCGTTGTAAACAACGAAGTTGGGCTCGAAGTTAGCCAACTCCTCAGCTGTGGGCTGGATGAACATGTTGGTAACGAAGTGTGCCTGCCATGCTACCTCAACGATGAAGCGAACAGCCATGCGGGTGTCAGCGTTAGCACCGCAGAAGCAGTCAACAACATACAGGTTCTTGTTAGAAAGCTCGTTCTTGGCGATATCCTTCAGAGCTGCCCAAGCCTCCTCGGTGATGGGCTTGTTATCGTTCTTGTAATCATCAGAAGTCCACCATACGGTATCCTTAGAGTTCTCGTCCATAACGATGAACTTGTCCTTAGGAGAACGGCCAGTGTAAACGCCAGTCATTACGTTAACAGCGTCCAACTCGGTGTTCTGACCCTTCTCGTAACCCTGAAGACACTCCTTGGTCTCCTCGGCGAACAACTGCTCATAAGAGGGGTTGTGTGCAATCACGGTAGAACCGGTGATGCCATACTGTGTCAAATCTAATGTTGCCATTGTCGTTTGTTGTTTAAAAGTTTGGTTTATCGTATTTTCTCGTTTGCAAATATAATAAATTCTACTGACATAACCACGAACTTCTTAGGATTATGTTCTGGAAATAACTCTTTTTGCTACCTTAACATTGCAACGATAGCATCCTTTTGTTCTTGGTTCAATTCGTTCCTATCCAAAAGAAACTTAACGAAGGATACCAGGTCTCCCTGGAAATAATCGTCTTGAGCCTTTCCCAATACGCGCTGACAGTACTCTTCTTTACTGATCAAAGGGGTATAATATTGCATGGAGCCTACACGCTCCATTTTACAAAATCCTTTGCGCACAAGTATCTTCATAAAGGTAGCTGTTGTGGTATAGGCAGGTTTGGGTTCTTCAAAACCATCTTGAATATCACGGCAAAAACCACCTTTAGTTGGAAGGTTCCACAAATTCAGCATGCACTGAAACTCTGCTCGAGTCAAAAATCCATTATCAGCCATTTGAGTTGGGGTGTTAAGTGACTTACAAGTATTATTCTACTCTGCAAAGTTAACACATTCATCGGGCAAGAACAAACCTAATTATAGATTCGTTCATACAAAGGGCTTCAATTTAACAATCTTTCAAAAGAAAGAGCTACATGTTAACTACTATTTTCTATTTGCCTTCTCCCTTTCACGCTCCTTATTACGTTCCTTTGGGGTCTTCTGTTTGTCAGCTTTCTGCTTGATAAGCTCTGCCGGTTTCTGATTCAAGACAGGAATACCACGTATATCCCAATCCTGTTCTAAATCCCAACCTGCCCTGACAATCATAGGTTTTGGGAAATAGTAGACTTGTTCTGGATGAGTGCATGACGCGTATTCTCCAACGTCCCAAGCATTATTGCCGTTCAGATCGGCAAAACAGCGCAAATAATAATTATCCGGTCGCAAGAAATAAAACTCCACACTCCCAGCAGATGACACCCTTTGCCACGCAATCGGCTTGTCGGAACGGTCCAACAGTTGAACTATCATACAAGTGTCAGTTGACATCAAGTTCACCACCAACGTGCCATAATCCTCCAACTTGTTCACATGAATTTCCTTTCTCTCCTTGTGACATGATGCACCCATAACCCCTGTTATGGCCAAAGAATCCACAACAATGGCATATCTGCTTCCTGGCACCCACTCAGCATACAGAGTGTATGACTTGGAATTATGAGGAGTTGGCAATATCAGACAAGGTTCCTCGTACAGATTAGAGTCGCGATGCACATAAAGGTGTATCATCGAGGTATCTATGGCCGTTATCGGCTCTGTTGCCTGAATCAAAACATTCTTGTTCGGGGCCATTGAACCTGTTGGGGTTATTTTCAGAGTCAAGAACTGTTCCTCATGCGGATTCTTGGCAGGAGGCAAAGGCTCTTTACTTTTTTTCGCCTTCTTTTCGCGCTCCTTAACCCACTCGTCTATCTTTTCCTGACGCTCAGCCTTGATTTTAGCCCATGGAGTACGTGATACCAAGGTAAATGTGTCCGTCTTCCAAGCAAGATTACCCAAGGTATCGGTATCCAAGGCACGAACTTCCATCATAAGACTATCTGTGCTATGGGTAAAGACCGTATCTGTTATCCAATAAGTAAGAGTATCCTGCGTTCTATTTGCATCAAGCACAAGGCAAGACTCATCAAAATTCAATCCCTTAATAATAGGAAGTGTATCTAATGGAGCCGTAAAATACATACGAAACCAATCTGGCCCTGGACGCTCTGTCTTCAGCAGATGTACATCTTGTTTTGCCTCAAGGAATGACCTCAGTATAATGTCATCTGGATAGTAGTGCATGTATGGCACCACCCTTATGGAATCATAGTATACAGAGTCGCGCCAACATGTATCCATTCTCAGGGCGGGCTTGCAACTGGGCACATATATTGTCGTATCAAAAGCAATGGCCTCCGATTTCTGACTGAAACGGAAGTCGCCATCACCATCTTGCAAGGCAAAAATACGATATTGCCCGTGAGCTACTCCCTTTATGACAAACTTTCCGCTACCATTGGTTCGCGAAACACGCAGGAAGGGTTTAGTCAAGAACGTACTGTCAGAGTAGGCAGTATCAACTCTATGAAGTCCCACCAAAATACCTTTTACCGGCTCAAGGTTCTCTGCCGTCAGCACATGTCCCGACACCTCCAAAGTGTCAATAACAGGCCCTGTACTGAAACTGTAGGTATAGAACCCCATGGGATTTCCCTCATTGTAATCCTCGATGGCATCGCTGAAATCCACAGTATAAGTTGTATTAAACTGCAAAGAATCATAAAGAGTGATCTTTACCTGCTTGCCTTGTGCCCTGATGTTTGCCACCTCAAGTTGCGGAGGGGAAACGACCACCTTTTCCGAGGCATTTGACAACTGCACAAACTCGTTGAATCGGATACTTACGTTCTTTGAGTTTACATTCACAGCCTTATCTGCCGGTCGGGCGCCAATCACCTGTGGAGGTTCCTCATCATATCTGCCTCCATCCGGACTGCCGATGTTAGCACATGATACAAAGGTGTACATTACGGCCACACACAATAAAAACAATATTGTGAATCGTCGCATCATATCTATTTTCTATTAAATTGCAACATTTCCTCTATATGGTTTCTATTATTGGAAAGGCGAGGCACCTTGTGCTGACCGCCCAATTTCCCCTTAGAAGCCAACCAGTCATGGAACAATCCCTTGCGTGCCACTACCAACTCCAATGGCTGAAGAGTTATGTCCTTATATCTCTTTGCTTCGTAATCAGAGTTTATCTGCTGCAAGGTCTCGTCAAGAACATTGGCAAACATTTTTAAATCCTCTGGTTCCTTTGCAAACTCTACCAGCCACTGATGACGGCATTTGCCATCTCCGTCCATGAATACCGGAGCGGCAGTGTACTCCAACACCTGAGCACCAGTTCTCCTACAAGCTTCAGCCAATCCTACCTCGGCATTGTCCACAATCAATTCCTCACCAAACGCATTGATAAAGAACTTGGTCCTTCCTGTAATGACGAACTTATATGGATTTGTTGAAGTGAAACGTACTGTATCGCCAATCATATATCGCCACAAACCACTGCTTGTGCTTATGATTATAGCATAGTTCTTGCCGGTTTCCACTCCCCAAAGAGGCAATACCTTGGGATTGGGACTTTCCAGCTCGTCCATAGGAATGAACTCGTAAAATACTCCGTAGTCAAGCATCAGGCTCATGGAGGGGTCCGACGGATCGTCCTGCAAGCCGAAGAAGCCTTCGCTGGCATTGTACGTCTCCATATAGTGCATCTTCTCCGAAGGTACAAGTTTTCTGTACTGCTCACGATATGGAGTAAAGGCTACACCTCCATGGAAGAACACTTCCAGATTCGGCCATACCTCGGCAAGATTGTCCTTGCCCGTTATCTCCAGCACTCGGTTCATAACGGAAAGCATCCACGAGGGCACGCCACTGAGGTTAGTAACATTTTCGTGTATGGCCTCACGGGCTATCCTGTCGCGCTTAATCTCAAAGTCCGAGAGCAGGGCCGTCTCCTTCTTGGGCACACGCACAAGATTTACTAATGGATTGATGTTCTCTATAAGTATGGCACTGAGATCTCCCACCAGTGAGCCCTTCACGTTGTAATTTGGAGCATGACTTCCACCAAGTATCAATGCCTTGCCATCAAAGATGCGACTCTCGGGATTATTAGCCAAATACCATGTCACGGCATCTCTGCCACCTGCATAGTGAGTATCTTTCAGTCCATCCTTGCTGACAGGTATAAACTTGCTCTTGTCGTTGGTGGTTCCGCTAGACTTTGCATACCAGCGCACACGTCCTGGCCATAGCACATCTCCTTCGCCCTGACGCATACGGTCTATAAAGTGTTTCAGGTCCTCATAAGTATTTACCGGAGAAGTTGCGGCAAACTGTTCGTACGACATAACCGCACCAAACCCATGTTCCCTACCCCATTCCGTTGCCTCTGCCTTGTGCATCAACTTGCGAAGCACCTGCATCTGCAACATTTCCGCCTGTGTCTGATATTTGTCCAGCACTTTCTTTCTCTGGGCAAACAAAGGGCGTATAATCGGTGTTATTGCCATTGTCTTTTATTATTTTTTGTTCCAGAACTTTAGTTCTCAATACATTATTTTTCTTCAGTTTGGCAAGCGCCTCCCTGGCAGCCTGCTGATGGCTTTCCTTCTTGCTGTATCCCAAACCACGCCCACATTCCACTCCAGAAATGAGTACACATGACAAAAAGCGCGGAGATGACGTTTCCGTATCTTTGGTTTCTTCCAGCAACTCAAAAGAAACGCTTACATGGTACTTCTGACACCATTCCAACAAACGACTCTTGAAGTTGGATTCCTTGTAGGCTATTCTCTCCAAATTGATGTACTTACCAAGAATTCGGTTCTTAACAAACCATCGGCAATATTCATATCCGCGGTCCAGATATACAGCACCAACGAGAGCCTCAAAAGCATTTCCTGCCATGTAACTGTTATGGGCCTTGCCTATCATATCGCTACGTATCAAGTCGGTCAGCCCCATTTCATCTGCCAGTCTTCCCAAGGTCTCACGTTGTACAACCTTACTCCTTACACTGGTCAGGAAACCCTCTCTTTTTCCTCTGAAGTGATTGTATAGTATATCACCCACCACGGCATCCAATATGGCATCGCCCAGATACTCCAGGCGTTCATTATTGGACAACCTGCCTCCTCCTTCCTTTTGCGAGAGGCTTTTGTGGGTTAAAGCTTGCCTATACAAGTCTATTCTCCTTGGATAAAAACCCAAAATTCCATAAAAAGAACGATAAAGCTGCCTGTCCCGCCGGAAAGGCAACCTTATCGCATCTATTATATTTCCTGCTTTCACAGATATGCTTCTGTCAAATCAAGGGAATGGCATCCCCTGATTATGGTTTCATTATTCAACGTACTTTCTGAAGATGACACAAGCATTGTGTCCGCCAAAACCGAACGTGTTGCTCAGAGCGGCACGTACTTCGCGCTTCTGTGGCTGACCGAAGGTAAAGTTCAGTTTGTAGTCAATCTCGGGGTCTTCGTCACCCTCCTCGTGGTTGATTGTTGGAGGTACAACATCTTCCTTCACAGCCATAACACTAGCCATAGCCTCTATGGCACCTGCTGCGCCCAGAAGGTGACCTGTCATGGACTTTGTGCTGCTGATATTGAGATTGTAGGCATGTTCGCCAAACAGCGCCTTAATGGCTTTTACCTCGCTGATATCGCCTACGGGTGTACTTGTGCCATGAACGTTGATATAGTCAATATCCTCTGGCTGCATACCGGCATCATCCAATGCGTTCTGCATGACAAGGGTTGCGCCCAAACCTTCGGGATGAGATGCCGTAATGTGATGTGCATCGGCACTCATGCCTGCACCTACCATCTCGGCATAAATCTTGGCGCCACGTGCCTTGGCATGCTCCAGTTCCTCAAGAATCAAACAGGCAGAGCCTTCAGCCATGACAAAGCCATCACGACTGGCACTGAAGGGGCGGCTTGCAGTCTTAGGAGAATCGTTGCGTGTGCTTAGAGCATGCATTGCAGTAAAGCCACCCACACCTGCTGCGGTAATGGCTGCCTCGGCACCACCGCTAACCACAACGTTTGCCTTGCCCAATCGAATCAGGTTGAAGGCGTCAGCCAATGCATTTGTACTGCTGGCACAAGCACTGGATGTGATGTAGTTAGGACCATGAAATCCATACTTTATGCTAATGTGTCCGGCACAAATGTCGGCAATCATCTTGGGCACAAAGAAAGGATTAAACTTAGGACCGATACTCTCAGCGGTCTTGCCATATGAAAGAACCTCTTCCTCGTAAGTCTTCATGCCACCGATACCTACACCCATTACCACGCCCACACGGTTCTTGTCCAAAGAATCCATATCCATCGCGCTATCTTCCACGGCCATCTGGGCTGCGGCCAAAGCATAGTGGCAATAGGGGTCCATCTTGCGGGCTTCCTTACGGTCGACGTACTTGGTAACATCAAAATCCTTTACCTCGCAAGCAAACTGTGTCTTGAATTTCTCTACATTGAAGTGCGTAATTGGGGCAGCTCCGCTTACACCTGCCAACATATTCTGCCAGGTTTCCTCAGCAGTATTTCCGATAGGTGTTACTGCACCCAAACCGGTTACAACAACTCTCTTCAGTTCCATATATAAAGTAAATAGTTGCCCAGTGGCTTACTCGGAAGAAGGCCACCCGACAACTATTATAGATAAGTAGTGTAAAACTTCAGATTACTTATTGCTCTCAATATAAGCGATAGCATCAGCTACGGTTGAGATCTTCTCAGCCTTGTCATCGGGAATAGTGATGTCAAAAGTCTTCTCGAACTCCATGATCAATTCAACGGTGTCCAAAGAATCTGCACCAAGATCGTTAGTGAAGCTTGCCTCGGGCACAACATCAGCCTCATCTACACCCAACTTGTCAACAATAATCTCTTTTACTTTTGCTTCGATTTCAGACATATTACTTTCTTTTTAAAGTTAAATGAATTCTTTTCTATCTCAATTTCTGAGTGCAAAGTAAAGACTTTTTAATCACATTAGCAAGAAAACCACCTAATTTCTCTAAAAATCTGCCCAAATTATATCATTTTGTGCATTATTTAGGCTTTTTTGTCCCGAAAGATCAGAACCTGAGCACAACAATGTGAATTAAAAAGCCATCTTCCGACATCACTTGATTTCGAAAAATGACAAAACTCAAGACCTTCAAATGCATTTCCATAAGGCAAAACGCACATTCCTTTTATATATCTGCATTTTATTGCCAATTTTTCTCTAAATTTGCACGCAAAATCACTAAATGCGCAAGAAATGACTAAGCGATTGTTCACCTTATTATTTATTATTATTATCGGCGCCATCAACAGCATTGCCCAAATGGCAGAGCCGGTGAAGTTCACAATTTCTCAACGTATCAACGATAAAGGCCAACTGGAACTGTCCTTCCAAGGAAAGATTGAAAGCGGTTGGCACGTGTATGGTTCCAATTTTCAGGATGGTGGTCCCCAACGGGCCATTATTACCTTGGAGAAGCACGACGGCGTAACTCCCATTGGCATGCTTCAAACCATCGGAGAGGTACATCGTGGCATAGACCCCATGTTTTCCATGGAGGTAGAGACCATAGAGGATAATGTTACCTTTGTACAGACATACGAACTGAGCGGAAACACATATATGCTCAGCGGATACTTGACCTATGGCGCTTGCAACGACCAAAACTGTCTGCCTCCAACTACTGTGGACTTTAGCTTCAACGGCAACAATACAAATGCTACATCAAAAGAGGGGCCTGCGGACCAACAGGCAGAGCCGAAGTCTGTTCCCATGGTCAAACTGACCGAAGCCACCCCCATTGCCCAAGAAGCACAAACCAACGACAACGACCTCTGGACTCCTGTTGCCGACCAGATGCAATCCGACGATAACGTTGGTGCACAAACTGACGCTTCCCTGTTTTGGATTTTCCTAATGGGCATTGTAGGCGGTTTGCTTGCTTTGCTCACACCCTGCGTATGGCCTATCATTCCCATGACCGTGAGCTTCTTTTTGAAACGTAGCAAGGATAATCGTCGCAAGGGCATACAGGATGCCATCACATACGGCATATCAATCATAGTCATCTATGTTGGTCTTGGCATGATTGTAACCATGCTCTTTGGTGCCAGTGCTCTGAATGCAATGAGCACCAATGCTGTATTCAACATTTTCTTCTTCCTTCTGCTGGTACTGTTCGGTCTGAGTTTCCTGGGCGGCTTTGAGTTGACGCTGCCATCTTCGTGGAGCAACGCTGTAGATTCTAAAGCGGAAAAGACCACAGGATTGCTGAGCATCTTCCTAATGGCCTTCACACTTACCCTGGTAAGTTTCTCTTGCACAGGTCCCATCATAGGTTTCCTCCTTGTGGAAGTTGGCACAAGCGGTTCTATCCTTGCCCCAACAATGGGCATGCTTGGTTTTGCCCTGGCCCTGGCCCTGCCATTCACTTTGTTTGCGCTGTTCCCCACTATGCTCAAGAGTGCTCCCCGTAGTGGCAATTGGATGAATAGCATCAAGGTGATGCTCGGTTTCCTGGAACTGGCTTTCTCTCTGAAGTTCCTGTCCGTAGCAGACCTTGCCTACGGTTGGGGTATACTGGACAGGGAGGTGTTCCTGTGCCTATGGATTGTAATCTTTGCTATGATGGGGCTGTATATGCTCAACATCATACGTCTGCCACACGATGAGGACGAGTACGACGAGGAAGGCAACATCGTGTCACGCCCACGAACCGGCATCATACGCCTAATGGTGGGCATGGTATCGCTGGCATTTGCCATATACATGGTTCCTGGCCTTTGGGGCGCTCCATGCAAGGCGGTCAGTGCCTTTGCTCCTCCAGTAAACACACAGGATTTCAATCTGCACAGCCAGGAGGTTACCCCCAAGTTTGACGACTACGACATGGCCATGGCATATGCCAAGGAAAAGAATATGCCCGTCATGCTGGACTTCACTGGCTATGGTTGTGTGAACTGCCGCAAGATGGAGGCTGCCGTATGGACCGACCCAGAGGTGGCTGAGATCATCAACAACAAGTACATACTCGTAACCCTACACGTGGACGACAAGACTCCTCTGGCAGAACCTGTCGTTGTAACCGAGAATGGCCAAGAACGCAAACTCCGCACCGTTGGCGATCGCTGGAGCTACCTGCAACGCTACAAGTTCGGCGCCAACGCCCAACCTTTCTATGTACTTCTCAGCCCCGAGGGCAAACCTCTGGCACCCAGCTACAGTTTCAACGAGGACGTTGCCTCGTATCTGAATTGGCTGAACAGCGGTTTAAAGTAAACTTCTACATTTAGGTTCTATAAAAATCCCCTATCCTCGGTTCTCTTTTCATGTTTTTCCGAGAATAGGGGATTTTATTTCAATACAGGTCCAATTTTGCCCTCCAGAGGACGAACCTTGGTCTTCGGGAGGACCGACCCGAGAGAACCGGGAACTTTCGCCTCGGTCCTCGGGAGGACCAAAATCAGGTCTTATTTGCTATCTGTTGAAGCCTTTCCAGGTCGGCGGGATAGGTTATCTTGATGTTCGTAACCTCGCCTTCCACTATACGGATGGGTACATGGGGCAAATATGTGCGCACCACACCGCAATCGTCGGTAGGGGCAAAGCATGGGTCCTGCAAGCCAAGGTCGAATGCCTGGCGGAGAACCTTCTGACGGAAACCCTGCGGAGTCTGCATGTTCCTTAGCACCACACGTGGCAAGGTCTCCACTATGCACTCGCTCTCATCCACACGGACAATGGTATCGGTGCTGGGTACCGCCACTCCCACGGCATCATAAGTGCCCAAGGCCTCCAGACAACGGGCAATGATGGCCTCGCTGACCATGGGGCGAACGGCATCGTGAATGAGTAACAAGTCCTCGCCCTCCGTACAAACATCCAGTGCCGACAGAGTGCTATGATAGCGTTCCTTGCCACCGGGGCGCACGTGCTTCACCTTGGGGTAGGCAGAAGCTATCTGCCTTACCTCATCTACAAAATCCTGACGGGTGATTATTACCATCTCGTCCACCAGGGGCGAGCGATGAAAGGCACGGATACTGTGCTCGAGCACGGTGCACCCGTCAACCTCCATAAACTGCTTGGGACGGTCGGCACCGAAACGGCTACCGCTTCCTCCTGCCAAAAGAATGGCTATTACTCTTGTGTCCTGCATATCAATTGCCTTTGCGTACAAAGTTACGGTTTAGCAAGAGAAATAGCAAACATAATTTGATATTTCCGAATGCGAGCAACCAAGATAGGCATCAATATTATTGTTTTATTTTGACAATACACAATATTTCAGTATCTTTGACCTGCTGTCTTAGCTACCTACACCAAAAACATGAAAGAAATCATGAAAGAAGCATTAGTAGACGTTTCCGTACTCATTCTCTTCTTCAACCGTCCCAACCAACTGAGCCAGGTCTTTGAGCAGGTGAAGAAAGCACGCCCTTCACGGCTCTTCCTGTATCAGGACGGTCCACGAAACGAAAAGGACATGCCCGGCATACTGGCATGCCGTGAGGTGGTGGCAGACATTGACTGGGATTGCGAGGTGCACACTGCCTTTCAGGAGAAGAACTCTGGTTGCGACCCTTCCAACTATTTGGCACAGAAATGGGCGTTCTCCATTTCGGACAAGTGCATAGCCCTGGAAGACGACAGCATTCCGTCGGTCAGTTTCTTCCACTTCTGCAAGGAAATGCTGGACCGTTACGAAAACGACCCACGTGTCACCATGATAACCGGTTTCAACCTGGAGGAGGAAACCAAGGACATCAAGGAAGACTACTTTTTCAGCACACACCTATGCATCTGGGGATGGGCTTCGTGGCGAAGGGTTCTGGACCAATGGGACGAACACTACACCTGGCTGGACGACGAGCAGGCAGTACGACATCTGCAGGCACACATGAAAGAGCGTGGCATCAGGGACGACTTCCTGCGTATGAGCCGCAGGCATAGAGACCAGCACAAGGCTTTCTACGAGAGCATCTTCTGGTCACACCTCATGCTCAGCAACGGCCTGTGCATAACGCCAAAACGAAACCTCATCAACAACCTTGGCGCCACGGCAGACAGCACGCATTATGGGTCGAATCTGAACACCCTGCCACGAGGGTTCCGCCGTATCTTCACCATGAAGCGTTTCGAACTCGACGCCTACAACGACGTGGTTTCAACACGCACACCATTGGTACACCCCAAGTACATTATAGAGCACATCGCCTACAGGCATCGCGCATACCGCATACTGGGTTGGATGTGCCCTTGGGTTAAGGTGGCAAGAAGTTTCGAAGAACTGTTCCTGAACCTGCGCTATGGCAATCTCTCTGCCATTAGTACAGCTGTGAGGAACAGGCTGAAGAAGTGGATGGGCAAAAAGGAATACAACTAACGCATGAATATACTCTTCGTCTCCACTGCTGAACGCTCTGGAGGAGGTGCAATAGCGGCACGCCGCCTGCTTACCGCCCTGAATGGCATTGGCATAAATGCAAAGATGCTGGTTCGCGACAAACAGACGGACCTGCATCATGTGATACAAATAAAGAAAGGTCCATTTGGCATGTGGAAGTTTGTTTGGGAACGCATCGTCATCTGGGCAAACAATCTCTTCAGCAAACGCAACCTGTTCAAGGTGTCCATTGCCAACACCGGATACGACATCACCAAGTTCAAAGAATTTCAGGAAGCAGACATAATACACCTTCACTGGGTGAACCAGGGAATGATTTCCCTAAAGAACATACAGCAGATACTTGACTCTGGCAAACCTGTCGTATGGACCATGCACGACATGTGGGAATGTACCGCAATATGCCATCATGCATACACCTGCGACAGATTCAAGACCGAATGCATGCATTGTCCGTTCCTGAGATTCCCTGGCGAGCACGACCTTGCCAACAGGGTATTCCAGAAGAAAAAAAAATTGCTTGCCAACAACACTATACACGTTATCACGGTTAGCCATTGGCTTGAGCGCTTGGCAAAAGAAAGTGCCTTGCTGAAGCATTGCCCCATAGACACCATACCCAACACGCTGTCCCTGTCCGACTTCCAGATGATGGACAAGGCAGAATGCCGCAAGCAACTTGGGCTACCCTTAGACAAAAGAATCATAATCTTCGGAGCCGCCAGAGTGGACGATCCCATCAAGGGTTTCCCCATGATACTTGATGCCATTAGTTACCTGAAAGCGCACAACCAGGAGTTTGCAAAAGACCTGCACCTTGTCACTTTTGGCATATTCAAGCAGGCAAAGCCCCACATACCCATTGACCACACCGACATTGGCTGGGTAAAGGACAATGCCACGCTGTCCATGCTGTACTCCGCCTCCGATGCACTGATTTCCGCTTCCCTTTACGAAACCTTCGGCCAGACTCTAATAGAGGCACAGGCATGCGGATGCCTTCCCATCTCTTTTGGCAACAGCGGACAAACGGACATCATCAGACACAAAGAAAACGGTTACCTTGCCGAATACCTTTCTCCTGCAAGTCTGGCAGATGGCATAATATGGACCCTTACAGAAGGAACAGCCATCAACAGGGAGACAATAAGGACAGAGGTGCTGAACAAGTACTCGGCAGAAGTAGTTGCATCAAGATACATGGATTTATATACACGCATCACAAAATGAAATATATCAGACACCACATATTCAGCCTTCTCACTCTCCTGCTCATTGCCGTGCTGAGTCTGATGCCGGCACAGGAGTTCCCACAAACCGACATAAAGTTTGCCGACAAGTGGGCACACTGGGTCATGTATGGTTTCCTCACTCTGGTGATGGGCATAGATTATGTGCTTAGAGGCGAGTACCTTAGAGCCAAAGCCTCAGCACACAGGAAAGAAGAGCAAGTACACAAAGAAAAAGGAACCGCCATCTGGCAGTTCCTCGTTATCTTTATTGTTGCCTCCGTCTATGGCGGACTGATGGAATTGGGACAGGCCTACCTTACTACAAGCCGTCATGGCGACTGGCTGGACGTGCTTGCAAATAGTTTCGGTGCGCTATGTGCATTCATTTTATTGCTGATTTTCCTTTTAAGCACATCCCAGCAACACTCTTCCTATAGAAAATAATACCAAATACCATCAGTACATAACCCGAAAAACACAATACAGGAGCGATTCTTATCCTTCGTGCAGAGAAGATGTCGGGGCAGAAGGTTTCGTTGGTACTACCCTCGCCGACCATAAGCAGGAGGCCCGACAGAATGAGGGATGCGGCAATGGTGCAAAGTATATAGTGCGGATATTTCACAAAGATTCGTTTCATGATTATAAGCATTACTTTAATGTTTGTTCCGGGAAATAGGTGCCAAGAAGTTCTTTTCGGTCATAGTAATACAATAGGGACATAGCCTTTTCCATTATATGCCTCCATTGATATTCCGTAAAAGCTGAACCACGACGACGCTCGGGATTCAATGTGCCAATCCATTCCATCCACTCAAGAGAGCGGGAGAGCATTTCCCGGGCAAGTGTATCGGCTTCCGTATAGTGCTCTGTGTGGTAGAGGCAACGTAGCATGGAAAGTGCGGCAGCATCGTATGGAACAACTTGCTGAGGCATTTCCTTCTGCCATTTGCGTACAACGGCCATGGCACGTTCATTGTCGCCCTGTTCAAGCAAGGAATCTATTAGGGTTGCCATTTTATGCTGATGTCCGTATGCCATCTTCCTCACGTCATAGTCGGCATACACATCACCGGCAGACAAACCTCCATAGGAGAAATTCTCCATGATGTTCTCGTACAGGCGTTCCACATTTACACGAGTTTCAGTATCAGAAGTATCAGAAGTATCAGAAGGAACGATACGATACAGCATACCCTCCAGCACAAGGTGAGGTTTCAGGTATGGTCTTTCGTCTATGTTCATGGACGTTGTCAGGTACAAAGGTCTGGTTTCATCGTCATTTGCGAAAAGTTGGAGTATCAGCAGGTCACTTTTCAGAAGCATATCCATGCCAGCAAAGGAAAGAGGCATCTTCTCTCCTGACTTCCGCATGACAAAGGCCGTGTCCGTGGGGATGCAACGTATATCCAGCGTTTCCCAATCATCCTCTCGTCCACAGGCAAGTGCCTTCACATATTGCCTCAAACGTACATCTTCCTCGCTCATACCGTCCGTGCGGTTGAACACCCAATGCCTCAGTATGTTTGCCATATCAAAGGGGTTCTCGCCAAGAATCCTCTTCAAAGTGTGCGGTTCCTGCCGGTACAATGCCAGAACCCTATCGTGCAGTTCCGGTTCTATGCGCACGGCATCATTGTTGCCATAACTATAGTCTTCTGTGTCCCATCCCAATGGTAAAGCAGGAGAATCGTTGGCAGGCCGGAGCATCTGATCAATGTACCAGTCGGCACTGGCATAGGACAAGTTGCACACCCTTGCGTCCGTGCGCTTACCTTCCACTTCCTGCATATACCAAAGGGGGAAGGTGTCGTTATCGCCATTACAGAAGATGATGGGTTTGCCCTCCTTCGGTGCGCTCTCTAAGTAGTTTTGGCCAAAGTCGCGACAAGTGTATCGTCCGCTACGGTCGTGGTCGTCCCAAGTTTGGCATCCCATTTGTATAGGGACAAGCAGACAGAGAAGTATGCCGGCTGCCACCGATGTTCGCTCTCCAACCTTCAAGCGTCTCAATACCGACACCACCGCACCAGTGCCAAGGCCTATCCAGATGCAAAAGGCATAGAAAGAGCCTGCATAGGAATAGTCCCTCTCCCTGGCTTGCAGGGGTGTCTGGTTCAAGTACAGGACTATCGCCACTCCAGTCATGAAGAACAACCAAAAGGTAATGAGAGACTGGTTTCTGCCCAACTCGCCCTTCCTTCTTTGCCACCAGATGCCCAAGATACCCAAGAGCAATGGCAAGGCATAATAGACATTACGTCCCTTGTTTTCTTTCAAGTCGGAGGGAAGTTTGCCCATATCACACCCCAAAAGCAAGCCGTCTATGGCATCTATGCCCGTTATCCAGTTGCCGTGCTCCGTTTCTCCGTTGCCGGGAATATCGTTCTGCCTGCCCACGAAGTTCCACAGGAAATACCTTATATACATATAATATAATTGGTAGGAAACGAAGAAACCGATGTTTTCCTTCATCGTAGGACCTTTCACACCACCCATCCACTGTTCGTAAGCCCGAGCATGGCGCGAAGAGTGCATACGTGGGAAAAGCATATTCTGGTCGTAAACATACTCTATCTTCTTACCCACATCCATGTAGCGCCCCGTCTTGTCCGACTTGCGGTAGATAGTCTCCCCCTCCTTGCGTTTGGCAATCATAAAGTCACCCTTACGCTCGTACTCAGGCTTTGCCTTGTAGGTAGGCCCATAGAACAAGGGATTGTCCTCGTACTGCTCCCTGTTGAGATAGCGTTTCAGTGCAAATACATCTTCCGGAGAGTTCTCATCCATAGGCGGATTGGCAGAGGAACGGACAAGGATGACGCCATAGCAACTGAAGCCAATGAGAATCAAGGTCACACAGGACAACACAAGTCTCCTTGTTCCATGCCAGCGGGTCAATCCCCAAACAATCAGTATGGAAAGTAACAAGATAAAGCCAACAAGTCCAGAATTGAATGGAAGGCCAAGCAGATTAACGGCCAAAAGTTCTGCCATGCCTGCCAGCCACAGGACGCCAGGGATAAGGCCATAAAGAATACCGCCAAGCAGAATAAAACTAACCAGCAATGCTTTGCACACTCCCCACATCGTTGTCTTCTTCGTCTTCCTGAAATAGTATACCAGCACCATAGCAGGTATGCAAAGGAGGTTCAACAAATGTACACCAATGGAAAGTCCTATAAGATATGAGATAAGCAATATCCAACGATTGGAATCTGGATTATCTGCCTCATCCTCCCATTTGAGAATTAACCAGAACACCAGTGCCGTAAGAAAACTGGAATAGGCATAAACCTCCGCTTCCACGGCAGAGTACCAGAAGGAATCGCTGAACATGCAGGCAAAGGCACCCACCATGGCGGAACCTTCTATCAGGAGGAGGTCCTGCACCCGTCCCACCTCGCCATAACCGCACACCAGACGGCGCAGCAGATGCGATATCGTCCAAAACAGAAGCATTATGCAAGCGGCACTGAGCAAGGCAGACATTATGTTCACCATATATGCCACTTGCGAAGGGTCGGAAGCAAACTGTGAGAACAAGTTGGCCGTAAGCATGAAAAATGGTGCGCCTGGCGGATGCCCTATCTCCAGCTTATAAGCAGAAATGATGAACTCGGAGCAATCCCACAAGCTGGCTGTGGGCTCAACCGTAAGACAATAGACCGTGGCGGCAATGGCAAAAACCAGCCACCCCATGGCACGGTCAATAAGATTGAATCGGTTTTGTTGCATGGTTGCACGGATTAGGTTTCTCCGGCAAAGGTATGAACAAAGGGCACACCTTCATGCAAAATCTACCTTACATTACCCTTACAATTACCCTAAAGTAATGTACGGCATTACCTCATCAACACTGCCGACGGGCAAAATCTCCCTTTTCATCGGTCAGGAAGTATTCCCGTCCTCTCTTGTTCTCTATCCTGTATGAAGAAGATTGTCTTGCCAGCGAAGACTTCATTCTGCTGATGAAGGTATATAAAGTATCATCGGGATTATCCTTCTTTGGCCAAAGGGCAGAACATATCTCCTCTTTGGTAAGAGTACGGCTGGGGCTTTCCAGAAACATATTCATAAGCTGTTCCTGCATGGGAGTCAAAGTCAGGTCAGTACGTATAGATGAAGGGGTAACTGGCACATTGAAAAGCCTGCGGTTGGCAAGCATAAAGACAAGCATAAGCAAACCCGCAAGGAAAGAAAGCATAGACCATTCCATGCCGGCATGACCGAACACGCTTGCCATAGAGGGATTGGCATAGGCACGCACCGCAAGAACCACCTCATCCCCTTTGGTAGCGCATCCTGCTAACATTATTGTGTCACTGCATATACGCGCATGGGGTGTCCCGATGTCATTACCGTCACCTTGCACCTGAACCATAGAGTAAGAGACATGTGCCGTATCACGAAGGGAAGGAATACGCAAAAAGTTGGCAAAGCCATGGTGATTGCCGTTGAAGGTAAGCATGGGCCTCCCCGGCATAGAGGACAAGGAGTCAAGTATACCTTCCACGCTGGCATCTGTTAGTGCCGAACGTCGCAGTGCCTGGTTCAGGTCTTCTGCCATCTCTGTCCTGGCCTTGTCATAGCACCTCCATCCTGTGATAACGGACACCGCAATCATCAGTAACGGAAATATCACCATATAACGTAGGTTCTTCATTCTTGCGTACGTATTGCCGTTTAACTTTCTCTGAGCAACTTGCGTGCTGCCTCTATCAAAGTATCCTTGCCCTTTGCAACATCCTCGGCTTTCAGTTCGCATGGTATAGTGGGAGCGATACCGAATTCTATGTGCTGCTTCTGCTTGTCATACTGAGGGCATGCACTGAAACGCACCAGCCAGCCATTAGGGAGTTCGCTGGTAAAGGGCATGCCACCGCCACCGCCTGTCCTGTCGCCCAAGGTGCGAACATTAGGGCAACATAGCATATCGCGGACGAAGGTATTTGTGGCACTGTAGCATCCTCGGTTGGTCAGCACTATGGCAGGCTTCTGCCAACGGATAGTTGTGCTCGGTTCCAGATACTCGGGACTTAGTTCCGAGAAGTCGGAATGTCCTGTGCCCGTCTTGTAAGAACGGTAACCCGTCAGTATGCGTTCGTTGGTAAAGTGCGATGCCAGCCGTTGGGCATAATCCAACTGTCCTCCTCCGTTGCCCCGGACATCTATAATCAGGCCCGCACACAAACGCAGATGATGCAGAACCTCGGCAATGTTGCCTTCCCCAATGCCCGAGGAGAAACTATGATAGACGATATATCCCACATTGTCATCCAATATGCGGTAATACAAGCCTGCTGCTATACGATAGTCCTTGCCAAGGTATGCTTCCCTGATTTCTTCGTTCAGGTTGGAGGGATAATCCTCCTTCCATGCCCAATATCGCCCTACATCGGCGGCTGTATAAAGGTTGACATGCCCGTCTTGAAGTTCGCCGAGCATATTGCAAAGCACCTCTTGCAATTGCGTAGAGGTCATGTTCTTGTCCAACTTGCCACGATACCTTGCATGCACCTCGTCCCAATCCAAGTCTATGGCCTCTGCCTTATAGTCAAGGAAACAATAGTGCTCGTCTATAATCTTCCAAAGGGCTTCCATATTGCCCTCCGGGGTGTTGTCGAATTGCACCTCATCCACACATGAGGCAAGCGTCAGTACTGATAATATAATAAGGTATAGCCTTTTCATCCGTCTGTCTCTGTAAACATCACACTACAATATCACCGAAGTCTTCCGCTCCGCCTTTTTTACCTTGCGGAAATGCTTTACGAAACCTATCATGAAGGAATGCGAGCGGTCGTGCATCTTGATACCATGAACATGACTTTGCCTGATGTCGCACAGATAGCCAACCCTCATGACCGTGTACTTGCCAAGGGGAATATCCATGGTAAGTTGCTGCCAAAGGCTGAAGGCATTACCCGGGTAGGAAAAGCAGGCGTTTCCATCGGCATATCCGCTTCCTATCTCGTAGTAACTTTGCCCGAACTGGGGCGAGAACATCACGCCTGCCACTGGCATGTTGGCCTGATACCTAACCCCTAAATCAAGTCCCCACAAACGGAACTTGTATATTGCCATCACGGAAGCAGAGAGGTCCACACATACCCTGCCTTGGGCAGGATTGTTGCCTCCACGGGAATTGTACAGCACCCCTGCATCTGCCCCTATGGCTCCACCTGCCATAAGCCGGAGTCCCTGCACGGGCGTCCAGTTGTAGTGCCATAAGGCATCGTATCCTATGTGCCCGCCAAAATCGGTGGCTGTGCCCGAAATGTTGGAGGTTTGCGAGAAGGTTCCTTGCCAGAGGGTTTGGAAAGACACACGTCGGTGGGCAAGGCGTGTCATTCGCAGAGTTTCGCGAACGAACGACACCTGATAGCCGGTATAGTTCAGTGGCGACAGGTATGTATCCAACTGATGCGATGAACCTATGCCCAATACAAAGGAATGCGTACGTATGGAATCCCCTGCCGATTGCGCCACGAGGCGAAGAGGCATGGATAGTATTGCGAGGGTTATCGCAATGCTTGTAAGCAGACGGCGAGATACTGTCATGGAAACTTCTTCTCTACTCAAACAAATGCATCTGCCCTGTCATCTCATCGGCAACATCCTGTTGGCTCTTGCCAGAATCGGGATCCAGGTTTTCCTGTTCCTCGTCATTTCCTCCCTCATCGTTGTTCTGTACCTCGGGGAAACGCAGTGGTTCCATTTCCTCCACTCCGGCCACATTCAATGTGGTTATACGCTTGCCCTTGGCCTTGAAACTCTTCACACCGATGAAATCCTCGGCATCCAGTTCTATTGGTTCTCGGAAATCGTCGGCCCCGCCCATGGTCACCTTGATGCGCGGATAGACGGTATCGGTCAGGAGGAGAAGTTCGTTGTCGGGGTTCTCGCCAAGGAAGTTCTGCTTGCGCGATGTCGCCTCCAAGGGGAAGCGCTTCACATAGGCATAGCCGCTCTGGTCCTTGTCGAAGAGAACAGCCGTCCACACCTTGGCAGAATCGTACTTCTCTATGCGCAGTATGTTGTTCTCGTAGTGGTTGTTGGTATCAAAGTTGGTAACGTAGAAATCGCCGTTGGGCAGAAGTACCAGTATCTGGTCATCGCTTTGGAACTCGCCCAGATATTCGCCCTGCTCGTCGTAGTTGATGCGGTTCACGTCTGGATCCCACCATACCTTGCGTCCGCCCAGGGTGCTGCCTCCGTGGCTCTTCAGTGTGATGCGGGCAATCTCGTTCTTTGACAACAGGTTGCCCATGGAGGCACGTCCCTTGATGGCAAGCAGGGAGAAGTCGTAGTCGAAGAACACCTTCTTCAACTTCGGGTTGGGTTTCATCACCACCTTTATCACCTCGGCCTCGCCATTGGGATTAGATGTGAAGTAGAGTACACGGCTGCCTGGAGTGCCCTTTGTAAGGTCGTACTCGCGGTCGCGTGTCATGCTGGTCACGTTGAAACGCTTCACATAGTAGTTGCCAGCCTTTCCGTCGCGGTACACGGCATTGTATATGATGCGGCTGTCGTTCTTCTTGAAGATGGCCACGTGCATAATCTCCACCTTGCGCTTTTCCTTCTTCGAGCGTTCGGTTTCGCCAACGAAAATCTTGTCTGCCACCTTCACCACCTTGTACGTACCGTCCTTGTAGAAGATTATGACATCGTCTATGTCCGAACAGTTGCAGATGTATTCGTCCTTCTTCAGCGATGTGCCGATGAAGCCTTCCTCGCGGTTGATGTACAGTTTCTCGTTGGCCTCCACCACCGTAGCGGCTGAAATGGTGTCGAAGTTCTTTATCTCCGTCAGGCGCGGATGGTCCTTGCCATATTTGTCCAGGATGAACTGGAACCACAGGCATGTCACCTCCACCATGTTGGCAAGTTCCTGGTCAATCTGTGCCAGTTCCTCGCGGATGCGTGCCATCTGCTCCTCGGCCTTGTCCTTGTTGAACTTCAGGATGCGTGCCATCTTTATCTCCATCAGGCGCAGGATATCGTCCTTGGTAACCTCGCGTACCATCTTGGGATACCACGGTGTCAGACGTTCGTCAATCCATTCGCAAGCCTCGTCCATGGTCTTGGCATTCTCGAACTTCTTGTCCTTATAGATGCGCTCCTCTATGAATATCTGCTCCAACGAAGCGAAGTGCAACTGTTCCAAGAGTTCGCCCTTGCGGATAAGACGCTCCTGACGCAGGAGTTCCAAGGTATTGTCCACAGAACGGCGCAACACGTCGCTAACCGTCAGGAACTGGGGTTTCCTCTCGTCAATGACACAACAGTTGGGGCTTATGCTCACCTCGCAATCCGTACAGGCATACAGGGCATCTATGGTCTTGTCCGACGAAGCACCAGGGGTGAGGTGCACCAGTATCTCCACATTGGCCGAGGTCATGTCCTCCACCTTGCGTACCTTTATCTTGCCCTTCTCGGCGGCCTTCAGTATGGAGTCTATGAAGGTCGAGGGCTTTGATGCCGTACCTGTTGTCTTGCCAAAAGGTATCTCCGTGATGGCCAGAGTCTTGTTGTCGCGCTTCTCTATCTTGGCTCTCACACGCACCGCACCGCCACGCTGGCCGTCGTTGTAACGGCTCACGTCTATGCTGCCTCCCGTGGGGAAGTCGGGATAAAGATGAAACTCCTCGCCACGAAGGTACTTGATAGCAGCCTCGCAAATCTCGCCTACGTTATGTGGCAGAATCTTGCACGACAGACCTACGGCAATACCCTCTGCTCCCTGAGCCAACAACAAAGGGAACTTCACGGGCAAAGCCACCGGCTCCTTGTTGCGGCCGTCATAACTCAGTTTCCATTCCGTAGTCTTGGGATTGAAGACCACATCCAAGGCAAACTTGGACAGACGCGCCTCTATGTAACGTGCCGCGGCGGCATCGTCACCCGTAAGTATATTGCCCCAGTTTCCCTGGCAATCAATGAGCAGTTCCTTCTGACCCAACTGCACCAAGGCATCCTTGATACTGGCATCGCCATGGGGGTGGAACTGCATGGTGTGTCCCACGATGTTCGCCACCTTGTTGTATCGTCCATCGTCCATGCGCTTCATGGAATGCAGGATACGACGTTGCACAGGCTTGAAACCGTCGCCTATATGAGGCACAGCACGCTCCAGTATTACATACGAGGCATAATCCAGAAACCAGTTCTGGTACATGCCGCTGAGATGGTGAACTCCGCCACCACTTTGTTGTTTGTTGTCTGCCATTTTACGGGAATTTCCGTACAAATATACAAATAAACGAGTGAAAAATACCACGCTCGATTGAATATTTTCTTCCAACGAGTGAAAGTATATTAGAGTTTAAACTCAAACATACGAATAACCGAGCGAAAAGAAACTTCAGGTCTTTCAGGAATACCCCCCCCCATGAGCGAAAGTGTTTCTTCCACATTCATAAAGCCTTGTCAGTTTTCTCGTGCGAAAACTACAGTTTCCTCACGAGAGTACTGCAGTTTCCTCGTGAGAAAACTCATCCTCCCTCGTGATGTGGCATATACAAAAAAAGAAGGTTGTCTCACGACAACCAATCTTTCGTTAACCTTAAATCTAATACCATGAAAAACACGATGCAAAGGTACGCCTTTTTATTTTACCTGCAATAGCATCGGGGACTTTTTCCTATTTTTATGGCGATTTATTGATTTATGTCAATTAACAAGGAGGCACAAAACATAATCTCCATAAAACTGCACTGATTTTTGCTACGATGAAGTTCAGCACTCCCCCAAAAGCAATGCCAGGTACAGGTTCTCTACCCCTCTATAAGCACCGTAGCATAGGCAGAGATACCCTCCTCACGACCAGTAAACCCCAGTTTCTCGGTGGTTGTGGCCTTTATGCTTACAGCATCCTCGTCTATGCCCATGCACTTGGCAAGGCATTGCTGCATGGCAGGAATATGGTGTTTCAACTTTGGACGTTCGGCACAAACCGTAGCATCCACATTACCCACACTATAACCCTTTTGTGCTATTATCTCCACCGTACGGCGCAGCAGTATCTTGCTATCAATGTTCTTGAACTCGGCACCTGTATCCGGGAAATGATAACCTATGTCGCGCATGTTGGCGGCACCAAGAAGAGCATCGCAAATGGCATGGATAAGGACATCGGCATCGCTATGCCCCAAAAGCCCCTTGCTGTGCTCCAAGCGTATGCCCCCCAGCCAAAGGTCGCGTCCCTCTACAAGCTGGTGGACATCAAATCCAAAACCTACTCTGATTTTCATTTCTGTGCTATGTTGATAATTTCAGTGTTCATGTCATTGTTCCCCTTGGCAAGGCATCTGCATGTGCTCCAACAGAGCCAGGAAGGCCTCATCCGGGTATTCCTTGGCTCTATGAGACAAATACGTGGCCAAATCCTCCAAGATTATAAATGGAGTATTGAACTGAAGGGCACGGCCGTGGTTGTAATACTCCTCTACGGCATTGCATATTTCACGTGGCATGGAGCGAGGAATGAGTATGCAATCCGTATCGTCAGCCATTTCCGAATTGGCATAAGCTCCCAAACACCCCAAGAGCTGAGGCAATACAGGGATATTTTGCATCAACGCAGGGTGCACGTATATTTCCTTGCCATAAAGAACTGATGGCGAGCCAAGGGTAAGCGGCGAGGGGCATCTGTTATTCTTCAACCCTCCTATCTCCGGCGCCGTCCAGTAAAGATGCTCCATAGTCAGGCGAAGGTCCTTGTTCAATTCCTCTGGCACTTGATATGGGGCATACACACCTCCCTGTATGAGTTGCAGGTCATGTTCCGACAAGGTGCGTATATTATACCCGTCGTGCACATACAGGCGCAAGTACCCCATTACGTCCGGCAAGGGATTGTCGCCAACCAACAGAAAGTGCGTATTGCGTTGCAGCTTGTCGTACCGCACTTCCGATGCCCCAAGGCGCAACAACATGCTTCTCAGCGACTGGCGTCCCTGCCCGAAAGTACCTGTCACCGCTACCCTGCGACCAAGCAAAGGGCACGGAACGTGAGTAACTCCATCAAAGTCGTCAAATAAAGAAAGTTGCTCTGCCTGCATGGAATATGTGATGATATTATATAATATATAATGTATAGTCTCATTGCAAAAGTACGATTATTTTTGCATATTATCACCATTGTATTGCTTTTTATAGACAATTTAAAAAGAAATATCGTACCTTTGCGCTACAAACAATACAAAGAATATGAGCAATCAACAACAGATACAGATTCAGTTCAAACTGAACGATGTACGTCAGGTACAGTTCGTAACCCTGTGCAACGAGTGGCCCGAGGGCGAAATGCAGGTGGGCAATCAGATAAACTTCAGCAGCGACACCCAAAAACGTCTGGTGCGTTGCCTGCTGAACATTGAGTACAAGAAGAACGATATAACCCAACTGATGCTGGGCGTGGAAACCGTATTCGAGTTCTCACGCGAGTCATGGTCGTCCATGTATGACCTGAACGGCGACCAGTGGATACTGCCTGTAGGACTGGTACACCACCTTACAGACATAACCATAGGTGCCGCACGCGGCATTCTGGCCGTACGCACCGACGATGCCGGTTTCCCCCGAGCCATGCTCCCATTGGTGAACCCTCAGCAGTTCATGCGCGACAACCTTCGTTTCCCACGAAACATCAACGCCCAGACACCCAACGCACCACAGGCAGAAGCATAATGCTACCCACACCCAAACTGGATGTGCATACGCACACCATAGTTTCCGGCCATGCCTACAGCACCATGCAGGAAATGGCACAAGAGGCCGCAAACCGTGGCCTTGAAATACTTGGCATAACGGAGCATGCTCCTGGCATACCAGGAACATGCGACCCCATCTATTTCCGCAACCTGCATGTCGTGCCCAGGGATATGTATGGCGTAAAACTGCTCTTGGGAGCCGAACTCAACATCTTGGACAAGAACGGCACTTTGGATCTGGACGAGAACTACTATCGCATACTGGATTTGCGCATTGCCGGCATACATGCCTTGTGCTGGGAAGGAGGCACCCGAGAGGAAAACACCATAGGCATGATAAATGCCATACGCAACCCGTGGGTACAAATCATCTCGCATCCGGGCGACGGAACCGCGGAACTGGATTTTGAACCTATAGTCATGGCGGCTGGCGAGAACAAGACTCTGCTGGAGATAAACAACAGCAGCCTCATCCCCTCACGCGGGAAAGTGCAGGCTTGGGGCAACAACCTGGAAATCCTGCGCCTGAGCCGCAAGCATGGCATACCCGTCATTTTGGGCAGCGATGCACACACGGCTTTTTCCATTGCCGATTACAGATACCTCGGCACACTTCTGGACGAAGCCAACTTCCCCCAGGAACTGATAATGAACGACAAGCCGAATGAGTTTATGGCATACATTGCTTGACCTGCTGATGCCCAGGCATTGCGTGGTGTGCAATGCAGAACTGGACAGCAGCGAAAGGGACCTGTGCAATGTGTGCCTGTGCCAGTTGGAAACTGTCAAGTGGGATAGCATCACTGACAACCCTCTGCTGCGCTCCGTATGGAGCCTGCACGATGTGGAGGCGGCAGGAAGTTCCTTGTATTACAACAAGGCCTCCGACTTTCACAACATCTTCATCAACATAAAATACTACGGACGCCCACGATTGGGAGAAAGGCTGGCTTCCCTGACTTTCCCCTTGTGGCGGGAACGCGGTTTGGGCAAAGATGCACATTATATCGTCCCCGTACCGCTTTCTATGCACAGAAAATGGAAACGTGGCTACAACCAAGCGGAGTGGATAGCCAAGGGGGTGGCACAAGTTACGGGGCTGCCGGTATGCACCGACGTGCTGGTGCGCATAAAAAGCAACGAATCCCAAACACACAAGACCGCCGCGGAAAGGCAATCCAACACCACCGGTATTTTCTATGCCAAGGCAGGGGAAACAAACCTTGACGGCAAGCGAATCCTGCTCGTGGACGACATTCTTACCACCGGAGCCACCATTTGCGACTGTATCCGTGCCTTGCGTGATACGTTTCCCAACATAAAGGTACAGGTCTTCACACTTGGATGGGCAGGGGACAAATAACATTGCCTTGCTGATGCCCCCCTCCCGAGAACAAGGCGTTGAGGATATAGGACCAAGGGGGCGTTGAGGATAGGGAACAGTGCGTAGATATACGGGAGAGATTTGCTTCCCCATACAAGAATAGCTGCCTTGGACATCCAAAGCAGCTATTTTTGCGTGTGGTGTATAAAGAAGGGAGTGGGCAGGACCTTTTCCCCTTTATCTTAGGAACAGCATCTTATCTTATGAACAGCATCTCGCGATATTTGGGCAAGGGCCAGAGTTCGTCGTCGACAATCATTTCCAGTTTGTCCACATGGGTGCGTATCTGCTCTATGAGGGGTGCCACGTTGTCGTGGTAGGCAATGGCCTTCTCGCGCTCGGATTCCAGGCGGTTGGCCACCTTGCGTGCGCCTATGAGGGAATAGACGTGCTCGGTGATGCTGGCGGTGTTTTCGGCTATCTTCTCTATGAGGGAGAGGTTGGTGGCGTTCATCACCTTGGCTTGCTCGGCGGGGAACACCTGTGCCACCTTCACCACGTTGTCCAGCAGCTGGCTCTGGTAGCGTGTGGCCACGGGAACTATGTGGTTGAGGCAGAGGTCGCCAAAGATGCGTGCCTCTATCTGTATCTTCTTGGTGTAGGTTTCCAACTTTATCTCGTTGCGTGCCTCCAGTTCTGCATGGGTGAAAACGTTCATGCGTGAGAACATCTGCACGGTCTCCGGCTTCAGGTACTGGTCAAGAATGAGTGGTATGTTTGTTTCCACGTCCAGGCCTCGCTTTTCTGCCTCCAGGCGCCACTCTTCGCTGTATCCGTTGCCATCGAAGTGTATGGGCTTGCATGTCTTTATGTCCTCGCGCACTACGGCAAGTATGGCCTTCATCATGTCCACGCCCGAGGTGATGAGTTTGTCCACGCGCAGCTTGAAGTCGGCCAGCTGCTCTGCCACGGCGGTGTTCAGCACTATCATGGAGGCGGCACAGTTTGCTTGTGCACCCACGGCACGGAACTCGAAGCGGTTGCCCGTGAAGGCAAATGGCGAGGTGCGGTTGCGGTCGGTGTTGTCCACCAGCAGTTCTGGTATCTGCGGTATGTCCAGCATCACGCTCTGTCGGGTGGAGAGGTTGAAGACGTCGTCGTCCTCGCATGTCTCCAGTTTCTCAAGTATGCCTGCCAGCTGGCTTCCCAGGAAGGAACTGATGATGGCAGGAGGTGCCTCGTGTGCACCAAGGCGGTGTGCATTGGTGGCGCTTACGATGGAGGCTTTCAGCAGGCCATTGTGGCGGTACACGGCCATGAGTGTCTCCACTATGAAGGTGATGAAGCGCAGATTGTCCACGGGTGTCTTGCCGGGTGCGTGCAGCAGTATGCCTGTGTTGGTGGAGAGGCTCCAATTGTTGTGCTTGCCGCTACCGTTTATGCCCTTGAAGGGTTTCTCGTGCAGGAGGCATCGGAAGCCATGCTTGCGTGCCACCTTCTTCATCAGTGCCATGATGAGCATGTTGTGGTCAATGGCCAGGTTCATCTCCTCGAAGATGGGAGCCAGTTCAAACTGGTTGGGTGCCACCTCGTTGTGGCGTGTCTTGCAGGGTATGCCCAGTTCGAGTGCCTGTATTTCCAGATCCTTCATAAAGGAAACCACGCGCGAGGGTATGGAGCCGAAGTAGTGGTCGTCCATCTGCTGGTTCTTCGCCGAGTCGTGACCCATGAGTGTGCGTCCGGTCATTGCCAGGTCGGGGCGTGCTGAGTAGAAACTCTCGTCCACCAGGAAGTACTCCTGCTCCCAGCCAAGGTTGCTCTTCACGCTGCTTATCTCGGGGTAGAACATGCGTGCCACGTCCAGTGCTGCCTTGCCCACGGCCTTGATGGATTTCTTCAAGGGTGCCTTGTAGTCATGCGCCTCGCCCGTGTAGGATATGAACACAGTGGGTATCATCAGCGTGTCGCCCATCACGAAGACGGGGCTTGCGGGGTCCCAGGCGCTATATCCGCGTGCCTCGAAGGTGGAGCGTATGCCACCGCTGGGGAAACTGCTGGCGTCGGGTTCCTGCTGCACCAGCTGCTTGCCGCTGAACTCCTCCAGCATGCCGCCCTTGCCGTCGTGCTCCACAAAGCCGTCGTGCTTCTCGGCGGTGCCTTCGGTGAGGGGCTGGAACCAGTGTGTGGTGTGTGTTACGCCCAGTTCCATGGCCCATCGCTTCATGCCCTCGGCCACGGCGTCGGCGGTCTTCAGGTCGAGTGTAGTGCCACGGTCGATGACATCGCACATCTTCTCGTACACATCGGCAGGGAGATACTTGAACATCTTCTGCCTGTTGAAAACGTATTTTGCAAAGAACTCGCTTGGGCGTTCCTTGGGTGTGGGCACGTCTATGGCCTTCTTGCCGAAGGCTTCTTCTACTACCTTGAATCTAAGTGTTGCAGGCATGTTGGAATCGTTTACTTGTTCAGCGACCAGGTGAAGCCGTCCTTGGTGTCCTTTACCTCGAAACCGAGGGCGGAGAGGTTGTCGCGTATCTGGTCGGACAGTGCCCAGTTCTTCTCGGCCTTGGCTTGCTGGCGCTGTTCCAGCACTATGTCCACCACCTTGCCGAAGGCCTCTTCGCGTGCCTTGTTGCTGCCGTCCTTCTCCTCGGAAAGACCCAGTATCTCGAAAGCAAAGGTGTGGAACACTTCTGCCAGTGCGGCAACCACATCTTCCTTGATGCTTGCCTTCTTGTCTATGATGGTGTTCAGCACGCGGCATGCGTCGAACAGGTGGCTTATTACCATGGGCGAAGCCATGTCGTCGTTCATGGCATCGTAGCAGCTCTGTCGCAGAGTGTCCACGTACTGCATCTCCACCCAGGGCTGTCCCTTCACCTTCTGTCCCTCCTTCAGTCGCTTCAGAGCCTTCCATCCGTCCATCAGTCGTGCCAGGCCTTTCTCGGCGCTCTGCAGGGCCTCGTTGCTGAAGTCCACGGTGCTGCGGTAGTGTGCCTGCAGGATGAAGAAACGTATGGTCATGGGCGAATATCCGCGCTCCAGACGCTCGTGCTCTCCGGCAAAGAACTGAGGCAGGGTGATGAAGTTGTTGTACGACTTGCCCATCTTCTTGCCGTCGATGGTAATCATATTGTTGTGCATCCAGTATGTCACCATGGGGTGTCCCTGGCTTGCCTGTGCCTGTGCTATCTCGCACTCGTGGTGGGGGAAGACGAGGTCAAGTCCTCCGCCGTGTATGTCGAAGCGCTCGCCCAGGTACTTCTTGCCCATTGCTGTGCACTCGCAATGCCAGCCGGGGAAACCTTCGCTCCAGGGACTTGGCCAGTGCATAATGTGTTCGGGGCTTGCCTTCTTCCACAAGGCAAAGTCAGCCTGGTTGCGCTTCTCACCCACACCGGCCAGAGTATCGCGGCTGGCATCCTTGATGTTCTCCAGCGAGCGTCCGCTCAGTATGCCGTACTTGTGGTCCTGGTTGTATCGCTCTATGTCGAAGTATATGGAGCCGTTGCTCTCGTAGGCATAGCCGTTGTCCATAATCTTCTGCACCAGCTGCTGCTGCTCTATGATGTGGCCCGTGGCATGAGGCTCTATGCTTGGCGGCAGGCAGTTCAGTGCCGCCATGGCATCGTGGAAGCGGTTGGTATAGTACTGAGCCACCTCCATGGGTTCCAGCTGCTCCAGTCGTGCCTTCTTGGCAATCTTGTCCTCGCCCTCGTCGGCATCATGCTCCAGATGACCCACATCGGTGATGTTGCGCACATAGCGCACCTTGTAGCCCTGGTGCTTCAGGTAGCGGAACAGCAGGTCGAAGGTGATGGCCGGACGAGCATGTCCCAAATGAGCGTCACCATACACCGTAGGTCCGCAAACGTACATTCCCACACGACCCTCCACCAATGGGCGGAACAGTTCCTTCTGTCGGGTCAAAGTATTGTAAATAAGAAATGGTTGCATAGTCTTTTCTTTTATTTTGAGTGCAAAGGTACGATTAAGTGAGCGAAATGTCAAATTTATTTGGACATTTCCGAACGTGAGTACCTTAGAACGTAGTTCAATGTTACGATTAAGCGAGCGAAAAAGCAAAGGAAATTTGATTTTTCCGAACCGACGCGCGAAACAAGAGCAGAGGATGCTCGCATACTATGCCTTGTAAGGAGGAGGAAGACCGAAGGTCAACGTGAGTAATTTAGAGGCTTGACTCAAAGGTACGATTAAGCAAGCGAAAAGCAAACGGTGAACGAACCTCTATCCGCTCACCGTTATTCGCAAGCTCATCAAGCTACGCAAGTCACCGTTAATCGTTCAACGTTCAACGTTCAACGTTACTCGCCTGCGCTCATCAAGCTAAAGCAGTCAACGTTTTTACTCCAGATTGCTTCCGCCCTCGTCCTCTTCGGGAGATTCATCGCCGGGCTGCTGGGTGGCAAGGGCATTGAGGCGTTCCTTCTCGGCCTTGCGTGCCTCGGCCTGAGCCTCACGCGTGCCAACGTACTCGTAGGAAGCCTCGTTGACAAGGTCCTTGAACTCGGCACTGGGTTCCCACTTTACCTTCACCTGCTTGATGAGCGAGGTGGAGAACTCCTCGGCATTTGGAGCCGCCTTGGCCTTGAGGGAGACGGAGAAGGCTCCGAGGTCGCCAAGGACCACCTTGTTGCCCAGAAGCAATTGCTCGCGGATGCAGGAGGTCAGTTGGGTGGCCACGGCCATCACATCGCCCTTGTCGTACTTGCTGGAGTGGCTGCTCATGTGTCTGGCCATGTCGCTGAGGTTCATTACCTGTCGGCACTGTGCACAAGGGAATGTACGATTCCCCTCTTCTGGAAAACCAGGCTGGTTGTGGCGAAGGACTAATGAATAAGGTATGCTCATAGTTTCTTTCTACCCGTTCCTCCGTGATAGTTAATGATTGTTCTACTTTGTATTCAGTCTCCCTGCAAGCCGAAGTGGAGGAACGGCGACGAAGATTTACTTCGGACATGCCAGGGACTGCTTTTTGTTGTGTGGAAAGCGAAACTTAGTTTTCCGTTTACTTTGTCCCCCTGAGACAGGGGCGACGAGCGAAGCGGAGGGGGTGGATAAATCTCTCACCGCTCACTCTTCCCCCTGCAGGGGGATTGGGGGTCTTACATGCACGACGCTGTGCCAAAGGTGGTCAGGATTGCCGTTAGCACTGTAATGATGATGTTGAGGATTTTACCCCATGTCGAATTGTTGTTGAATGTACCCATAGTGTATCGTGTTTTGATTATTCATTGCAAATATAGCATATTGCACTGACGGAGTGCGAATTAGCGAGAAATAGCGTGCACACATGCCTCGTGAGGCGCAGGCGCATGGAATACGAGGCAAGAGACGATGCAACGTGAGGCACAGGGGTGGGTGTCGTGGCGTACTTTTGGGGAGGTAAAAGCGTGACGCGTGACAAGCGTGACAGCAAAATAGAGGGGGTGCGTGGCGGCTGTTCTAAATCTTTCTTCCTTGTTTGTATATAATGGAGGGGTATGGGTAGAGAGCAGGCCGAACTTGTTGGAGTCTGCCTTGATGAATAAAGGGATGGAAGAAATAATGTATTAATAATTGTATATGGTATTATATATATACATTAGTATTATTAATATATACATCTATATCTATAATAAATAAGAGTATATATATAGAACTATATAGTAGAACACAATCTGTTGTTATGCTGGTACAGATGGGTTGTACCCCCCCCTTATATTTGCTGTCACGCTTGTCACGCGTCACGCTAAGGGGGGGGGGAGAACGGCTTGCATCATGTGGTGCGATGTATGGTTTGTATTGCGAGATTGTTAGTTTAAACAGGATTGTACGTATAGTGATAACCTCTAAAACGCAAAACGCCATAAGCGCATGTTGCACCTATGGCGAAATGATGGTTTGTTGATAACAAATTAGTCTGCCAATTAGTCTATCCCTACTTTTAAATATACATCTCTAAGTATTTCTTTTGAATTGTCGATACTTTGTTTATATAATGACCATTTCTTCTTAACACCTTCAACATACATATCTACACATTTAAACGCATCCGACAAGTGTGGAGGATAACTACTTATGCCATTATTATCTAGTATTACTGTTGAATCATTTTTATAAATTCGAGCATAGTATTCTTTTATCGATAATTCACCATGATTTTCTATACGAGTCCTAATTTTATATGTAAAGAAAATAATGCTATCGGATTCCAATTTAGACAAACTTTCATCTAAATCCTTTCTATCAGACTTCAATTCTATGTGTTCGGCAGAAGATATGTATTTTATTTCTTCATTTACTAAGTCTGCAAACTTAAGCATAAGCCCCTGCAAATACCTATCTCTACGGAATTCTGATAAAGCTCTTGGGCGTTTGCAAGTTTCAATTACCACTTTACGCAGCGAATCGCTTAGGTCTTGAAGATTAGTTGTTGCACTATCACATTGTGCCAAAATACACATCAATTCTTCTGCAGTTTCTTTTGCAGAGACTGTATCCGACAAAGTAATACTAAGTATTTCCTTCAAACTCTCTGGGTCATCAAAGTTTTGATGTACATAGATTTTGAATTCTTTGCGTATCTTATCTTCAACCGTTTCGGTACAGGAAAGTAAAGCAAAAGCAAATACAACAGAGATGAAGCAAAGTGTTTTTTTCATATTATTCGATTAAATGTTATAGGTGAAAATTAATCTTAAAACAGAATACTACAGTTTATGTCGATTGAGAACCTTTACAACCTTGCAATTATTGATAACATATTCAGGTGTAAGTTCTTTATTCTTATTTTTATCCTCATCAACCATTATTACAATAGTTTTTTTTGAATCCTCCTTAGATATAGTGGCTGCAAGTTCATATCTGACTGTACTAACCTTAGAAAAATCATGACTATCCTCGCTATAATTACCTATATATGCTCCATAGGTATTATAGTAATCATATTCTTGTATAAAGAAAGACAAATATTCTAATTTGCCATCCTTAATAAGGTATGCATTCAAACTCGGCGTGGTTACATATTTTTCCTTTGATGTGAAAGACATTGAAACCAATATATAAACATCATCCTTGTCTGCTGTTCTATAATGATATTCATCTACATCAAGAACCCTATCAAAAACGAATGTTCTGCCAAAACGAAATGAGCCAAACCTTGCTGTACCCTTGTCTGTTTTTACAACGGCATTATCTTTGAGCAATTTAAATCCCATTGCCTTAACCCTCTCTCTCTCTGCATCCAATACGACCCTCCTTTGAGTAATTCGTTCAACAAGAGCATCGCTTTTGCTCGCTTCTTGCGAGTTAGGGAAATAGCGTCTTAATTCTGAAATTTCCTTCAACGCCTCATCCAACTTATCTGACTCTATAAGTTTTGAAATTTTAAACAATCTTGAGTCTGCTGGATACGAATATATAATTAAAGAGTCCCTTAACACAGAAATTGTGTTCTTCTGTTGTGCTATGACTTGTTCCATCGAATCACACTGCTGTTGCAAAGAGGTGTTGGCATCAACAACCTTCGAATGTTCCTCTTTGCTTATCCCACAACTACTTAATAGAAGCACTAGCACGCATATATATATATTAGTTTTCATTATATACTATTTTGGTATCAAATAATTGAAACAACTAAATCACTTTCCAAACCACTCCTCTTGGACATTCTCATAGGATTTGATTTTTAGCAATTTCTTGTCTTCTTCTTCATTGTAAGATTGCCTCCAAATATTATCGAGACTGTATTTGTTTTCCCCCAAAAGTTCATTAAGTTCGGACACAAACCTTTGGCGTGTACTGTAGGAATAATCATAGTCTTGAATATCCTCGACTAAACGCTCGTATTTGCGCACAAGACTGTCATACTCCTTATCAGCATCCCTTCCAAAACTATCAACTATATTTTGTATGCGTTGCTTATCCTTTCTTTGCTCTATATAGGAATTCAAAAACAAACCACCAACAACCAATGAAATGAAGACGGCAATGCATGATATAATCAAGTTACGTTTCTTTACAACCATTCCATTATGACTTTGATGTGTGAATAGTTCTGCTTACCAACACTGCCGTGCTACCCAACATTACCCATATCAAACTCTTAACCATTATTGCGGTAGAACGTGCAGCAGAAATGATGTAGTTGTAAGCGTCGCCACCGACATACCTTTTCTCGTAGAACATCATTGGGTCGGAATAGTAATCCAAATCCTCGGTGTACAGGTAACCACCATATGCAATAAAGCAAACACCCAACACTAAAAGTGCCCATTTGAAGATGACTGCAAAATTAAGGTCAACTGTTGCCGCAGGTTCTTCGACAGGTAACGGTTTTTGCTCCAACTGCGGTTGTTGTGCAGAGTCTACATACCCCACTTGCTCTAAATCTAAAGGCTCGTTTACATTTGTTTCCATAGCTGTATGATTAAAATTAATTTACAATATCCATGTACTTGCACAAAAAGAAGCGTGAACCAAACTTATCTGATTCGGAGGCTGTAGGAAATGCCTGTAACACAAGATAAGTAAAGCTCACGCTATAGCGCGAGCATCCACTCTTCTTGTCTCCTGTGTTAAGGCTGATTCTTGAACTTCCTACATTCCCGAATCTAAAGACAAAAATAGCTGAACGCTAACTTTCCGATAAGAGTTGGGCAGAGATTTACTCAAAACCCACGACAAATATACAAAAATTATTGCTTTCTATAAAATTATGACCCCCTTTTCTGTGCAGCAATACAAAATTACAGCACAAGTTACTGCACACCACAATGGTTAATTATTGGACATTCCTTTTCTATTATCCATTCTTTGTGAATGTGTGCACAGTTTCTGCAGTGCAAGAACGGCATATTTTCCGCCCTCTCTCTTGGAAGTGTCGGAGGAAGGATGTAATTTTGTGGGTGAAAGGAAAATAAAAAAAGAAGATATGAATATGACAGAAATTAAGATTCCATGTGTTGCCGTGGGCAGCAAAACAGAGCAACTGATAAGGGATGCTGTAGAGGTGACGAGAGAAAACGATGTAATGCAGATATTCAGCGCTACATCTCAGTTGGAAAGAGGGAGCAACAAATTCAACACCTCACTATACAAATCCATAAAGAATTATGGTGCATCCAAAAAGCACTTCCCCAATTGGGCTTGGATACCTTCCGATGAGGAGTTGCTTGAAATCTTCAACAGGGCATATCACATTGCTACAATAGCAATAAACACGGAAGTGCCACTTGACCGTTGGGGCGATTTCTGGGACATGGCCTCAATATGGATAGAACTGGATCCAGAAACAGCCGCTTGGGAGGGGGAAAGCCACCAGCGCAACCTGTCAGCTCTTTACGCCATATATGCTATGGTGCATGCAATTGTAGACAGGGAGAAAGACAAGTCTGAATTTATTGAGGATTTCTTGGATACAATACGAACAGACGAGACCATAAACGAAGCCATGGAATTTTTCCTGCCTGCAGATAAACAACCCAACACTACCGCCACACTACCTTCAAGCACTACTGAGACAGAGACAGAGACAGAGACAGAGACGGAAACGGAAAAGGAAGAGGAAGAGGAAGAGGAAGAGGAAGTAAAAGCTACACCACCGAATCACTCATACACCGAGGAAGAACAAAAATCAATTGCCAAAGTATTAAGACAGGAAATAAATGAGTATATCATAGAGAGACTTAGAGAATGTATTGAACTTTGCGTAAATGATGCAGACTATACATTGCTTGAGATAGCGCTTTATGAGAATAACTACATAAAAGAAAGAAACAGTCATCAAGCATTCATCAAGGCGATGATTGCATTGCATTTGCTAAAAGATGGTTCTGTAAAAATTGACAACGTAAAACGAAAGTTTTCCTCACTGGGAAAAAGCAATGCAACGTCTGGAATGTACAATACATGGGATACAAACAACACCGATAGAATAAAGTGTGAAAAGTTTGCAGAAATCTTAAAAGCATAACATTAGACAAGACAGGCACACTCACTCAACTCACCCAAAAGCGAGTCTAAAACTCACTATCGCTCACTATCGCTCACCGAGGCAATAGTGGGCGTTTTTTATTGACAAATAACTAATTACAAGGGCTTGAAATTGTCATATATTTGCATTGCGAAAATCAAAACTAGCACCCCTCGGCCACGGTCGAATACATTGCACCTTATTAATATATACATATGCGTGTAAGGGCAGAGAGAAGGAAATATTAACAAACAAATAATATTAATTATGGAAAAAGGAATAGAATTATTCAAGAGTAAAGAATTTGGCACAGTCCGAGTAATAAAGGATGCCAACTGCGAACCCCTATTCAATCTGAATGATGTGTGCAAAGCACTGGATTTGGACGCAAGACATGTAAGACAACGCTTGAGCGACGATGTCGTTTCAACCGACATCGTCCTGGACACAAGAGGCCGACGACAGAAAATGCTTTTCGTTAACGAGGATGGACTTTACGACACTATTCTTGAAAGCAGAAAGCCAGAGGCCAAGCGATTCCGCAAATGGGTCACATCGGAGGTGCTCCCTGACATCCGCAGACATGGTGGCTACATTGTGGCTATGGCGGACGAACCCGACGAGGTGGTTATAGCGCGTGCCTTGCAGTTGACGCACAACAGACTGCAGAGGAGGGAAAAAGAGATTGCCGCCCTGCGACCCAAGGCAGAGTACGCCGAGGAGGTGCTGCTAAGCGAGACCTGCCTGACTACCAGGCAGATTGCCAAGGAACTGGGAATGACTGCACAGGCGCTGAACCGACTGCTTGAGGCTCACCGCATACAGTTCAACCAAAGCGGCCAGTGGATGCTGTATCGCGAATATGCCGACAAGGGACTGGCACAGAACCGCACCTTCCCCTATCGGGACAGCAAGGGCATGGCAAAGACACAAACACAAATGGTGTGGACAGAGAGGGGCAGGCTGTTCATCCACACCATGGTAAGGCAGTGGAAGCAGGAACAGGCTGCAGACCTGTTCACATTGGAAAGCAACACAGAAACACTAATTCTTAATACACACATAAGCTATGAAGAAATTATTTAGAGTAGTGGCACAGACCCCAGTGGTCTCCGTGCCAGCCAAGGAGGACGGCACACAAACCTCCAAGTGCACACTGATGCTCCAGGAACTGGGGGGCAAGTATGAAAACACTTTTGCCGTTACCGTATTCGGCAATGCAGCGCAGTGCCAGTATCCGCCAGGAGAGATACTTTACGGCGTGTTGCGCTTCCAGACGCACGAGTACAACGGCCAATGGTATCAGGATACGGTGGCAAAGGAGTTATTACCGATTAACATTAACCATTAAATTCATTACATCTATGATTACACACGAGAACGAGCACATCAAGTTGCGCAAGAACGGCACCGCCTCCTTTGAGGGCGGAGCATTCATGAAACCCGAAAGCAACATCGAGGGACGATGGCAGGAATTTGACTATTTCACGATGTTCAAACCCAGAGGGATGCAGTGGGTGTCAGAGGGTCTCCACCCCACCGACGTCATACCCTGCAAGATGAAGTACTACGCCAACGGCGTCAGGGTTATCATCCCCGACAACGAGCAACAGCAGGCACAGGCATCGCACCCCTCGCCCAACAAGGGCAAGCCCCTTTACAGCAGGGTTTCCAACCTGAAGTATGGCGGCAAGGTGCGCGAGGCAAGGGTTAGCGGCGACAGGAAACTGGAACTGACCCTGATGAAGAACGGACAGCTGGCAGACCTTGGCGAACTGGTGCAGGACCTGATAACAGCATACGAGAACATCACCTTTGAACAGGAGATGGAGGAGTACGCAAGACTTTGCGAACCTGCCGCCTGAGAAAGACACAGAAAAGACAAACAGCCTCGTAGAGACCACTGTGTGGCTCTACGGGGCACACAAAACAAACACAATTTTAACCACATATTATATACACCATTATGAACACAGACTACATTAGCAACCTTTCCTACGTGAACAGCGTAAGCGACACCAACCCAAAGCCTCTCACCCGTGATGTGCTGGAGAGCCTGCTTGACAACCCCAGCAAACTGGAACTGCTGAACCAGTACCGCGCTTTTGGCGACGAGGAAAAGAAAAAACTGCTCTCTGCCATCACCTTCAACGGCATGTTTTGCGAAGAGAGACGGCAGCAGCGCATGCAGGCACTCACTCCCGAGCAACAAAAGAACTCCAAGAAGAGAGCGGCAGAAGACTTCCTTCCCTCTGGACTGTACGGCATAGACATAGACACCAAGGGACGCCCCGAGGAGTTGCTGGAGGAGGTAAAGAGCATCATCCGAGAGCAACTGGGCATAGAGCCAGAGCAAATCATTGCCATGGCATACCGCACGCCTGGCATGGGATTGCGTGTGGTGGTGGCAAGGGCAAAGGGACTGACACTGGCCGAGGAGCAGCGCAAATGGCAGACGTTGCTGCATGGCATGGATGTGGACGAGGCTTGCAAGGATATGGGACGGCTGTACTTCCTCACCTCGCGCGAAGACTTGCTCTACATCAACTACGGCCTGCTCTTCCCCGAGCAGATGCCCAATGCTGAGGACTATCCACTATTAAACGGAAAAGACAGACCCTCCCCCAACCCCTCCACAAGGGAGGGGAGTGGTTACAACCGACTAAGTGGTCACATCAGCAGTACATCATACTCCCCTCCCTTGGGAGGGGTAAGGGGGAGGGTCCCCTCTCCCCACTTTCCCACCCACGACGAGAACGGCATAGACCTGAGGGAGATGGCAGGCACGCTCGTTGCAAAGCACAGCAAGAACGGCATTCAGCCAATAGAGGGCGAACGCCATACTGTGCTGAAAAGCGTGGCGCCGATGATGGCACTAAAGTGTGAGAACAACCCCGAGTGGCTGGCACAGATACTGCCTTCCTACGGACTGGACGAGCACGAGTTCCAAAGCATAGTCGAGTGGGCATGCCAGTTGCCACAGAAGGGCTACACTCCACGTGCACTGAAGGAGACCATCAGGCGGATGGTATCGCACGAAACCACGGAAATGGAGCAGCCTCCACTGCCCGTCACGTTGCCCGCCTCCATCGCCAGCCTGTTGCAGGGCACACCCGAGAAGTGCCAGCCTGCCGTAGCACAGAGCATACTCACGGCCATGATGCTCTATCTGCACCCCGATGTACGCTTTCTCTGCACCGACAACCGCGAGAAGATACCGGCAGGACTGAACGTATGCGTAGCGCCTCATGCCTCGGGAAAGTCCTCGCTGAACTATCCCATAGACGTCCTGCTGAGACCCATCAGCGAGGCTGACAGACAGAGCGACGAGCGCGAACAGAAATGGCGCGACGAGTGCAACCGTAAGGGCAGCAGCAAGGACAAGCCTCTGCGACCCAAAGGGCTGTGCCGCCAACTGCTGCCGCCCGACATTACCAGCGCCAAGTTCTCGCAACTCCTGCTCGATGCCGACGGCAAGCCGCTCTACTTGAAAATAGACGAGTTGGATGCCCTGCTTATGCTCACCGGGAAAACCCAGGCAAAGCACCTTGGCCCATGCCTGAGGTGCGCCTACGATGCCGCACCATGGGGACAGTTGCGAGCCTCGGCAGAGTCGGTCAACGGCATTGCTCCCTTGAACCTGAAGATACAGGCAAGCACCACCCCTGCCAAGGCACTGGAGTTCTTCAAGAGCATGCTCTCCGACGGCACCTTTGACCGCATAACTTTCTCCACCATCACAGGCAAGGGCAAACCCCTTTACGGCACCTTTGGCGAGGAGTACGAAAAGGCTGTCCGACCCTACACCGACCTGATATCGGCCGTACGTGGCACCGTCCGCTGCACTGAGGCCATGGAATGGGCTAACCGCATGGAACAGGAGCAGGAGGCTCTGGCAGAGGAAATGGGCATAAAGGCCTACAAGGGACTCCTGCCTCGTGCCATACAGAGCGCCCTCTACCGTGCCGTGATGGTCTACCTGATGGAGGATTGCAAGTGGACAGACCAGGTGGAGCAGTTTGCCACATGGAGCCTGGAAAACGACATCTGGTGCAAATGGTACCTCTTCGGCAACCAGCTCATCGAGGCACAGGAGCGCGAGGATGCCATCATCCGCTCTGCACCAAGGATAAAAATCCGCACGCTGGAACTGCTGCCGCCATCATTCACTCGCGATGACATGTACCAGGCCTATGCCCAACAGCAGAAGACAAAGGAGGCTGCCGACGTGATGCTCCGTCAATGGAAGCGCCGCAAGTTCATCCGCTTCGACAAGGAAACCAACCTCTTCATCAAAACAGCGTGACGCGTGACGTGACGTGACAGAAAAACGGAATACCATGAAAAGCACCCCCTACACCCCCCGACGAACCAGCCGCCACATGGGCCACTTCGGCCGCCTGGCCATGCTCTACTATCCCGACCGCGGCTACAAGCGTGCCGTACACCTCTTCCGCCAGGAACTCCGCCAAACACGAGGCCTCCTGCAAGCCCTGCAGGACGTGGGCTATAAAGGCAACGAGCGCATCCTTACACCCCGACAGGTGCAGTTGATAGAGGACTTCCTGGGGGAGGCGTGAGGAACGGAAATCGGGAACTACTTCTGATACACCCTCACATAGTCAATCTCGTAACGCATGGGCATGGCAGAGAGGTCAACCTTGCCACCGGTGCTGCCCATGGCAAGGTTCAGGAGCAGGTACATGGGGGCGTGAAAGGGGTTGTCGCCATGGCCGTGCTTGCCGTTGATGGTCTTGCTGAGGTCTATCTCGTTGAGCAGTTCGTCGTCCAGATAGATGCGTATGTAGTCCTTGTCCCAATCCATGCGCCACACATGGAACTGTGTTGCCCAGAGAGGGTCCTTGTCGGTGAAGTGGGTGAAAGGCTTCACGCTCTCGTCCCAGACACTACCGCCGTTGTCATTGCCCCAACAGGCATTTGCCAGTATGCTGGGCACGCCACGCTTGGGATAGAACTCCATGATGTCCACCTCTCCGCACGAGGGCCAGCCGTACTTGTGCTTGCTGCCCAGCATCCATATTGCCGGCCATGAGCCACGGCTGGCGGGGATGCGTGCACGGACGATGAAACGGCCGTAGAGGAATTCATGCAGTCCTCGGGTTATTACGCTGGCCGAGGTACATTCTATGCGCTGGCGGTTGTGCTTCCAGTCCTTGCTACCCTCCCGATACCAAGGGCAGGGGCGGTCTTCCCTGCGGGCGGTGATGAGCAGTATGCCATCCTCCGTTACCGTGGCATTCTCGCCCTGATACCATTGCCATTCGCGGTTGCGCACGAAGCCATGCTCGTACGTCCAGTTGGCAGGGTTGGGCCGCCCTGGGGTATCAAACTCGTCGTGCCACACCAGTTTGTAGCCATCGTCCAAAGTCTGCGGTACCTGTGCATCAGCGCCAAGAGCCATACCCACGAGCATAAGGGCAGAAAGGAGTGTATTCTTCATAGTGGTAATATTATATATAAGGTGTGGATTTCGTTGCTACAACAGCCCTTGCTCCTTCAGTTCCTCCACCATATGGCAGAGTTCGTCGTACCACTCCTGGCCGAAGCGGCGGACGAGGGGAGAGCGGAGGAAGACATACAGGGGCATGTCCATCTCCCGGCCCTTGATGACGGCATCGCGGCAGATGTCCCAACGGTGGTAGTTGATGCCCACAAGGCCTCCGCCGAACTCCTTTACACGGATGGGGTAGAGGTCGCAACTGATGGGTTTGTTGCTCAAAAGGCATCCTTTGCATCCACGGAAGGCACAATCTCGGCCTCCTACTATGGTTGTTACCATTTCTCCCTCTGGGTCGGGATATGCTACACCTTGCTTGTCAATCATAGCCTGTGCTCCAGCACTGAGTTGTGGCCAAATGGCATCAAGGTCGTTCTCTATGCCGGCTATTTCCTCCATGGTTACGGGTGCACCGGCATCGCCTTCTTCGCAACAAAGGCCATGGCATTTGCTTATGTCGCAACAGAAATGTTCCGTCACAATGTCTATGTGTACTATAACATCGCCCACCATGAGCATTGGGGGCAGTTCGTTCTTCTCTACCATTGTATGGGTGTTTTGCCTGTGCTGATGAGATAATTGTTTGCTTGGTTGAAATGTCCGCATCCGAAGAAGCCTCGGTATGCCGACAAGGGACTGGGGTGGGCACACTGTAGTATGAGGTGCTTGGAGGCATCTATTAGTTTAGCCTTGCGCCCTGCCGGTGAGCCCCAAAGGAGAAAGACAAGTCCTTCCCTACCCTTGGAGAGTGTTTCTATGACGGCATCGGTAAATGTTTCCCATCCTTGACCCGAATGGCTGAATGCCTGATGTGCTCTGACACTGAGACAGGTGTTCAGGAGGAAGACGCCCTGACGTGCCCAGCGTGTGAGGTCGCCACTTTGTGGTATGGGCGCACCTGTTTCGGCCTGTATCTCCTGAAAGATATTCTTGAGTGATGGAGGGAAGGGTATACCATCGTTTACGGAAAAGCACAGGCCATGTGCCTGTCCGTCGCCATGATAGGGATCCTGACCAAGTATCACCACCTTCACATCGTTGAAGGGTGTTTGGTCAAAGGCATTGAAAATGAGCCGTCCAGGAGGGAAGCATTGTGTGCTTTGGTATTCCTGACGTACGAACTCTGTCAATTGCTGGAAGTATGGCTTCTGAAACTCGGAGGAGAGTTGGGCTTTCCAACTCTCCTCCATTCGTATGTTCTGCATAATACTCGACAACAGACCCTCCATAAAGGAGGGGTTGGGGGAGGGTTCTCTCCCTTTTAATCCTTTATCAGGCACTTACCTGTCATCTCCTCGGGCTGTTCAAGACCCATGATGTGCAGGATGCTGGGAGCAACGTCGGCCAGTACACCGTTCTCCACCTTGGCGTCCTTGTTGGCGGTAACGTAGATGAAGGGCACGGGGTTCAGAGAGTGAGCGGTGTTGACGCTGCCGTCGGGGTTCTGTGCATTGTCGGCATTACCATGGTCGGCAATGATGATAACCTCGTAGTCGGTAGCCTTGGCTGCCTCTACCACCTCGCTGACACACTGGTCAACGGCCTTCACGGCCTTCTCGATGGCCTCGTAGATGCCGGTATGGCCCACCATGTCGCCGTTGGCGAAGTTCACCACGATGAAGTCGTACTTGTCCTCCTTGATGGCCTCCACCAGCTTGTCCTTAACCTCGAAGGCGCTCATCTCGGGCTTCAGGTCGTAGGTCTGTACCTTGGGACTTGCCACCAGGATGCGCTCCTCGCCCTCGTAGGGAGTTTCGCGACCACCGTTGAAGAAGAAGGTAACGTGAGCGTACTTCTCTGTCTCGGCGGTGTGCAACTGGCTCTTGCCCTTGCTTGCGAGGTACTCGCCAAGAGTGTTGGTAACATTCTCCTTGGGGAAGAGGATGTGCACGCCCTGGAAAGAAGCGTCGTAGGGAGTCATACAATAGAACTGAAGGCCGGGAATGGTGGTCATGCCCTGATCTTCCATATCCTGCTGGGTCAATACGATGGTCAGCTCCTTGGCACGGTCGTTGCGGTAGTTGAAGAAGATAACAACATCGCCTTCCTTGATGGTACCGTCAACGGTGCTATTGCAGATGGGCTTAACGAACTCGTCGGTAACGCCATCGTCATAGCTCTCCTGCATGGCAGCTACCATGTCAGTTGCCTTCTTGCCCTCGCCGGAAACGAGAAGATCGTAAGCTACCTTTACACGCTCCCAACGCTTGTCGCGGTCCATAGCATAGAAGCGACCTACGATGCTTGCAATGTCGGCATTACCTGTCTCCGCACACTTGGCAGAGAGCTGCTCGATGAAGCCCTTGCCACTCTGAGGGTCGGTATCGCGGCCGTCCATGAAACAGTGTACGTAGGTATGGCCGATGCCATACTCCTTGCCAATCTCCACCAGTTTGAACAGGTGGTCGAGGCTTGAGTGAACGCCACCGTTGGAGGTCAGACCCATCAGGTGAACGTTCTTGCCGTTCTTCACTGCATATTCGTATGCGCTAACGATTTCCTTGTTCTTCAGGATAGAACCGTCGGCACATGCACGGTTGATCTTCACCAGGTCCTGATATACGATACGACCTGCACCGATGTTGAGGTGACCCACCTCGGAGTTGCCCATCTGGCCGTCGGGCAAACCAACGTTCTCGCCGCTTGCCAGCAGCTGGCTGCAGGGATACTCCTTCCAAAGGCTGTCCATATAAGGTGTGGGGGTGTTAAAAATAACGTCACCCTTACCCTGGTTACCTACTCCCCAACCATCGAGGATCATCAAAAGTGCTTTCTTTGCCATAATCTTCTCTTTTTTATCTTGTTTTGTTGTTATCCATAAAATGAGCGCATGCGCCCGTCATGTGCGCACACATCGCTTTGCGTAGCAAAGTTAATGATTTTATTTTAATTTCTTTGTGCCAATGCCCAGTTTTTCGTACATATATGGCATGGTTGACACCTCCGCATGGCACAAGCACACTTTTCTTCCCATATTCTTGCACGCAATGCTTGGCATATGGAAAAATATTCGTACTTTTGCCGAAGTAAAAGCACTTTGCACCGAGAAGCGTGAAACACATACTGAGGTTTCTCTTTACCATTGTAATGGCAATTGCTTTTATCAATGGTGCAAGCGGTTCTGATTCCACCCGCCAGGAGAGTCAGGACTTTCAGGAATGCATAGATATGGCATACCTCTCGGTGGACACCACAGACTTTGCGCCCGAACTTTATGGCTTGAGGCAGACACCCGCCTCGAACAACGGGATACGCTCGCAAAGACCTGGCAAGAAGAAAAGCAGCACACACAGTTACCGCACATTTTTCATTTCAGGCTATGGGTTCCATACGCCCCGCGTGCGATATTTCGTTCATAATTCCAACACCACCCTACCGCCCCCTGTCGGCTGGCCATCGGACATGCTGATACGGTTGGGCAGGCTCATCATTTAGCGGATTTTGCCTTAGAGGTTCATGCGTCGTATTGTGAGCCTCAATTCGTCGTATTCCATGGCTCAATGCATCGTATTGTCCGAGCCTTGATAATACGACGTGTTTATTGCCGTTGTCCGACGTGGTGTCCGACAACACATTGCAATGTATGAACAAGCATTGCACCACACCATAATATAATACTCACAACCAAACACATAACAACTATGGGAATTCTACAAATCTTTACCCTACTGGGAGCATTGGGCATGTTCCTCTATGGCATGAACCTGATGAGTTCGGGCTTGCAGAAAGCCTCGGGCGACAAACTGAGAGGTTTTCTTTCGGCTATGACCTCCAACCCCTTCAAGGGCGTACTCACTGGCCTTGGAATCACGTCCGTTATACAATCCTCTTCGGCCACCACGGTGATGGTGGTTAGTTTCGTAAATGCCGGACTTCTGACCCTGTACCAGGCAATCGGCGTAATCATGGGTGCCAACATAGGCACCACTGTAACGGCATGGCTCGTGTCGTGGCTCGGCTTTAAGGCCGACATCTCCGTACTGGCCGTACCCCTGATGCTCCTGGGCTTCCTATTCTCCAACTCGAAGAAGAACCAGCGACAGAACATTGGCGAACTCATCGTAGGCTTCTGCCTTCTGTTCCTGGGCCTCTCGTTCATGAAGGAATCGGTGCCCGACCTCAACGAGACACCCGAGGTGCTGGATTTCGTCAAGACATGGTCAAGCCACGGCTTTGGCTCCGTGCTCCTGTTCCTCGTCTTCGGTACCGTACTTACCCTGGTGCTTCAGTCATCCTCTGCCACCATGGCCATCACCCTTATCATGCTCAGCATGGGATGGATACCCTTCGAGATGGCATGTGCCATGGTGCTGGGCGAGAACATAGGTACCACCATCACCGCCAACATAGCCGCATCTGTGGGTAACACCCAGGCAAAGCGTGCCGCCATGTCGCACACCATATTTAATGTGTTCGGCGTACTTTGGGCACTGGCTCTCTACAAGCCTTTCCTTGGCTTGGTAGGCACCGTTACCGCCACCGTATTCGGTTTGCCAGACCCCTCTGCCGAGGGCTTTGCCGTTAGCGGACCTAACACCGCCGAGGGCGTGGCAGCACTCTATGGACTTTCCATGCTCCATACCATGTTCAACACCATCAACACCTTCATTCTGGTATGGTTCATCAAGTACATTGAGAAGGCCGTTGTCCTCATCATCAAGGCGCCCAAGGACCAGGAAACCGAGGTGTTCCGCCTGAAGTACATCTCTGCAGGTCCCCTGGCAACACCCGAACTCTGCATGGAGCAGGCCTTCAACGAAATCATACACTTTGCACAGATCTCCAGGAAGGGCCTCGGCTATGCCCGTGCTGCCATAGGCGAGACGAAGGAAGAGAAGTTCAACGAGTACAGCAACAAACTCGTCAAGTACGAGGAAATCTCCGACCGCATAGAGTACGAGATAGCCACCTTCCTGAACGGTGTCTCTGCCGCTGACATCAGCGAGGACACCTCCAAGCAGATAAAGGCAATGTACAAGATTATCAAGGAACTGGAATCGCTGGGCGACTCTGGCGAGGTTATCAGCCGCATCCTCTCCAGAAGAAATGTGCACAACAAGACCTTCGACGAGGATACCGTCAAGAAACTCCAAAGCATGGTGGATGCCGTGGACAATGCCTACGATGCCATGATAGACAACCTGCTGGACGCTCACAAGGGCACACTGGTGGAGGTATCCAACGCATACAATGCCGAGGACCGCATCAACAACCTGCGCAACGACCTTCGCGATGCCGAGATAGAGGACATCGAGAACAACACGAAGAACTACCAGACAAGCGTCTACTACATAGACATACTGAACTGTCTGGAGCGCATGGGCGACTTCATCATCAACATCTCACAAGATCTGGAAAAGACCTTCGTGCGCAAGTAACAACATGGATGGGGGCAGCAGCACGTTGCCTCCACCCATGCCACATTTTTGTCCTCCCGAGGACCGACCTGAGAGTTCCCGGTACTTTCGCCTCGGTCCTCGGGGGGCCTCGTCTTTGCCCTCGTGAGGCCTCGTCCTGGTCCTCGTGAGAGGCATTTAGGAATAATATGAGAACCTTATTTCAATAAGGTTGAATCAGGAGATTTCCTCCAAGGGTCGCATCACGAAGTCCCTGTCCTTCATGCGGGGATGTGGGAGGGTAAGTTCCGGAGTGTCCATGGTGATGTCATCGTAGGTGAGAAGGTCTATGTCGATGGTGCGGTCGAAGTGCTGGAGGATGCCGTCGGTGCAAGTGCTCTTTTGCGTACGGCCCAGTTCCTGCTCTATCTTCTGTGTCTCACGGAGACAGGACATGGGAGACATCATCGTGTGCACGAGGCATACAAGGTTTATGAACCTGTGGTTGCTGGAGAAGCCCACGGGGTCAGTTTCAATTAGAGAGGAGACCCTATAGACAGAGCCCACACGCTCATCAATGAGTGCGAGGGCTCTGCGTATGTTCTCTTCCCTATTGCCAAGGTTGGAACCGAGGCCGAGGTAGAGTTTGTGTGTCATCTATAATCTTTGTATAGGATGGATGATCAGTCGTTGAGAATCAGCATGGCATCGCCAAAGGTGCCGAAACGGTAACGGCGCTTGGGGTCGCTCTCGTTGTAGCGCATAGCCTCCTTGTAGGCCTTCATTACCAGGTCGTAACCACCATAGGCAGCGGTGAGCATTAGCATGGTGCTGACAGGGCTGTAGAAGTTGGCCACCATGGCGTCGGCAATGTGGAAGTCATAAGGGGGGATGATGAACTTGTTGGTCCACCCGTCAAATGGCTTCAGGTTGTTGTCGGCGCTGACGGCGGTTTCCAGTACCCTCTGCACGGTGGTGCCAACGGCAACGATGCGACGACCGTTCTTCTTGGCATTGTTGATGATGTCGCAAGCCTCCTGTGTTACGTGCATCTCCTCGCTATCGGTCTTGTGCTTGGTGAGGTCCTCCACATCTATGCTGCGGAAGCATCCAAGACCGCAATGCAAGGTGACGAAAGCCTGGTCGATACCCTTGATTTCCATCATCTTGAGCAGTTGAGGAGAGAAGTGCAAGCCCGATATGGGTGCTGTGACGGCACCCTCGTTCTTGGCAAAGACGGTTTGGAAGTCCTCCAGGTCCTCGTGTTCGGAGGGACGGCTGATGATTTCCCTTGGCAATGGAGCCTCGCCCAGGGCATAGAGGGCATGCTTGAACTCGTCGTGAGGGCCATCGTAGAGGAAGCGCAGTGTGCGTCCGCGACTGGTGGTGTTGTCAATAACCTCTGCCACCATACTGTCGTCCTCGCCAAAGTAGAGCTTGTTGCCAATACGAATCTTGCGTGCGGGGTCGACAAGCACGTCCCAAAGGCGCATGTCGGCATTCAGTTCCCTGAGCAGGAATACCTCTATCTTGGCACCAGTCTTCTCCTTGTTGCCATACAGACGTGCAGGGAAAACCTTGGTGTCGTTGAAAACAAACACATCCTTCTCGTCAAAGAAATTGATGATGTCGCGGAAGGACTCGCGATGCTCGATTACACCGCTCTTGGCATGCACTACCATCAGGCGGCAATCGTCGCGATGGAAATAGGGACGCTCTTCGTCGGGTCCGAATTCACATGGATACTGTGCGATGCGCTCCTCCGGGAGGCGGTACTTGAACTGGGAAAGTTTCATATATTATATGTGTGTATGGTGTTATTGTTGTACAGTTTCTTTGGGTAGAGTCTCCAGCCATTGCAGGAAGGTGTCCAGGGTGTGGCACTCCTCCACCCTATAGTCGCCAATGCGTGTGCGTCGGAGAGCGGTGAGGTGCGCCCCTGAGTTCAATGCCAGGCCGATGTCGCGTGCCAGGGCGCGGATGTATGTGCCCTTGCTGCATACCACACGGATTGTTGCCTGCATGGCGGCAGGGTTGAAGTCCTGCAGCTCTATCTCGTCGATGACCAGGACCTTGGCCTTCAGTTCCACCTCCTTGCCTTGTCGAGCCAAGTCGTAGGCACGCTTGCCGTCCACCTTGCATGCAGAGTATGAGGGTGGCACCTGCTCTATGCGGCCAATGAAACGGGTCAGGGCCTCCTCTATCTTCTCCCTGGTGATATGCTCGGTGGGAAAGGTGGCATCCACCTCCGTCTCCAGGTCGAAACTGGGTGTGGTGGCGCCCAGTTGCAGGGTGGCGATGTACTCCTTGGTCTTTGCCTGCAAAGTGTCTATCTGCTTTGTAGCCTTGCCCGTGCATATAATCAGTACACCTGTTGCCAAAGGGTCAAGAGTACCGGCATGGCCAACCTTCAGTTTCTTCTCCCCGATGTGCTTGCACAGGAGATAGCGCACCTTGTTGACCAGACCGAAGGAAGTCCACTCAAGTGGCTTGTCGAAGGATAGTATGGTTCCGCTTTTGAAGTCCATTCAAAGATGTATGTTAGGGGGATTACATGATTTGCAGGTCAAATCCAGCCGCCATCATAACCAGGATTATACCACCCACCACGATGCGATACCAGCCGAATGCCTTGAATCCGTATTTCTGGACATACTTGATGAACCCCTTTATGGCAAGCATGGCCACAATGAAGGCAACGACATTGCCCACAACAAGGGTAGTCATGTTATCCACAATCATCTCTATGCCTCCTGTTTTGAGTATCTTGTACACCTTGTACAGTGTGGCGCCAAACATGGTGGGTACGGCCAGGAAGAAGGAGAACTCTGCCGCTGCCTTGCGTGTAAGTCCCTGCGACATGCCGCCCACTATAGTTGCCATGGAGCGGGATACGCCCGGAATCATGGATATGCACTGGAACAAGCCTACCATGAAGGCACGCTTCTCGGTGAATGGCGTGTCCTCGCTGCCCTTGTTGAAAATCTTGTCGCAGAACAGCATGAATATGCCTCCCAGTACAAGCATTGCGGCAACAACTGCCACGCTTTCAAGCATGGCATCAATAGCATCGCTGAACAATAGGCCCAGAACTGCTGCTGGAATGAAGGCAACGAAAAGTTTCCAGTAGAAGTCAAACGTGTGCAGAAGGCGTTTTATGCAAGATGCTCCCTCCGGTGCAGGCGTATGGTTCAATTGGAAGAAGCGCTTCCAATAAAGAACCACCACAGAAAGGATAGCACCAAACTGTATGATGAACGTGAAGGCCTTTACGAACTCGGTGCTTTCCACGCCCAGGAGATTCTGTGCTATGATCATGTGACCTGTAGAGGAGACAGGCAGAAACTCGGTCAACCCCTCCACAATAGCGATGATGATGGTATCCAGTATGCTCATGTCTGTGCTGTTTTATTTGTTGGTGGGCTTTGCCATTATGCCATAGATGATGAAGATGAACCCTGCAAAGCATACGGCAGGTGCCACCTTTATGCGACGTACACTGAATATGTCGGGATTGAAGGCCTCTTCGGTGCTGCCGCTACCGCTCATGAGAATCAGGCCGGCAATGATGATGACCATACCTATGGCCAGCAGGATGTAGTTCTTTTTGGTAAATGCCAGATTATTCATTATTATATGTAGAATAAGGGGTTACTTATATAGGTCGCTTTCTCGCATTCTCAGGAAACGTGTTACGCTGATATATGTGCAGAAAAGTGTGATGACAAGTGCAAAGCCAAGAACGCTGGCGGCCATGATGATAATGTTTTGACGCGGAATAAATACGGCTATATCCCCATCGAACTTTACCATCCAGTGAACCAGCAGGACAAGTATGCCATCTGCTATGGCGGTTGCCAGCAGTCCCATGCCCAGACCTCGCAACATGAATGGAAGGCGTATAAAACTCCATTTTGCGCCAACCAGCTTCATGGTATTGATAATAAAGCGATGGCCGTACACACTCAGATGTACAGTGTTGTTGATGAGGCTGATGCAGATGACGGCCAGTATAGCGGTTATTGCCAGCAGGATTATTGTAATGGTATTTAGATTGCTGTTCAGGCTTTCTATCATTTCCCTTTGATATATTACATCGATAACAGCATCCTCTTGCTGGAGTTCTCCAACAATCCAGTTCAGGCTGTCTGGGCATACGTACTCCGACTTCAGTTTCAGTTCCAGCGATATGCTGAATGGATTCTTGTCCAGAAACTCGCGTGGATCTATGCCCATAGTCTCCACCTGCTCTTGCAAAGCCTGCTCACTACTGATATAGTCAATGCGATGTATGTACTGCCTTTCCGAAATCTGGCTGTCCAGTTCATGTGCCATCTCAGGTGTTGTGCCATCGGCCAGAACCAACGTTACGGTGAGGTCCTGGTGCACATAGTCGCGTATCTCCTTTGCCGTAAGGATGAAGAGGACAAGGGCGCCCAACAATAGCAGTACCATCGTGGTGCTGATGGTGCTTGTCAGGAACTGCCAACGGTGTATAGCGGTCTTTTTCATATAGCTATGCCTTTCAGCGTTGCACTGGAACTTTCGGTAATTCTAACCCTTACGGTCTCTCCTATGCGGTGGCTGCCTCGGTCTATGATAACGACCTTGTTCTGCTCCGTACGACCGAACAGCTGCTCGCGGCTACGCTTGCTCGTACCCTCAAGCAGTACATCGTATTCCTTGCCCACGCACAGGCGGTTACATTCGGCAGAGAGTTCGTTCTGCAAGGCAATGAGTTCGTTCAGGCGGCGTATCTTCACCTCCTCTGGTATGTCATCGGGGAAGTGCTTGCTGGCATAGGTGCCGGGGCGCTCGCTATATTTGAACATGAAGGAAGAGTCGTACTGGCACAGGCGCATCAGGCTGAGGCTCTCCTGGTGCTCTTCCTCGGTCTCGCTACAGTATCCGGCAAAGATGTCTGTTGATATTGCGCAATCGGGTATAATCCTGCGAATGGCCGCAACACGGTCAAGGTACCATTCACGAGTATACTTGCGATTCATCAGTTTCAGTATCCTGTTGCTTCCGCTCTGTACAGGCAAGTGAATGTGCTTGCATACGTTTGGCTCCTCGGCTATGACATGCAGGGTTTCGTCGCTCATATCCTTGGGATGGGAAGTGGTAAACCTTACACGCATATTAGGTACGGCCTGTGCCACAAGGCGCAGGAGTTTGGGGAAATCGGTCTCGCCGTAGGAGTAACTGTTCACATTCTGTCCGAGCAGGGTCACCTCCTTAAAGTTTCTTGCCTGCAGGTCGCGGCATTCCTTGAGAATACTCTCCACGTCGCGGCTACGTTCGCGTCCTCTGGTGTAGGGCACGATGCAATAGTGGCAGAAGTTGTTGCATCCGCGCATGATGCTCACAAACCCACCGATATGTCCGGTGTGCAGACGTTGGGGTATGATGTCGCTATAGGTTTCTGTCAGGGAAAGTTCCACGTCCATGGCCTTCTGTCCGCACTCGGCCTGTGCTATAAGGTCGGGCAGGGCCATGTAGCTGTCAGGACCTGCCACCAGGTCGACGCCATATTCCTGTATGAGTTTCTCCTTCACACGCTCTGCCATGCAACCGATAACACCAATTATCAGTCTGTGTTCGGCACCGCGCTTTTTCTGTTGACTATGCAGGAATTCCAAACGAGAGAGAATCTTCTGCTCGGCATTGTCCCTGACGCTGCAGGTGTTCAGGAAAACGGCATCTGCCGCTTCCATGTCCTCGCAAACTTCATAACCTGCCATGTCCATGATGGAAGCAACGACTTCGCTATCGGCCACGTTCATCTGGCATCCATATGTCTCTATAAGGAGTTTCTTCATGTTTTCTTTTCTTAGCATAAAAGGGAGGTGCGCCTTGGGGCGACCTCCCTTGATGGTGGTTGGGCTATCCGGGCTCGAACCAGAACAAAGACGACCAAAATGTCTTGTGCTACCATTACACCATAGCCCAATCCTATACAAATCATAGCCTCGCGGGCTTACATTTGCGGTTGCAAAGGTACAAAAAAATATTCAGTATTGTGCTATGGGCACATGATTATTTTGTCTTCGACACTTTATTTTGTCTATTGTACCGTATTTTGCTCTCTATAGGTTCCCCATATGGGAGGAGAGGCAGAAACCTATTTGACAATAATCAGGAAGTACTTCTTCTTGCCCTGCTGTGCAAGGATGTACTTGTCGTTAAGCAAGTCTGCCTCGGTCAGTGCCTGGTCAAAGGCGGTAAGTTTTTCCTTGTTTATAGAAACTCCGCCACCCTGAGTGAGCTTGCGCATCTCGCCCTTTGAGGGGAAACATGATGTTTCGCCAGCCAGCAGGTCTACAGCCTTTATGCCCTCGCCCTTCAGCAGTTCGCGGCTAACCTCGTACTGGGGTACACCGGCAAATACGTCAAGCAGGGTTGCCTCGTCCAGTTTGGAAAGACCTTCCTTGGTGGCCTTACCGAAAAGTATGTTGCTTGCTTCAACGGCAGCTTCGTAGTCCTCGCGAGAGTGTACCATGCAGGTCACTTCCTCGGCAAGGCGCTTCTGCAGGATGCGCATGCCGGGATCCTTGCTGTGCTCGGCAACAAGGTTGTCGATTGTTTCCTTGTCCAGAGAGGTGAATATCTTGATGTAGCGCTCGGCGTCCTCATCGCCCACGTTCAGCCAGAACTGATAGAAAGCATAGGGAGTAGTGCGGTTGCGGTCCAGCCAGATGTTTCCCTTTTCGGTCTTGCCGAACTTCTTGCCGTCGGCCTTGGTTATCAGAGGACAGGTCAGTGCAAAGGCGCTGTTCTCGCTGCCCAGTTTGCGGCGGATAAGTTCTGTACCGGTGGTGATGTTGCCCCACTGGTCGGAACCGCCCATCTGCAGACGGCAGTTCTTCTCCTGATAAAGGTGCAGGAAATCATAACCCTGCAACAACTGGTATGTGAACTCGGTAAAGGACATGCCATCCTGAAACTCTCCGTTCAGGCGGCGCTTCACGCTGTCCTTTGCCATCATGTAGTTTACTGTGATGCACTTGCCTATCTCGCGAGCGAAGTCCAGGAAGGTGTAGTTCTTCATCCAGTCGTAGTTGTTCACCAGTTCTGCATTGTTGGGAGCATCGCTCTCGAAGTCAAGGAAACGTGCCAACTGGTCCTTGATGCAGGCTACGTTATGGAGCAGAGTTTCCTCGTTGAGTAGGTTGCGCTCCTGGCTCTTGCCGCTGGGATCGCCAATCATGCCAGTAGCACCACCAACGAGTGCCAAGGGCTTGTGGCCACAACGCTGGAAGTGGCGCAGCATCATCACACCGCAGAGGTGACCGATGTGCAGAGAGTCGGCAGTGGGGTCAATACCCAAATATGCTGTTTGCTGTCCAGATGCCAGCATTTCTTCTGTGCCGGGCATCATCTGATGGAGCATTCCTCTCCATTTCAGTTCTTCAACAAAATTCATTTAATTGTTCTTTAGGGTCTTTAATGTCATTAATGTCCTTAGGGTCTTTAAGGGCTTTAGGGGCCTTAGAGTCCTTAGGGCTTTATGGTTTTAGAAAGGTTACTTAACTTCCCAAATGTCGTTTGTCTCGAGGAGTTCGGCAAAGGTGTGATACTTCTTTTGTGCCTTAACCTCCTCTATCTGTGCCTCTACGGCATCGTTGTATGTGGGAGCATCAACGTCGCGAATCACGCCCAGAGCCACGGGGAAACCGTCGCCATCGCCCATCAGGGCAAGCTTGAGCTGCAGGGTGTTGTCCTCGCACTTTGCATCGTGAACGAGGATGTCGTCCATGGTGATGCCGTCCTTGCCAATTTCAACTACCTTCAGTCCAAAGCCCTCCTGTGCAAGACCAAACTCGTTGTTTTCACCGAACACCAGAGGCTGTCCATGCTTCACGTAGATGGTGTTCTTGGCACGGCTTGCCTTGTCGTAGATGTTGTCGTGAGTGCCGTGGTTGAAAATTACACAATCCTGCATAATTTCGCACACGGAAGCACCCTTGTGGTTATAGGCTGCCTTCAGGATCTCTATGGTTCCAGGGGCATCTGTCGCTACGGCACGAGCAAAGAAGTGACCGCGTGCACCAAAGCACAATTCCGCAGGGCGGAACGGGTCCTCCACTGTACCATAAGGACTGCTCTTGCTGACAAAGCCACGGGGACTGGTTGGAGAATACTGACCTTTGGTGAGACCATATATACGATTGTTCAAGAGAATCATATTCAGGTCTATGTTTCTGCGGTTGGCATGTATGAAGTGATTGCCACCAATGGCAAGGCCATCACCGTCACCACTTACCTGCCATACGGCAAGGCGTGGGTTTGCCACCTTGCAGCCTGTTGCAATGGCTGCGGCACGGCCATGGATGGTGTTCATGCCGTAGGTTGCCATATAGTGAGGCAGACGGCTGGAGCAACCGATGCCTGAGATAACTGCAATGTCTTCAGGTGCTACACCAATCTCTGCCATTGCTTTATGCAAAGAGGCAAGGAAGAAGTGGTCACCACAACCGGGGCACCATCTTGGCTGTCCCTTCTTGAAATCCTGAGCTGTATATGTTGCCATGATAATGTCCTATTGCTTATTTGTTAATAATGGTTTTGAAAGCCTCTACGAGTTCGGCAACCTTGAAGGGCTGTCCCTTTACCTCGTTGTACTGTTCGGGGCAGAAACCGTCAACCTTCATGCGCAGCCAACCTGCCAGCTGGCCCATGTTCTGTTCTGCTACAACAACCTTGGGATACTTCTTTAGCACCTCATCGGTATTCTTGGGCAGGGGATTGATATAACGGAAGTGTGTCATGGCCACCTTCTTGCCTGCTGCTCTCATCTCGTCCATAGCAGCACGCAGATGTCCGTATGTGCCGCCGAAACCTACAATCAGCAGTTCTGCATCCTCTGTGTCGCCCAATACCTCCAGGTCGGGAACGGGTATGTTTGCTATTTTCTGTGCACGCTTGCGTGTCATCAGGTCGTGGTTCTCGGGATTAGTGCTGATAGCACCTGTCTTGTCGTCCTTCTCCAGACCGCCCAGGATGTGTGCAAAACCTTCGCGGCCAGGAACTGCCCAGTAGCGTGTGCCGTCTTCCTTGCGCATATATGGTGTCCATGTGCCCTTCATCTCCTCGGGTACATAGGGAGGATTGATGGCAGGGTATTCGTTCAGGTCAGGCAGACGGAATGCGCCAGAACCATTGGCCACATATGCGTCTGTGAGCAGGATAACAGGTGTCATGTGCTCCAGGGCAACCTTTGATGCCTCGTAGGCAGCCTCAAAACAGTCAGTAGGACTTGTTGCCGCTATTACGGGCATGGGACTTTCACCGTTACGTCCGAAGAGGGCCTGCAACAGGTCGGTCTGCTCGCTCTTGGTGGGAAGACCGGTTGCGGGACCGCCACGCTGAACGTCAAGAATAACCAAGGGCAACTCCATGATAACGGCAAGGTTCATAGCCTCGCTCTTCAGGCACATACCAGGACCAGATGTGCTGGTTACCGCCAATGCACCGGCAAAAGAAGCACCGATACTTGAGGCACAGCCAGCGATTTCGTCCTCGCACTGTACAGTTGTTACGCCAAGGCTCTTGTGCTTTGACAGTTCATGCAGAACGTCAGTAGCAGGAGTAATGGGATATGAACCAAGGTAGAGTTTCAAGCCTGCCTTCTCGGCAGCTGCGATAAAACCGTATGCAGTAGCCTTGGTGCCTGTGATATCCATGTAACGGCCAGGCACCTTGTTCTTGGTTTCTATGCGATAAACGTTAGTAGCATTGGAGTGTGTGTTGTGACCATAGTCATAACCAGCCTGAATGACCTTGATGTTTGCCTCAGCAATGGCAGGCTTCTTGGCGAATTTCTCCTTAAGGAAGTTGAATGCAACCTCAAGGTCGCGGTCGAAGAGCCAGCAGACAAGGCCCAAAGCAAACATGTTGCGGCACTTGTTGATGCTCTTTATGTCCATGCCGGTATCTGCCAGACAAGTCTTTACCATGCTGCTGAGTGGGCATGCTATCACTCGGTCGGGGTCAATGCCCATTTCGCCCAGATAGTCCTCGCTCTGGAACTGAGCCTTTTCAAGGTCTTTGGGACCGAAACTGTCGGTATCAATGATGATAGTTGCATCGGGTTTCGCATAGCGATACTGGGTCTTCAGCGCTGCAGCATTCATTGCTACCAACACATCGCACTGGTCGCCAGGGGTATATACCTGCGATGCACCAATGTGTACCTGGAAACCACTGACGCCGGTCAGTGAACCTTGCGGAGCGCGAATGTCTGCGGGGTAGTCTGGGAAAGTGCTTATACTGTTTCCCACTGTTGCGGATACGGTGGAAAATATATTGCCTGCAAGCTGCATGCCGTCACCGGAGTCGCCAGAAAAGCGAACAACCACTGATTCTCTTTCAGTTATGTTCATAGCTTAAAAATAATAAAGTTGTACCCCCGCCGGGAATCGAACCCGGATCAAAGGTTTAGGAAACCTTCGTTCTATCCATTTAACTACAGGGGCATCACTATCACCCTAAGGGCACACACCCACTGGGGTGATAGTTTGTATTGTAGCGGTACACCCTATTATATATTAATAAGGTGTACCGACTGGTGTCTTACTTCTTCTTGCTGGTCTTGTTCAAGCACAGGTATGCAGTGGGAGCTGCAACGAAGATAGAGCTGAATGTACCGAATACTACACCAAGCATCATAGCGAAGCTGAAGCTAATAATGCTGCCTGCACCACCACCGATAATGCCAATCAGGAAGATTACGAACAGTACGAGGAAGGTAGATACAGAGGTGTTGATAGTACGGTTCAATGTATTGTTCACTGAACGGTTGAACAGATCGAAGCGGTCCTGAGTGGGATGCAGCCCCAACTCTTCGCGGATACGGTCAAATACAACCACCTTATCGTTGATAGAATAACCGATAGCGGTAAGGATAGCACCGATGAAGGTCTGGTCAATCTCCATGCTGAAGGGCATGATACCCCAGAACAGAGCGTATGCACCCAAAATCAGTACAACGTCAAGTGTCAGAGCTGCGATAGAACCGATAGAGAAGGCAACATTGCGGAAACGAACCAGAATGTAGATGAAGATGGCGATGATAGCCAGGATTACACTCCAGATAGCACCGTATGTTATGTCCTCTGCCACAGAGGGACCTACCTTTTGGCTACTGATGATTGAACCGCCGGTACGTACGTCACGGTTGATGAAGGTTTCCAGGGTAAGATCCTGAGCCAGCATGTCGCCAGCCTTCAGCACCTCATAGAGCTTAGCCTCAATCTCGCTGTCAACCTCAGTACCATCTTCGTTGATACGATAGTTGGTGCTGATACGCAGAGTGTTGTCTTCGGTGCCAATAGCAATGGCATTGATGTTGCTGCCCTCAAAGGCATTAACCAACAGGGCATTGGCCTGCTCTGCAGAAACCTTCTGTTCAAACATTACCACGAAGTTGCGACCACCAGTGAAGTCAATGCTCTTGCTGAAACCACGGAAGAACATGCCGCACAGTGCAATGAGTGCAGCAACACCAAATAAAGTGAAACTAATCTTGTATGCACCCATGAACTGGAAGTTGGGATTCTTGAAACTGATCCAGTTGCCGATGGGAGTCTTGAACTTGAGGTTCTGCCACTTGCCACGCTCCATCATGTTAGAATAAACCACACGAGTCATGAACACAGCTGTGAAGAAGCTTACAACGATACCGATAATCAGTGTGGTAGCAAAGCCCTTGATGGGACCTGTACCGAAGTTGTACAGGATGATACCTGTGATGATACTTGTCAGGTTAGAGTCGAAGATAGCGCTGAATGCGTTGCTGTAACCGGCATTGAGAGCCTCGGTCAACTTCTTGCCAGCCTTCAACTCTTCCTTGGTACGCTCATAGATAAGCACATTGGCATCAACAGCCATACCCAAGGTCAAAACCATACCGGCAATACCGCTCATGGTGAGAGACGCCTGGAAACTGGTCAGAATACCTGCTGTGAAGAACAGGTTCAGCAACAGAGCACCGTTGGCAACCATACCGGGTACGAGACCGTACATAGCAATCATGTACACCATCAACAGTACAAATGCGATAGCGCAGCTCCATACACCCAAACGGATAGACTCGGCACCAAGTGTGGGACCAACGATTTCCTCGCTAACGATCTTAGCAGGAGCAGGCATCTTACCAGACTTCAGCACGTTTGCAAGGTCGCGTGTATCCTCAGCGGTGAAGTTACCGGTGATCTGACTGTTACCGCCAGTAATCTCGCTCTGTACTGTAGGAGCGCTATATACATTATTATCAAGAACAATGGCAACGCTACGGTGCAGGTTAGCCTTGGTCAAGGCTGCCCAACGGCGAGCACCATCCACGTTCATCTGCATGCTTACGCAGGGACGACCATGCTGGTCGAATTCGTCCTTAGCATCAGTGATAACATCACCTTCCAGAGGAGCACGACCATTGCGCTCTGTCACACGGATAGCATAAAGCTCATACCAATCGGAACCTTCACCTTCGCCCATTCCCTTTACGCCCCACTTAAGCTGTACGTCAGAAGGAAGAATGTCCTTGGCCTCAGGAGTTGCTAGCAACTCACTGATAGCATCCATGTCACGCTTGTGAGCGAAACCTACTACACAACCATAGGCACCCTGAGTAAGCTGCAGCTTGCTCAGCAAGGGGTGCTGCTTCTTGAAGCGCTCTATCTCTGCCTGAGTAGCCTGTGAATCATTGCTTGCATTGTTAGCTATAGCAGATGCCAAATCACCTTTCTTTGCGGTGGAATCGGCATTTTCTGTAACATTTGTCTCAACCTCTGCCTCGGTTTCCTCTGCACTCAGAGAAGTAGCCAACTTAGAGTCGAGCTGTGCAAGGAAGGGAGTAATCTCCTGTGAGTTATAGGTCTCCCAGAACTCCAGATTTGCAGAACCCTGCAACAGTTTGCGGACACGCTCGGGTTCCTTAACACCTGGCATTTCCACCATGATGCGACCTTCCTGACCCTCCAGAGCCTGGATGTTTGGCTGAACCACACCGAAACGGTCGATACGGGTACGCAATACGTTGTAGCTGTTGTCAATGGCACTCTTCAGTTCGGCACGCAGAACGTTCTCTACCTCCTTGTCGGTGCTCTTGGGAGAAACCTTGTCGCGAAGTTGCTGTGTAGCAAACAGTTCGGCAAGGGTGCGCTCGGGAGCCATCTCCTTGAAGTTTTTAACGAACAGGGTAATAAAGTCACTCTGGCTTTCAGTAGCCTGCTTAGCAGAGAGTTCTACTGCCTGACGGAAGGTCACATCGTTTTCCTCTTTGTGGTCGGCAAGAGCCTTGATCACATCAGGAACGCTAACCTCCAGGATCACATTCATACCGCCCTTCAGGTCAAGACCCAGGCCGATACCCATTTCGCGGCACTCCTTCAGATTCCATGACCACAAGTATACGTCGTGGGTGTTCAGAGAGTCCATGTAACGGTCAGCAGCCTCCTTGCCCTCTGTCTGCATCTTCTCCTGATACTTGTTGTCGTAATGGCTTGTTACGACTGAGAAGCTCAGATAAAAGGCACAAACCAAGGTAAGCAGAATGGCAAAAGCCTTTACAAATCCTTTGTTTTGCATTTTTGTTTTAGATATTAATTGTTTTATGATTAGTTAATTTTCCTGTGACTTTATGCTACAAAAGCATGCAAATGTATAACTTTTTTCTGACACTTCAAGGTTATATTCCTAAAAAAAGCATTTATCCGTCCTATTTTGCTGATTTATACACCTGTGTGATGATGGGACGATGGTCAGACGAGCAAATCGTGTCATCGATGTATGTATCTTGTACTACAAAGTCTCTGCTTACGAACAAATGATCTATCCTGACGGGGAAACCCTTTCGGATAAAAGAAATTCCCAGGCCTCTTCCACTTTCGGCAAAAACATTGTTCAACTGTTTTGCAACCTTCTGGTAGGTGTACGAAATAGGAGTGTCATTCAGGTCTCCTCCCACTATCATGCTGTATTTTTCGTACTTTTTAATAAGTTCGCATAACTTATCTGTCTGCTCTGCTCTTTGTTTGGCAGCTTTTGTCAGTCGTGATAGCAGAAGCCTGCCGCTGGTGGTCATCTTCTCCTTGTCATACTGCTCTATGGCATTACCATAATCAGTTTTTTCTTGCTGACTGATGGCATTGCTCTGCAGGTGATTGTTAATCAGCAAAACGGTATCTCCGCCTATATTTGCCAGACAGGCATAAGAACCATTTCCTAAATTGGACACATCGGAATGTAGAGTTTCTCCGACAAATGGCCCCTTAGAGTAGATACGGACTCCGCCCAAGAACCGGCTATGATATCCAAGCGAATCCATTCTTTGTGACAAGTGATTAAAAATTACACCTGCAGATGGACACTCCTGCAGAAATATTACATCTGCTCCACTACGGGAAACATACTCCATGGTTTTCCATCCTTCAAAGCCGTTTTCCGGTTCATTTGCAAAACCAGCAACATTAAACGACATAACCTTGAAGGTTTTTTCTACCGTATCCCTACTCCAGTTTATTGGACAATAATCCTTTACATAGTTCCAGCAAAAAAATATTCCCATGAGGGGCAAGAGTATCCATCGGCATGACACTATAGCCCATATCAGGACAAAAAGCAAGTCTATGCCAAGAAAAACAGGAAATAGCAATCCTGCCTGCGATATTCTTGGATGAACGGCTGGATCAAGGTGAGTCGACAGGCATGTAAACCATAGCAGGAGCAAGGTGGCAATGTTTGCTCCTGCCAATGCACTGACGAACATAACGTGTACCCCATGTCTAACCTTGGATTTTATGGTATCCTTGGTCATATTCTCTTAGTTTTTCCGGTATACGTGAAAGTGATTTGTGGGCTTGCGCCTGAAAAAGTTACGTATTTTGTCCAACAGGCCTCCATGTCCGCCATCCTTCCACATAAGCAAGATGATGAACCCCACAAGCATGCCACCCAAATGCGCATAATGTGCCACACCATCATTACTTCCTGTCAAGAAGAGTTCTATAATTGCATAACCAATGACAAAAAGCTTTGCCTTGATGGGGACTGGTATGGGGAATATGAACATCTTTTCGTTGGGAAAAATCATGCCGAATGCCAGCAGGATACCATACACGGCACCAGAAGCACCAACAGTGTTCCACATATTGATGTCAACAGCCAACCCATGTTGTATCACATACTTGCCGTAAACCAGCTCGCTACCGTAACGTGCCACATCGGTATGTTCCAAATTCATGTAGTGGACCCACTGTACAAGTTCCTGTATTACTCCGGCTCCTATGCCACATGCCAAATAATAGAAAAGGAAACGTTTGCTTCCCATTACCTGCTCTATGATACGGCCAAACATCCATACGGCAAACATATTGAAAAAGATATGCTCCAGGTTACCATGCATGAACATATAGGTAAGCAGTTGGTATGGACTGAAATTGTCTGCCATGAAGAAGTGCAGACCCATCAGTGAATTCAGGTCAACCTTATGCAGGCCGACAACATATGTGGCCAGGAAGCACAGCACGTTGATGATAAGCAGATTCTTTGTTACGGGAGGCATCATATTCATAGGCTCGATGTCTGTATTTCATTTATTTAGGTTGCGAAGTTACGCTTTTTTGTGCACTAAGCAAGGTTTTTCTGTTTACTATTCTGCTATTTTTTGTTAAAACCAACATTTTTTAGGAATAAAACTTGCTTGTAATACGCATAATATCTATATTTGTGATGGAAAATGCGGTATAGCAATATAAAAGACATATCTATAACCAATAAATAACTGATATTATGAACAAGACAGATTTGATTAACGCTATCGCTGCTGGTGCAGGTTTGACAAAGGCTGATGCTGCAAAGGCATTGAATGCAACAACTGCTGCTATTGCAGAGGCTGTAAAGGCTGGTAACAAGGTTGCCCTGGTGGGCTTCGGTACTTTTGCTCCTGCAGAACGTCCCGCTCGTACCGGCAAGAATCCCCGTACCGGTGAAGTCATTGAGATTCCTGCCAAGAAGGTTGTAAAGTTTAAGGCTGGTGCCGATTTGGCTTTTTAACACAAATCATAAAAGACGAATTTACGACAAAGGGATGTACTCTGGTTGGGTACATCCCTTTGTCGTTCCTATGAAATGTCTGACATGACCTGATAAGAAAACTGAGGAGAACATTTCTGGGAAAAAGTCTAAACTACGGACAAGCAACCTATACCTATTATATAATATGCGGTTGCCACGAGGATACCAAATTAACTCTCTCCAAGAACACCAAAATAGGTCCTCCCGAGGACCGAGGCGAAAGAACCGGGAACTCTCGGGTCGGTCCTCGGGAGGACCGAGGCCCGTCCTGCGGAGGAGCGTTTTCACCCCACACGAACTATGCGCGAACCATCCCCCTGTTCTGCAATATGCACATGGACAGTTTCCTCCGGCAATATTTCATCTATCAGTTGTGGCCACTCCATAAAACACAAGCAGCCACTATAGGCATAGTCCTCGAAACCAAGATCTATTACCTCTGAAATATTCTTTATTCTGTAAAAGTCGAAATGAAATATGGGTCCCATCTTTGAGGCATATTCATTCACGATGGCAAAGGTGGGGCTGCTTACATCATCACTAACACCCAGCTCTTCACAAACAGCCTTAATGAAAGTTGTCTTGCCTGCTCCCATATTGCCATAGAAGGCAAATACACGGTGTTCACCTATATGTGACACAAATTCACGGGCGGCATCAGCAATATTATCCAGTGAGGGAATTGATATTTCAATCATTTTCCGTAGATGGTGATATCAGGGGTGCAACAACAGACAACACAACATACCATAGTATTATGGCCGCAAAACAACTTTCGGCAAGCATGAAGCATGGCGCACAGCCCAAGAGGAATATGTACTTGATGCTATTGTCCTTCCAGGATAAGTTCTTGAACTTGAGTGCAAACAAGGGCAGCTCTGCCACCAGCAGAAAGCAGAACAGCAACATGAACAGGAACAAGAACAAGGCATTGAACCTGCCACTAACCAGGAAAGCATGCTCTCCCACTATCAGACTGCCCCAGAAAAGTGCATTGGCAGGTGTTGGCAAACCAATAAAAGAAGAGGTCTGTCGTATATCTATATTGAACTTAGCCAAACGCAGTGCCGAGAAGGCTGCTATGAGAAAGGCCGTGTATGGCATAAAGGCACGCAGAGGCTCCATGAATTCCGGATACTGAACCTCCTGAAAAAGCGAGAATAGCATAGCACTGGGTGCTACACCAAACGTTACTACATCTGCCAAAGAGTCCAACTCCTTGCCTATCGGAGAAGATACTCCCAAAGCACGAGCTGCCATGCCATCGAAAAAGTCGAAAATAGCACCTAAAAGAATGAAAACTATTGCCCAAAAGTAATTTAATGGAATGGGATTCTGGAAAGCAGCCCCTACAGCAATGCAACCACAGACGAGATTGCAACAGGTAATTATATTAGGAATATGCTTTTTCATGAGAGTTTGGCAATAATGGTTTCGTTACCGGTTGTGCGCTGACCCAATTCCACGTTCACCTTAGTTCCTATAGGAAGATACAAATCCACGCGGCTGCCAAACTTGATGAAGCCCATGTGCTCGTCTATCTCACAGAACTCACCCTCCTGAAGGTAGGTTACAATTCTGCGTGCCATGGCACCAGCAACCTGACGAACCAAAATGTCCTGTCCGGTGGATGTGGTAATTACTACAGTGCTGCGCTCGTTCTCTGTACTTGCCTTGGGCAACCATGCTGCCTTGAAACGACCATCGTGATGACGTACCATCTTTACTGTTCCGTCGCAAGGAGTCCAGTTGGCATGTACATTGAAAAGACTCATGAAAATACTCACCATCAGCCTGCGGTCGTGGAAATACTCATTCTCTTCCACTTCCTCTATAACAACCACCTTGCCGTCAGCCGGAGCTATAATCAATCCCTCGGTGTCATCATACTCATAGTGTCTGATAGGACAACGGAAAAAGTTGACCATAATCAAGTAGACGATTGTTGTTACTCCAGCAAAAATATAGAATGCCATAGGACATTCCGGCATAGCACAATAGTACACCAATGAATTAAACAAAGCGAATGCTACAAAACCAAGCAGAAGGGTGCTTGTGCCTTCTCTGTGCAGACGAATTTTCTTAAGTTTACGAAGTCTTTTACCCATTGATACGATAAATTTTACGGACAAAGATACTAATTTAAATAAACAAAGCAAGGCAATACGTCCTTTTTTTGTTAACAAAGACTATAATTCATGTAAACCGAGGTGCCTCTCAAAGAAAAAAGCCATACCTTTATGCCATAAAACAAAAGTACTTCAACATTCATACATGCAGGATTTCGTTCATCTCCATGTTCACACGCAATACTCCTTGCTTGACGGACAAGCAAGCATCGCTCGTTTGGTAGACAAAGCAATTGCCGATGGCATGCGCGGCTTGGCTATTACCGACCATGGCAATATGTTTGGCATAAAGGATTTCTTTGACTATTGCTGCAAGGTGAATGGAAAACGCAAGAAAGAAGGACTGGAGCCATTCAAACCTATATTCGGTTGCGAAATGTATGTTGCCAGACGTGGAAACAAAGCACTGAAGGAGATAAAGCAGGACCAAAGCGGATGGCATTTGATTGTACTGGCAAAGAACGAGATTGGATACAAGAACCTCGTGAAGCTGGTAAGTCGCTCGTGGGTGGATGGCTACTATATGCGTCCCCGTACAGACCACACAGACCTCGCCAAGTATCACGAAGGACTGATAATAGCCTCCGCTTGTCTCGGCGGAGAGATTCCCAAGAAGATAATGTCGGGGGACATTGCGGCAGCCGAAGAGGCTGTCAAGTGGTTTAAGGGCATTTGGGGCGAGGATTACTATCTGGAGGTCCAACGCCATCAGGTCCGCGACCCTCGTCAAAGGGCAAACCGCGAGGTCTTCGAGTTGCAACAAAAGGTGAACAAGGTAATCCTTGACCTGGCCAGAAAACATGACATCAAGGTGATTGCCACAAACGATGTACATTTCGTTGACGAAGACAATGCCGAAGCACACGACCATCTGCTTTGCCTCTCCACCAACAAGGACCTGAACGACCCTACACGTATGCTGTACACCAAGCAGGAATGGTTCAAGACCCGCGAGGAGATGAGCGAAGTATTCCCCGACCTGCCGGAAGCACTTGCCAATACGGCAGAGATACTGGACAAGGTGGAAACATACAATCTGGACTCCAACCCCATCATGCCTTTCTTCCCCATACCTGAGGAGTTTGGCACGGAAGAACAGTGGCGCCAGCGCTTTACCACAGAGGACTTGTTCAAAGAGTTCACTTCCGACGAGAACGGAGAGAACCCCATGCCTCGCGAGGAGGGAGAGAAAAAGATTGGCAAACTGGGCGGATTGGATAAACTGTACCGCATAAAGTTCGAGGCAGACTACCTCGGACACCTTGCATACGAGGGAGCGAAGAAACTATACGGAGAAGACCTTTCCAAGGAGGTGGATGACCGCATACGCTTTGAGTTGCACATAATGAAGACTATGGGTTTCCCTGGCTACTTCCTTATCGTACAAGATTTCATAAATTCTGCACGCAACGAACTTGGAGTATGGGTAGGCCCCGGACGCGGTTCGGCCGCCGGCAGTGTTGTGGCATATTGTCTGGGAATCACACGTCTGGACCCCATGAAGTACGACCTGCTGTTTGAGCGTTTCCTTAATCCCGACCGTATATCACTGCCTGATATAGATACCGACTTTGACGACGATGGACGAGGACGTGTCCTTCAATGGGTAATGGATAAATATGGCAAAGAGAACTGTGCCCACATCATCACCTACTCCACCATGGCCACCAAGAATAGTCTGAAGGACGTGGCACGCATAGAGAAAGTGCCTCTGGACAAGGCCAACGCATTGTGCAAAGCCATACCCGAAAGACTTAGTCTGGATGGCAAGGACCTGAAAATGAACCTCAGCAATGCCATCAAGTGCACCCCCGAACTACAACAAGCCGAGGCAAGTTCCGATCCTGCCCTGTCCAATACTATAAAATATGCACGAATGCTGGAGGGCAACATCCGAGGCACTGGTATTCATGCCTGCGGTTTTATTATCTGTCGCGACCCTATATCCGAGCACGTTCCTGTCAGCACAGCCGACGACCCCGACTTCCCGGGCGAGAAAACCGCCGTAACACAATACGACGGACATGTTATTGAATCCACCGGTCTCATCAAGATGGACTTCCTCGGCTTGAAGACTCTCTCGGAGATGAAGGAGGCGTGCCGTGTTATCAAGGAAGCGCATGGTATAGACATAGATCCGGATAATCTCCCTATAGACGATGAACTGACCTATAAATTGTATCAGGAAGGACGTACAATAGGAACCTTCCAGTTCGAGTCTGCTGGTATGCAAAAGTATCTAAAGGAACTGCGTCCCACTGTATTCGAGGATCTCATTGCCATGAATGCCTTGTATCGCCCAGGCCCCATGGACTATATCCCGTCCTTCATTGCCCGAAAGAACGGTCAGGAGGAAATCAAGTACGACATCCCCATCATGGAGAAGTACCTGAAGGACACCTATGGCATTACCGTATATCAGGAACAGGTGATGCTACTCAGCCGTCTGCTTGCCGACTTCACCCGTGGCGAGAGCGATGCGCTCCGCAAGGCAATGGGTAAGAAGAAGAAGGACATTGTAGATGCCATGAAGCCCAAGTTCATAGAAGGCGGAGTGCGCAACGGACACGACCCGAAGATTCTGGAAAAGATATGGGGCGACTGGGAAAAGTTTGCTTCATACGCCTTTAACAAATCACATGCCGCCTGCTATTCATGGGTGGCATACCAGACGGCTTACCTGAAAGCACACTACCCCGCCGAGTTCATGGCCGCACTGCTGACACGACGCAAAGATGATATCAAGGAAATTACCAAACTTCTTGACGAGTGCAAAGCACTGAAGATTGAAGTATTAGGACCCGATGTAAACGAGTCTCATGCCAACTTCGGTGTTAACACAAAATCTCAGATACGTTTCGGACTGATGGCCATCAAAGGATTGGGCGAGGCAGCCTCAGAGGCCATCGTAAAGGAAAGGGAGCAGAATGGGCCATACAAGGACCTGTTTGATTTTGTACAAAGAGTCCCCATGTCTGCAGTAAAGCGTAGCGGTCTGGAATGCCTGGCTGTTAGCGGAGCATTTGATGCATTCAAGAGCCAGATACGCAGGGAACAGTTCTTCGGAGTGAATCCCAAGGGAGAGATCTTCCTTGATACACTTACACGATACGGAAACAGTTACCAGCAAAGCATGATGGAAGCGCAGTTCTCACTCTTTGGGGCAGACATGGTTGAGGTAAGTACCCCTCCCATCCCACCGGCTGAATCATGGAGCTTGTTGGAACGCCTCAACAAGGAGCGTGAACTCGTGGGCATCTATCTCTCCGGACATCCATTGGATGAATATGCGGTGATTGTCAGGGACATCTGTACTATGCATGCAACAGACCTGGAGGACCCTTCAGAGTTTGTGGATTGCGACTTCTCGTTAGGAGGAATAGTCACAAACGTAAAGACTGGCATAAGCAAGCGCGGTTCTGGATATGGTATTGTAACGATAGAGGATTACAGCGGACAGGGCGAGATTGCTCTCTTTGGTCAAGACTGGCCCAGATGGAGTGGCTATATGATGGTGGGAAGCGCCTTGTATATAACAGGACGCGTTCAACCTGGCAGATACGACCCTACGCGTGTTCAGCTTTCTATTGGCGAGATACAGTATCTTGGAGACATTAAGGATGACCTTATACAGAAGTTCACTATTTATCTGAATGCAGACATGCTCACAGAGGAATCCGTATTAATGCTCAGCGAAATGCTGATGCATGAACCTGGAAAAGTGTCTCTGGAATTTGTTTTCACAAATAGCGAAGGTCATTCTCTGTCCATGAAGCCATCTAAACTTAAGATTAAGGTAACCCGCGCTCTAATGGACTTCCTTCATAGTCAGGATGGCATGGAGTATAGTATAAACGACTAAGCGGTACAACCTATTGAATAAAGTAATAACAAACAACAATTAAATTCATTTATTATGGCACAAGTTATTAACAGCGCAAACTTTGAAGAACTGATTGCTACAGGCAAACCCATAGTGTTGGACTTCTGGGCCACATGGTGCGGTCCCTGCAAGCGTATTGCTCCACTGGTAGAGCAGCTGGCAGAGGAGTATGCCGAACAGGCTATCGTTGGCAAGTGTGATATTGAAGAGGACGAAGATTTGCCAATGCGCTTCGGCATCCGCAATATTCCCACTATCCTGTTCATCAAGAATGGCGAGATTGTAGATAAGCAGGTAGGCGCCTGCACTAAGGCGGTCTTGGAAGAAAAGCTTAAGGGTCTTCTTTAATATCATTCTGATGGTATTCCTTTAAAAAAGTATATGATGAGCGAATTCAATGAAGAACTGCTATTTGCAGAAGAAGATCGCCAGACGGTGGCATTTATCCAGGGTTATCTGCCCCAGGAAATAAAGGAAAAGTTCACAGAGGACGACTTGTATTATTTCCTGGATGCCTTTGTTGAGTATTGCGAAGTTTCCGGTCTTATGGACAATGAAGACGAGGAAGCTGAGATTGATGTTGAAGAAGCAGCAGAGTTTATGGTACGTCAGGCAAAAAAGGAGAAGATTGGTACTTTTGACGCCGAGGACGTACGTTGGATCGTGGATGGCCAGTTAGAGTTCTGGGAGTCTCAGGAATGACAGACGAACAATACATGAGGCAAGCCTTGCAGGAAGCGCACAAAGCGCTTTCTGCAGGAGAGGTGCCCATAGGCGCAGTGATTGTGTGCCGTGGACAGATAATTGCCCGTGGCCACAATCTTACAGAACGCTTGCATGATGTTACTGCTCATGCAGAAATGCAGGCTATCACGTCGGCAACAGAATACCTGGGTGGAAAGTACTTGTCGGATTGTACTATCTATGTTACCGTGGAGCCTTGCATCATGTGTGCCGGAGCTCTTGGTTGGAGCCAGATTTCTCGCGTGGTATATGGTGCTGGAGACGACAAGCGTGGTTTCCTTCGTTTTGCTCCCAAAGCACTGCATCCAAAGTGCGAGGTGGTTTCGGGAGTACTGGAAGAGGAGTGTGCCACTTTGATGAAATCATTTTTTCAAAAGAAACGATAGTTCGCATGGCTCAGCACAACGACTTCGGCGCCCATGGCGAGGACATCGCAATAGACTATCTTCGTCGCAAAGGATATACAATCCTGGACAGGAACTGGCGCAGCGGACACAAGGAGATAGACATCGTGGCACGTCATGATGATACAGTGGTGTTCGTGGAAGTGAAGGCTCGTGCCAACACCTTCTATGGCAACCCCGAAGATGCTGTTACACGCCGTAAAATGCACCTTTTGGTTCTTGCCGCCGATGCATATCTGCGCTATAATGCCATAGACATGGAAGTGCGCTTCGATGTGATTACCATCACTGGTACTGTGGACAAACCATTCATTAGACATTATGAACGAGCATTCAGACCTGGTATTGGAATATAAGCATTTGGATGAAACAAGTTCCACAAACGATTTTCTCAGGAACTACACTCCTTCTGCCGATATTTCCATCGTCTCGGCTTCGTTCCAGACAAAGGGGCGTGGCCAGATGGGAAATACCTGGATCAGTCATGATGGGCAGAATGCGCTGTTCAGTGTTCTTGTATGTCCCAAGTCACTGAAGGCAAGCGATGGATTTGTTCTCAGCCAAGCCATGGCGCTCGCTATAAAGGAAACACTGGAAGAATACGTTGACGATGTTTGGATTAAATGGCCCAATGACATATATTGCCATGGCAAGAAGATCTGTGGAACACTCATAGAGAACACTCTTATGGGGAAGTTTGTAGGGCGTTCGGTAATAGGAAATGGTATCAACGTGAACCAGACCGATTTTCCGGATGGACTGGCAGTTACGCCCACTTCCATATGTATTCAGTTTGGAAAGGAAAGCTCCACGCATGAGATCATACACCATGTGGTTGAACGTTTTGCGTTGTACTATAGGGAAATAATGGATGCTTCTTATGAACGCATACGAATCCTGTATCACGAGAATATGTACCTCAGGGGAAAGAAATCCTTGTTTCAGGACAGCGAGGGCATGTTCACAGGCATTATTTCACACGTGGAGACTGACGGGCATCTTGTTATCATTGACGAGCAATCACAATCTCGCCGTTATGCATTCAAGCAAGTACAATTCATCAGGGATTACAAAGATTAATAACCTTAAATATTTTTGATTATGAAATTCAATCGTATTTTACTGAAACTCTCCGGAGAAAGTCTGGCCGGTGAGCAGAAGCAGGGTATCAACACCGAGCGTCTTAATGATTACGCTCGTCAAATCAAGGAAATTGCCGACATGGGGGTGCAGATAGGTATTGTCATTGGAGGCGGTAATATATTCCGTGGCCTAACTGGTGCTGGAAAAGGCTTTGACCGAGTGAAAGGCGACCAAATGGGCATGTGCGCCACGGTAATAAACTCCCTGGCTCTCAGCAGTGCCTTGGGTGCTATCGGACAGAAGAACCGCGTACTTACAGCCATCCGCATGGAGCCTATAGGCGAATTCTATACTAAATGGAAGGCTATTGAGGCTATGGAACGCGGAGAAGTTGTCATTATGAGCGCTGGCACCGGTTCGCCATACTTTACTACAGACACTGGCTCTTCCCTGCGTGGAATAGAGATAGAAGCGGACGTTATGCTTAAGGGTACCCGTGTAGATGGTATATATACTGCCGACCCCGAGAAGGATCCAACGGCTACAAAATTCCAGGACATCACCTATCAGGATGTGATAGCAAAGGGCTTGAAGGTAATGGACATCACAGCCACAGCCATGTGTATGCAGAACGATTTGCCTATCTATGTGTTCAACATGGACATCGTAGGCAATCTCAAAAAGGTAATTGATGGAGAGGACATCGGTACCCTCGTGCACAATTAACCTGGGAGTTATCCTGCCAATCATCCTCTTGCTTGTAAAGTTTCGGTCTTATTGTCTACATTTTACTGCTATTGGTGCATAAATTCAAAAAAAAGATGTACCTTTGCAAAACCTAAGTTGCGCCTGTGGTGGAATTGGTAGACACGCCAGACTTAGGATCTGGTGCAGCGATGCGTGTAAGTTCGAGTCTTATCAGGCGTACATATTTTATGAAGGAGTTCCATGTGGAGCTCCTTCCTCGTTTTAAGAAGGCGCCTTTTACATATTTCAAAGGTTTGTTACGGCAATTATATTCGCTACCACAAGTATGGAATATAGACTTCGGGAAGACGAAGGCTTGCCCTCGGGAGGACCGAGGCGAGAGTTCCCGGTACTTTCGATTCGGTCCTCCCGAAGACCAATACAGGGGGTATCCGGACACTTGGTATCTCGCTAACATGCTAACGGACCATTTCCAATGGTTAGGAAACGGCCCGTTAAGGGAAATGTATGAGTATTTCTTAAAGTAAAGAATTGAATCCCTATCTCTTTATGAAAACTCTGAGTACAAACCACAGGTGTTGACGCAAGGCGGTCACAAAGCCATAATGCTGACACATGATGCGAAGACGCTCCAAAAGTGATTTGCGATGGTTTCTCGTTGTCATGCCCTCTGAGAGATAATCTGTAAGAATCATCCTCGTGTTATAGTAACCAATGCCTCGTTCCTGTGCCTTCTTCATAATTCTGATACACCAGTCAAAGTCGGCACTGTAACGATAACGAAGGTCATAGTTCTGCTCTTGAGCCAAATCCGTTCTCACATAGAAACTCTGGTGGCACACCAGCATTCCATTGAGGAATTTACGCCAATGCAAGCATTCGGGGATTTGCAGACGGCGATGTCTCAGGAACTTTTCCTCATTATCCACAATGTCTGTCTCGCCATAAATTACAGCCGGCCAATCTTCTCTGTTATTGCCCTCTTCGTGAAAAGAGGAGAGTCCTTGCACTATCTTCTCTATTGTATCTGAACTATGAAATTTGTCTCCGGAGTTCAGGAATATAAGATAATCTCCATTGGCTTGCTCTATGCCCTTGTTCATGGCATCGTACAGCCCATTGTCTGGTTCGCGAATAAAACGTATTTCATGCGGACAGGTGCACACGGAATTTTCCTCGGCATATTCTTGAATCAGAGTCAGGGTGCCGTCACTGCTTACCCCATCCACTATCAGGTGCTCTATGTGGGGATAGGTCTGTGATGCTACACTCTGCAAGGTACGTCCCAGAGTGAGTTCGGCATTATATGTTACCGTAATGATGGTAAACTTAGGCAACACATGTTCATTCAAAGCCCATGTCTTCGTACTCGACGGAGGCACAGGCGTGGCAGGGTCTACTTCTGGCATTTCTTGTATTTAATAATGAATAATATTATCTTTAATATAGTTATAAGGGCCAATATGGCCAAAGCTATATAGGCAATGGTTTCCGTAGTATGTACGGTCTTCGGGTCAAAAACCATCACCACTTCATGCTTGCCTGCAGGTACACGGATGGCACGCAATATGTAGTTGGCACGAGCCACTGGGACTTCCTCGCCAGACACCGTTGCCGTCCATCCGGGATAATAGATATCGGAGAACACTATTATTCCACCTTGCTCCGACTCTACTTCGTAACGGAGTCTGTTGGCCTCGTACTCCACAAGATTCACCTTGGCATAAGACGAGTCTGACGGTATGTCACTGTCTGCCAATACATTGGCAAACTTCTTGTCCACCACGGCAACATGACGCAAGTCTTCCTTGCCTATGGCAGCCAATTCATCATCTGCATTATCTACCCAGTATATCTTCTCTGCAAACCAGGAATTGCCCATGGCATGGGGATTGAAGACAGGAATCTTTCTGGAATCTACGGTCTTCATGATTACATACCTCATGTTGAGCATGTTCAGCACTGGGAACAAACTGTCCGCATTAGCATGAGACAAATCGCCTCCATTATCTGACACAGCCTTTTGCAAACGTGCCATCTCGGGACTAATGTGGGCCTCTATCACCTCCTGGTAACGACGCAACTTGGCTGCATGATAGCCTCCTATACTCTTGTGCCAATAGGAAGCATCGTTGCTATTGAACGTGCTGACCGTAGCATCCAGTGTGCGGTGATACAATGTGGGATCCAACAGAATAATGTCGTCGGCATTTGTACGCTTGAAGTTCTGTTCCACTGGACGCGGACTTACAAACATGCCGTCGTTCAAATAACGTTTGTTTACCATCCACATATCTACCAGACACAAGACTATGATGAGCAATGTCATAGGTACACTCTTCAACTTGCCGTAGTAGTGCAAAAGCATAAACAACGTGCCTATGGCAATAATCCAGAATGATCGGATAGCATCTGTCTTGAACACCCATCTGCGCATTTCGTTCAGATTGTCCAACAATCCGTTCACAAACTGCTGATCCACATATCCGGCATTGGCCAGACCCTGAATTCCGGCAGCCTCACTTGTAGATACATAGTTGCCAAAGAACACATCAGGCATGAGCCAAAACAGAAAACATATACCTCCGGTAATGATGAAACTGAGCCACAAGGCATTTACCTCCTTATTTATTATAGGCACGCGCACATGCACGCACGAAGGTTGCTCCACAAACTTCTTCAATGCCATCATGGCCATAAGTGGCATGGTAAACTCGGCTATCACAAGGATGGAGGCTACGGTACGGAACTTGTCGTACATGGGAACGTAATCCAGGAAAAAGTCTGTCAATCCCATAAAGTTCTTGCCCCAAGACAATGCTACAGAAAGCATAGTGGCAAACAACAAGGCCCAACATACGGGACCACGTACAATAAGTAGGCACAAGACGAACAACATGCAAACGAAAGCGCCAACATATACCGGACCACTCGTGCCTGGCTGCTCTCCCCAATATTGCCCTAACTGATTATACAGGGAACGGTACTGGCTATCGGCCTTGGACATAGCAGTCTCGCTTACAGACAAGGGAATGCTTGCACCGCCCTTGGTGTTGGGCACTAAGAGTGTCCAAGTTTCACCTATGCCATAACTCCATGCAGTAATGTAACTGCGCTCCAATCCGCTGGAAGTCTGATCGGCAGGGTCCTTGGTCTTCTGTGTCAGTTCGCTCTTGCTACGCATACTCTCCTTGCTATATTCCCAAGTGTGATACAGGTTGGAGATATTTATGGCTATACCCAGCATGCAACCTATGGCAAAGGCAATACTTCCCTTTATCCAGCGTATAATTCCCTTGCGACTAAGGTCGGACAACAACCAGCCAATGGACAAGGCAAAGATGGGAAGAAGGAAATAATATGTCATCTGCACGTGGTTGGACACTATCTGCAATGCCATGAAAAGCCCACTTACAACAATGCCCCAACTACGCTTGCCCCTATAACACAATGCCATACCGCCAATGGTAGGTGGAATGAATGCCAATGTGTAGAGTTTCCATATATGTCCAGCTGCTATGATAATGAAATAGTAACTGGAGAAAGCCCACAAGATGGCACCGAGGGCGGCCATCCATACCTTGAAGTTAAAGCATCGGAGCATAATATAGAAGCCCAATAGCATTATGAAAACATAGGATGCCACTGTAGGAAGGCACAAACTATACCATTGTTGTAATTCAACTAACGAATCAGTGCTTTCATAGGCAGGAGCCATCTGGTAGGTAGGCATACCAGAGAAAAGACTATTTGTCCATCGGGTACGTTCTCCGTTGTGAGTCTTGCGGTATTCACTCATTTCCACTCCTGCACCCACTGCTCCGGTGTGGTCATGGCCAGACAGAACCTTACCGTCCATGACAGGCTCCCAGAAGTAGACAAGACTGATGATGGCAAACATCGCCACCACTCCAACTTCAATCAAGTATTTCTTATAGTTTTTCATCACTATCTTGTTAGAACGATTTACGGTTAGCATCCGCTTACATCACTTTCCTGCGCGTTTTCTCTCCAGATGATCCAGTATCACCTTACGCATACGCATGGATTGCGGTGTAACTTCCACATACTCGTCTGCCTTGATATACTCCAAGGCTTCTTCCAGAGAAAAGATAGTGGCAGGAATGATGCGTGCCTTTTCATCGGTACCACTGGCTCGAACGTTGGTCAACTGCTTTGCCTTGCATACGTTGATAACGAGGTCTATGTCGTGAACATGTTCACCGATAACCTGACCGGCATACACCTGGTCCTGGGGTTCGATAAAGAACTTGCCACGGTCCTGCAGGTGGTCTATGGCATAGGCATAGGCATTGCCGCTCTCCAATGATATCAGCGAACCGTTGATACGTCGGTTTATCTCGCCTTTGAATGGCTGGTACTCCTTGAAGCGATGTGCCATGATGGCCTCACCCTGAGAGGCGGTAAGCACATTGGTACGCAAACCTATGATGCCACGTGAAGGGATGTTGAACTCAATGTTTACACGTTCGCCCTGACTCTCCATACTGGTCATCTCACCCTTGCGTCGCGTTACCATGTCTATCATTCTGCTGCTGAACTCATCAGGTACGTTTATGGTTAGTTCCTCAATAGGTTCGCAACGTACTCCGTCTATTTCCTTGTAGATTACCTGAGGCTGGCCTACCTGCAACTCATAACCTTCACGGCGCATGGTTTCTACGAGAACCGAAAGATGTAGCACGCCGCGGCCACTTACAATCCAACGGTCGGTATATCCCTCCACTGTGGAAACACGCAGTGCCAGGTTCTTTTCCAGTTCCTTGTCCAGGCGTTCCTGTATATGGCGGCTGGTACAGAACTTTCCCTCCTTGCCAAAGAATGGCGAGTCGTTTATTGTAAAGAGCATGGACATCGTAGGTTCGTCAATGGTTATGCTTGGCAATGCCTCAGGATTTTCGTAATCACATATTGTATCGCCAATCTCAAAACGTTCCAACCCCACCAATGCACAGATGTCTCCACTACTTGCCTCTTCCGTCTTCTTACGGCCCATACCGGTAAAGGTGTGCACCTCCTTGATTTTAGTACGCTCCTTGCTTCCATCGCGGTGCATGACGGTAATGTTCATACCCTCACGCAATGTTCCACGATGCACACGACCTACGGCAATACGACCCGTGTAGTTGGAATAGTCCAAACTTGTTATCAGCATCTGTGGTGTGCCATCCAACTGCTGAGGTGCTGGCACATGCTCCAATATCTGGTCAAGCAGATAGGTGATGTCATTAGTGGGTGTACTCCAATCTTCTCCCATCCAATTGTTCTTGGCTGAACCGTATATTACAGGGAAATCCAACTGCTCTTCGGTAGCATTGAGGTCGCACATCAGGTCAAAGACCATCTCGTACACTTCCTCTGGGCGACAATTGGGCTTGTCCACCTTGTTTACTACAACCAATGGCTTCAAACCTATCTCCAAGGCTTTCTGCAGCACAAAACGTGTCTGAGGCATTGGGCCCTCAAAAGCATCAACTAAAAGGATACATCCGTCAGCCATATTCAGCACACGCTCCACCTCGCCACCAAAATCTGAGTGACCTGGTGTGTCAATGATATTTATTTTCGTATCCCTATACATGATGGATACGTTCTTGGATAGGATGGTTATACCACGTTCGCGTTCCAACTCATTGTTATCCAGCATCAATTCGCCAGATTGCTGGTTTTCGCGAAACAGATTGCCAGCCAGTAGCATCTTGTCTACCAGAGTGGTCTTGCCGTGGTCCACATGGGCTATAATAGCAATGTTACGGATATTCTGCATGATTTATCAATTATTCTATAATTGCCTGTACACAATAAGGCATACAAAGGTACAGAAAAATCCTATAAATTCGTTCATAGAGTCCCCAAATAAGTTAAATGCACACAATTAGAGAAAAAACTTGTTCATAGATAACCACTTATTCAGTACTTTTTCATACCTTTGCACCCGCATTTGACCGGAGGCAGTGCCCGAACGTATGGAAGCTGCACGGCAAACAAGTTACACAATTCAAAATCAAACAAACTATGTATTTGAATTCAGAGAAGAAGACCGAGCTCTTCACCACCTATGGCAAGGGTGCTAACGACACTGGTAGCGCTGAGAGCCAGATTGCATTGTTCACCTTCCGCATCAAGAACCTCACCGAGCACATGAAGCAGAACCGCAAGGACCACAGCACCGAGCGCGCTCTGACAGGTCTCGTAGGTAAGCGCCGTGCTCTTCTTAACTATTTGAAGAAGCGCGACATTACCCGCTACCGTGCTATCGTTAAGGCTTTGGGCTTGCGTAAGTAATGCACACAGAGGTCTTCTGACAACAGAAGTAACGAAAAACAAAGAGGTTGCCCCACAAGGACAGCCTCTTTTCTTTGTGTATATAATTCTTTGTTATTTTAAGCAGATAGTTGTCTAAGCATAATCAAGCTTTCAAGAACTCTGCCAAACGTGCAACAGCACGGGCACGATGGGATACGGCATTCTTGCCTTCTGGTCCCATTTCTGCAAAAGTCAAACCTGTTTCTTCTACCTCGAAGACGGGGTCGTAGCCAAAACCGTTCTCGCCACGAAGTTCGGTTACCACCTTGCCCTCCACTATGCCTTCAAACAGGTGCTCCTCAAAATTGGCATTATCTGCACTATGGCGCACAAGGGCTATCACGGTGCGAAAACGGCAGTTGCGGTCCTCTTTGCCTTCCATCTTGGCAAGGAGGCAACGGATGTTGGCGGTAGCATCGTGGCTGTCTCCGAAACCATTCATTGTGCCAAAGCGGGCAGTAAACACTCCAGGAGCACCTTCAAGGGCGTCAACATGCAGGCCGGTATCATCTGCAAAGCAATCCACTCCATACTTCTCTGCCACATAGCGTGCCTTTTGCAGGGCGTTGCCTTCCAGGGTATCTGCATCCTCGGGAATCTCTTCGGTGCAGCCAATCTCTGCCAATGACTGAATCTCTATCTTGTCGCCAAGTATCTGGCGTATCTCACGAAGCTTATGCTCGTTGTTTGTTGCGAATACCATGTTCTACTTCTTAATTGGGTCAAATCCTTCGCCGAAGACACCCTCAACGTTGGACATGGACACGAATGCCTTGGGGTCTACACGGTGGATGAGGTCGAAGATGTCCTTGCGCTCAAATTTCTTGGCCATAACCAGCAGTACTGGACGCTTCTGCTTGCTGTACCAGCCATGGCCTTCCAGCACCGTGCAACCGCGTTGCAGGTCGTGGTTGATGCGTGTGGCTATCTCCTCGTACTTCTCGGAAACGATGATGAACTGTACGCTCTGGCGTGCACCATTGATAACGTAGTCAACCATGTTGATGGCTATGAAGAGCATGCAGTAACTCATTACCAGGGTCTCCATGTCGCGGATCACAAACCAGTTGGCACCAACAATGAAGATGTCCACCATGAGCAGGGCACGGCCAAGGCTGATGGGCTTGTACTTATTTATAATAGAAGCCACAATGTCCGAACCTCCGGTGCTGCCGCCCGACTGGAAGACAAGACCAAGTCCGATACCTTCGGTAAGACCGCCCAGCACACAGGCCATGAACTTCTGTTCGCCCACCAGCTTGTACATGTTGCCCATCTCGTCCACAGGCACCAGGCGTTGTCCCAGGTCGATGAAGAGCGACACCATAGCAGTGGCAAGCAGTGTCTTGACTGTGTACTTCAACCCAAGTATCTTCAGTGCCGAAAGGAGCAGAGCCACGTTGATAATGAAATATGTATAGGATGGCGGGAACTTGGTGACGTAGAATATCAGTGCACCAATACCCGATACGCCTCCGCTGGTCATCTCGTATGGCAGGATAAAGAATGAGTAGCCGATGGCAAATATCAGCAAGCCGGATGCCATCAAAAACAAGTCCTTGCCTGAAGGAACAATGTCGTGTAGTGTAATTTTCTCCATATCCTTATATATATAATATACGTTTATGCCTTTATGACATTGAATCCCTTTCCGAAGGCTCCCTCCACGCGGTGGAAGGTAACGAAGGCATCGGGGTCGGTATCGCGTACCAGACGGAGCATCTCCACCTGCTCGCTCTTGTGAACGATGGTCACCACCACCTTCAACTGGTCGTGGGTGAAACCGCCCTCGGCAAAGAGCAGTGTGGCGGTGTGTCCGGTCTTGGTGCGTATGGATTCCACCATGACGTCGTGACACTTGGTGTAGATGGTAAACTGTATGTCCTGCTTGGAGGAGTTTATCATGGTGTCCACGGCAAAGGTGTAAATCACCAGGGTGACATAACCGAAGACCACCATCTGCCAGCTATGGAACAGGAAGTAGCAGCTGCCTATCACGAAGAGGTCGAGATAGAGAAGCACACGTCCTATGCTCACATTCTTGTACTTGTTGATGATGGAGGCAATGATGTCCCATCCGCCGGTGCTGCCGCCGCTCATGAACACCATACCTATGCCTATGCCGTTGAGTATGGCGCCCAGGATACATGCCATGCCCTCCTGATTGTCGCCAAGCACACGCCAAAGTCCGTATGCCTCGTTGGAAACGATGTCCTGGCCAACCTCCAGATAGAAGGTCAGCGAGAGCACGGCGTAGAGAGTCTTCATTGTGAACTTGGTGCCCAGCTGCCACCATGCCAGCAACAGCAATGCGGCGTTTACGATGAGCAAACTGTACTGCATGGGAAAGCCTGTTGCATATTGTACTATGGCACACATACCGGCACCACCGCCCGTGGTGATCTTGTAGGGCAAGAGAAACAAGGCCCATCCCACGTCGTAGATGGCCATACCAAGGTTGATGAATATCATGTCCTTGATGAAGTCCAGGACATGATACTTGCGTAGGCGGCCTTGCAATTTCTCGCGTTGCTCGGCCAGAGCGATTTTTGTCTTCATAAGACAAGTGTGTTTTATTATCTTACTTTACCACAATGTTCACGATACGCTTGGGCACGGCAATTGTCTTCACTATCTGCTTGCCCTCCAGGTGCTTCTGTGCCTCGGGTGCGGCAAGAGCCATCTCTACCATCTGCTCGGGAGTGGCATCGGCGGGAAACTGCATGGCAAAGCGCACCTTGCCGTTGAACTGCACGCCCAACTGCACGCTGCTCTCCACCAGATACTTCTCGTCAAATGCCGGCCACTGGGCATCGCATACGCTGCCTTCCTGACCGAGTGCCTCCCACAACTCCTCTGCCATGTGAGGTGCAAAGGGGGCGAGCAGAGCAACGATCTGTGTCATCACCTCGCGGCTACGGCACTTCTGTGCGGTGAGTTCGTTTATTGCCACCATGAATGCAGAAATGGAGGTGTTGTATGAGAACTCCTCTATGTCGGCGGTAACCTTCTTGATGAGCTTATGCAAAGACTTCATGTTGTCGGCGGTGGGTTCGGTAGCATCTGCCTGCAGGTTGCCGTCCTTGTCCCAGAACAGTTGCCACAACTTCTTCAGGAAGCGATGGCATCCGTCAATGCCGTTGGTATCCCAAGGCTTGCTCTGCTCCACGGGGCCGAGGAACATTTCGTACAGACGCAGGGTGTCGGCGCCATATCGCTCAACTATCATGTCGGGGTTCACCACGTTGAACATGCTCTTTGACATCTTCTCCACGGCCCAGCCGCAGATGTACTTGTCGTCCTCCAGGATGAACTCTGCCGTCTCGTATTCGGGGCGCCATGCCTTGAAGGCTTCCACGTCCAGGACGTCGTTCTTCACTATGTTCACGTCCACGTGGATGGGCGTTGTGTCGTACTGGTCCTTGAGGCCCAGGCTTACGAAGGTGTTGGTGTCCTTGATACGGTATACGAAGTTGCTTCGTCCCTGGATCATACCCTGGTTGATGAGTTTCTGGAAGGGTTCCTCCTTCTTGCTCACGCCCAGGTCGAAGAGGAACTTGTTCCAGAAGCGAGAGTAGATAAGGTGACCGGTGGCATGCTCGCTGCCGCCCACGTAGAGGTCAACGTTCTGCCAGTATTCCGATGACTTCTCGCCAACGAGAGCCTTGCCGTTGTTGGGGTCCATGTAGCGCAGGTAGTATGCACTTGAACCGGCAAAGCCAGGCATGGTAAAGAGTTCGATGGGGAAGACGGTCTTCTCGTCGATGAGTGCCTTGTCCACAATCTTGCGGTTGGCCTCATCCCACGCCCAAAGTTGTGCGTTGCCCAGTGGGGGTTCACCACTCTCGGTGGGCAGGAAGTTCTCCACCTGTGGGAGTTCCACGGGCAGGCATTCCTCGGGAATCATGCAGGGGATGCCCTGCTTATAGTAGACGGGGAAGGGTTCGCCCCAATATCTCTGACGGGAGAAGATGGCATCGCGCAGGCGGTAGTTCACCTTCACACGGCCAAGGCCGTTCTCGCTGACGAACTTCTTTGTTGCAGCGATGGCCTCCTTGATAGTCAAACCATTCAGGGTGAAGCCGTTCAGCGAAGATTTGCCCTCCATGGGAGAGTTCATCACGATACCCTCCTTGGCATCGTAACTCTCTTCACTCACGTCGGCACCTTCCACCAGTGGGATGATGGGCAGGTTGAAATGGCGTGCAAAGGCATAGTCACGAGAGTCGTGTGCAGGTACTGCCATGATGGCACCTGTACCATAACCGGAGAGGACATACTCGGCAATGTATATGGGGCACTTCTCGCCAGTGATAGGGTTGATGCCGTAAGAACCAGAGAACACGCCTGTTACGGTGCGGTCAATCTGGCGCTCACGCTCGGTGCGGCTCTTTACGTAGGTCAGGTACTTGTCCACCTCCTCCTTCTGCTCGGCAGAGGTGAGTTGTGCTACAAGTTCGCTTTCGGGGGCAAGAACGAAGAAGGTGACACCGAACATGGTGTCGGCACGGGTGGTGAAGATGGTGAACTCTATGTCGCTGTCTGCCACCTTTATCTGCACCTCGGCACCTTCGCTGCGTCCTATCCAGTTCTTCTGTGTTTCCTTGATGCTGTCGCTCCATTGTATGGTATCCAAACCGTCCAACAGACGCTGGGCATAGGCGCTCACACGCAGACACCACTGGCGCATCTTCTTCTGCTCCACGGGGTATCCGCCACGCTCGCTCACGCCGTCGATAACCTCATCGTTGGCCAGTACGGTACCCAACTTGGGACACCAGTTCACCATTGTCTCGCCCAGGAAGGCTATGCGGTAGTTCATCAGCGTCTGGCTCTTCTCCTGCTCGCTCATGGCCTTCCACTCATCGGCGGTGAAACAGAGTTCCTCCGAGCAGGCGGCATTGATGCCCTCGGTACCCTTTGCCTCGAAGTTGGAAACGAGCTGGTCGATGGGCTGTGCCTTGCCCAGAGCTGTGTCGAAGTATGAGTTGAACATCTTCTGGAAGGCCCATTGTGTCCAGTGATAATATCCGGGGGCACAGGTGCGCACCTCGCGGTCCCAATCGAAGCAGAAGCCTATCTTGTCCAGCTGCTCGCGATAGCGGTCAATGTTCTGGAAGGTGGTTTTCTCGGGGTGCTGACCTGTTTGTATGGCATACTGCTCGGCAGGCAAACCGTACGAGTCATAGCCCATGGGGTTCAGCACATTGTAACCCTGCTGACGCTTGAAACGGGCATATATGTCGCTGGCGATATAGCCAAGAGGATGACCAACGTGCAAACCTGCACCGCTGGGATAGGGGAACATGTTCAGGACATAGAACTTCTTCTTTGCCTCATCCTCCTCGACGTGGTATGTCTTGTTGGCCACCCACAGGGCACGCCACTTCTCTTCAATCTTTCTAAAATCGTAGTCTCTCATCTTATATTATTATATTTATTTTGCCTACAAAGATACAATTTCGTGAGAGATTATACAAATTTATTTGAGTAATTCCGACCAAGAGCAGTTTGTTGTTCCAGTACCAACCCGAGGAAACTGCAGTTTTCTGCGGAAGAAACTGGAGTTTTTACCCGAGAAAACTCCAGTACCTACGTGCTGGTACTGAAACATTGATTAGCATCTCTTATTGAACCATGCATTTGATTTATCATTTTCATCATCTTTGCCATGGAAAGTTCTCAAGCATAGCACTTGATATAAGCACGCTGACATTTGATATTCATCAATACGTTTTGACATAAATCAAGAAATAAGTGTTATTTTGACATTTATTTGTTGGCTTGTGTTGACGATACCAAAAATTGCCGTACCTTTGCAGTGCCTTCTGAGAGGAACGCACAAACAGATAAGAGAAATTGTTTTAGGTTTTTTCATGATATTAGATTAGGTTAAGTTTGTTTAGGTTAACACCACTCAACTAATACTTGTTTAAGGTAAAATGAAAACTGATTGCTTTCAGGAATTAAAAGTAGAAGTTTGAGAGATTAATCATAACATTAGTCATGGTGTGAAGGGCGCTTGGTTCGTGAGAATCGGCGCTCTTTTTTGTGTGTACACACGCATTGGCGAATATTCTTGGGTAATCCTTGCTTGATGTGAATGGAATTTGTACCTTTGCACAAATTATCCATTATAATTGACTTCACTAAAAAGCACAGAAAGATATGGCAAAGGAGACGCTCACCCCGATGATGAAACAGTTCTACGACCTAAAGGCAAAGCACCCAGAGTGCGTGCTGCTGTTCAGGTGTGGTGACTTCTACGAGACCTACGGCGAGGATGCCGTGGTGGCTTCGGGCATACTGGGCATAACGCTGACCCGCAGAAACAATGGTGCAGGCGGTTGCGGACAACTGGAGATGGCTGGCTTCCCCTTCCATGCCCTTGACACCTATCTGCCACGATTGGTGAGAGCAGGGCAGAGGGTGGCCATTTGCGACCAGCTGGAGGACCCTAAACTTGCCAAGAAACTGGTGAAGCGTGGCATCACGGAACTTGTAACACCAGGTGTGGCCATGCAGGATAATGTGCTTTCGTGCAAGGAAAACAACTTCCTCTCTGCCGTACATTTTGGCAAGGGTGTGTGCGGTGTCTCGTTCCTGGACATTTCCACCGGCGAATTTATGACCAGCGAGGGAAGCATACAGCACGTGGGAAGCCTGCTGTCCAACTTCTCGCCCAAGGAGGTGCTGTACGAGAGGGGAAAGGGAGATTTGTTCCGCTCGTCATTCCAGGAGAAGTATGTTACCTTCGAGATGGAGGACTGGGTGTTCAACGAGCAGACGGCCAGAGGCAAACTGCTCAAGCACTTCGGCGTGAAGAACCTGAAGGGCTACGGCATAGAGCATCTCAAGGCAGGAACCATAGCCTGCGGTGCCATAATGCAGTACCTGGAGAACACGCAGCATACCCAACTGGGACACATACGGCAGGTGGCACGCATAGAGGAGGACCGATTCGTGCACATGGACAACTTTACCATGCGCTCGCTGGAACTCCTGCGCCCTATGAATCACGACGGCAAGTCGCTTCTGGACGTTATGAGCCGTACCGTCACCCCCATGGGAGCACGACTGCTGAGCCGATGGATGGTGTTCCCCCTGAAGGACACAAAGGCCATAAACAGCCGTCTGGATGTGGTGGAGTACTTCTTCCGCGACCTGCAGACGCGCGACGTGGTGTGCGAACAGCTCCAGTACATAGGCGACATGGAGCGCATCATCTCGCGCATAAGCACCGGACGTGTGTCGCCTCGTGACCTGCTTACTCTTACCACTGCCCTTCAGGCACTGAAGCCCATACACGAGGCACTGGTGGGTACGGATTCCCCGGTATTGCAGGAGATAGGCATGAAGATAGACCTGTGCGAGGAGATGCGCGAACGTCTGCACCGCACCATATCGCCCAGTGCTCCGCTACTGGTGGCCAAGGGCGGTGTCATCAATGATGGCGTAAACGAGGAACTGGACGAACTTCGCTCGCTCTCTACCGGTGGCAAGGAGTACCTGCTCCGGCTTCAGCAGCGCGAAGCAGAGAAGACAGGCATACAGAGCTTGAAGATAGGTTACAACAACGTCTTCGGCTACTACCTGGAGGTGCGCAACACCTACAAGGACCAGGTGCCCGAGGAGTGGATAAGAAAACAGACGCTGGTCAGTGCCGAGCGATATATAACCCAGGAACTGAAGGAATACGAGGAGAAGATAGTAAGCGCCGAGGAGCGCATTCTGGCACTGGAAACAAGGCTCTTCTCCGAACTGGTGGTATGGTGCTCACGCTTCATACCAGCCATACAGGCCGATGCCATGCTGGTGGCACGATTGGATTGCCTGATGAGTTTTGCCATACTGGCCAGGGAAAACAGATACATTCGCCCCGTGGTGGACGAATCCACCGTGCTGGACATACGACAGGGACGCCATCCCGTCATAGAGACGCAGATGCAGGCAGGAGAGCACTACGTGCCCAACGACGTGCGCCTGGACACCGAGGAGCAGCAGATAGTTATCATCACTGGTCCCAACATGGCTGGTAAGAGTGCCTTGCTCCGCCAGACAGCGCTCATCACGCTGATGGCACAGATGGGCAGTTTCGTTCCTGCCGAGAGTGCGCACATAGGTTTTGTGGACAAGATATTCACCCGTGTGGGTGCCAGCGACAACATCTCGCAGGGCGAATCCACTTTCATGGTGGAGATGAACGAGGCGGCATCCATACTGAACAACCTCTCAGCACGCTCGCTGGTACTCTTTGACGAACTGGGTCGCGGCACCAGCACCTACGACGGCATAAGCATAGCATGGAGCATAGTGGAGTACATACATGAATGTCAGCGCGGACGTGCCCGCACGCTCTTTGCCACACACTACCACGAACTGAACGAGATGGAGAAGTCCTTCCCGCGCATACACAACTATAACGTGAGCGTACTGGAAAAGAACGGTACCATCATCTTCCTGCGCAAACTGGAACCCGGTGGTTCGGCACACTCCTTCGGTATACACGTGGCCCGACTGGCAGGCATGCCACAGAGCATAGTGTCGCGTGCCGAGGTGATACTGGGCCAACTGGAGACTGAGAAGAACCACGATGATGTGGGCACCGGCATAGCCGCAGGCAGCAAGAAGGATAGCGACACGGGTACACAACTGAACTTCTTCCAACTGGACGACCCAATCCTGGAGGACATCCGCCAGCAGCTCCTCAACCTGGACATCAACAGCCTCACTCCGCTTGAGGCACTCAATAAACTCAACGACATAAAGAGACTGGTAAAGCCTTGAGGAAACGGAAATCTGCGAGCAAGCGAGATCTGAATATGGTAGGGACGCAGCGTGCTGCGCCCGAATGACAACGATACAACGCGAAACGGACGCTGCACGCAGCGTCCCTACTATGCCAAGCAGGATAAAGATATAAGGGTTTCCGAATAATCTGAATAATCTGAATAATCCGAATACTCCGAAAACTCAGATTACTCTGACCACTCCGACCACTCCGACCATAAAACTACAACCCAATATTACACTATGAAGACTACACCAATTAAAGTTCTGTCGCTTGTCATGGCATTCTTCTGCCTGACCAACATTTATGCACAGGACACTGCTCCCGTAAGCATCATCCCCCAGCCATTGAAGATGGAGACAAAGGCAGGAGAGTTCCGCCTGCCAGAGAAGGTGGTTATCGCATACGATGGACAACTGAAGGCTCAGGCAGAGTACCTGCAGGAGATGCTGGCACGCTCCACTGGACGTGTGGCAGTACTGAAGGAGGGTAAAGGCAAGGGCACCATCGTCCTGCTCCAAGACACCGTGGCTGTGTCCGTAGCCGAGGCATACACGCTTTCCGTAACACAAAAGTGTGCCAAGATTGTTGCAGCCGATGCCAATGGTGCCTTCTATGGCATACAGACCTTGTTGCAGCTCTTCCCTGCCGAGGTGTACAGTGCCAGCTGGCAGCGCAACACCGAGTGGAAGGCTCCATGTGTGGAGATTTACGATGCTCCAGAGCGCCCCTGGCGTGGCCTGATGATGGACGTGGCACGTTACTTCTATGACAAGGAGTTTATCAAGAAGACCATCGACATGATGGGCATGTACAAGTTGAACAAGCTTCAGTTCCACCTCATCGACGACTCTGGTTGGCGCCTGGAGATAAAGAAGTACCCCCGACTCACCGAGGTTGGTGCATGGGCAGGTCCCGACACCCGACGCCTGGGAGGATACTACACCCAGGACGACATTCGCGAAATGATAGCATATGCCAAGGTGCGCGGCGTGGAACTTGTTCCCGAGATAGAGTTCCCTGCCCACATCCTCTCTGCCGTGGTGGCATACCCCTGGCTCAGTTGTACTGGCATTCAGCACGAGGTGCCCACCCAGCACTTCATCAGCCGCGACCTGCTCTGTGCCGGCAAGGAGACAAGCATTGAGTTCCTGCGCAATGTGCTGGAGGAAACCTGCGACCTCTTCCCATCTGCCTACATCAATATCGGTGGCGACGAGGCCGTCTACACCCGTTGGGAGAAGTGCCCCGACTGCCAGGCTTTGATGAAGCGCGAGGGCTTGAAGAAGGCCTCCGACCTGCAGGGCTACCTGACCAACGTGGTGGCAGAGATGATGAAGAAGAAGGGACGCACGCTCATCGGTTGGGACGAAATCATTCAGCGTGGCAAGGTGAACGAACAGGTTGTTGCCCTGTCTTGGCACAACCCCAACGACACCCTCGTGGCCACAAAGACCGGTCATAAGGCCATTCTCACGCCTGCTTCTCACATGTATCTGGACTTCCCCGAGAAGAGCATCCCCGGCGAGATACAGGCAGCCACATGGTGTCCTCCCATTTCCCTGGAGAAGTGCTACTCCATGCCCATCAACGACTATTCCGAATCCTCCACCACCATTGGTGTACAGGCTTGCTACTGGAGCGACCAGTTCATCCATGGCAATGCCTTGCAGGAGTTTGCTCCCTTGCACGAGAACCGTTCGGAGAACTATGCCGAATACCTGCTCTTCCCCCGTCTGATGGCCGTCAGCGAAGTGGCTTGGCAGAAGCAGAGCAGGCGCAATTGGGAGGACTTCCGCCAGCGTGTGGGTGCACACTTTGCACGCCTGGACAACAAGGGTTGCCATTATCGCATGCCAGAACCTCGCATCGTCAAGGAGGAGAAGAATGCCGACGGCAGCCTGACCTTCACCCTTGCCAGCGATGTGCCTGGTGCTGAGATCCGCTATACCACCAACGGCAGATACCCCAACGTGCACTCTGCCAAGTACACCGGCCCCATCACCGTGGCAAGCCGTGAGGACCTGCGTGCCATTGCCGTGGTTTCTACCAGCCGCTACTCTCTGCCCCTCTACTTCGCCCCCGACTATTCTGCCTATAAGGCCTATGGCCAGCATGTATTCGGATGGGAACCTCTGCGCATCCAGCCCAAGCCCTCCAACTGGCGTTTCGAGGTAACTGGCAAGGTTTCGGGCAACGGTGCCTATGAACTCACGGTCATCCCCACCCGTGGCGATAACCCCGTCCGTCTGGGCACAATGAAACTATGGAAGCGCAACGAACTGATGGCAGAGGTCAAGGCCGACAATACCGTCAAGACCGGCCAGCAGCCCGTCACCTACCGCTTCACTCTGGATGCCTTCGAGGCTGGCACTCCTTTCCACATCGAACTGGAAGGCTACGCCCCCCAAGGCAACAACACAACTGGAATGATATTCCTGCGCAAGGTGGAATAAACTTCAAGTACACCTTATACATAATAATAAAGTTCCCTCTCTTGCCTGAGTTGGGAACTTTATTTTAAATAGCATAATACTATATTTTATACCGGTAAAGTTTAATACATAAAATATTATCTTCCCGAGGACCGTCCCGAAAGAACCGGGAACTCTCGCCTCGGTCCTCGGGAGGACAGACGTCCGTCCTCGAGAGGACCCAAATAGTGGATGATGAATCAGCAACAGATATAACCTGCACATCATACAAATATATCGTATACGTATGATGTATTAAATAATTATATTTTACTACTTCTCGGTAAGTGCTATGCATACCTGGTCCTGGAAACTGCGTCCCATACTTCCGCGCTCAACGCCCTGGTTTATGATGCAGAAGGAGATTACGTGACCATTGCCGCCATTGGCATAGCCGCTCAGCGAGGATATGCCGCTTACGGTACCTGTCTTGGCAAAGATGTTGTTGTAGGCCGTGGTGCCGTGGAAACGCTTTTTCAGGGTACCGTCCACACCTCCTACAGGCAGAGAAGGTACAAGATGGGCACGAATGTCCTGTTGCCACCATGCATATACAAGTAGGGCGTTGAGCATCTGGGGGGTTATATAATTGTAGAGCGAAAGACCGCTGCCGTCGGCTATCTTGTAACCGCTATCCTTCGGTATACCAGCACGTTGGAATACTGATTCTATATTTGATACCACCCTTTTTATGTCCCCAAACTTGCCGCCACCGAATGTGGACAGTTGCCAAAAGAGACTTTCCGCCAAGCGATTGTCGCTTTCCTTCATCATGATGTGAAGAACCTCGTTCATGTGCCATGTCTTGCGCTCGCGATAAGGCATCTGCGAGGTGATATTGTCATCCCAGCACCAGCCCTCTCCAGCCTCGTCAATGCGGGGGACATAGTTATATTCGCCACCAAGAAGGTCAAGGGCAGAGATGGCCGTAACAAGTTTCTGGCACGATGCCGGACGCATGCGATGGTCGCCGTTTACTGTAAAGATATATTTACCATCAGTGATATCGTACACCACCAGTCCCAACTGGCTGCTTTGGAACATCTGCGAGTTGCAGAGTTCCAGCAGACGTGATTGCAGCCTCCCCTCCCATGTGTCGGCAGAGTATATGGGCGATGTACTGAAGTTTCTATACCCTTGTTTCAGCATTGTCAGAAGCATGATGTCCTCGTCGGACACCTTGTTTCGCTCAACATATACGGTCCTTATCTCGGGTTGCGGTTGCAAAGCAACCTGCTTGGATTTGCACGAAAAGAGGAGCAGTACGGCCAGGGAAGCAAAAAGAATGCGTTTCATTTTTCTACTATATATCTTTTGTTTCTGCAAAAGTAAGCAATTTACCTGAGATATGGACAATTCATACGTAGGTATTTGCTATTTTCGAAGTCAGCAGTCAGTTGTCGTTGAAATGTCATACAAACAACACACAGAATAAGCATGATACAACAGAAAGAAAGGACCCCCTCAATCCCCCTGTAGGGGGAGGAGTCAGTTACAACAGAAAATACCGCGCCAGCGAACTGTCGCCCTGAGTCAGGCGGGAGGAGGAGCGAAGCGACGGAGGGGGTGGATGATACAAACGGCCTTGCGGAGCTTGATGAGCGTAGACGACTGCTTAAGCTTGATGAACCAAAGGTGAATAATAAAACGGAAACTCACCGCTCACCGCTCACCACTCACCACACACCACACAAAACATCAATCCGCAGACACTTGCCATCAATGGGGTGCCTGCGGATTGTGTATTATTACTAAAGTTGTTGAACGTTAGTCGTTAATCGTTCATCACTTAACCATCACCTTGCCATCGCGGATAAATATACCCTTCTGCCCCTTCTGCACACGACGGCCAGAGAGGTCGTAGAGGGCAGTTTTGACTTTCCCGTTTTCACCTTTCAGTTCGTCAATGCCTGTCTCCTCTGGGGTAAGGGCCACAATCTTGCCAAAACTGCTCCAAGGCTCTGTTGCCTTGTAACTATCAATTGAAGCAGCAGGAACGTGCAGGGTGGCATATTCTGGATAAGAACCATCAAATGCGTTGCTCTCTGTAGAAGGCACCTTTTCGGCATAGCAATAGACATCCAGGAGTTCGGAGCAACTGGAGAAAGCATACTTACCTATGCTCGTCACACTACTTCCAATAGTAAGCGAGGTCAAACCAGAACATCCCAAGAAAGCCTCCTCCTCTATGCTCGTCACACTATTGGGGATAGTAACCGAGGTCAAACCAGAGCATTTATAGAAAGCCTCCTTCCCTATGCTCGTCACACTATTGGGGATAGTAACCGAGGTCAAACCGGAGCAACCACGGAAAGCCCGCATCCCTATGCTCTCCACACTATTGGGGATGGTAACCGAGGTCAAACCAGAGCAATCATCGAAAGCATACTCCCCTATGCTCGTCACACTATTGCCGATAGTAACCGAGGTCAAACCAGAGCAACCACTGAAAGCACCATCCCCTATGCTCTCCACACTATTGGGGATAGTAACCGAGGTCAAACCAGAACATCTCAAGAAAGCTTCCCCCCCTATGCTCGTCACACTATTGCCGATAGTAACCGAGGTCAAACCAGAGCACAAAGAGAAAGTAGCATACTCTATGCTCGTCACACTATTGGGGATAGTAACCGAGGTCAAACCAGAGCAATAATAGAAAGCAGAAGACCCTATGCTCGTCACACTATTGGGGATAGTAACCGAGGTCAAACCAGAGCAACCAGAAAAAGAACCTATCCCTATGCTCGTCACACTATTGCCGATAGTAACCGAGGTCAAACCGGAGCAACCACGGAAAGCCCGCATCCCTATGCTCTCCACACTATTGGGGATAGTAACCGAGGTCAAACCATAGCACCTATAGAAAGCAGAACTCCCTATGCTCGTCACACTATTGGAGATAGTAACCGAGGTCAAACCATAGCATTCATAGAAAGCAGAAGACCCTATGCTCGTCACACTATTGGGGATAGTAACCGAGGTTAAACCAGAGCAACCAGAGAAAGCAGAACTCCCTATGCTCGTCACACTATTGGAGATAGTAACCGAGGTCAAACCATAGCAACTAAAGAAAGCATACTCCCCTATGCTCGTCACACTATATGCAGTGCCCTCGTGCTCCACAGACTCCGGGATAACAACTTTACCAGAATACTTGCCACTGCTCTTCTTTATAACAGTAGCCTGCTTTAACTTGGAAACAAGTTCATAGTTTATCCCATCAATCTCAACCTCTACTGCCAGCATGGGCAGGGACAGGAGCACTGCCAGGGACAGGAACAGTGCCCTCAAGGAATTGGGTAAATAACTCATAATTATAATGTTTTGTATTTATAATTTCAATAACACCTTTTCCGGTAAAGTCCTTCCTCACACCACCGCTGTGGCGACGGAAATCAAGGCAAAGATACAATAATAAGTTAAATATTACAATCTCCATCTGTGAAAATCTGTCGAATCTGCGTCATCTGTGTCCCATGCTGTATCCTACCACACTTACCCTGGTCGAGGGAAAAACACGTTAAATTACCGCAATTATCGGGCGCGTGCTTGCGTGTATGAGGTTATTTTAATATCTTTGTGCAGATTAAGGATACTGAATTCCGCGCACACCAGAACAAAATAAAGGCGGACACTGGATTCACGACCAAATAAACAAGGAAGTAACGAAATGATTAAGAAATTTGATTTTCTCATTATCGGAGGGGGCGTAGCAGGCATGAGCTACGCATTGAAAGTGAGCCAGAGCGGCAAGGGCAAGGTGGCCCTTGTGTGTAAAACATCGTTTGAGGAGTCGAACACCTCGAAGGCACAGGGCGGCATAGCATCGGTGACAAACCTGCTGGTGGACAACTTTGACAAGCATATCGAGGACACCATGATAGCCGGTGACCACATTTCCGACCCCGCGGCCGTGGAGCAGGTGGTGAAGGGAGGACCTGCCGGAATCAAGGACCTGGTGCAATGGGGTGTGAACTTCGACAAGAAGGAAGACGGAGAGTTTGACCTGCACAGAGAGGGCGGACACTCTGAGTTCCGTATCCTGCATCATGCCGACGATACAGGCTTTGAAATACAGCGTGGCCTGATGGAAGCCGTGCGCAAGGACAAGAACATAACGGTACTGGAAAACCACTTTGCCGTGGAGATAATAACCCAGCACCATCTGGGCATACGTGTGACAAGGCGCACTCCCGACGTGGAATGCTTCGGTGCATACATACTGAACCCCGAAACCGACAAGGTGGACACCTATCTGTCCAAGGTTACCGTGGTGGCAACAGGTGGTACGGGTGCCGTGTATTCTTCTACAACAAACCCCGTAATAGCCACGGGCGACGGCATAGCCATGGTGTACCGTGCCAAGGGCAAGGTGCAGGACATGGAGTTCGTGCAGTTCCATCCCACCGCCCTGTACAACCCCAAGGAAAAGCATCCTGCATACCTGATAACCGAAGCCATGCGAGGATATGGCGGCATCCTGCGATTGCCAAACGGCAAGGAGTTCATGCAGAAGTATGACGAGCGACTGAGCCTGGCACCACGCGACATAGTGGCACGTGCCATAGACAACGAGATGAAGATTCATGGCATAGAGCATGTATGCCTGGATGTAACGCACAAAGACCCGGAGGAAACAAAGAAGCACTTCCCAAATATCTATGCCAAGTGCCTGAGCATGGGCATAGACATAACGAAGGACTACATACCCGTTTCGCCATGTGCACACTACATGTGCGGCGGCATCAAGGTGGACCTTGACGGACAAAGCAGCATCCGACGCCTGTATGCCATAGGCGAATGTTCGTGCACAGGATTGCACGGTGGCAACCGTCTGGCAAGCAACTCGCTGATAGAGGCCGTAGTGTATGCCGATGCCGCGGCAAAGCACTCCATAGAGATGGTGGACGGATACAAGTTCAACGACAACATACCCGAGTGGAACGACGAGGGCACACTGACCAACGAGGAGAAGGTTCTGATAGCACAGGACAAGAAGGAAGTGAATCAGATAATGTCCACCTATGTGGGCATTGTGCGTAGCGACCTTCGTCTGCACCGTGCATGGGAACGACTGGACCTTCTCTTTGAGGAGACGGAACATCTGTTCAAGCGCGTGAAGCCCACCAAGGACATCTGCGAACTGAGAAACATGATAAACGTGGGTTACCTGATTACCCGCCATGCCCTGGAAAGAAAGGAAAGCCGAGGATTGCACTATACCATCGACTATCCCAAGCACGCGTATGATGAAACGGAAAGGTGAAAGGTGAAAAGTGAAAACGGAAAGGTGAAAGGTGAAAACTGCCGAGCAAGATAACACGAAAACAAAACACTGAATGAAGAAAAGCATCTTCGGAACATTGCTGCAACTGGAATCGGTATTCCTGCTGATCACCGGAGCCGTCAGTCTTTTCCACAAAGAGAAAGACTGGTGGGTGTTCATGGCGTGTGCCGCACTGAGTTTCGTGATAGGCGGCATAACACTGAGCATAGGCAAGTGGAAAGCCAGGCATGCAAGCGAAGACCAAAGCAAATACTTCTCACGCGCCGACAGTTTCATGGTGGTGACACTTACATGGGTACTCTTCTCGCTGATAGGCATGATACCATACATGATGCTGGCAGGAATGAGCATAGAGGATGCCATGTTCGAAGCCATGTCGGGATTCACCACTACGGGAGCCTCGGTAATATCCGACATAGACGGACTTAGCCATGGACTTAAGTTCTGGCGATGCATAACGCAATGGATGGGCGGCCTTGGTATAGTGGTATTCACCTTTGCCCTTGTACCCACGGGCGAGATGCGCAACAACAAGATATTCTCTGCCGAGACATCGGGAATTGGCATGGACAAACTTAGCCCCAAGATAGCCACAACGGCACGGAGGCTGATGATGATATATCTGGTGCTTACCATTGTTTGCGCACTGTTCTACTATGCAGGTCCCATGAATGCCTTTGATGCCATCTGCCATTCATTCACCACAACGGCAACAGGAGGTTTCTCCACACGCACGGCAAGCATAGCGTACTATAATTCTCCATATATCGAGTATGTAGCGGCGGTGTTCATGTTTCTTTCAAGCCTGAACTTTGGCATGTTCTACTATGCCATAATCAGGAGGTGGGACATAATCCGTAGCAACGAGGAACTGAATGCATTCGTGAAGATAGTTCTTACCGCCGTGGTGGTGTTCGTGCTGCTTTTCAACTTTGCATCACATGCATCAGAAAGTCTTCATACATTGCCCATGGGATTGGAAGAGCAGTTCCGAAGTGCCCTATTCCATGTGACGAGTATCATTAGCAGTACGGGATATGCCGCCATGAAGTTCGACTATGTATCGTGGGGAGATGTGTATCTCATTCCCACCATTATGCTTATGATAATAGGTTCGTGTGCCGGCAGTACGGCAGGTGGTATAAAGGTGGTACGATTCGTGGTGGCTTTGAAAGCCATCAGAAACGAATTCATAAAGCAGTTGCACCCAAGAGCTGTACTGAGCGTAAGTCTTGGCGGACGTGTGATGGAAAACGAGAGAGTGAGACGCACCCTGTGCTTCTTTGTCATCTATGCCATCATGATCATGCTTGCCATATCGGTGATGACATTGCTGGGAATGGATTTCACAACGGCCTTCGGAAGCAGCATAAGCGCACTGAGCAACATAGGACCCGGTGCCGGGCTGACAGGTCCTGCCAGCAACTACTCCATGGTACATCCTGCCATAAAGTGGCTGATGAGTTTCTATATGCTCGTAGGGCGTCTGGAAATATACACCGTATTGTTCCTCTTCATGCCCAGTTTCTATAAAAAGTAAAAACATATATATGACTATACTGCACCAATCACCCATATTCGGTCCTGTAAAAAGCAGGAGGCTCGGCATATCGCTTGGCATAAACCTGATGCCTGGCGATGGCAAATGGTGCTCGTTTGATTGTGTCTATTGCGAATGCGGCTTGAACAAGGACCATCGCCCAAGCAAACCCTTGCCTACCGTTGAGGAAATAGAATGCAAACTTAGGGAAAGGCTGGAAGCAATGAAGGAATGTGGAGAAGACCTGAACACACTGACCTTCTCCGGCAATGGCGAGCCTACCATGCACCCCAAGTTTCCAGAGATAGTGGATAATGTATTGTCATTGCGCTCAAAATACTTTCCAAAGGCAAAGGTGACGGTATTGTCCAACAGCACCCAGATACATCGTAAGGAGGTTTTTGATGCACTCATGAGGGTGGACAATGCAGTGATGAAACTGGATACGGTATCGGAAGAATACATCCGCCTTGTTGACCAGCCTACAGGTCACTACGACATCAACTCCATTATAGAAAACCTTGCCAGTATGAACGGTCATGCCGTGGTGCAGACAATGTTCATGAAGGGCAATGTCAGGGACAAGGACGGAAACCTCGTCTCCGTGGACAACTGCAAGGACGAATACATAGAACCATACATAGAGGCACTAAAGAGAATAAACCCCAGACAGGTGATGATATACACCCTGGACAGGGAATGGCCAACGGAAGGCCTGGAAAAGGCCGACCACGAAACTATGGACGCAATAGCGGAGAAAATCAGAAAGGCTGGATTTGATACAAGTGTAAGTTACTGACCTCTGCACAAAAGCAAAAGATACTGGATACAAGAATGAAGAAGATACTCGTCATACTGATACTCTTGGCAACATTCACAGGCATTACCCGTGCCCAGGAGGATGTTGTTCAGGTAATCGGGAAATTGAGTATCTTGCATCAAGATAAGATAACACATCAGGAAAATGCATCTAAACTGCAAAGATACCTAATTCTGAAGCCATACATTCTGGATGGTGATACCATGTACCAGTATCTCCTGCCCGAACTTCCAATATATGCTCCGCTAAAGTTCAAGAACAACAGGCAAAGGAAAAAGTACAACAGACTTGTACACAACGTAAAGACGGTATTGCCCATTGCAAAGGAGGTGAATGCACTGATAAAGGAGACCTACGAAACCCTGCAACTCCTTCCCGACAAGAAAAGCAAGGACGAGCACATAAAGGCGGTGGAGAAGGAGATATGGAAAACCTATACTCCAAGAATGAAGAAACTAACCTATTCGCAAGGCAAACTGCTCATAAAACTCGTTGACAGAGAGTGCAACCAAAGTTCGTACGAGATAGTAAAAGCCTTCCTCGGTCCCTTCCGTGCAGGATTCTATCAGGTATTCGCATGGACATTCAATGCCTCGCTAAAAAAAGAATACGACCCAGAGAACGACGACAAACTGGTGGAAAGAGTAGTAAGGGAAGTAGAGGCAGGAGTGCTTTGAAAAGGACCCACCCCCTTACCTGTCCTCGCGTCGCAATGGAGATTGCTCCCCTCACGAGGCACAGAAGCACATCGGTGCTTCTTCTGAAGACCTCGCTCGCCCTGTATGGAGGGGAGTATATAGTAAAAAAAATAATAACAGTTAATGGTAACCTCTCCCTCCCCCTGCGGGAGGGTCGGGGAGGGGTCCAAAATAAAATAGAAATGAGAAAACTGAAGGTAACGGAAATGGGACGCATCTCTGCGGAGGAGTTTCAGCTGGCGGACAAGAACCCGCTGGTGGTTGTATTGGATCATGTGCGAAGCCTGTACAATGTGGGTAGTGTCTTCCGTACTGCCGATGCCATGCGCCTGGCAGGAATATGCCTTTGCGGTATAACTGCAACTCCGCCAAATGTAGAGATACACAAAACAGCTCTTGGTGCCGAAGATACCGTGGAATGGAAATACTTCAAGCAAACGGAGGATGCCGTGGAGTGGCTCAGGCAAGAGGGCTATACCATCATGGCGGTGGAGCAATGCGAGGGCAGTACCATGCTTCAGAACTTCACCCCCGACCCCCAGAAGAAGTATGCCATCATCATGGGAAACGAGGTAAAGGGAGTTCAGCAGCACATAGTGGATATGGCCGACGGATGCCTGGAAATACCCCAGTTCGGTACCAAGCATAGCATGAATGTTTCCGTTACCGCAGGCATGATAATATGGGATTTCATGCAGAAAAGTTATCTACATTTGTGTTGATAACTATGTTCAAAAGCCTTGTATAACCTCAATATCAATGAAGATAAAAACAGGAAAAAATAGTTATAAACATAGCGAAAATAGCTATAAACACGGTTATTTCCACCCTTATCAACATGTCTTTGAACAGGCTTAAAGGATAATAAAATAGAGAGTTATGCATAATGACGGCTGAAGTTATCTACACTATCAACACCGTATCATTATCATCATACATTTAGAAAATTAAAATAAAAAGGATAATAATATGAACATTAAGGAAGAAATACGCAGGATGTGCCGTGAGAAGAATGCCGTGATAATGGCACACTACTATACGGACGGTGAGATTCAGGATATGGCAGATTTCGTTGGCGATTCTCTGGCATTGGCGCAGAAGGCCGCTACCACCGATGCTGACATTATAGTAATGTGTGGCGTGCACTTCATGGGCGAGACAAGCAAGATACTTTGTCCCGACAAGAAGGTGCTTGTGCCCGACCTGGAGGCTACCTGCTCTCTGGCGGAGAGTTGCCCTGCCGATAAGTTTGCGGAGTTTGTTGCCGAGCATCCCGGTCATACCGTTATAAGTTATGTAAACACCACGGCGGCCACAAAGGCGGTTACCGACATCGTGGTTACCAGCAGCAATGCTCGCGAGATAGTGGAGTCGTTGCCTCAGGACACTCCCATCATCTTTGGCCCCGACCGCAACCTGGGTGGCTATATAAATAGTATTACCGGCAGAAACATGCTCTTGTGGGATGGTGCATGCCATGTGCACGAGAAGTTCTCCGTGGAGAAGATACTGGAACTGAAGAAGCAGTATCCAGATGCCAAGGTGCTGGTACATCCCGAGTGCAAGGGAACGGTAGTGAAGTTGGCCGACAAGGTAGGTTCTACCGCTGCCCTGCTGAAGTACAGTATCAACGATTCTTCGGATACATTCATTGTAGCCACCGAGAGCGGTATACTTCACGAGATGCAGAAGGCATGTCCCGAGAAGACCTTCATCCCCGCACCTCCAAGCGACAGCACCTGTGCATGCAACGAGTGCTCTTATATGAAACTCGTCACCATGCAGAAGCTCTACGATTGCCTGAAGAACGAGGCACCCGAGATACATGTGGATGCCCAGGTGGCAGAGAAGGCTATAGTATCCATCAACCGCATGCTGGAGATTTCCGAGAAACTTGGACTTTGATAAAAGTCTTTCCAAGGGACGTGAAATCGCTTCACGATGCGAAGACTCATGCTTCACGATGCGAGGCTTAATGCATCACGACGCGTTGCCCTTCGGAATACGACGAGATAATACAATATATAATAATAAGAAAAGGAAATAATAAATAAAGGAGTAATATAAGAAATGAAAGCAGGTATTGTAGGACTGCCCAACGTGGGCAAATCAACATTGTTCAATTGTCTTTCCAGCGCCAAGGCACAGGCAGCCAATTTCCCCTTCTGCACCATAGATGCACAGTTGGGTCAGGTAAGTGTGCCCGACGAGCGTCTGACCAAGTTGGCAGAGATAGTAAAGCCTGGCCGTATAGTACCGGCCGTATGCGATATTGTGGACATTGCCGGCCTTGTGAAGGGAGCCAGCAAGGGTGAAGGTCTGGGCAACCAGTTCCTTGCCAATATCCGCGAGTGCGATGCCATCATACACGTATTGCGTTGCTTCGACGACTCTGGCATTGTTCACGTAGACGGCAGCGTGGATCCAGTTCGCGACAAGGAAATCATCGACATGGAACTTCAGTTGAAGGACCTGGAGACACTTGAGAACCGTGCCAAGCGTGTGGAGAAGGCTGCCCGTGTGGGTGGCGACAAGGCGGCAAAGATAGAGATGGATGTTATCGATACCTATCGCAAGGTTCTGCTTGAGGGCAAGAGTGCCCGTACCGTCACCTTCGACACCGAGGACGAGCAGGCAGCAGCCAAGTCGCTCTTCCTTCTCACCGCCAAGCCCGTACTCTATGTGTGCAACGTGGACGACAAGAGTGCATCCACTGGCAACGAGCACACCGCACGTGTGGCAGAGGCCATCAAGGACGAGGATGCCGAGATGCTTATCATCAGTGCGCAGACAGAAGCCGATATTGCCGAATTGGAGACCTACGAGGAAAAGCAGATGTTCCTGGAGGATATGGGTTTGACCGAGAGCGGTTGCAACCGTCTCATCAAGGCCATCTACAGCCTTCTCACCCTTCAGACCTTCATCACCGCAGGCGAGATGGAGGTAAAGGCATGGACCTTCCGTCGTGGTTGGAAGGCACCCCAGTGTGCAGGTGTCATTCACACCGACTTTGAAAAGGGCTTCATCCGTGCCGAGGTTATCAAGTACGACGACTATATCCACTACGGAAGCGAAGCCGCCGTTCGCGAAGCCGGCAAGATGGGTGTTGAAGGCAAGGAATATGTGGTTCAGGACGGTGACATCATGCACTTCCGTTTCAATGTGTAATAAGGTATGACAATTCCAGCATACATACTTTGGAACCCCGATGTGGTGGCTTTCAGCCTTGGCCCTGTGGAGGTGAGGTGGTACTCCCTTTGCTGGTGCCTGGGTTTGCTGGCCGTGTATCAGTTGATGCACTATCTGTTCAAGGAGCAGAAGTTGGGTGAGGACAAGTTCGAACCCATGTTCATCTACTGCTTCCTGGGCATACTGATAGGTGCACGACTGGGTCATTGCCTTTTCTATGAACCGGAGTACTACCTGTCACGACCCATGGAGATGCTCCTGCCCATGCGCAAGTTTGCCGATGGCGAATGGCATTTCACAGGGTACGAAGGTTTGGCATCGCACGGAGGCACCTTTGGCCTTATGTTGGCAATAATATTGTACTCGCGCAAGGTGAAGCTGAACCTGATGCACGTCTTGGACAATGTGGCCATCGTAACTCCCATCTGTGCATTTGCCATACGCATGGGCAACCTGATGAACTCCGAGATCATAGGTCGCCCCACCGATGTGCCCTGGGCTTTCATCTTCGAGAGAGTGGATATGTTACCCCGCCATCCTGGTCAGTTGTACGAGGCTCTGTGCTATGCTTCGTTCTTTGTGGTGGAGTGGATAATATACCGTGCCTCGCTTAGGAAGGGCGTTGCCGACAGATACGCTTCTTCCCAGCAGGGCAAGCCTCTGTTCGACATCCGTGTGGGTTCGGGTTTCTACTTCGGCATTTGCCTCTTCCTCATCTTCTTCTCCAGGATATTCGTGGAACTCACCAAGGAGAACCAGGTGGATTTCGAGTCGGGCATGATGTTCAATATGGGTCAGTTGCTCAGCGTACCTTTCGTGTTGCTTGGCCTTTATTGCATGTTCGGAGGCAAGTATTGCCGCAATTTGAGTGAATATAAATAACAATAACCTTAATAATTTGTGTTATGATTAAACTATCAAACTTAACAACAAAGAGAATTCCGATTATGCTATTGTCGGGTTTCTTTGTACTTAGTGCCAGTTCTCAGACGGTGGGCAGCATCTACCGTATTGTGTCCAGCAACACGGGCAAGGCCATGACCAACGCTGGCAACCACAATCCCGATGCACCCATCGTGATGGGCGAGTTCGCTGAGGACGACAAGAGCCAGTACTGGGCACTTATCAGCGACGGAACAGAGGGAAACTATGGTCTTTACAACATGGGTTCCAAGTTGAGCATAGACATGGCTCTGAAGCATGAAAAGGCACCAGGCAAACTCCTTCACTGGAAACCCAACCTGAACAACGAGAACCAGGTTTTCAATATCCATTCTCCAGGTATTGCAGGTTCTGCCATACAGTTGTTGTGTGCCGGTGACAATGGCAAGGTGCTTACCGAATACGAAAACGGTGAACTATGGATGAAGGGCGACCTGAGCAACACCAGCACCTACTTCGAACTGAAGGAGATTGTGAATGTTGAGGACAACAAGGCTCCCATGCCATACTTTACCTATGTCATTACAAATAAGAATACCGGTAAGGTTCTGTCCAATGGCGGAAACAAGGAAAACAATGCCAAGATCATCGTTGAGGAGGCCAAGGACAAGGATTTCGGCCAGATGTGGAAACTGAGCATACCCATATATCAGACGGGTGCTACCACATGGTTCCAGTTACTCAACGAGACATGCGGCAAGTGCATTGACTGTGCTTTCGAAAGCGGTGGCAAGCCCTTGCAATGGAACCAGAGTTCTGACGAATCCAAGGCCAACTGGAACCAGATGTTCGAAATTCTCGAAGTAGAGGAGGATACCTATCAGTTCAAGGTGGGCAAGAACATTGGCACTCAATGGTCTCCATCCTTCGAGTACTATTATCTGGCGGTTAATTCATCCGAGGAAGTGTATCTTACCACCGAGGCTTCCAGCACCGACACACATTTCACCTTTACCAAGGTAAACAATGACAACCTGCCCCAGGGACTATTCTGGCAAGATGAGAAGATATTTGGCCAGAACAAGGAAAAGGGTCATGCCACCTACATGCCCTATCAGTCAACCGACGTGATGCGTGCCGACGAGCGCTACAACCATGCTTGGCTCAACCCCGTTTCCAGCAGCCGTTGGATGAGTCTGAACGGTACATGGAAACTGATATGGAACGTACTTGACGACACAATGGAGATGCCAGAGGAGGAGTTCTATGGCAACGATGTGGATGCCTCCAAGTGGGACGACATGGTAGTGCCCGGATGTCTGGAGATGCATGGCTATGGCGATCCTCTCTACATAAACGTTAATTATCCCTTTGCCGACAATCCACCATATATCTCTATGAAGAGAGGTCTGGTGAACAGTGTGGGCAGTTATCGCCGCAACTTCACCCTGCCCGAGGGTTGGGACAAGGAGCGCGTGCTTCTTCACTTCGACGGTATATACTCTGGTGCCTACGTGTGGGTAAACGGCAAGTATGTTGGTTACACCGAGGGTGGCAACATGGACGCCGAGTTTGATGTCAGCAAGCATGTACGCACTGGCGAGAACAACCTCTCAGTGCGTGTTATCCGCTGGACAGACGGTTCATATCTCGAGGGTCAGGACATGTGGCACATGAGCGGTATCCACCGCGATGTATACCTGATGGCCGTACCCAAGGTGTTCGTTCGTGACCACCATATCAAGTCTCAGTTGTCTGAGGATGCCACATCGGGCGATATGTTAGTAAACCTTACCCTGGACAACAGGGATGGCATGGAAACAACAAAATCTTACGAGGTGCGTCTCCTCTCTCCCGACGGTAATGTAATGGACACAAAGACAGGCGAGTCCTCTTTCATCGCTACAGAAAAGGAGAAGGCCCTTACCCTTGCCTTCGAAGGTCTTACTGGTCTCCAGCCCTGGACAAGCGACTCTCCCACACTCTACACCGTGGAGGTGGTACAGAAGGATGCTGATGGCAAGGAGGAGAGCGTTTTTGCCACCAAGTTTGGTTTCAACTGTGCCAAGATCAAGAACAGCCAGTTCCTGGTAAACGGCAAGCGTGTACTGCTCAAGGGTGTGAATACCCAGGATACCCATCCTCTGAAGGGTCGTACCATGGACATCGAAACCATGTGGAAGGACCTCACACTGATGAAGCAGAACAATGTAAATATCGTGCGTTCAAGCCATTATCCCCGTAGCCCCAAGATGAATGCCATGATGGACTTCCTGGGCATGTATCACATGGACGAGGCCGATGTGGAGTTCCACATGAACTGGAACAACGGCGGACGCATACACACCTCTCCCACATGGCGTGGCCCTATCGTTGACCGTGTGGAGCGTATGGTTCTTCGCGACCGCAACCATTCAAGCATCGTATCCTGGAGCCTTGGCAACGAGAGCGACGGTGGTGTAAACTTCACTCATGCCTACAATGCCGCTCATACTCTTGACCCACGACCCATACACTATGAGGGTGCTACCCGTGCATACACTTCTCCCACCGACATCTATAGTGTCATGTACCGAGATGTTCCCACCGTTCAGTACGATGTTGATCGCGTTGGCCAGCCATACTTCATGTGCGAGTATGCCCATGCCATGGGTCACTCAGTGGGAAACCTCAAGGAATACTGGGATGTGATGGAAAGCAGCAAGAATGGTATGGGTGGATGCATCTGGGACTGGGTCGATCAGGCAATTGTTTCATATGAGGACCAGAAGGCAGGCAATTTGAAGGTGAACGGCTACAACAAGTATCGCAACGGTAACGACTATCCCCAGGCACCTCATCAGGGCAACTTCGTGAACAACGGTATCATCACCGCCGACCGTCAGCCAACCGGCAAGCTTGCCGAGGTTAAGCGCATCTACCAGTACATTAAGTTCGGCACTCTCAACAAGACCGCCAAGACCTTCACCATCACCAACAAGTACGAGGCTATCGACCTTGAGGGCATGATTCTCAACTGGCAGCTACTTTTGGACGGTACCGTGGTAGAGGAGGGCAGCACTACACTTCCCTCTATAGCATCAGGAAAGTCTCAGAGCATAGGCATCAACTATGGCGATGTATCCAACGAAGGCGAATACCTCCTCAATGTGTCCGTATGTCTTTCCGAGGCCACTTCATGGGCCGAGGCAGGTCATGCCATAGCAAATGCTCAGTACTCTATCACCGACCGCACTCCTCTTCCCGAGGCCGATGTAGTTGCAGGTACTCCTCTCACTTTGACACAAAGCGGTAGCACATACACCATAGAGGGTCAGAACATCAGCATGAAGGTGAACACATCCAAGGGTATCACCTCATGGGTACAGAATGGTATCAGTGTACTTCCCGTAGGTTCAGAGACCAGTGCATCTCCCACCTATAGCAACTATCGCTGGATAGAGAACGACGCACCCTATGGCACCGACCCATACTATGAGACAGGCAATGGTATCACCAGCCGCACATTCACCGTCAAGGCCAATGCCGACAATTCTGCCGTCACCATTACCGAGAATGCCAGCGGTAGCCGTTGTAACTATAAGTTCGTATACACCGTCAACCGCGACGGCACCGTAGACTTGGATGCACAGTACACTGTCACCGGTTCTAATCTCCGCCGTATAGGCATGCTCATGCAGTTCAACCCAGAACTCTCCATGACCCGCTACTATGCACGCGGACCTCTGGACAATACTATTGACCGCAAGCAGGGTTCCGACCTGGGCATCTACGACCTTCCCGTCAGCGACTTCCATGTCGATTATGTTCGTCCCCAGACCTCTGGCGACCGTCAGGACCTCCGCTGGATCAGTTTCCTCAACGAAGAGGGCAAGGGTATCCGCGTGGAAACAGAGGGACAGGTTAACCTCACCGTGGACAACTATACCGACGAGTACAAGCACCAGTATCTACACCAGTGGAACATGCAGGCATCGGACAATGTGTATGCCAACTTCGACTATGCCCAGCTTGGTATAGGCAACGCTTCCTGTGGTGCCGGAGTGCTGGATAAGTACAAGCTCCCCGCTAGCGGAACCTATGGCTACAAACTCCGCTTCTCATATACCGACAATGTGGAGACCGGCATCAAGGACCTTCCATGCACACCCCCATCTGCAGAGAACGGCGCCATGCCCATCTTCAACACTCGTGGCCAGCTCGTTGGCAACACCGCCTCTCCCGTATCCCTCCCCCAGGGCATCTACATCATCGGCGGCAAAAAGGTTGTGATCAAGTAAGAGCAGAGGCAAAGTTTACTTTGACTATGCCGAACGCAAACAACTTAAACGAAGTTAAGGTTGTAACCAAGTAACACACCTTATATATAATATATACATATCCACACAAGCACCCGATGCTTGTGTGGATTGTTTTTAGGGTGGTTTTCCTTTCTCCTTTCTGCTTTCTCTTTTCCGCTCACTTTGTCCCCCTGAGACAGGGTGGCGAATGAGGTCTTTAGAAAAATGACTAAATGTCATTTTGTGCCTCATGAGGGGAGTACTACCCAGTGCGACGCTAGGGCCAGAGGTGAGCGTAGCGACGGAGGGGGTGGATTTTCCTTTAATCCTTTCGTTACGGTTCTCCTAAATACTCTTCTATCACCTGCACCTGCCGTGGTGTGAGGACTCTTTGGTTTTCACGGTAGCCTACACGTTTGAGGGCATCGAGGAGGCCACGGGTGAGGTGCAGCTCTTGGCGGAAGAGGTGGACGGCTCGCTTGTATGACAGATGAGGGTAGTAGAGCATGGCGAGGAGGCCGAAGTGACCACGATGGCGACGGGTGCGGCGAGGGGTGTGGGGTGAACTGGGAGTTGCGGTGCTGTTGATGGTAGTGTTTGTGTGTTTAATGGTATTGAGAGTGAGGTTTAACCCAAATCGGTCATTAGTGTTATGATGATAATAACCTTATTTTTGAATAGATGTTTTGCTGCTTTGAGGGCGCAATGGGGTTCCACTGTAACCGAGAAGTAACGAAACAGATGACAAAAAGATGGCTTCATTAGTGCGTAACAGTCTATTGACCGATTTGGGTTAAAAGTGTTAGGACAAGCAAATAAACACTTGAAATACGAGTTAAAAAAAATGTCCTAAACGTTCAGTACATTTGTCCTCAATATTCAGTACATTGCTCCCCAACGTTCAGTACGAATGTCCCCAACATTGAGGATATTTTTTATATCGTGCTATTTGTGCTTATACCCCCCTTTCTTATTGCCTTTGTATAGGCACAGATACAATTTTATATGAAGATTAAGATAATATAAATTCGTTAAACTCATGTTAAAACAAAGTCTTTCTTTTGTTTAGGCAATATTTTTAGTTAGCTTTGTAGGCAAATGAAAACTTTTTAAGCACTAAACTAATATGAAACAGAAATCAGATAGTTTCCGTAAAAATTCTATTTGTATAATAACGCTTTTGATGGGATTGGTATGCACTATGTGTACCAGTTCCCCAAAGGATGCCTTTCATGTAGAGGAGAATAATGAAGGGCTAATGGGAAGATATTTAGTGACAGGCGATTTCGAGCAATTAGGGTTGGAAGGTTTTTACCCAAAGGATTCTGATTCCATCATGGCACCTTCATACTCATCCCTTGCCTTCAAAGGTGAACGCAGCCCTTGGTATCACGAAACAGAGACTAAGAAAGTATATCCTATGCCAGTTCACCGTAGCACAGGAGAAATTGACACATTCTTTTGTTTTTCTAATCATCGTGTCTGTATCGGATATATCAACAGATGGGCTGAATACGAAAACTGTTTGTTAGTAGAAACAAAGCAACCGTATAAGATACTTAAAGATAATTACTTGGGGGAAGATTCCTGTTGTTATCCCTATAACAGGGATGAAAGATCTATCCATCTTCAGTTCTGCTATAATTCAGAGGGGCAACGGATTATGTTTGAAGCGCCTCCAACAGATTATTGGATAGCAGAGCTTCGTTCGCCAGATATTTATGGACCATTAAGCATTGAAGAGTTTAGAACAGAATTATTGAGTCGAGGTTTTAAACTGCCAATTACACTTGAAGGTACTTATACCAGATATGTTTCATGTCCTTCACAGAGTAAAGAGCTTGCAAATGCACCTTATAAAGGAGAGGTTTATCTTTGGGGTTGGACAGATAACCTTGATGTGAAGGATACAATAATATATTGAGTGAATCTGATGTCTCAAAGTCATTATAAAATCTACTGGATATAGAATAAATTAATTTATAGAGCCTAACATATCGGCATATGAAAACACTATTATTAGTATACATGTTCATTTTCTGTACATGTATTCCTGTTAACGGATTGATAAATACTGAAATGGATAGTTCCATTATTAAGCACCACAGTTCTGTTATTAAAGACAGTGTAGTATGTGAAACATTTGGTCACACAGATATTGTATATTTACACAAAGGGCAACATGACACAACAGGATACAAGCAATTGACTGAAAGTGAACAAGCAGAACAGCAGAAATACTATTCTACTGAATATGGTTTAAAAAGAAACGCACAAATACAACAAGCCATTGTAGAATCTCTTCAGAAACTCTCTCCAGAACAAATGGAAATGCTTCTTGCCAAACCATCCAATTATGGAATTGTAGCAAGTGTGCGAGTAAATCATGGAGTTGTCAAAGATGTCAAATTTCATATTTCCACCATATTTAGAGATGTCAATATACCCAATTCTGTAATTGTTGATGCAGACAGAAGAATAAGAGACATTAAATTCCCGGAATTAGAAGAACTTGGTATTGAATGGATAAAGATAATGACAAAGGCAAGTGTGAAAATGATTAAGGATGGTTCTGAAGGCAAAGCATTTCCGGACCTCCGCTTCGGGGCATAAGTATAATACCAGTTCTTTAACGCGGAAAGAACAGACAGCATATTCATATAAATCTCATGGGGCAGAATCAACACCAATGGTTCTGTCCCCTTTCTGTGTATATATAGCCAATACACCAAGTAAGAACCTTCTTAGTAAGAACTTTATTACCAAGAAGGCTATTAGGTATATACTACATTGATATTCAGTATTATATCTATGGTTAACATAGTATAATATGGATAGGAATCAATGGAGAATGTGGTATTCAAGTGAGTGTATACGGCTCAGATAGCTCAGTTTATTCGTAGACAATCATCAAACTAAAGCAGTCAGTTGTTATTTTCTATATCCCTTATCCAAACATCTCTGGTTATTTGGTATGGTAGCTCAGTTAGCTCAGTAATCAGTTATTTTCTTTCCACCTCTTGCACATAGTGATATTAGCATATTTATATGTTATATATCTAAATATTATTATAAATAACTAATAATAAATATATTGTATATATAATATTATAATAATAAATATAATAATGATTAAATAACATAATCATATATCTTGCTGAAAGCAGATAGGTAGAGTGTGCATTGCCAAATATTTTAACTGAAACTGAGCTATCTGAGCTACTATGCAAAAGCATGGCAGGTATTCAACCCTAATCGGCCATTAGACTGTTATACGCTAATGAAACCTTCTTTTTGTTATATGTTCAAAAATAAAAGCTATTATCATCATAACGCTAATGACCTATTTGAGTTTAATCTGTTTTCTGATTTCCAATTACCATTCGCTCACCGTTCACCGTTTTTCTGCTCCATAGTTATGGCTAATATTCTTGTTGTAGCAACATCAAAAGTTTGATGATGTGACAACAAATCTCCACTTGCTTAAGCTTGACCTATCGAACGGAATCAAAGGTCGATACACGTAGTGACTGAACTCAAAGGGTAACCTTAAATCGGTCAATAGTCAGTTACACGATAATGAAGCCATTTTTATAAATTAAGGTTATATTTTTGCTATGGTATGCAAAGTTTTTGCATATCAAAATCATTTTTTACCGAAAATAGCAATAAGTCATCGTATATATATAATATATATAGAACCAATAATAATAAATATGGCTAATAAGAAAGACAAAAAACGTAAGGACGCCCTAAAGAAAAAAAGTACAATAGAGGCATTTAAATTTCAAACAAGGTGGGGATTTGAAAAACACTTTGGAACGCCATCATCATTGTATTCTGTATTTTTAGAAACAGAATTAGATTACATCATAGAGTTAGGACTTCAAGAAGATCTATTATCCATTAAGCGCTTTATAGACGATATAAAATCAGGATTGTGTGTAGAACCGATACCTGAACTTGGTGATTTCTATCATAGCTTGGTTGCCATTTCGTTGGGTATAGCCAAAATAGCAGATATAAATAAATTTGGTATTCCTACATCATGGGATGAGTTGATAAAGAAGAAAATATTAAGCATATATTACCCTGATGAAATACGAAATCAAGTTGTTGAATATGCTAAAGAGAAAAATTACAATACTTCTACTTATCTCGGTCAACCAATTGTGAAATTCAATCAGTTATACATTAAAATAAGCAGAAAGATATGAGAAGAATGAAAGAAGCAGATGCAAGGGAGCTGTTTACTTTTATGGCAGATAGAACCGACATAGAGTTAATACCTCTTGATGATGATAAAACATATGAGCTGCTATCCAAGGGTGATACAGACGGAGTGTATATGATGGAATCAAATTGGGACAAATATGATTTGCTTCAAATAAAGCCGCAGAATTTTGAAGAGCTTGTTGCCTGTGTTGCATTCAGTCATAGTCTTCTGCTTAATCCCTATATCTATACATATCTGAAGATGACAGAGGTTCGCCCTCTTACTTACCCTATATATGCTAAAATAGAGTATGTTGAATCTGTCCTTAAAGAAACACGTGGGTTATTGGTTTACCAGCATCAGGCAACGTTAATAAACGATTATATCAAGAATATGAGTGTCGAGGACAAAGAGAGCTATAGGCTTGCCATAAGGATAATAAAGACTGAAATTGAACGTCGGAAACGCACATTGGCAGATTATTCTTTCTTCTATAAGAGAGCATTGTTATGTTATCGCATAGCATATATCAAAGCTAATTTAACTGATGTTTTTGAACTTTTTTGGAAGGAAAGTAACAAACGCCCTCTAACGCCCACTAATAAACGCTAACGCCTACAAAAAGCGACAGAAAATCCTACAAAAATAGACGAATAAATCCCGAAAGTTAGACTCGACTTTCGGGATTTTTTTATGCCTTAATGTCGTCAACAAAAACATCTCGCCAAGTTTGCAATGGTGAGCAATGAGGTGCAATGGAGTGCAACGAGCTGCAATAACAGGGCGCATAAAATAGTACTTTCTACTAAAATGGCATTGGTTGTCGGTGGTGAAAGTCGTTCACAACTTTTTTGCAAAAAAATCACTCATTATCAAATCTTCCCTTCAATGCCCTCCTATACTTAATATGAATTCACTAAAAAAATAACAAAATGGAAACGAAAGTTGTATCATTTGAGCAGATGCCAGAGCTCATTCAAAATCTGGTAGAGAGAATTGAAGCACTTGAAAAAAACAGTTCGCGAGAAGCAGCAACCACAGCCACTCGAAGGGGAGCTGATGAGCGTGGAGGATGTTTGCAAACTACTTGGCAAATCCAAATCTGCGGTGTACCGAACGGTGAGGTGTCACGACATTCCGTTTATCCGCCAAGGTAACAGATTGTATTTCGATCGACCAACCATCAAGAAATGGCTCGAGAAGAAACAAAATATCGAGTGCATCACCAATATGGAGGAGTTCGAAAAGTTTATGACTCCCGACCCTTGGCGATACAGAAATCGGCGCTAGCAAATATTAGAAAAGGCGGATTTAGTCCGCCTTTTCTAATTAATATGATATTGAATGGATACTACAAAGCTCTTCTTCGCTGAATGTCGTTGATGAAATTTGCAAGGTCATCGCAACCTATATGGTTCTTATGTATAACCCTGTGACAATTAGGGCAAACAGGGAGTAGATTTTCAAGAGCTCTTGCTACTTGTTGTTCGAAGGAATCGTCTTGATACTGAAAGATAGGTTTTTTGTGATGTATTTCTATACAATTCTTTCCATAGATATCACCATAGTAGGTCGGAAAATTAAATCCACAACAGTTGCAATGTATCTCATTATTTCGAGAAAAATGTTCAAAGGCGATTGATCTTAATTTATTGGAACGCTCACGAACTTGGACGTTTTTAGAAACTAATCGCCCCTCTGATACAAATTCCTCTAATGGCAGTACCATTCTATTACCAGCAGCTGAAATGTCATCTATTGCGTTTTTTACATCTTCATAATTAAAATCTTCATTAAACAAATAAGATAAAGCATCTATATGAGTTGAAACAAATGTCTTCCCAAGAGGAGTGATTTTAAAACCATCGCCAAAATTATCAGCATATCTTTGTCTTTGAAGGGTGTCATGACTCTTAAGATTTCTTACTTTTTGGGAGAAATAAGTATCGGCTCGTCCAGCAAGTATGGCAGCATCTTGACCTGTAGGATTCATTACTTCAGTTAATTTGGTAATTAAATCGCTAGTGCTAACAAAACCATTTTCAGATTTCGAGAGTAAATATAACGCTGGTAAAACTAATTGGCTTTCAGTAATACGTGCCATAACAATTAATAATTAGTTATTAGTAAATGAGTAACTTTTTTGTCATTCCTATTCATGAAACTTACAAGATACTCCTTGTCGAAAGTCCGGATATTTACACCATCTTTGTTGTACAAATCATATATAAAATCCGTATTCTTTATAATCAACATCCACTTAGCTTTACACTCGTTAATCATGAAATTTGCAAGTCTTTCATGATCCGCTTTTGAGAATGCATTCTGTGCATATGTGCTAAATTCACTATCATATGGAGGGTCAAGGAATACAAAATCGCTTTCACTAAGTTGCATTTCCCTAAGGAATGCCTCAAAATCGAGATTATATACATGGGTATCAGCAAAATGGCTGAGCAATGGTATTGAGCGGTAATAGTTGAGCTTTTTTGACATTAGTTTGCTATTGTATGCAATACCTCCATACGGAACATTAAAATCTCCTTTACTACTATATCGAAACATGCCACTATAAGCATAGTTGCGCATAAAGAAAAATAATGCACAATGTAAAGCTTTATCACACTTTGTAATGCTAGCATCATTATAAAGATGACGATAATTCATATACACAGCACTCTTTATAGCTGTCTCTATGTTGTTTAATAAATCACTATCAGGCAAAACATGTTTTTTGATTTCAAGCTCACGCATTCTTTGCATCTTTCGAAATAGGTTTGTTTCCATTTCTTTAAGAAGAATACATGTGTGCGAAAAAAATGATTTTCCAATGATGTTAAGAATATCATTCTTTTTATCCTTACAAAATTGACAAATATGCGATTTTAGCTCTTCCTTGCTAATTTTTTCATTCCGATATTGCAAGTAAAGATCGACAAGTATCTTGTTTTTATTAAAGAATTTAAGAGCGTTGTTCCACGATTTGTCGATTAGCTCTACATAACGGAAGAATGATTTATCAGACGTAGCGATGTAATTATACAACAAAACTAGTTCAGATGAAAAGTCATTAATATAATACTCACTCGCTTGTACTGCCATAAATACAGAGCCTCCTCCAACAAAAGGCTCAAAATATCTATTAAATTTGGGAAGGTTTGGCAATATGTATTTTAGTTCTTTTTCTTTACCTCCTGGCCATTTAATTATAGGCTGTAATCCTGTGGGTGTATTTTGACTATCTCTCATTATCGTTTCTTTTGCATTGAAGAATTCCTCAAGTTCGCAAAATGCTGTATTGTATGAAACTGCAACATCGCAAACTATCGAAGAATTCACTTCGTTATCAGATGTGTTATACCTATCTGGATTTGACACCTGTTGTGAATATGGGTTGGTTTGTAATATGGTATCTATTCTTTTCTTTGCTGCATTAAAATAATTTTCGTCGATTTCAACACCGATAAATCTCCTATCAAGACTTAATGCTGCAACACCCATTGACCCCACTCCCATAAATGGATCAAAAATGATATCGTTTTTATTTGTTGCAATTTCAATCATCTTCTTCAAAATTGCAACAGGTTTCTGTGTGGGATGCTTTGGATCACTTAGCCTCTCTGGACGCATACAAATTGGACTCTCAATAAAATTATGCATTTCTGACTGAGAAATAAAGTTCCATGTATGTTTTTTATTCCAGCAAGTGAAAATCATCTCGCAACTATTCAAAAATCCCGCTTTAAATATTTTAGGAGCAGGATTAGTTTTGTGCCAGACCATAAAATTGGATGTATCAAACTTATGATCAAGACAATTATACCATCTACCTAGTTGGTTGTAAGATGTAAAAATAAATAGATTTCCAGTTGGCTTGAGTATCCTTATAAATTCATCAGCCCACTCTTCAGGATTAAAATCAATCATATCCCATTCTGCTACATCATTATTCATAGCAGAACGACCTGGCAATGGTATGTTGCCCGTTGAATGCTGTCCTAAATTATATGGAGGATCAGTGAGTATGAAATCGATAGAGTTATCTGGGATCCTTTTAATGATATCCTTGCTATCTCCTCGTAAAATGCACTTGCGCCAATTCGGATCTTTCATTATGAGTTCGGCAGATAAGCTTTTTTAATTTCATCCAAAGCCTCGTTGATATAATGAGCATTCTTATTATACTCGTCTATAACAATATCGTATCCACAATCCGACTTGCATACTAAATTCCAAAAGTCGCGACTTATACATAACTCTTCATTACAGAAGAATTGACGAACGCGGCCCTGAGTCCAAGGTTTGCCTTCTCCGTAACGATTGTATGCTGTCGCAAAAAGAATTTTTACTCTTTCCTCTCCAAGACGGTTGGTGAGAATGCAATATTGCTCAAGAAGTGCTTCCTTTTCAGAACGAGCCTTCTTATTATCCAAATCGCCTCCAATTTTTAGTTCTATAAGATAGTGCATACCTGTTTCTTCGTCAAGAAGATAATAATCGCTCTCATGACGTTTCGTCTCTGCAGTACCATGCATTTGAGAGATACCTTGATAATCCTCCAATTTTGGAGTTCTTCTATTATGATTTCTCTTATATTGCTCAAGGAGCTCGGCGATGTAATCTGTTTGTTCCTTGTAGAGTGTGCCCTCAACATGCTGACTAACCTCATAATGAAGTGATGCAATACTAATAGCCATACTTTCAAGCATATTGCCCAAAGAACTATCAAGAGAGCGGGCAAGTGCAGAATAGTATTGAATTTCCGGGCCAAGTGCAGCGATGAAGACGTTATGTATCTTCATATTGATTACACCATTTTCATCATCTACTTCTGCGAGGTGACGAGTGGAGAAACCATTTGCATAAGATTTCACAGCGCTGCTCACGATGCTACGAATAGCTCTTTCTTTATCTATAGTTTGCGACATAGTTCTTGTTCGTTTTGTTGCTCAAAGATAGTGATTTATTTTCTATCAATATCTATTTTTGTTATTTCGTGAGAATTAACTTCAATACATTTTGCTGAAGTTTCATCAAATAGCACATAATTCCTAGCCCCCTTATGTAATGCACTTTCGAATGTAATACCGTCTGCACATACAACACGCCTACAAAACTCGCAAATTAGTTGGGTTGGCACATACTCAAGTTCTGAATCGAACCTTCTTAATGGTTTGGATAGGTCTGCACTTATAGCATCGATGACTTTCTTCTTTATTATTGCTTCTTCAAATGGGGTTACATCGTGATATAAATTATATAGACTAACATTATGAACAAAATCAACTATTTTTAAATCGCGTACAATTTCGAAAGTGCCAACACTTAACTTATCCAAATATACAGCTCTAACTTCATAATATGTAGTCTTGGCAGTATCACTCAAATATAGATATGGAATACCAATAGGATTTGCTCGACCTGCTGTTGCGCTAGATTTAGGTGGGCATCCCATACTTTCGCAATTAACAATCTCCTGTCCTACAGGTGTAATACGAGAGCGATATAGCTTGTCTCCTATTTTTAAACCGTTATCACCACACTGTAGATAATCATACTGAACGAACTCATCCATATTGGTAAAAAAACGCGATTCCTCTTTTACACTAGTTTTGAGTCGTTCCCAGATAGCTATGCGTTCTTGGATTTCCTCAGTATAATTCACGAATGCATCTATTGTATAGCCACAGTCAAATGTAGCCATCACTTCAGTTAGTAAGACTTTTGCGATATCGTTATTTTTGAAAAGACGCCACTCATTTTGAATAATATCGACTATCGTTTGTGTACTATTATTCGTAGGAGAGAACATTTGAAGTAATGCCATAAAGAAACTACGGTATTCGGAAAAGTCAATTACCTTTCCCTCTCTACCACACACTTCACAGATGCCATCAGTAGAGGCATTGGCATTTATCTCTGAGCGTAATTCTTCATCAATAAAACAATCTTTACATATAAGCATAGTAATTAATTTTGTAATGAAAGAATTAACTCCAAGTGATTCTTTACAGACAATTTCTTTAAATAGCCAAGACCTGGATAGCCTTCAGAATCATTTGCCTTTTCAATAATTTCTTTAACAGCCTCTGTTTGAACTTTATCCACATAAAATGGCGCTACTTTTCTTGCTGCTTCTCTAAACTTACCACGAATATCGCTATTAGTTTCATTGCTATCTGAAACAAAATGATGAACATACAATTGCTCATCATTCTTTTTATATGATAAATGAATAGCTAGAGCATATGGCAACATACCACCCTCTATGTACTCTGATGGCAATGTTGTAAAATCTGAATATCCATCTAAATTTCCTTCTTCCGCATAAAAGAACGGCTCTTCTGAGAATAATTCATCATCATCTAACGCATAGTCTGCATTACGGACTTTTGATTTAAAACAATCATCTAATCGAATAATCGCTTTTCCTGTATTTTTTAATTCACTTCTTAACCTTCTTGAAGTGGTTGTTCCAAATGAATTGACAACATATTCTATAGATTTGTTCTTGATTATTCCCCAGGCGTCCGTATCATTAATATCCATACATGTGCGGAAAATTATCATAGCATGGTCAAGAGTATACTCGTCAATAATTGATAGTATTTCTGAAAAATTACGTTTCGAGTATAAAAATGCAGGAATCCATTTATCTTTATTTGCCATCAATTTCTCATTTTGAAACCATGCATCAAAAAGAACAGTGGGGTGCTTGAAGTCTCCATCCTTAGGATTTAAGATAAGTGCAAATTTCAACCCATTGGTCAACATCTCATCTATTGCAAGATTTAAAGCATTCGGCTGTTGCTTTACAGGCTCCAAAATAGGTGCAATAGAACTCTGGTCTTTGTGTTCTACAGAAAACTCCCTTATAGCCTTTAGCTCATATTGTTTTGCACGAAGATAGGGATAATACATAATCTATGCTTGATTTATATTAACATTCAATTGACTTATTAATTTACTAGCTTTGTCTTCTGGCAAATTTAAACTTAACAACATTTGTCTAATTACCATTGGACTCTTTCGAAGGAAGGATGTATTGTTCTTTCGCTTCTTAACCTCACGCAAGAACAACTTCTTAACCACATTAGGATCCGCATTAGAAATAACATTATAGCAGAAGTTAAACATATCATACCCCGCAATCCCATCTAAAGACGCCCCTAATGACAAAGCAATATTTGTATATTCGCTGATTCTAAGACAGGACATTAACGCATCTGGAGCAAAACGACTATTCTGTTGGGCTTGCCTAACTTTATATAGGATAATGCGCCCATTCTCTCTTTTCATTGAAATGATTCCAGTCGTAGATTCTACGATAGCTCTATACTCATCCAGTTTACTTTCTGGTACAACGATGTAGCATTTGTCAAAAAAACGCTTATAGTCCTCCATCTGTTTATCTAGTCGACGAGGAGTATCATATTCGGTTTTAATTTCAAATGCTTTACTTTCACCATTAAACATTGCTATATCGGCAATAGAGTTGTCAACTCTAAATTCGCTGAAATAAACCGTTTCTTTTGTACCATACTCCTTAAGAAGGAGTTTTATCAACTCGTTCTTATAGACATATTCACATCTATAGTGCTTAGATATTATAGAATATGTTTTTTTGATTAGATCAAAATATGTTGTACAGTTTAATGAACTGCTATATTGGTCTACTAGCCAGTTAAAATGTGAATAATCGCAGTAATTTAATATGTCTACAAACGCACTACGAGAAAAAACCGAAGACAAATCCCTCAGTTTAACCAACTCTCTATTTGCGTTTAAAGTAGACATATACAATACTCCCAAATTAAATTGCTATTGCAAATATAGTAATATTTCTTACCAATTTGAAATTTCCAAGCACAAAACAGTTAATTTATACCTATTTTTATAGTTACAACTATTTATGATTATGCGAAACCTCAAAAATTACTTAGTAATCAAAATATTTTTAGAATGAAATTTCAAAGTGCCAAATTCAAAATTTCAAAGTGCCAATGGCTCTTTGAAATGGCACTAAATACAGTTAGGCAACTCGTGAGTATCCTCAGGAGCCGTTCTTTTATCGCCTCCCTCGAAGTGGTTAGCCACACTAACCACTTCGGTAAAACAGTCAGTTGGTTAGTCTCGCTAACCGACTACTAATTTTATCAAGTTGACTAGTCAACTGCATTCCCCAAAAATCAGTTGTATTCAATCTGCATACAACTTAACATTCTACAATAGAAAGTGGACATTCATAACCACCAAAAAACATGTCGAACGCAAGCGATGTGGTCTTTGGGGCTATGTTATTATTTATCTATAATTTAACTCGTATTTTCTATGAAAAATTACTATCTTTGTGTCAGAATTAGGGCGCCGAGTGGCAAAAACGAAAAGTCGCCATTAGTCACAATTGCAAGGCTCAATTGATTCCCTTATTTTACCCACAAGTCTGTAACTATCTGATTATCAGAGGGGGGTACTTTCTGCATCGAAAAGATGTAACTAAAGTTATTATTCAGTCTTTGACCAAGCATAATTTACCTATAAAATAGCAGTTTTTGTTTGTGTGTCCAAACGTTTTGAATAGATAATTTATATTTTTGCGTTGGGTAACTTTTATATGAAGTAGACGGTTTATGGTAAGCAAGACATTCAATAGGTATATATGGCTGCTTGACATTCTCTTACAGGAGAAGAAGATGACATTTGATGAGATAAGCAACCGATGGAAAGAAAGCAATATTGGCAACAATACCCCCATGCCATTGCGTACTTTCCATCAGCATCGTGCAGCTGTAGAAGAACTGTTTGGAGTTCAAATCAAGTGTGATGCATCCAATGGATACAAGTATTACATTGCTAATCCTGAGGTATTGAAAAACGACAAGACCCGTAAGTGGCTATTGAACTCTTTCAATCTGTCGAATATGATTATTGCCGGCCATAACATGAAAGACAGAATATTGTTTGAAGATATACCTCATGGCACTGAGTATCTACAAAGCATAATATATGCCATGCAGCATTTTAAGGTACTGGCAATAGATTATCAACCATTTTATGGTCATAGAACGTCATACACCATTCAGCCCTATGCAATGAAAACGTATAATCAGCGATGGTATGTGCTCGGTTATATAAAGGAATTGGATGCTATCCGTAATATTGCCTTGGATCGTTTACTTGAAATGACAATTACGGAACAAGCCTTTAAACTCCCCAAAGGTTTTAGTGCAGAGAAGTATTATGAAAACACGGTAGGGATATTTGTTAATGATGAGCTCTCCCCAGTAAAGGTAAAACTCAAGGCGTATGGATCCCAGATAGAATATTTGCGTTCATTGCCACTTCATAAATCACAAAGAGAAACAGCCTCCAAATATGGCGAGTTTTGTGTCTTTGAATACAAACTGTGCCTGACTCCAGAACTATCAAGTCAAATATTGGCTATGGGAGAAAATGTAGAAGTACTGGAGCCAGTAGAGTTGAGAGATGAGATTAAGAGAAGATTAAATGATAGTCTAAATAGATATAAGTAGATATGATGAAATTTGTTTTTAATGAAAAAAGTTCTAAGTGGAAAAAAATAAAGAATGTTAGAGATTGGGTAAGGAGTTTTGATTCTAGCAGTAAAGATGAAAAAGGACATAGTGCATTAAGTTTGGCTGAATTCTGCTCTAGAGCAACAATCGAAAAAGAATTTAACGTAATGCTAAAACCGGTTTTCCAATCGGAAAATTTTATTTTACAAACTGCACAGCCTGAAAAATCATCACGATTTGATAATTATAGAAAGCAAAGGATTCATGATTTAGCTATCTATGGACAAACAGATTCAGGAAAATCTATTTTTGTAGGTGTTGAAGCCAAAGTGGACGAAACGTATAATTCTAATTTGTCCAAAATATATGATAAGGCAAAGAGTGAACAGTTAAATGGGAAAAATACAATGATTCCTCAAAGAATAGAGGCATTGATTAAGAATTATTTTCCAGGGCTATCCATTCGCTCTTCTGTTCGGTATCAAATATTATATGCAATTGCTGGAACCCTTTGCGAACAATGTAATTTCAACATCCTTTTATTTCTAACATTCAAGACCTGCAAATACAAGGAAGCAGCTGCACAAAGGAATAAAAAGGATTTGATGGATGTTCTTAATTCAATAAAACACGAGGTGTTAGCCGAAGGATATTATAAATGTACATTCGGTGATAAGATTTTGTATATAATAGACAAAACCGTTATTTTGTAGTTGGAGGATGTTAAGCCAATTATTTATATAAAATTAGTATTTAAAAAGATGATATCGTCAAAACAATAATTAAGGATTGAATTATGCCAGTAACTTTTGATACATTAAAACCAGATGCAAGAATTTTCCTTGAACTAAATAATAATCCACATTGGTGGAACCGATTTAAGGAAGACTCTTCATTATACATAGAAGTGAGAAAAGATAATCAGGTGAATGTTTACTTTGAAGGCGGAAGCATTGCCCGAATACACTATTGCAGCAAACACAGGAAACTGCAAGTCTTTATACATCATAAATATTTGGGAATTCCTAAACCTGCAGATAACAATCTGTATGTAGAATATAGTGATAAAATAGGTTCTTGTCTTAATGATGTTTTAGATAGGGTAAAGACTGTTTATTCACAAAAAGGTAGTATTGATGGTGTAGTACCTAAAGAGAAATGGTCGGAAAAGTATATCCAAGGAACATTAATAGTACAATCTCGCCAGTATCATCTTGATTCAGAGTTTGCATATAATGATAGTGAGACAAGCAACCGTATAGATTTAGTAAGATGCTCTGACGGTATGGTTACCTTTGTTGAACTCAAGCGAATGGGTGATAATAGAATGCTTCATGAAACTGATGCAACTCCAGAGGTCGTTTATCAAATGAATAGATACAAGCAGTTTATTGAAAAATACTCTTCTCAACTTCTTGAATACTATCAAAAGCTATATGATATAAAGAAAATATTAGAATTGCCTGTTCCTGAGTCTCGGCCAGTATGTATCAATCCTATTCCCGAATTATTGATATTCGATTGCTGGGAAAAGAATACAAAAGGTAGAGATGAACACCGTCGCAGATTGTGCGAAATTCTGCAAAAGGAGGATGTCAAGTTCTCTATAATGACAGATTTTTAGCACCGTATGCAAAGTTTTTGCATACCATGTGGCGATTTAGTCCATTTACACACTTTCCTTTTCGTATAATAGTATAAGAGAAACATTTAAAACAACTTATATATGGAGAAGAAAGGGACAATCATCAGAATGAGGGCAGTTAATGAACAGAAAGTAGATTTAGAATCTCTCTACTCTCTTGAGGAGGAGTTGCAGATAATAAAGTCTATTCAGCAAGGAGGAAAAGAAAGAGACACTGCTATTGAAAGACTTACGCAATCCAGGACAAGATTTGTTGCTGCTGTAGCCAAGAGGTATGCAAACAACAACTTGTCTATGGATGAACTCATAAAGGCAGGTAACAAAGGCTTGGTGCAAGCAGCTGAGAAATTTGACGAAAATAGAGTTTTCAAATTCATCTGCTATGCTATTTGGTGGATAAGACAGAGTATCTTAAAGGAAATAGAAAAATCAAATAACCTGGAATGATGAACATAGATTCAAGGTTTCCGAAAGTCTATATCCTTTAATTTTCACGAAATTCCGATATTTTTATAGAGTTCTCAGCAAAACTTTTAACCAGCAACTTGAATGCATTTAATGTTGTTATCAAGTAAGAGCACCTTATATATAATATACACTCATCCCCACAGGCACTATCAAGGTGTTTGTGGGGATGTTTTGTGTGGTAGTGGATATAATCAACTGATTATTGAACTTTGCAATAGTTCAGTAAATAGCTGTTGACCTATGATAGTTTTTAAAAAGCAACTATCTCATGTTGTTCTAAAGTTGACAGTTACGGTTATTTAACCCAAATCGATTTGGGTTAAAAGCATTAGGACAAGGAAATAAACTTATGAAATAAGCGTTTATAAAATTATCCTCAATGTTGAGTACAATTGTACGAAACATTTGGTACATTTGTACTCAATATTCAGTACAATTCTCCTCAACGTTTGGTACATTAAATACATCGTGCTGTTTTTGCTTATTGTTATCTTTCCTATTGCATTTGATAGTTTATGATAAGGTCTTGTTCTCATTGGCATAGTTTATCACTTTTGGGGGTGGTTATGGCAACTTTGTTTCTATTTTGAACATTTCCCTCAGTTTTGAATATTCCCTATATCGCCAATTATTACGAATTTTGCATACTATTACGTCAGTTCGGGATAATATTAGAACAATGTTAGTTGTTTGTTGTCCTCAACACAATTTGGCAGTTGGTGATAAAATTTGTATATTTGCGCAAAAGAAAATATAATCACAAATGAGCATTATCTTAGACACCAGAAAGGACCCCATGGGCACGGCAATTGCCGAGTATTATGCCAAGGGCAGGGCTGCAAAGCTGAGAGTGTTTTCCAGCCAGTTCTACGAGGACGAGATACCCGTGGACACCCTTTTTAGAACCCTTGACGACATGCCTCCACAGGAACAGGAGGCGTTGCGCCTGTGCCGTTGCCGTGTGCTGGATGTTGGTGCAGGTTCGGGGTGCCATTCACTGGAACTCCAGGGCAGAGGCATGGAGGTGGTGGCAATAGACATCTCCACGCTTTCCGTGGACGTGATGAGGCAAAGGGGCATAGATGCCAGGGTGGCGGACTTCTTCGACAAGACCTTTGACGAGAAGTTTGATACCATCCTCATGGCCATGAACGGCATAGGCATAGTGGGAAAGATAGAGCGTCTGCCCGAGTTTTTCATGCGTCTGAAGCAGATCCTTGCACCTGGCGGACAGGTGCTGCTCGATTCCTCCGACATACGCTATGTCTTCGAGAACGAGGACGGTTCCTTGGACATTGACCCGGATTCCGGTTATTACGGCGAGATAGACTACCGCATGCAGTACCGTGGCATCAGGGGAGAGACCTTTGACTGGCTCTACATCGACTTTGACACCCTCTCCACGTATGCCGGGCAATACGGTTTCCGTTGCGAGAAATGCATTGACGGCGAGCACTACGACTATCTGGCCAGGCTGTCTATGTAGCCATGGCAATATATTTCATTCAGAAAACAGTTCTCCGGATAAATTCTGACTATTTCAGCAGTTCTCTACCACCACGAAGAGTTTGTCGTTGCGGCGAACCTTCTGGGGCATGGCTATGCTGATGTGCTGGCCTTTCCTGGCAACCTCCACGGGGTCGAGGTCGAAGCGTATCTCATCGGCCGTACTATACAAGGCACCGGTGGTGGTACCAGTGACGAGAATCTTGGAGCCACGGGGCAGTTCGCATGCCTCTATCTTGAATTCGGCTACACCAAGTTTGGAGAAATAGCGCACCACCTTGCCACAATATACCTTCTTCTCTGTGGCAGCACTGCCGTGCACCTCGCTCCACTCGCCAAGGCTCTTGCCCTGGTAGTATCCGTCCCAGAAGCCACGGTTGAATACGCTGGCAAGGCGCTCGTCCAACTTGTCCTTCAGTTCCTCGGTGAACGAACCCTCGAGTACGGCATTTATAGCCTCGTTGTAGCACGACACCACGGTGCTGACGTATTCAGGTCCTCGTGCACGTCCCTCTATCTTGAATACACGCACACCAGAGTTCATCATTACGTCCATAAAGCGGAGCGTCTTCAGGTCCTTGGGCGACATGATGTACTTGTTGTCGATGTCCAGTTCGGTACCTGTTTCACGGTCACGCACGGTATAGGAACGGCGGCATATCTGCATGCACTCGCCACGGTTGGCGGACTTGCCCACGTTGTTCAGCGACAGATAGCACTTTCCGCTTACCGCCATGCACAGGGCACCATGGCAGAACATCTCTATGCGGATGAGTTCGCCACGAGGACCACAGATATTCTCCTCCGTGATATGGCGGTATATCTCTGCCACCTGCTCCATGTTGAGTTCGCGTGCCAGCACAACCACATCGGCAAACTGGGCATAGAAACGCAGAGCCTCGATGTTGGAGATGTTCAGTTGGGTGGAGAGATGCACCTCCTGCCCTATCCTGTTACAATATGACATTACGGCTATGTCGCTTGCTATGACGGCACTGATGCCAGCCTCCTTGGCGGCATCCAGTATCTCGCGCATAAGCGGAAGGTCTTCGCCATAGATGATGGTGTTTACGGTCAGATAACTCTTCACACCGCATATCCTGCACTCATGAGCAATCTCCTTCAGGTCGTTGATGGTGAATGCCGAGGCGGAATGCGCCCTCATGTTCAGGTTCTCTATACCGAAATATATACTGTCTGCCCCGGCACGCAATGCTGCGGCAAAAGACTCTCTGGAGCCTACGGGAGCCATTATTTCAAAATCTTTACGTGTCATAGTTATTCCTATTTCAACATTGCCCTGATTTCCTCTATTATCTGGAAGAGTTCGTCTACCGTCTCGGCACGCAGCATTTTTATGCGTGTCTCTCGGAAATTGGGAATACCCTTGAAGATGGGCGATGCGGCCAGGTGCCTTCTCACGTGCAGGATACCACGGTACTCATCGATGCGCTCAACAGAGGTGATTACCTGTTGCTTCAGTATGTCCATCTTCTCGTCCAAGGTGAGTGTGCCTCCCTGCAGTTCGCGGAATATCCAGGGACGGCCAAAGGTGGCACGCCCCACCATTACGGCATCCACACCGTAGCGGTCGAAGCACTCGCGCACACGCTCCTTGGTACTGATGTCGCCGTTTCCTATGATGGGTATGTGCATGCGTGGGTTGTTCTTCACCTCGCCTATCAGTGTCCAGTCGGCCTCGCCCTGATACATCTGCGCACGGGTACGTCCGTGGATGGTAAGCGCCTGTATGCCCACGTCCTGAAGACGCTCGGCCAGGTCAACGATGAACGGTGTGCCATCTGGCAGGTAAAGGCTTGGGGTGTCCCACCCGAGGCGTGTCTTCACCGTAACGGGAGTTCCCGGCACAGCATCCACCACGGCTTTGGTAATGTCCAGTAGCAGAGGCACGTTCTGCAACATGCCGCTACCTGCTCCCTTTCCTGCCACCTTGCGTACAGGGCAGCCGAAGTTGAGGTCGAGCACATCGGGGTGTGCCTGGTCAACCACTATCTTTGCCGCCTCGCGCATGGCATCCACATCCTTGCCGTATATCTGTATGGCCACTGGGCGCTCGTCCTCGCACACCTGCAATTTGGCAAGGCTCTTGTTGACCATGCGTATGAGGGCATCGGAACTTACAAATTCGGAATACACCATGGCAGCCCCCATCTGCTTGCATAGCAGACGGAAACCTATGTCCGTGACATCCTCCATCGGAGCCAGAAATATTGGCTCGTGCCCAAGGTCGATGTTTCCTATCTTCATATATCTTATAATAATTGAAGGAATTCTTTTGGGGGGTTATTCCTCCTTGTCTTGGTTGGGGTCGGGATAGCGCCGGTCACCATTACCAACATGCTCCGTCCAAGGACATACGGTACGCTCGTCCTTGTCCTCCTGGTCTCCCTTTCTTGTCCAGTATTGTCCCATACAATGAAAATTATAATGTTAAGTGAGGTTTCATCCTTGCCTCTGGCTGAACACCAGGGCATACATCTTCATCTGCTTGAGCATGGCCAGAAGACCGTTGGAGCGTGTGGGCGAGAGATGTTCACGCAATCCTATCTGCTCAATGAAATAAAGGTCGGCATCCAGTATGTCCTTGGGGCTCTGGTTGTTGAACACACGAAGCAGCAGGGCCACAATGCCCTTCACTATCAGTGCGTCGCTCTCGGCCTGGAACTGCACCTTGCCATCCACCAGGTCTGCCTGAAGCCACACACGGCTCTGGCACCCATCTATCAGGTTCTGCTCGGTCTTGTACTGCACAGGGAGTTCCGGCTGGTCGCTGCCCATGTCTATGAGCAGCTGATAACGGTCCATCCAGTCGTCAAAGTCCTGGAACTCTTCAATTATCTCGTCTTGTATCTCGTTTATTGTCATATGCTTTAGTAATCTTATAGAGAATCCTTCTATTGTTGACCTATCGGTCGAAGGTACTCGCGTTGACCTTTGGTCTTCCTCCTTCTTGCAAGGCATAGTATGCAAGCATACTCTGCTCTTGTTTCGCGCGTCGGTTCGGAAAAATCAAATTTCTTTTGCTTTTTCGCTCACTTATTCGTACCTTTCGTTGTAAAGGAGTTTCAATACGGTTTGTCCCACCGCCTTCAGTACGTTCTTGTCTATATTCTCGGGTGTGTCGTTCACGGTGTGCCATGTGGGACCGAAACTACTTGGTCCGTAGTTGAAATACGGCACGATGTCTATGCACGGTATGCCGGCTATGGCATTCACGTTCACGTGGTCGTCCACCAGACTTCCTCCGTCAATGTTGGGGAAGAACTGTCCGTATCCCAAATCAGAAGCCAATTTCCATACCTTGTTGACAACATGGTTGGCAAAATACACGCTCACCTGTTCCTTAGCAAAGGTAGCACCTCTGCCTCCCACCATGTCCAGCAGGATGCCATAGCGGGGATTATAACCTATCTGCCGCATCTGCTCTGCCCACACCTTGCTGCCCAGGCACCATGTGTCCTGGGCATTCTCCAAAGGTTCTGCCCATTCAGGAGTGCCCATGTCCTCGGCATCGAAGCAAACGAAATCGATACCAAGATTCTTCAAGGGCTGTTGCTGTATAAGGCGTGCTATCTCTATCATCACCGCCACACCGCTGGCACCATCGTTGGCACCAAGGACGGGCTTCTTGTGGTTGGCCTCATCGGGGTCGTTGTCCGCCCATGGACGTGTGTCCCAGTGGGCACATAGCAATATTCTGTATTGTGCCTGGGTGTTGGTGCTGGCTATGATATTTCGGCATGGCATGGAGGTTCCATCCCACACTGTTACCTGCGTCTTCTGCTCGCTTACCACACATCCCTTGCTCTCAAACTGAGCCTTTATCCATTCGGCACATAAATCGGCTTCCTTGGTGCCAAGCAGACGGGGGCCAAAGGCACATTGCTCCTCTATGTAACGGAAAGCACTGTCTGCCACGAACTCGGGGCATGCCTTGTTGGCAGGCACATTGTTCTTCTTGTCCTTCTTTGTGCCAGTGCAGGAAAAGGCAACCACAGATGCCACAATAATCAATAATATATATAATGTATGTTTCATACCTTCATAATGTATTTCTTTTCGACCTTGCAACGCTTTCATTATGCTTTGAAGTTCTGTGCCTCGCGCATCACCCTGAGGAAATTCTCTCCCCATAGCAGGCGTAAGCCGGCCTCGGTATACCGTTCGCGAAGCAAGGCACGGGTCAGGTTTATCAGTTCGCCCGCATGTGCCAAGCCCGGCACTCCACCATCGCCATCGAAGTCGGTGCCTATGCCCACATGCTCTATGCCCATGATGTTCACGGCATGGTTTATGTGCTCTATGGCATCCAGCAAAGAGGCTTGGCTGTCCTGACGAAGGAAGCCCTCGTAGAAGGTAACCTGCATGACGCCGCCCTTGGAGGCAAGGCGCTTCATCTGTTCGTCTGTGAGGTTGCGGGGATGGTCGCACAGACTTCGGCAACTGGAATGGCTGCATACTATGGGTACCTGCGAAATGTCCAAGGCGTCATAGAAAGTCTTTTCAGAAGCATGACTGAGGTCCACCATCATGCCCAGGCGGTTCATCTCGCGGATAACATCGGCACCGAAGGGGCTTACGCCGCCATGCTCCTGTGTGCTCTTCCGGGCAGAGTCGCAGATGTCATTATCTCCATTGTGACAAAGCGTCATGTACACGATGCCACGCTTGCGGAAATGCTCCACGAGCGAAAGGTCGTGCCCTATGGCATAACCGTTCTCTATGCCCATCATTATGGCCTTCTTGCCTTCCTGCTTCAAGCGGTACAGGTCGTCGGGTGTGTATGCCAACCCTGCCTCGGTGCCATGTGCCGAGGCCATCTCCTCTATCTGGGTGATGATACGGTTGGCCTTGGCCGTAGCGGCAAGATGAGCCTCATCCGTGCGTTCGCCCTGTGGCAGGTATGCCACCATGATGGAAGCATCCAGATGTCCGTCCTTCATGCGCGGCAGGGTAACGAGTCTCTCCTCGGAGGTGCCGAACTTCATGGGCGTGTCACAATGCGAATCCAGGGAGAGGATGCGACTATGCACCTTCTTTGCCTGGGCAAAGTTTGCGGCCTCAGACACCAGCCAGTTGAAGATGGGCATCTGGCTCCTGTCGCCTGCCAGAATAAAACATTCTGGATGCCATTGAACGCCAAGGATGCTCTTGTGTTCTGTGCTCTCCATAGCCTCTATAACACCATCCGATGAGCGAGCCGACACCCGGAAGAGATTGCCCGTGCTTCGTACCGCCTGATGGTGGAAAGAGTTGACTGGCAATGTCCATTCTCCCTTCTTATTCTCCACAAGCCCCGAGTTCCTGAATATACCTCCCAGCATGCTCTCTTTCTCTATAGACACCGTGTGCGAAGCCTGTTCGCGCACAAGGTCCTGGCTATGCTTTATGAGCGGTGCATCATGGTACTGTACACCAAGGTCCTGGTAAATCGTTCCGCCCAGGGCAGAGGCCAGCATCTGTATGCCACGGCAAATGCCCAGGATAGGAATCTGGCGTTCGTAAGCCATGCGTATGAGCATCAGTTCGGGCACATCGCGCTCGGGGTTTATGCCATGCAGCTGAGGAATGGGCTCCTCGCCAACAAGCAAGGGGTTCATGTCCGAACCTCCGCTGAGCACAATGCCATCAAGCGTGTCCAACAAGGCCGACATTGCCGAATCATCTGTGTATGGAGGAATGACAACAGGACTGCCCCCTGCCTCCAGGATACTCTGGTAGTATCCTTTTGCCAGTTCGCAGCCCTTGTCTCCGAAATTGCCGGTTATACCTATAAGGGGCTTCATTCGCTTGTGTGTATTGTTGTTATGGAGTGAAGATGATAGTGCAAGCAGTAGAGAGATAGAAAAGGGACAGATATGTGTTCAGTCCTTGATCTTCTTCCAGTCTTCCTCCATCTGAGGTTTGGATTCCTTTTGAAGAGCACCAATTGGCAACTCCTTCTTTATGCTCTGTGTCAGTGAAATAAGCGTTTCTGTGCTCACCACACCGCTTATCTGCTGAACCTTATTGTTGAGCAGTTCCATCAGGTGTGCATTGTCCTTGGCATAGAGCTTGACCAGCATGGTGTAAGGACCTGTAGTATAGTGGCACTCCACTATTTCAGGTATCTTGGTGAAATCCTGTACCACGGCATTGTACATGCTGCCCTTTTCCAGTTTTATACCTATATATGTAGTGGTATTATAACCCAAACTGCCAGGATTGACGTGGTATCCGCTACCAACAATCACGTTCATGTCTATCAGCCTCTGTACGCGCTGATGTATGGCAGCACGGCTTACACCGCACTTTGCCGCTACGTCCTTGAATGGTATACGTGCGTTGTTTGAGATAATTTCAAGAATCTTTTTGTCTAGAGAATCAATTTTTTCCATGGTATTCTTTACAATTTGACACACAAAGGTACGAATAACTAAGCGAAATGCCAAACTTATTTAGTTATTAAAAGCAAAAGTGCGGAACTTTGTGTCAAAATGTATATAGGAAAGCATCCTCTGGAGCAATATCCTTGCCATTTTGCAATGGCACAAACAGGGAATGCCCAAAGCCCCTGATTTGGTCCTCCCGAGGACCGAACCGAAAGTACCGGGAACTCTCGCCTCGGTCCTCCCGAGGGCAGGCCTTTGTCGTCGGGAGGGCATTTTTGGCGCCTTTTGTAGATAAGGTATCAGGATAGTGCCCGGGGTGTTAGTCAAACACCTTGAATTCATATCCCTGTTCCTTCAGCCAGGAAAGGGCTTCTGGCAGCATCTGGCGAAGCTTGTCTATGCTTTTAAGGCTGTCGTGAAAGGTTATGATGCTGCCATTGCGAGTATAGCGTTTTACATTCTGCAGCACATCATCGGCTGTAAGTATATTGCTATAGTCACGAGTTACCACGTCCCACATTACTACACGCCATCCCGTGTATCTGAGAACACGGTACTGCATAATCTTCATCCAACCGCGTGGAGGACGGAACAGTTTTCCAGTTTGCAGAATATCCTCGGCCTTCTGTACATTTCCCAGGTATTTCCAAGAGAACCATCGGAAACCGCCAATATGGTTGTGAGTATGGTTACCTATGCGATGCCCGCGCCTGCGTACCTCTTCTAATAAATGTGGATAACGTTGCGCATTTTCTCCAACCATAAAAAAAGTAGCCTTGATGTCCAGGGAGTCAAGGACATCAAGGACGTATGGAGTAGCCTCGGGAATAGGTCCATCGTCAAAGGTCAGATATACCGACCTTTGACTTTGGTCCATTCTCCATAAGGCGTGTGGAAACAGCCATCGGAGCAGACGGGGTGGCTGTTCTATAATCATCTGTAGAGATATTCCTGGAACATCATGTGATACATACGGAGCAGATCGTCCATTTCCTTGTGCTTCTCTGACTCGGCATCAGCCAGAATGTCCACCGAGGCATTGAGCTGGTACACATTGTATAGAATATCATTTGCACAGGAATTCTGTATCTTCGGCGCAAGCCCTGCATACCATTGCAGGTATTCGCATGAATTGCCGGCAATGCTCATGACAATTTCCTCGGCCTTCTGCTTGTTGCCAAGCATCAGCCAAACCCTTGCCAGATCCAGACTTCCGCTCATGTAGTTATGCTTTACTGTTTGTGCAGGGATCATCTCTTCGGCATATCTAACTATGTTTTCAGCCTTTTCAAACTTGTTCTCACGCATAAGTTGCATGGCCAAAGAAGACATAAGTCGGCGGTGAGTGTAACACATGCGCAAGACGGTCTCGTCCAGATAGATATCGGGATTATCCAGACCTCCAAAGCGGAACTTGTTCATGACGTTGTCATACATGCGCTCGGTATCCATGGTCATGCCTGACTTCTTGGTATTGAAGGGAGTGATACGGTCCACAAGGCCTTCGCGCACGAAGTTGTTGCCCAGAGAGCCATAGTTGTCGCTGCCCACGGTGCATGCCACATATAATGGGCGTTCCCAGTTGGTACGGCACAGCATCTCGTATATCATCATCTCGTTCTTGTACACAGCACGCTTGCCTTTCAGGCTGATGTGCATAACGTCTGGGATAGAGTCACCGGCAATCATCATGCCGCTACGGCGCACGGCATCCTTGTCGATAGTAATGACTACGGAGTCGGTGGGGAAGCACTGCAGGTCCTCGTTGTCGTTCAGAATCCACCTGTCAATGATGTTGCTCAACTCATAGGGATTATCACCCAAGTATTCCTTCATAGCCAGAGGGTCGTCCTTCAGTATCTCTATGGCACGCTCCAATTCGCCTGGACGCACAGAGATTCCCTCTCTGGTACCTGTTACATACTGGAGACGTTTCCACTTGATGGGTACGGCAGGAGAGTCGTAGGCAGGACGCTTCATCTGGTCTATGTACCAGTCGGTCTGCAAGTAAGAAAGGTTGCAGACGCGAGCATCGGTGCGGATACCTTCTGTCTCCTGACAATACCAGAGGGGGAAGGTATCGTTGTCGCCATTGGTGAAGATGATGGGAGACTTGCCCTCGTCCAGGCTCATCAGGTAGTTCTGGCCGAAGTCACGGCAAGTGTATCGTCCGCTACGGTCATGGTCGTCCCATGTCTGCGAAGCCATCTGCACGGGAACGAGCAGGCAAAGTCCGCTCAGCACGGCACCATAGACCTCCTTCTTCTTGAAGACATATTTATTGAGCAAGTCGCTGATAGCAGCAACACCCAAACCTATCCAGATGGCAAAGGCATAGAACGAACCGGCATAGGCATAATCACGTTCGCGAGGCTGGACAGGAGTCTGGTTCAAGTAAAGAACAATAGCCAAACCTGTCATGAAGAACAGGAAGAAGACAACCCAGAACTGCTTCACGCCCTCGTCCACCATGCCGTCCTTGGTGCTGATGCGCTTGTTCACCTGCCATACCAGGCCCAGGATACCGAGGATAAGAGGCAGACAGTAGAATACGTTGCGTCCCTTGTTCTCGCGAAGTTCGGTGGGCAAATTGCTCTGGTCGCCCAGACGCAGGTTGTCGAAGAATGGAATACCCGTAATCCAGTTGCCATGCTCAAGTTCGCCATGTCCCTGAATATCATTCTGACGACCGGCAAAGTTCCACATGAAGTAGCGCCAGTACATGAAGTTCACCTGATAGGACCAGAAGAAGTAGAGGTTCTCCATCATGGTGGGTACCTTTATGGTCTTGCGCTCGCCAAGATAGTCTATGGTAACGTTTTTGCCTTTGATACCTCCCATCCATTCCTCATAGTTACTCTTGTGGCGTTCGGAATGCATACGCGGGAAGAGCATGTTGTAGGCATAGATATACTTCTTCTTGTGGTCGATGATCTCATAACGGTCTGGTTCTTCCTCCGTTTTCTTTTCCACACGCTGGTACTGTGGCGCACCCTCTATAAATGAAGGCACATAATATTGTCCCTTTACCTCCATCTTCACTGGAGAAGAATAGGGCTGGCCATAGAGCAGGGGGCTGTCGCCATATTGGTCGCGAGCCAGATAACTTCCCAAAGTGAAGACATCCTCGGGAGAGTTCTGATCCATGGGAGTGTTGGCCTCGGAACGGATAACGATTACAGCATAGGAAGAATAGCCAATCATAATCATCAGCAGACAGAGCAGGGTGGTGTTCATCAGTCGGGCAGAAATCCAGTGGATGCCATCCTTGGCATAGTTCAGCACGAAGTACAGGACAACCATTGCCAACACTCCCATCACAATACTGCTGATACCGTGTCCGTAGAACGGGATACCCAACATGCCAATGCTGGCTATGAAGGACAGGTTCATGCGTAGACGGCTCTTCTGCGTGGTAGATTCTCGGATGGCCCAAAGCACTGTGGCAATGAGGATGAAGATGTAGATAACAAGGCCTGTATTGAAGGGCATGCTAAGTTGGTTTACAAACAACAACTCGAACCAGCCGCCCACTTTTACGATACCGGGAACGATGCCATACAGCACAATGGCTACGAGTATGAAACTGCCCAGCAGAGCCATAAGGCTGCCCTTGACATTGGGATTGGTGTGTCTCTTGAAGTACCATACCAGCACAAGTGCAGGCAGACAGAGCAGGTTCAGCAGGTGTACGCCAATACTGAGACCGGTAAGATAGGCTATGAGAATAAGCCAGCGGTCGGCACCAGGCTTGTCGGCATTGTCCTCCCACTTGAGGATAAGCCAGAATACAACGGCGGTGAAGAGGCTGGAGTAGGCATATACCTCGCCCTCTACGGCAGAGTACCAGAATGTGTCGGAGAAAGTGTATGCCAAAGCACCTGTCATGGCAGCCAACTCAACGGTCAGTCCCTGTCCCCAGGTCTTTATCTGTCCATTTTCGCCAACAAGCTTGCGTGCCAGATGGCTGATGCTCCAGAACAGGAACATTATACATGCTGCTGACAACAAGGCACTCATAATGTTTACCATCATGGCCACCTTTGTGGGGTCGTCGGTAAACTGAGAGAAAATGTTGCCAGTGAGCATGAAGAAAGGTGCGCCAGGCGGGTGTCCTACTTCCAACTTGAATGCAGTTGTGATGAATTCTGGACAGTCCCAGAAGCTTGCCGTTGGCTCTATCGTGCTGCAATACACGAAGGCCGCAATGGCAAAGGCAATCCACCCCATGAGGGTGTCAATCAGTTTGAACTGTTTCATTATTGTGTTTGTTTAGTTGTTTAAGTAATATGTCGTTATTATCAGGAGGCTGTATCTTACTGCCTTGCCTACGAATATGGCAACGAGTGTAACGTAAGGGTTGGCTCTCATGTACCCAAGTGTCACACTAAGGACACTGCCAAGAATGGGAAGGAAACAAAGGCTTCCCACCCACGCTCCTCTTCCGTCGAGCCAAAGCCTGGTCTTCTCTACCTTCTCGCGTTTTATATGCAGATACTTCTCTATCCACTCCAAACGACCGAATGTTCCTATCCAATAGTTAAACATGGAACCTGCCACATTGCCAATAGTGGCACTCAGGAATAACGGCCATGGCTCCAGACCTGCCAATTGCAGGCTCACCATAACGGCTTCGCTACTGAACGGGAAGACACTGCCTGCCAAAAAAGCAGCCACTGTCATGCCCCAATAACCATATTCCTGCAACAATTGTATCAGAAACTCCATACGCCTATGTTAAGTGTCAATAATAGGATTGTTGTTATTACCGAAAGGATAAAGAAGATATTGCTTATGATAGAACCTGTGAGGGCAAAGAAATGTGCTATCATTGTGCTTGAACTAATCATGAGAATTGGGGCAAGCTGATGGTACATGTATGGAGAACATACTATCATCAACCAGCATCCAATAGTTTGCATAACATAGATGTATAGGTACATTCTGGTTCGTATATTGTCGTTGTAATAGTTACGAAGATAATGTATTATGCCAATAAACGACAGTATGGATATGAACACAAAGACAAGTGTCTCGGGATTCCTGTATGAGAGCAACCAACTATAGTCGGCAGTTGCAAAGAGTTTGGTTGCCAACAGTATATCTATCCTGTTCCATATAAGGGAAAAGTCGCTACGCAATATGCAGAATGCAAGAACAAAGCAAATCGGAAGGGTCAGGCCAACTATACCTGCCCAAAATCCTCGCCACGTCAGTGCACGCATGAATACCAGCAAATACCAGTAATACAGAGGTACAAGAACCAATAACTGCGGTATAATCAACGAGCCTATGCCCAGGAGAACAAACGTGTGGAATATATGCGCTATTGGCTGATGTTGCTGATATGTCAGAAACATTATGTAATGACTCCCTGCCAAAGCCAAGACTGCCAGCCATTCAACGGAATAGGAGTGAGTAAAACTCATCAATGATATTCCTGTCACCCACACTGCTGTAATCATTCTGGAGCGAATGCGCAGAAGTGCGAAAACATTGGCAGTCTCCAATACAACATAGGTTGTAAGCATGGCAAGAACCAAACCCGCTAAGTCGGGAAAGTTATAGTTGAATGTGCAACTGTTCTTATCCCAAAACCACACGAGAGCCCCAATCACCATGCACAATGGCAGGGTGATGGAACTCTCGCTTATATGATTCTGGAAACGGTTGTTACGCATCTTGTCTATTTACAGGTCCTGACCGATATCCCTGCGGTAGTACTTGCCTTCGAACTGTATCTTCTGGGCTTCCTGCATGCTCTTTGCCAGAGCCTCGGCCTTGGTGGTGCCATAGGAACTTACGGCTATGACACGACCACCACTGGTAACAACCTGGCCGTCCTTCATGTCTGTGCCGGCGTGGAACACGATACTGCCTTCCACATCGCTGATGCCTGTGATGGGGAATCCCTTCTCGTATGAACCGGGATAACCACCGCTTACCATCATTACGCAAACGGCACTGCGCTGGTCAAATTCAATGATCTTCTGACCTAAGGTCTGGGTGGCAACGCCCTGCAACAGGTCCACAAGGTCGCTCTTTATGCGAAGCATTACTGTCTCTGTTTCGGGGTCGCCCATGCGGACGTTGTATTCTATCACCTTGGGTTCGCCATCTACATTGATAAGACCGAAGAAGATGAAACCTTTGTAATCGATACCTTCCTGAGCAAGGCCATTGACCGTGGGACGTATAATTCGGTCCTCCACCTTCTTCATCCAAGCCTCATCGGCAAATGGAACGGGAGAAACGCTGCCCATGCCACCAGTATTGAGACCAGTATCACCTTCACCAATGCGCTTGTAGTCCTTTGCTTCGGGCAGGATTACATAGTCCTTGCCATCAGTCAGCACGAATACAGAGCATTCTATACCGCTCATGAATTCTTCAATGACAACACGGCTGGAAGCACCGCCAAACATACCGCCAAGCATCTCTTCCAGTTCCTTCTCGGCCTGCTCCAGAGTTTCAAGAATCAGCACACCCTTGCCTGCACAAAGGCCATCGGCCTTCAAAACATAAGGAGCCTGAAGGGTGCGCAGGAATGCCTTGCCTTCTTCCAAAGTCTCACCAGTAAAGGTCTGGTATGCAGCAGTGGGGATGCCATGGCGCTGCATGAAGCCCTTGGCAAAGTCCTTGCTGCCCTCGAGAACGGCACCTTGCTTGGAAGGGCCTACCACTGGGATTGATGCCAGTTCAGCATCGGCCTTGAAGTAGTCATAGATACCCTTAACCAGAGGGTCCTCGGGCCCAACAACCACCATGGTAATGGCATTGGCAAGAACAAAAGTCTTTATGGCATCAAAGTCGTCAGCCTTCATGGCCACATTCTCGCCAACCAGTGCTGTACCGGCATTGCCAGGAGCGATGAATAGTTTTTCCAACTTGGGGCTTTGGGCTATCTTCCATGCCAAAGCGTGTTCACGGCCACCGGAGCCGAGCAGAAGTATTCTTTCCATATGTAATGTTTATTTCAAATAATCGTCAAAGTATCTTGTAATTCTCTCGTGCAGGTGCACGGCATCCTTGCCGTACATGTTGTGCTCGCCACCGGGATAGAGGAAGTAGTCGCACTGTGTGCCGGCATCAATACATGCACGGATGAAACTGAGTGTATGCTGAGGTACACAGACGGGGTCGTTGTAGCCGATGATAAGCTGCAGACGGCCCTTCAGGTTGCCTGCACGCAGACGCAGGTTGCTGTTCTTGTAGCCCTCGGGGTTCTGCTGGGGAGTGTCCATATAGCGTTCGCCATACATCACCTCGTAGTAGTTCCAGTCAATTACGGGACCACCTGCCACACCCACCTTAAACACCTCAGGGAAAGTGAGCATTAGATTTGTGGTCATGAAACCGCCGAAACTCCATCCGTGCACACCCATACGGTTCTTGTCCACATAGGGCAGTGACATCAAGAACTCTACACCCTTGTACTGGTCCTGGCACTCCACAGTTCCCAACTGGCGGAAGGTAGCCTGCTCGAACTCGCGGCCGCGCCATTCGCTGCCACGTCCGTCCAGGATAAACATGATATATCCCTTCTGTGCCATGTATGTTTCCCAACCACGGCTTGACCAGTGCCATGAAGCATCTACAAGGTGAGCATGAGGACCACCGTACACATATACGACAGTGGGATATTGCTTCTTCTCGTCAAAATCGGCAGGCAGAACCATACGATAATAAAGGTCTGTAACGCCATCAGCTGCCTTGATGCTTCCGCTTTTGAAAGTGGGAATGCTGTAGCCCTGCTCCTTCCATGTATCCTTTGCTGTCAGGATGTTTGTACCCTTTCCTGTTGTAGTGGAAAGCAGGTTTATACTACGAGGCACATCGGGTGCTGTATAACCTGATATAACGAAAGCACCGTTATTGCTCAACTGTGCCTGATAACATACACCCTCCTGTGTCCCAAGGGGAGTACGCTTGCCTCCGGAAACCTTAACACTGTAGAGGCATGATGTGCGTGGGTCGGCCTCATTGCTACGGAAGATAAGACGACGTGCTATTGTATTGAAGCCAACGAAATCCTGCACTACCCATCTGCCGCTGGTAACCTGTTTCAACTCACAGGTCTTGAGGTCCAGAACATAGAGATGGTTGTAACCATCGCGCTGGCTCTGCATAATGGCCTTGCTGTCGTCCCAGGGCAGGAATGCCAGAGGATGCATGGGTTCCACGTACTTGTCGTGCTTCTCCTCCAGAACAGTGCGCATCACGGCACCTGTTGCTGCATCGTACTGTACCAGACGCATGTGGTTCTGGTCGCGGTTCAGTTCAAACACATAGATGCTTTTGCTATCGGGAGCCCATGAGATGTTGGTGTGATAGTCGTCTTGTTCTCCAACAAGATTCAACCACACATTCTGCTTGGTTTCGGTATTGAACACGCCCACTTTCACCACATGGCTCTTCTCTCCTGCCATGGGATAGTGGCAAGAATATGTCTCTGCCATACGACTCTCGCCATCAGCAGGACCTTGGGACTTGATGTCCACCTGAGGATAGCTTGGCACCATGCTCTGGTCCATACGATAATATGCCAGGGTCTTGCCGTCGGGAGACCAGAAGGTTCCGCCGCTGATACCAAATTCATCGCGGTGTACGCTCTGACCGTAGACTATGTTGTCGCTGCCATCGGTGCTGCCGTCCTTACTGATGGCAATGTTATCACCCTTGTCTGTAATCACATAAAGGTTGCCACTAATGGTATATGCTGTTTGACGTGACTTCTGGTTGAAATCGCGTGTTACTGCCCCTTTTGGCATTGTTACATCATAAAGCACACGCCATGCATGGAAGTCCAGCATTATGCGTCGCTGCCCCTTGGTAAACATCACTATGGGCTTGTCAGGGAAGGGGAATGTAAAGCTGTGTGCGCTGAATGCAACCTTTTCGCCGAAACACTTGTTCACCTGCTCCACAGTAATGATTTCCTTGCCTGTATTCAGGTCGTACACAGCCTCAGGAGTAATCTTCAGGGCAATATTGCCCCACCATGAGGTATAAATGTTCTCAGGTCGCAGACGCCAGTAGCTTTCGCCACCTCCCAACAGTTCATCCAAACTGAACTGCTTCTGCTGTGCTGATAAAGGAGCCATACACATAAAACTGATTGCCAATGATAAAAAAGCCTTCAGTGAAAGCCACTTTACGGGATTAGTCTTCATTGTTTCTACGGAATTTATTGAATGGTTTGTCGTTTCTTCTCTCGAAATTCTTCTTGCCGAACTTGTCACCGCCACGCTTGAAGTCGCGTCCTTCTCCATTACGTTTGAACTCACGCTCCCCGTTGTCTCTACGGAATGGCCTGTCGTCATTGCGGTTGCTGTCCTTACGCCCGAACTTTCTGTCTTCGCGATTGAATTTTCTGTCTTCGCGAGCATACTTGCCCTTGCCAAAGTTGCGGTCGCCCTTGAGTTCGCGTTCCTCGGGCTGTTCTCCCAAGCGTGTCTTGAAGTCGCGCTTCTGCTTAAACCGCTTCTGGTCGGCCATCAGTCGGCGTTCCTGTGCTGTCTTTATGTCACCGCCACCGGCACGCATGTCGTTGAACTTGCCGTCGAAAATCTGGTACTTGCGCAGTTCGCACTCCAAGGAACCGTTGTAGAGAGGTGTTCTCAGCGAGGGTTTCAAGCCAATCGCCTCAAAGCACTCTTCTCTGTAGCTCAATACCCAAGCATCGCCACCTACAAACTGATGCTTGAACCTCTCGCCAATCATCTTGTACAATCCCAGCAGATCGGGAGCAGAGATTCGCTCGCCGTATGGTGGGTTGGTGATGATGATACTCTTCTCCTTAGGTTGGGTAAAGTCCTTGAAGTCCTGCAAGGTAATGGTCACCTCCTTGCTAAGACCAGCAGCCTTCACGTTGCGAGTGGCTATCTCCACTGCCTGGCGGTTGTTGTCGTATCCATATATGTGATGCTCGAACTCCTTTTCTTTGCTGTCATCCTCGTAGATACGCTCAAAGAGTTCGCTATCGAAGTCGGGCCACTTCTCAAAGGCATACTCCTTGCGGAACACTCCGGGGGCAATGCCACGTGCTATGAGCGCTGCCTCCACGGCAAAAGTGCCGCTACCGCACATTGGGTCAATAAGGTCGCACTCGCCTCTCCAGCCTGTCTGCAGGATTATACCTGCTGCAAGAACTTCGTTCAACGGAGCCTCCACTGCCTCCTGGCGGTAGCCGCGGCGATGCAGACTTTCGCCCGAACTGTCCAGTGCCAGGGTGCAGTCATATTCTGCCACATGGATGTGCAGCTGGATGTCGGGGGTCACTATGCGGATATTGGGGCGGTTGCCTGTTTTTTCACGGAATTGGTCCACGATGGCATCCTTCACCTTGTATGCCACAAACTTGGAATGCTTGAATTCGTTGCTGAAAACCACGCTGTCCACGGCAAAGGTAGTATCATTGCTCAGGTACTGCGTCCAGTCTATCTGCTTTACTGCATCGTACACCTCATCTGCAGTCTTCGCCTTGAAATGGCTTATGGGCTTCAGTATTCGTATGGCTGTGCGCAACTGGAAATTGGCACGATACATCATCTCCTTATTACCCGTAAAGGACACCATGCGGCGTCCTATCTGAATGTTGGTGGCACCGAGGTCAATCAGTTCCGATGCCAGCACTGTCTCCAAGCCTTGGAAGGTCTTGGCAATTAGTTCGAATTCCATCTATTGTATCTGTTATATTACTAATTCTTGATTTTCTTTCCCTGCATCAGTTTTTCCCCGGGCTTGGTTCCTTCTGTTACCCACAGGTTGCCACCGATTACCGTTCCACGGCCTATTGTTATACGCCCAAGTACCGTGGAGTTGCTGTATATTATCACATCGTCCTCCAGAATGGGGTGGCGCGGAATGCCCTTGATGGGATGGCCGTTCTCGTCCAAAGGGAAACTCTTTGCACCGAGTGTAACACCTTGGTACAATTTTACATTATTACCTATGATGCAGGTAGCACCTATTACCACACCCGTACCGTGGTCTATGGTAAAGTGGTGTCCTATGGTGGCTGCCGGGTGTATGTCTATACCAGTCTCCGAATGTGCCTTCTCCGTAATTATACGTGGGATGAGGCTTATTCCCAGCTCCAGCATCCTGTGTGCTATGCGGTAGTTTATCATAGCCTTGATTACTGGATAACAGCATATAATCTCGTCATAGGACTCTGCCGCGGGGTCACCGTTGTAGGCAGCCTCCACATCCATGTCCAGCTGACGTTTCAGTTCTGGCAGGTATTCCGTCATCTGCGCAGCCTTCTCCCTGGGCATTATGGCACACATTTGGGCATAGAGCAATTCCTCGCTCACCCCATCTCCGTAGAACTTCGGGAACAGGATGGAACGGAAGCTGCTTATTATGTCCTCTACTTTCTTTACCATCTTTCTGTATCTGTTTTCGCTTGCACTCACTCCTCATTAATCGTGTATGTATGGCGTGCGCGCGTATTTTACAAATATAGCCCGCCGTTACCGACAGGCTATTAGTTTGCGCTTCAGGATGGGCTTGAACCAACGACCCCATGATTAACAGTCATGTGCTCTAACCAACTGAGCTACTGAAGCAGTTTTGCAATCAAGTCTTTCTCTCTTTCTTTTTCTTGCGCTTCAGGATGGGCTTGAACCAACGACCCCATGATTAACAGTCATGTGCTCTAACCAACTGAGCTACTGAAGCAAGTTTTTGAGAGTTTTTTCTCAATTGCGGTGCAAAGATATAGGTTTTTTCGGAAATAAACAATATATTTGCAAAAAAAATACGCAAAGACCATGAAAATATTAGGAATAGGCAACGCTTTGGTGGATGTGCTCTATCGTTTGGACGACGAACATCTGCTCAGTGAAATACATTTGAAGAAGGATGCCATGACGCTCATAAACGAGCGTTGGGAGCATGAGATTGAGAATTTGACCAGCGACATAGAAAAGCGAATGGCCAGTGGCGGCAGCATAGGAAACACTATGGTGGCATTGGCTCGGCTAGGCAATGAACCTGGTTACATTGGCCGAGTTGGCAACGATGGCATGGGCAGTTTCTTCGAACAGAAACTATCAGATGCCGGTGTGCACACACAATTGATCCGCGGAAATGAAATGACCGGTGTGGCACACACATTCATCACTCCTGGCGGAAACCGCACCTTCGGCACCATGTTGGGTGCAGCATACTATATGGGTCCTGATGATATTACCCAAGATATGTTCCATGGCTATGACCTGCTTCATATCGAGGGTTATCTGGTGCAGAATCAGGAACTAATCGAGAGTATCTGCCAGCAGGCCAAACAGGCTGGACTTATCATCAGTCTGGATTTGTCCAGTTTCAATGTGGTAAGCAAGAACCGTACCTACTTCCATCATCTTATCTCCGACTACATAGACATTGTTTTTGCCAACGAAGGCGAAGCTCGTGCCTTCACCGGCAGTTTTGATGCCCAGGAGCAGTTACGCCACATTGCACACTTGTGCGATATAGCAGTTGTGAAGCTTGGCGAACATGGCTCCTTGGCTATGATGGAGGGCGGACGTATATACAAATGTGATGCTGCACATGTGGAGAATGTGGTGGACACAACTGCCGCAGGCGACTACTTTGCCGCTGGCTTCCTGCATGCTCTCACACGTGGTCACCGACTAAAAAAATGTTTACTCACCGGCACCATACTTGCCACCGAGGCTGTTCAGGTGGTAGGCAGCGAACTGTCGCCTGCTGCTTGGAACAGAATCAAGACGAGCATAGATTGCAGATAACACCTGCAGTACACCTCCTTGCACTATGAACAAGAATACCCTCTCCCTGCTTCTTTCCCTACTCATGCTTTTGGCATCCTCTGTCATGCCGCTTAAAGCTCAGGTGGTGGAGAACCACAACTCTAAGGTATCACGTAACTTAGAAATATTCAACGAGATATACAAGACACTTGATCTCTATTATGTAGATACCCTTGCCGCCGACACCGTTATACGATGGGCCATAGACGGCATGCTCATGCGCGTAGATCCATACACTGCATACTACCCTGCCGACGACGACGACCTGCGCCAGATGGCTACTGGAAAATATGCCGGCATAGGCAGCATAATACGTTTTCACTCTGGGCACGACCGTGTAGTCATAGACGAGCCTTATATAAACACACCCAGTTCAGATGCAGGCCTAAAGTCAGGTGATATTATCTTGACAGTTGATGGTAAGGACATCAAGGGGCTTATGCCTGCTAAAGTAACCAACATGCTCCGAGGCGAAGCGGGTACCACCCTGGAACTCTGTTTCCAGCGTCCTGGTGAAGAGACACCACGTACCGTGCACATCACTCGCCGTACCATACAATTGCCAGCCATACCTTATTATGGTATTATAGACGATGGTATCGGCTACATCAATCTGAACAGCTTTACATCCGGTTGTGCCCGCGAGGTGCGCCATGCCCTTTTGCAACTCATGTCGCAGGGAGCAAAAGGCCTTGTCCTGGACATCCGCGACAATGTGGGTGGTGCCATAAACGAGGCTGTAGACATAACCAACCTGTTCCTGCCCAAGGGAGTAAAGGTACTCTACACCAAGGGCAAGCAGGTATCCATGAATCACGAATATTCCACTACCACCGACCCTATTGCACCCGACATGCCATTGGTAGTACTGGTAAATGGCATGTCTGCCTCCTCGTCCGAAATAGTAAGCGGAGCCTTACAGGATTTGGACCGTGCTGTCATACTTGGCACACGCACTTATGGCAAGGGACTGGTACAGGCCATCCGTGATGTACCCTTCCGTGGCGAACTGAAGATTACCACCGGCAGATACTACATCCCCTCTGGCCGTTGCATACAGGCACATAGCTACAATCACGATGGAAGTACCAAGGTTATACCCGATTCCCTCAGGCATACATTCTACACTCAGGCCGGCCGCAAGGTTACCGATGGTGGAGGCATAGAGCCAGACAGCCTGATAGTGAACGACACCATTCCCACTATGGTCTATGACTTGGCGCAGAGCGACATACTATTTGACTGGGTCACTGAATTCGTATCGCAACATTCCGAAATACTGCCACCCGGACAATTCCATGTGGATGATAGTCTTTACAGCAAGTTTTGTGCCCGTGTGGTGGAGTCCAAGTTCACATACAACCGACGTTCCGATGAGGCAATGAATCTCTTACGCCGAGTGGCTGCCATGGAAGGTTATCTCCAGGATGCAGAGCAGGAGATGAAAGCACTGGAAGCCAAGTTTGCACCCAACCTTGCCCGTGACCTTCATAACATGCGCCAGCATATAGTACCCATACTCGAAAGCGAAATCATTTCACGATACTATCATCAGCAGGGAGTCATACGTCACGTCATGCAAAATGACAAGCTATATCGCAATGCAGTAGAACTGCTACTCTCTCCCGAGAGATACCACCATATTCTAACCCCAAAAAATAATATATGAGGCACAACATTCGCAAATCCAACCAATCCTTTATGTATGGCATCATGGCCATGGCCATCATCGTTCTTCTTGTGGCAGGCCTGTTCATGTACTGGTGTATTCCGCCTGCCCCACAACCTTGATATTTTAGACAAAAAGCCGTTTTAAAGACAAGCGCCCGACATACGATAGTGCCGGGCGCTTTGTATATGATGGGAGTTGGCAATGATGCCTGTGTGCCCCCCAATGCTTACTTGATATATTCTGCCAGATTGGTGTTGCGCATGTCGCCTGTGCGGAGGAACGTGTCGTGCATGGCAAATGCGGCAGAGAGGCAGTGCTGGGTGTGGCCACCGCCCTTTTGGGCAAAACGGAGGTAATCCTGCAACAAGGGACGATAGTCGGGGTGTGCCACCTTGATGAGCTCCTGTGCCTTCTGCATGTCGCTCTTGCGGCGCAGGTCTGCCACGCCATACTCGGTGATAACCGCATCAATGAAGTGGTTGGTATGGTCGATGTGGCTGGCAAAGGGTACGATGCTGCTGATGGCACCGCCCTTCTGTGTTGAACCGCAGGTGAAGATGCTCAGGTAGGCATTGTTGGTGAAGTCGGCACTGCCGCCCAGGCCGTTCATCATCTTGGTTCCGCATATCTTGGTGCTATTTACATGACCATAGATGTCGCACTCAATGGCTGTGTTCAGGGAACATACGCCTATACGGCTGATAACCTCGGGGCAGTTGCTTATCTCCGAGGGACGAAGAACCAACTTGTCCTTGAAGAAGTCAATATCGCGGTAGATGCCTTCCAGACACTCGTTTGTAACGGTCAGAGAGCAAGAGCTGGCACTGAGTACACGGCCATCGCGCATGAGCTGTACAGGAGCATCCTGAAGCACTTCTGTGTAGATGTTGAAGTTGGGTACCTCGGGGCACTGGCCCAGAGCGCCAAGCACGGCATTGGCACCGCTGCCCACACCGCTCTGTAGGTTTAGGAAGGTTTTGGGGATGAGGCCCTTGCGCATGTTGTCCAACAGGAAGTCTGCCACGTTCTGGCCAATCTGGTTGGTGATAGGGTCTGCATCCTTGAAGGCACGAGCCTCGTCGGGCACGTTGCACTCTATTACGCCCACAATGCGGTCGGCATCAACCTCGATGTAGGGCTTGCCGATGCGGTCGGAAGCCTTGGTAATCATGATGGGAGTGCGGAAGGGATGGTCCTCAATCTCGTACACGTCGTGAATGCCCTTGCTCTGAGGTGAGTGGAAGGCATTCAGTTCAATGATGATGCCACGTTTTGCGAGGCGGCAAACGGTGGGGCTGATGCCTCCGGCGGCGGTCAGGTAGATGTGAGCCTTGGAACCAACCTTCTCTATAGCACATGCCTCGATGATACCCCAATCCAGTTCGCCGAGATAACCCTGGCGCATCTGTGTGGCCAGGTTGCTCAGGTTCAGGTCGTGGTAGTTGATCTCGTTCATGTTCACACGCTTGCGGAAGTCGGCATTGGTGGTGTAGGGCGTGCGGAAGTCTATGGCCTGTGCATTTGCCAGTGCGCCATCGCAACTCTGTCCGGTGCTGGCACCAGAGATTATACTGATTTTGAAGGGTCGGCCGGCTTCGTGCTCGGCTTCTGCTTTCTTGGCTATTTCTGCAGGGGTGCACTTTGGTGTACCAGCAGGGGTGAAGCCACTAAGACCAATGGTCTGGCCGTTCTCTATGAGGGCTGCGGCCTCTGCGGCTGTGATTTTGTTGAATTCCATTTCTTGTGTATGTTTTGTTATTGTTTATTTATATCTCGTTGTCGCGCTTTAGCGTGGATGTTACAATTCCGCCTGTTGTCCAGACGCTGCGCAGTGCTTGATTATGTTTTGTTCTCGGACGCTGCACGCAGCGTCCCTACTGTTGGGTGTTTTTCACCTCTCACCTCTCATTTCTTACCTCTCACCTCTCACTTTTCAAGGTACGGGGTCGTATCCGTGTCCTCCCCATGGATGGCACCTGAGTATGCGCCGTATGGCAAGGTACATTCCCTTGAAAGGACCGTGCTTGCGCAGTGCTTCTATGGCATATTGGCTGCATGTGGGCGTGAATCTGCACGATGGCGGTGTCAGCGGCGATATGCATAGTTGGTAGAAACGTATGGGAAGGATCAGCAGCTTGCTCAGGAAGTTTAGTATCTGGGTCATGGTGTTATCTGTTCTGCCTGTACTATCTTTTCCAGCAGGGCAACCATTTTTCTTGCTACCAGGCTGGAAGGCTGGTGCTTGTCTGTGAGCCATATGAAGGCTATGTCCATGCCCAGAGGCCGTGCTTTTATGGTATCCATTACGTGCTTGTTCAGCCTGTATGCCTCGCGCAACTGGCGTTTTACCCTGTTGCGGTCTACGGCATGACGGAAGCGACGCTTGGAAACAGAAACGAGGATGCGGATACCCGCTTCCTCGGTATTTCTGTATACTGCACGTATGGGATAAGCCGACAGGGACTTGCTGTCTGAGCCGGCAAATAGGGCATCGATAGACTTCTTGCTACAAAGTCTTTCTGCCTTCTTCAGGCCAAGGCCATTATCCATTATGCTGCTTTAGGTATGCGTCCAGTGCTGCGGTAATGCTGGGGAACTCTGGTGTGGGAGCTTGGAGATCAAGTCTCAGGCCAGCATCCTCCACGCTCTTTGCCGTTGCAGGACCAAAAGTGGCTATGACGGTATTGCCCTGTTCGTAGTTGGGGAAGTTCTTCATCAGTGACTGTATGCCACTGGGGCTGAAGAAGACCAGCATGTCGTAGTCGAAACTTTCCTCGGCAGAGAAATCATTGCTTACCGTGCGGTACATCACACCGCTGGAGTAGAATATTCCCTTGCCGTCCAGCATGTCTGTGAGTTCGTTGCTGTGGACATCGCTTTGGGGAATAAAGTATTTCTCGCTCTTGTGCTTCAGAATCAATGGCATGAGGTCGGCAATCTTGCCGGTTTCGCCGAAGAAGACCTTGCGCTTGCGGTACTGGACATACTTCTGTATGTAGTGCGAGATGGTCTCGGTGATGCAGAAGTACTTGATGCTTTCCGGTATTTCCACACGCATTTCCTGACATAGTGAAAAGAAGTTGTCAATGGCATGACGACTTGTGAAGATGATGGCGGTATGGTCCAGGATATTTATGCGCTGTGCACGGAATTCGCGGGGGGTAAGGCTTTCCACCTTGATGAAAGGGCGGAAGACTACCTCCACGTTGTGCTTGCGCATGATATCATAATAAGGAGACTTCTCCGATGAAGGCTTGGGTTGTGAAACCAGAATCTTCTTTATCATAATTTTTCTATGTCAAAATGTTATTGTCAATCTTTCTGTGATCCCGCTCAGTATTGCCCATAGGGATAGGAGGGGTACGATTTCAAGGGCACAAAGGTACGACAATAAATGCAGAATGCCATAGAAATGAGGCAGAAATATTGAATAGGTGCTGAATAATAGTCCTAATTTGAAGATAGTTACGACAATGGCGGACATCAGAAGCAGGCTTTCTGAAGGGATGTTGAGATATATTCCTGCCATTGTTGCAGGCACAAGCAACAGTATTTCGCACAGAAACAGGAAATGCTGCGCTCGTCTCCATTGTTGTCTTTTTGTTTTATCAAAGAATATCCAGTTTATGAAGCTGGATAGCATTATTTTCGCCACAAGGAATAGCATGAAACAGGCGAAGTATATGACCAGAAGCCAGTATGCTGAAAAGGGGCACAGCATCAGGTTGTAACTGCTCTGTGCATGGTAGAAGAATATCAGGCTGCCGATGATAGCTGTGAGCACACTGAAGAAGACAGAAGTTATGCCACCCATTTCTACGGAGTTGTCCGCAGAGTTTTCTTTGCCATTGTGCGGGAAGAAGAACTCTTGTGCCTGGTGGCCGATGAAGCGCCGTGTCCGTGTCAGTATAACAGATGTCAGCACGAAGCAGAAGATAATGATGCTGCCCAGTATGTCGTCGTTTTTGACCTGATATGGAACGGATTCGGCAGGAATGCCTCGTTGCCTCACCATAAGTTCCGGGTGCAGCAAAGTGTCTCCACGGAAGTATCCGAGTTCGTAGCACTTGGGCAGATTGTCTATGGAGTATGCCACTCTGCCCTCCAGTCCTGGGATTTCCAGTGTGTCGGGGCGTTGGCTCCATTGTATCTTTCTTGGGGGCAGATTTGCCTGTATTACAGAGTCTATCTTGGCAGGCGAGCAGCCCTTCATCTGCCTGACGACACGAGTCACCCAGTACTCGGATGTGTCGTTTCCGGTACTGGGTGATGCGTTTGTGGCTTCGGGCGCATGAGCGTTGGTTTTGTATTGTGCTATGGCCGTTGTCGTATCGTTGTGCTGTATCATTCAGAGTTTTGCAAAGCGGCGCACGTTGGCATCCCACATGGGTGTGCTCATGGCCAGTTCCAGTGCCTCCTGTGGAGTGGAAGCCACGGCAAAGGTCCTGAGGTGTTCGTCGCGAAGGAAGTTTTCCTCCATACCCTTATGCAGGAAGGCGATGAGTTCGTCGTAGTAACCGTCGGTGTTGAGCAGGATGATAGGTTTCAGATGTATGCCCAACTGCTTCCACGTTACCAGTTCGCTGAACTCTGCCAGTGTGCCGAAACCTCCTGCCAGGACGATGCCTGCATCGGAAAGTTCGGCCATCTTCTGCTGGCGTGTGTGCATGTCCGGTGTCTCTATGAGTTCGGTCATGCCCGTGTGGTGCCAGTTTTCCTCTATCATGAAGGTGGGAATGATGCCCACGGCCTTGCCTCCGGCCTCCATGCATGCATCGGCACCGGCACGCATCAGGCCCATGTTGCCTGCTCCGTTTACCAGTGTCATGCCCTGCTCGCCCATCAGGCGTCCCAGCTCCCTGGCTGCCTCGAAGTACTTTTCGTGGATCTGGTCGCTGCTGGCGCAATATATGCAAATACTTTTCATGCCTTGCCTTCTGGGAGTTTACAGAGAGAAAGCCTTGCGTATCTCTTCCACGTAGTCAAGTTTCTCCCATGTGAAGAGTTCCACCTCCACGGTCTTCTTGCCGCAGTTGTAGTTGGAGTCGAAGGTCTTGGTAACGATTCGTGGCTCGCGACCCATGTGGCCGTAGGCTGCTGTCTCCTTGTAGATGGGGTTGCGCAACTTCAGGCGCTGCTCTATGGCGTAGGGGCGCAAGTCAAAGATGTCCTTTATCTTCTCGGCAATTTCGCCGTCGGTCATCTGCACTTTGGCACGGCCGTAGGTGTCCACACAGATGCTCACTGGCTGTGCCACACCGATGGCATAGGAAATCTGTACCAGCATCTCGTCGGCCACACCGGCAGCTACCATGTTCTTGGCAATGTGGCGAGCGGCGTATGCAGCTGAACGGTCCACCTTTGAGGGGTCCTTGCCGCTGAAGGCGCCACCGCCGTGTGCCCCCTTGCCGCCATAGGTGTCCACGATGATCTTACGGCCGGTAAGACCTGTGTCGCCATGAGGACCGCCGATTACGAACTTGCCGGTGGGGTTTACGTGATAGGTGATGTCGTCGTTGAAAAGGGCCAGGATTTTCTCGCTGGTGATGGTTTCCTTGACGCGAGGGATGAGGATGTTGACGACGTCGTGGCGTATCTGCTGCTGCATGGCCTCGTCGCTGGCAAACTCGTCGTGCTGGGTGCTCACTACGATAGTGTCTATGCGCACGGGCACGTTCTCGTCGCTATACTCGATGGTAACCTGGCTCTTTGAGTCGGGGCGCAGGTAGGTCATCACCTTGCCCTCGCGGCGGATGTCTGCAAGAACACGCAGCAGACGATGGCTCAGGTCAAGGCTCAGAGGCATGTAGTTCTCTGTCTCGTTGGTAGCATATCCGAACATCATGCCCTGGTCGCCGGCACCCTGGTTCTCGCGCTCCTCGCGCTCCACACCACGGTTTATGTCACTGCTCTGCTCGTGAATGGCGCTGAACACACCGCAGGAGTTGCCCTCGAACATGTACTCGCTCTTGGTGTAGCCGATGCGGTTTATCACCTCGCGGGCAATGCGCTGGAGGTCAACGTAAGCCTGAGTCTTGATTTCGCCAGCCAGTACCACCTGACCAGTGGTTACGAGAGTCTCGCATGCAACCTTTGACTCGGGGTCGAAAGCAAGCAATTTGTCCAGTACGGCATCACTGATCTGATCTGCCACCTTGTCGGGATGGCCTTCGGAAACGGATTCGGAAGTAAATAGGTAACCCATAGTTTTAATAATTAAATTTGTGTTATTAATTAGTAATGTATGGGGAAAGAAATAGGGCGGAATGCGTGAAAGTCCTGTGTGCACAAGCCAAGCAGGTCTTTTCTTTTAGCATTTTTTTCTGTGGTTGCAAGCAGCCCAAATCTATCCACATGTTCATGAAATCGGGTGCAAAGGTACGAATAAGTGAGTGAAAAAGCAAATAAAATTTGATTTTTCCGAATGCAAGTACCTTAGAACGGAGTTCAATGTTACGAATAAGTGAGGGAAGTACATAATAAAGCGGAGGTTGTGGACATGCTACCACAAACCTCCGCTCTCATATTATCGTATCATGCAGACACAGTCGTGCCTCAGGTACCGCAGGGATAGAAAGGACTTGTGTATGAACCTTTCTCCTTCTTGGGGCAGCACTCTATGTCGATGTCCTTCTTCCAAAGTCCATGCAGGTTGCAGTACTCGTACACCGCCACAGGTCTTGCTCCGCAGGTGCATACCTCTGTTACGGGTTCGTCTTTTAGGTCAACGAGAATACCTCCGTTCTCTGTCTCTATGTATATGAAGGCTATATGGTGCTCGGGCGACATGGGGTGAAGCACACTACCCACCTCTATGCGGAGTTTGCCGCCGTCCAGTTGAGTAACCACGGGAACGTGCTTCTCCTGACTGGCATCCACGGTGTTGGGTACCAGTTCTTCCATCTTTTGCCCGCAACAAACCACGGGGACATTGCTGTCAACAACCTTTACGATAACGTTGCCGCAATGGGCACACTTATAAAACTTGGTTGCCATAATCTTCTTTGTTTTTAGTTCTTGTTATTCTTGTTATGGATTCCTCTTTGAATCCGATGCAAATTTATGCCGATTCCTCCAGATGACAATCATTTATGGGCAAGATAATTCCGCTTCTTCACATTATTTAAACTCCTATCACATTCGTTTATTAAAGTGTGCCGCATTTTAGCATTTCTTTAATGTTCATGGAATGCATATTATCAAGAAATCCTTATCTTTGCCTTGCACAACAGAAAAAGAACGTACGGAAATGGCAAGAATACACGAAAATCTTACAGAACTCGTGGGGCATACTCCCCTACTCCACCTTGCACGACTCTCTGCTCATTATGGCATAGATGAGAGCACGCGAGTGCTGGCAAAACTGGAATACTTCAATCCCGGAGGCAGTGTGAAGGACCGTGTGGCACTGAACATGATTCTGGATGCCGAGCGCCGTGGTGTACTTAAACCAGGAGGTACTATTATAGAACCTACCAGTGGCAACACCGGTGTTGGGCTTGCATGGATAAGCCGTGTGCGAGGCTATCAGGCAATTATTGTCATGCCCGATACCATGAGCCGTGAGCGCCAGCAATTGCTTCGTGCCGCCGGTGCACAGGTTGTACTTACCTCTGGTACTGAGGGCATGGCGGGTGCTATTGCCGAGGCGGAGCGCTTGCGAGACAGTATGCCCAATTCTGTCATCCTTGGCCAGTTCTCAAATCCTGCCAATCCCGAAGCGCATGTCCTCTCTACGGCACAGGAGATTTGGGACGATACCGACGGACAGGTGAATGTCCTCGTTGCCACCGTTGGCACTGGTGGAACCCTCAGCGGCACTGCCCGAGGTCTCAAGGCACATAACCCGCAACTCCTTGCCATTGCCGTAGAACCCCAGGAATCCCCTTTGCTCAGTGGAGGCAAGGCCTCTCCGCATGGCATACAGGGCATAGGTGCCAACTTCATCCCCAAGAACTATGACTCCAACGTTGTTGACCGCATAATGCAGGTTTCTACAGAAGAAGCCATGCAAATGGGGCGCCTGCTTTCCCATCACGAGGGTCTTATAACAGGCATCTCTTCCGGTGCTGCCGTTCATGCCGCCCTTGCCTTTGCTCTTACCCCAGAGGCTCAGGGGAAGACCATCGTTGCCGTATTGCCTGACACGGGAGAGCGCTATCTCAGCACTCAGTTATACGGAGGATAAGGCACTGTTGCCCTATCAACAGTGTTCTGTTGTCGGGGCAACAGTGCCTTGTTGTCGGGACAACAAAATTAAATGCTCGGGGAGAGCGACAGGAAGATTACGGGTGATAATGAAAAGAAAATACGTTGACAAGGATGCTTTGCACGAATAAATCCCTATCTTTGTAGCGAAAAAAGAATTAACGAACCATTAACCATATAATAAACATTCTTGCCTATGAAGCATAGCGTATAGTAAGATACGCACATTTAGACATATTGGAAAAGCGTTTTAGTCTTATTCTGCATTCCGAAAGTTTGGCGACTAATGGATACTGACATGAATGATACTGAGATGCTCACGCTGGTTAGGCGTGGGCTTTTAGTTATTCTGTCAGTAGGTTACGCCAAACACCTCGGAAAGCGGATACACTAAAGGTTCCGCGCTTTTTTTGTGCGTGTGTTTTAACCTTTTCTGGAATCCATGAGTTTAATCGTTATAAAAAATATTTGTTATGAAGAAAAGAAGAGGGATTAGATTATTATGTACTATTGTTATATTATGTTGTTGTATGTCATGTTCTGTGTCAGTTCCAAATTACTTGGCTGCTCCTGTTTTTGATTATCTTATAAATAGTCTTTAATTAAGTCCAATTGCTTATTTTCAATTGTATGATAAATCTAAAGAATAAGTATAGTGAGGTTATTAATGGTGAAGTTGATGTCATACGTGAGGAGATTGATAGTTACAACGACTCTCATTATACGAACAATCTAAATGTATCGCTATTACTTGAAAATATTATGCCGCATTTGGCTTCAATAGAGCATAAACTTGGTAGGCAATCTGTTGATTACATAAATATTAGTACAGAAATAGTTGATGTAATTTCTCATAGAATGCAAGCCTATATGAATAGTTCTTCTGACATTATAACAGATAAATTGTCAGTTCAGGATATAATAAAATTTTATTCATCTCAAAAAGAAATCCTTATTGGATTTTTAAGTGTATGCCAGAAATTAGAAGCTCTTAATATGGATTATGCATATCGCATAAAAAAATTCAATCTTTTCAAAAAGGAAATAGAAGATAGATGCAATGAAAAAGGAATAGATACACGAACAGCAGCACAGAAAGGCATAGATCAGTTAAAGGAGGTTGGGACTATAACAGGGATCGTCGCAAAAGAAACGGCAGGTTGTGCGCTAGAAATTATAATAAAGGTTGCTATTGTCATAGTTGTTTTTTTGATTTTAATGGCTATTGTTGGAGTAGGATAATGACGTACGAGGAAGAACAAATAAAGTATGCGGAGGAGTTGAAGCAAATAGCTGGTGAACTTAGATACTTGGATGAGCTTTTTGCTCAACCAAGCCTAGTTGATGTTAAAATCCAGAAATTATATGAGCACATATATCCATTAGATTTCAAGTACCAGTTTATGCCAGGAATTGATATTCAACGAAAGCTATATCGATTTAGACAATCATTGGAAAAGGATTATAGGAAGAAAAAGTTAAGAAAAAGAGAATTAGAACGCCTTTTATCCCAATCTCCAGTTGAAAGGAATAAGGAAAATATAAAAAAAAATATAGGAAAGGCTGCTGAATATATGGTTAGCATAACTCCGCAACATGTCAGTGGCAGAATATACAAAGTAGAGAATGGAGACGGATGTGCTACTTTTTGTTGTTGGTTTATGCTGATAGATGCCATAATAGTGTTCATTTACTTTCTTATTTCAGGAGCGTTTTAATAATGAATTTTGTATTTTCTTTGATAAACTTCATCGGATTTCTAATGTATATAGTTGCTATATTAGGTGTCGTTAGGGCTTTATGTACTTATAACACCTTTAAGATGAAATCTGAATGGAAAAACACTGTTTTAGTATTTATTTTGGTAACAATAGTACCTATGTGTGGATATTTCATTTGTGATTATGCGCAGGGGAAGAAAAGTCTAATTCATTTTAACGAAATAATAGATAGAAAGAAAGGTAAAATTGATAATTTTACACTGATGGATGTTAGTTTGGCTTTTTCTCGATTAGATATAAAAGACAAAGAGAGAGCCATTCAAATAATATTTAATAATTTTTACAATAATAGTTTGGTGTCTCGCTGTAGTTTTTTAAATAAATACAAGGAGTATCATATTCCATTTATTTTAAAAATCAAGACTGAAACAGAAACAGAACTGGAGAATTTATATATAAATATAGAAAGGGATGATGACCATCAGCAATGGCGAATGTTGGCAAAGAATGTTCCAATCAAGGATTTTTTACTAAATGCCCCACAATCGATTGTTGATAGAGAATTTAGTAAATGGGATAAAGATGACAATGCTTGGCAACGAGTAATTTTATTGGACTCAGTATATTTATCTCGATTTTATTTGGAACGATATCCGAATGGCCAGCATGAGTCTACTGCTAGAAAGATTATTCTTGATGATGAATATTTAAAGTCTGAAGGTAGATATCGTAAAATATCCGCAAATTATTGTGGTAGTACTCCTGTGTTAATAATCAACAATTCATCTTATGAGGTAACTTTCTTCTATGATGGTTCTTTTGGCAAAGGTTTAATAAGAGTCCCTAAAAATAGTAGAAGTAATATTAATCTGCAAAATGGATATTATCGTATTTCTATAGACTCTCAAAGTCTTCATACCAGGGGAATTAATGAAAGAATAACCTGTGATGGAAGTTGTATTACATATGATTTATATTTAAAAAGAGATTATTAGCTATGATAATCAGAAAGAGATAATGTAGATAGTCGGGTGTTATTTTTTCTTTTTTCTTGCGTTGGCAATGGAGTTTTCGTGGAATTGGCGGTATCATGTTTCAGGATGGATATCGTTTTGCACCAAAAGCAACCCTGTGGCAAGACCTATGGATTCTCCGCTGAATATAGGTCCTGCAATATACGCATCACAGAAGGAAGGTCATGCCCTTGATGGTATTCTGCCTTTTTTCTTCTATTTCCTTCTGCATTCGCCTAATGGCGCATTGGTAGAAGAAGGCCACCAGGTATTCGGCACTGTCGTTGTGGAAGAGTTTCAGGGCGCGGATGTACTCTTCCTTGGATTCGCGTGTAATGATGAGGATGGGATGTCCTGCCTGAAGAAGAATTTTGTTGGACAGAAGGCGAGCCATACGTCCGTTGCCGTCTCTGAAGGGGTGAAGATATATGAAGTGCCCGTGAAAAATGGCAGCAACGAACATTGGAGGCAATCCCTTTTGAAGGGCATTTTCTGTATGTTGCAGAAGGTCAGGAACTTTCTTTATCAGTTGTTCATGGTCGCCGAAAAGGGTATCTCCTGCCCCCATGTCCATCGTGGTATATTCTCCTGGGTTAGCACCGGGGTGACGATATGAAATGGTATGGTGTGTGAGTGTGGCATGTAGCGACAGGATATAATCTTCGGTTAGAGGGCTTTGTGTGGAATCAAGCATCTGTTCGTAGGCATGGAAGTGGTCAAGCATCTCCATTGTCTCCACCAAGGACTTGTTTGTAGGCACTACGCCCAATCCCAATTCCTTCAGTGCCTTGGTGTCATTGATGGTATATGAATTTCCCTCTATGCCAAGGCTGTGTGCAGAAAAGAGTATCTCGTTATATTGTAGATAGTCCTCTGGAACCATCTTCTTCTCAACGCACTTTCGGTATTCTGGTAAAAGTTCGTTGTATTGTTTCTCTAAATCTTCACACATATTTGAAAATCCTTGCAGGATATTACTTCCTCTCTGCCTCTTTCTTCTTTGCTGCAGCGATGGAGTCCTCTCGCAATTGGCGATAGATGGCTTCGGCGAGTTCATCTTCGTAGGTCTTGGCAGCCTCCAGTTTTACAAGGGCTTCTTTGTCCTTTTTGTGTTTCTTGTCCTTTTTGCGTTCCTTCCATGCAAAGGGATGCATGATGTAGTCGGTGGCTTTGGAACCGATGATGTCGGAAACACTCTTTTGGCGAGGTTGTGTAAGGCCGTTGTTCAAGGATTTTTTTATTGCATCCTCTACCGCCAGGCCTTTTTTGGCTTGGACGCTCAGTTCCTCCAATGTGTCGGTATATGCCACAGAAGTGTCCCGCTTTGCTGGCTTGGCTTTTGTGGTGTCTGATGGTAACAGTGAAGGGTGAATGGTGAGGGGTGAGGGGTGAAGGCTTGCGCTTTCCATTTTCCAAGATGTGAGACTCAGCATCATTGCCACCAGCAGTAGTACAAAGGGTATCTTTTTCATGTCAAATGCTTGTTTCAAGGTCCAAAGGTACGAATAAGTGCTTTATGATGCAAGGAATTCGCATACTTTAACGCAGAAGGGTCTTTAATGTGCCTCCAGCCAGTTGGTGCCCCAGCCTGCATCGGCAATGAGGGGGACGGAGAGCGAGGCGGCACTTTGCATCTCCTCTATAACGAGGCGCTGGAGCTGGTCGCGCTCTTCGGGAAGGACGCTGAAGTTAAGTTCGTCGTGCACCTGTAGGATCATGCGGCTTTGGAGGCCTTCCTCTCGCATGCGCTTGTCCACTCGTATCATGGCCATCTTCATGATGTCGGCGGCACTGCCCTGTATGGGCGAGTTGATGGCATTGCGCTCGGCATATCCGCGCACCACAGCATTGTGGCTGTTGATGTCGGGCAGGGGGCAGCGGCGGTGAAAGATGGTTTCGGTGTACCCCTTCTCGCGTGCCATGGCAATGCTTCGCTCCATGTATTCCTTCACACCGGGATAGGTTTGGAAATATCCGTCAATAAGTTGCTTTGCTTCGCTTCTGCTGCATCCGAGGCGCTCTGCCAAGCCAAAGGCACTGATGCCGTAGATGATGCCGAAATTGGCCGTTTTTGCACGTCTGCGCTCATCGCTTGTCACTTCGCTGATGTCCTTGTGGAAAATCTTTGCTGCCGTGGCGGCATGTATGTCCTCTCCGCACAGGAAGGCCTGCACCAGGTTTTCGTCCTTGCTGAGGTGTGCCATGATGCGGAGTTCTATCTGGCTGTAGTCGGCAGAGAAGAACAGTTGTCCCTCGTCGGGGATGAAGGCCTTGCGCACCTCCTTGCCCATGGCATCGCGCACGGGGATGTTCTGCAGGTTGGGGTTGGAGGACGAGAGTCGGCCGGTGGTCGTTACGGTTTGGTTGAAGGTGGTGTGTATGTGTCCCGTGGAGGCGTTTACCAGTTTTGGCAGGGCATCTATGTATGTGCCCAGAAGTTTCTTCAACCCTCTGTGCTCCAGTATCTTGCCCACTATGTCGTGCTTGTTTCTGAGGCCTTCCAGCACCTCCTCGCCAGTGACGTACTGCCCTGTCTTTGTCTTCTTTGCCTTGGAGTCGAGTTTCAGTACATCGAAGAGGATTTCTCCCACCTGCCGCGGAGAGGCGATGTTGAACCTCTGCCCTGCCAACTGGTATATCTCTTCCTCCAGCAGTGTCATCTCCTGTGTGAAGTGTCGGCTTGTCTCTGCAAGTCCCGGTTCGTCTATGCGCACACCCGTCTTTTCCATTCTGGCAAGTACGCACATCAGGGGCATTTCCATGTCCTGGAAGATGTCCCAAAGCCCCGTCTCGTGCAACTCCTTCTCGAAGAGTTCCTTCAGTTCCTTCAGTGTTGCCTTGCGGTACGCCTCCTTCAGGTATTCAAGTCCGTGGCGCATTTCCGGATGCAGAAGGTAGTGCGCTATGGCGGTATCAAAGAGGTGTTTCTCCCCCACTCCACTTGCCTCTAAACCAAGTGCTTGCACCTCGGGATACTGTTCGGTAAGTTCCTGCCAATGTGCCTTCAGGTCGTGCCCTATGATGGTGTCGCCATCCAGGATGAATGGAGGTTCGTGCACAGGCGCTGGTGCCGCGGCCATGCTGAAAAGGTCGGGTTCGCCCTGCTCCGTCGTTTCCTCCTGCGGTGAGGAGGCAGGTTTGCCAAAGCCCCCGAAAAGGTCGCCCTGTATGCTGCCGTCTTTGAAACGGAAATCGGAAATCGTAGAACGGAAATCTGAGGGATTTGGCTGCTGTTTTGCCTTTTGTCCGCTTTTGTTTTTTTCGGAGTACTCGGAATATTCAGAATACTCGGACTTTACCTCTTTCTTCTTCCTCAGCAGTTGGCGGAACTCCAGTTCTTCGTAGATGCCTTGCAGGGCTTGGTGGTCGGGTTCGCTGAGTTCCAATGCATTGATGTCCAGTGTGATGGGTGCGTCCTTCACTATGGTTGCCAACCAGTGGCTCTGTCGGATGAGGTCGGCATTCTCCACCACCTTCTTCTGTATGGCACCCTTCAGTTTGTCGGTGTTGGCAAGCAGGTTCTCTATGCTTCCCCATTGCTGGATGAGTGTGCAGGCGGTCTTCTCTCCCACCCCCGGGCAACCGGGTATGTTGTCGCTGGAGTCGCCCATAAGCCCCAGGATGTCTATTACCTGCAGGGGCGACTCTATGCCCCATTTCTCGCATATCTCCTTGGGACCCAAGACCTGTGCCTCGCTCTTGCCAACGGGTGGACGGTACATGCTCACGTGCTCCGTCACCAACTGGCCGTAGTCCTTGTCGGGCGTCATCATGTATGTCTCAATGCCCTGGAGGTCAGCTTGATGTGCCAATGTTCCTATTACATCGTCGGCTTCGTATCCGGGGACTTCAAGCACGGGAATGTGGTAAGCCTCCAGTATCTCCTTTATCTTGGGCACGGCAAAGCGTATTGCCTCGGGTGTCTCCTCGCGCTGAGCCTTGTATTCGGGGAAGGCCTCGTGGCGGAAGGTGCCGCCATGCGGGTCAAAGGCCACACCAAGGTGTGTGGGGCGCATGTTGCGCAGCACGTCCTCCAGGGTGTTCACAAAGCCCAGGATGGCACTTGTGTTCTCGCCCTTGGAGTTGTATCGAGGATTTTTGATGAAAGCATAGTAGGCTCTGTAGATGAGAGCATATGCATCCAAAAGGAACAATTTCATAACTATTTATCTTATTTGCCTACAAAAATACTGAAAATTGTGATAATATTCCGCCTTTTTCTGTAAATTTGCATTTGATAACGCATGATTATAAGTCCAGTGGATTTACTAAAAGAGATAAGAAAACCCGTTGAGGCCGACCTGGCACGTTTCAATGAAATGTTCCGTGAGTCGCTCAAGTCCGACAATCCTTTGCTTGGAATAGCATTGGATCACCTGACTCGCCGCACCGGCAAGCAGATGCGTCCCATACTGGTGATGCTGGCTGCTCGTGGTGCCGACAACAGTGTGGATGTGGTCAGCGATCAGGTAATCCATGCGGCTATTGCCATGGAACTTCTGCACACGGCATCCCTGGTGCACGACGATATTGTTGACGAGAGCGACCGCCGTCGTGGCCAGAAGAGCGTGAACAGCCTTCTGGACAACAAGGCAGCCGTCCTTGTGGGCGATTTCCTCCTCAGCAAGGCCATTGAGCATGCCGTGGCATGTGGCGACAGTAGGGTAGTGGCGCTTATTTCCAACGTGGGTATCATGCTATCGGATGGCGAACTTCTGCAGTTGGCCAACGTGGACAGCAAGGAAATAGGGGAGGGCGCATACTACGAGGTGGTGCGCAAGAAGACCGCCTCTCTCTTCTCTGCCTGTGCCGAGGTGGGTGCCTTGCTTGCTACGGATCATCCCGGCTATATATATACAATGAAACGCTTTGGCATGCTTCTCGGTATATGTTTCCAGTTGAAGGACGACATCTTCGATTACGACGACCAGCACGATGTGGGCAAGCCTGTTGGCAACGACATGAAGGAGGGCAAACTTACACTGCCCGTCATCTATGTTGCCAACAAGAACCCCGAGGCCCATGCCCTTGCCCTGAAGGTCCGTGCCGGCGAGGCATCGCAAGAGGAAATCACTCATCTTGTCAACCTCACCCGCCAGGAGGGTGGTGTCTTGTATGCAGAAAGTGCCATGGGCGACATGTCCGGCATGGCCACCGGCCTGCTGGATGAGGTAGGGGAGACCGCCATTGCCCAAACCCTGCAGTACTATCTCGATTACGTAGCGAAGAGAGCGATGTAAACGGATTCAAGACGACTAAGCCAGATTAAATCTGAAACCTCCCCCTCTCCGTTCGCTTCTGTTTATTATTATAATAAGGAATACTATTCACGGGCATCTGCTTTCAAAGCAAGTGCCCGTGAATGTTTGTGTCATACCTTCCTATCGACAAGTGAGTCCTCCTACTATGGGTACTGCTGTCCTCTTATTATGAGGATTTGAATCCTCCTACTATGAGGACTGGCAGGAGACTACTATAGCCTTAATTGCAATATAGGTTGGCACGAGTAAGACTAACGTCTTTTTGGCTGAAGCATGGAATCAAGGAAACCGCAAACCTCAACAGTATGCCTATAGAAAAGGTGTGAATCTTTTCTGCTAATGAAGCAAAAAAGTTCCTTGTAGGATACTATCAACGACACATACGTCAGAAACGAAAGTAGGAGGAAAACGATAGTTTTCCTCCTACTCTATTAGTTTAATGTGGATGATGAATTAGAAGCAGTATGTTGCTGAAATAGCTGCGTTGCTGTAACCTCCGTAGAAACCAGTTGTTCCACCACCTGCATACAAACCAAACTTTGGAGTGTAGTCGACATAGAGACGTACAGGTACCTTCTTGAAACGAACACCGAACTTAACAGTACCAGCTATGCCAACATATACATCGCTGAAGCTTGGAGTGCTAACAAAAGCACCAACACCAGCATCGAGGAACCACCCGCATACTTTTGGAGTCCAATCCCACTCACAAGGATTCCATACGTGAAGAGCTGTCAAGCCGAAGCCACTAGCCAAGTCATAACCCAAACGAGCCTCAATCTGACGGTCCTTAGCATAGAACCCCTCTGCTACAGCCTCAAAGCTACCACCTGCACGGAGACCAACAGCCCACTTCGAGTTCTCAATCATACCCGAAACCTTTGTCTGAGCCGAAGCTGATGCTACGCAAAACATGGCTGCCAAAACGAATAAAAACTTTTTCATAAGTAATTATTTAATGTTTATTAATCGGCCCCAGATTAACAGATGGATGTTTATGCTTCTGTATATACACACAAAAAAAGCGCAGGGCCCATACTATTGCTCGTCTCGCGCAGTAAAGGCTCTCGTATTGCCCAATTTGTCCCGAAACGAGCAACGCAGAAAGCCCCACGCCGATGTATATATAAGAATATAATACATCCCGTAGAGCGTTTTCGTTGCTTTGTTTTTGACAAACTGATGAATTTGCGAGATTCTTACTGCGTCAAAACCAAAGCGCCAGTAACGCTTTCTTATGTATATGTGCTTGGTTGGGATATGCCACGTCTAGCTATTGCCCACCTATAGCTTTGCAAATTTAGAAATTATATATGAAACCACCAAATGTTTCGTTGTATATTTTTAGTAAGTTTATAATGATACAGCTTAGTGATACAGCTTAATGGTCGTGATTTGTCTGCCATTTATTTTGTCTTTCCTAACATGATTCCTGTTATATTTCTTTGCTTTTTGTTCAAATATTCCTATCTTTGCATGTGATAAGATATTATTACTATCCATATAAAAGATACTGATATGAACAATATATTATCTGTTTTGGATGACCTCATGCTTGATAATAATGATGATGTTGCAATGAAGCTGGCATCTGACTTTAGGACGCGTAGGATTGAGAAGAATTTTACGCGTGAGTATGTAGCACAAAGGTCGGGAGTGGCTGTCAGTAACATAGTTCGCTTTGAGCGTACAGGCTTGATTTCACTCAAAAATCTTATTGCTATAGCTGTGGTGATGGGGTATGCCTCAGAGATAAAGGATGTATTTGCTGAACCCAAATACTCAACAATGGAGGAACTTGCAGAAATACGTAAGAATGCAGGTAAAAAGAAAGCACATAGGTCATGAAGGGGATAGATAGGCTTATAGTAAGGTACCATGGTATTGAGGTGGGGATGATGTCACTTACTCCCGACAATAGGTTGTGCGTGTTTGAGTACAGTAAGACATGGCTTGCTGAAGGTTTTAGCATATCCCCATTGGAGTTGCCCCTAAGGCCAGGTTTGTTTATAGCGAAACCACAACCTTTCTATGGTAATTTTGGCATTTTTGAGGATAGCATGCCTGATGGCTATGGGCGTTACCTGCTTCATAAAGCTTTACTGAAAGAGGGTATTGACGATAGAGATTTGTCGGCTCTTGACAGGCTTAGCATTGTTGGCTCTGGGGGAATGGGAGCATTGACTTACGAGCCTCAAAGGATGATAAATGGGGTACGTGAAACATGCGATTTTGATGTGTTGCAAGCTAAAGCGCTGGAGATTTTGAAGGAACAGCAGGATACTGATGTTGGTCTTCTGCTCTACAACAGTGGCAACAGTGGAGGTTGTCGTCCCAAGGCTATATTTTCAGACAACGATGGTCATTGGCTTGTAAAGTTTCGTCATGTATATGACCCTTTGGGCATGGGACAGCAAGAGTTCCTATATAATGAAGTGGCTCGCAGATGTGGTATAAATGTTCCTGATTTCAAACTTGTAAATGGCAAGTATTTTGCCACCAAGCGGTTTGACCTGAGTCTTTACGGAGAGAGGATTCACATGGCCACGGCTGGTGGATTGCTTTGCGTCTCCTTGTCCAATCCTGTACTTGATTATACCAATCTGTTGACGCTTACTGGCTACATTACGCAAAGCGCTTCTGATGTTGAGGAGATGTATAGACGCATGGTTTTTAATTATCTTACAGATAACAAGGATGACCATTGCAAGAACTTTAGCTACTTGATGCAAAAAGACGATAAGGGTAGGTGGCGTTGGTCATTGGCTCCTGCGTACGACCTTACTCTATGTGTTGAAGGTTATAATGGCCAGCATGCAACTTCGGTAAACGGAACAGGTAATCCGACTTTACAGGATTTTATTTTCGTCGGTAAGAAGATAAAGATGACGGAGAAGAGGTGTCGGGAGATTTATCAACAAGTTCTCGAAAATTGTGGCGATCTCTTATCTTATGAGCCGAGACTCTGATACAACATAGAAGGAGAAGTGTTGATGGAGTAGAGGGGAGCAGCGAAAATTTACTCTTTTGGAGAACTGATGACCATCTTTGTCGTTATCAATTCTATATGGCACGTGTCTACCCACAAAAGAAAACGCCACTAATAGGCTGATATTCATCTATTAAGGGCGTTTTCTTGCCTCGTGAGAATCGCTCAAAATCATTTTTACAACCATCGGGGCCCCTCCACAGGGGAGGGTGGGGTAGTGTATGCCGAAAGTGCCATGAGCGACATGTCCGGCATGGCCACAGGTTTGCTGGATGAGGTAGGGGAGAGCATCATTGTCCAAACCCTGCAATACTATCTTGATTACGTGGCAAAGAGGGCGCAGTAAGGCAACGGAAATCTGCGAGTAAGCGATAGCAGAAACAAAGTTACTTTGATTATGCCGAGCGGGAGCAGGTTCGACGAATTCAAAGGTGAAAACGGGAAACTGCGAGGGTAGTTTTCCGTTTTCCGTTTTCTTTGGGGTGCTTCAGAAAGGGTAGGGAGATTATGAAATCCTGCCCGTTTTTAACTCCGAGTTTAACAGAGTATAGACATATTTTGTGCTTTGGAAGTATAAGCCTGTTGCAGGGTCGCAAAGTTTGGTGTATGTTTCAGAGTCATACAGGGTGTCAAGCGCTTCGCTTATGCTCATGCCAAAATCTTTTGAAAGCAATTCTGCCAGGTCAGCAGCCATTGCCTCTTTCATGTATTCAAACTCTGCCCTTGTCATAGTCTTTTCAGGTGTTTGATGGCTCTTTCTGTACCAAAATAGTATTGGAAGGTTATGCCCTTCATATACTTGAGCCGATTCAGGAATTCTGTCTTGTCAATGGAACCATCTTTGAGTTTTCTGATTTGCAATCCAACCTTGTCATTTGCTATAGGTCCATAGACAATGTCATAGTGCTCAACATCCGTTCCTTCTCTATTTGCAAAGACAAAGTCTGCCCACTCCTCAGAGTATTCCTTAAATATTTTAATACGAAGGTCTGAATTGTGCATCAATGAGGTGTCAAATTCAAACTTTGATACAAAAGGTTTTCCTCCGAATGTAAGTGCTTTAAGTTGTGCCATATCCAAGGCCTGTCCTTCATTTTCAGACAAATAGAATCCTTGTCCGAAATCCTTGAATGGTTTTGATTTTTCAAGTTCTATATGATCAATAGCGACATTAGAACCATGGTATAAAATCATAGTTCACCTCCTGTTCTTCTGCAATAAAGTGTAACACTCTCCACGGCATCATCAAAACTGAGCGTGTGCATGGCACCATAGTTTTCTTCTATGAAGGCAATGCCTTTATGGGCACGGATATATCTGTACGCTTGCTTTTCTGTCAAACTATACCGCTTGGCAAACTCGTTTATCAAGGCAATAATATACTCGAATATGTCCCTAATACTGTATTTCATAGTGTGAAAAACCAATATACATTTCGCAAAGATAGTGTTTTTTCATGAAATACAAACGTATTTATGTGTTTTATGCCATTGCTGGTGTTAGATGTGGATTTTATAGTTAAGAAGGAATTACCAATCAATACCAAGTGTGCAATTTATGCTGTGATTATATGCCTTTTCTACATCAAGACCATTACTAATATATTTGTAACCTTGCATGCTGTAGCCTACTTGGATGTTGATACCAAAATTGCCTGAAGTTCCAAAACGTATACCTAAACTTGGAGAAAAGTATATACCGTCCATACCGGTAACGGCAAATCCAATTTTTGCGTCAAAATAAGGAGATATCTTGGTGTCAGTAAAGTTAGCGCGGAAGTTTTCAAATATTGTAACGGTGGTAATTGATTCAAAATGGTCAAAATCATAATGGTGCACCCCCAAACCGGTACCAAAGAAAAAGTAAGGATTTAATTGATAACCATGTGAAATGGTACCCTCATAAACAATAGAATTAAATTTGTAATAAACTCCATCATTACTGGGACTTACAGAAACATCAAATATTCCTCTATATCTTTTGCCCCTTAGTTCGCCATTTGAAATAGGTGCATCCTTCTTCTCGCTATAGGAAGTATTCATCTTACTGACAACACCTGTTACTTTAGCCCTTTCGTCCTCAGTAACATGTTCTTTGGTTATCTTATCTATTTGTAGGTAATCAATAATAGTAATATTTCCCTCAAGATCTTGTATTCTGATATATGCATTTGGTTTCTGCTTAACAATCAAACCCTTGATAATGCTTCCGTCTTTCAAATATACAACTTCATACCAATCTTGTGCAAAACATGTACTGATATGTATAGATAGCAGTACCAGAATTAGAAATACTTTTTTCATAACAGAACTTTTTATAGTTAATGCAATATTGCCGTTCCTTTGTGTCCGATACTCATCTGTAAAAGAAAAGCGTGGACTGCTTTATACGATCTAAAGGTACTGCCATACCCACACTACATATAAGCACAACCCACGCTATCGCGTAGGCGTTTTGAGTGCCTATTGTCCTTGTAGTGTTAGAAATTGGCAGTTTCTTAGATCAAGTGACAATAGCAAAAACGCTATTTTTCCGATAAGATGCAAATAGGGGAGTGCCCTATTGCATTGCAAATGTAGTAAAAATATGTGATATAGCAAATATTTCCTTCTACAAATCATTAAGGATATTCCGTAAATGGATGGCTTTGCTTTATCCGTAATTTCCATTATCTTGCTAATACCCCAACAGTATTTACTCTTCTTTATAATGTATGAGGTTAGAGTGCATTGTCACTATTCGTTCAATTTGGCCTAACGGAAAATAGTATTGTCTGTATTTATTTGTCAATTTGGCATGACTATGAAAAGAAGTGTTCCTGCTACATTCTATAATTGGTAGGTTTCTATAGGTGATTGGTAGGCAGAGTAGGGGAGACGGGGCAAAATTGTCACTTCCTTACTACATGTGCCTCTTTTTGCCCCTGTTCGTTCTACTTCGTCCATTATCCCCAACATAGTAAAAAGCCCTTAACAGACTAAGAATCATCTGTTAAGGGTATTTCTTTGCCTCGTGAGAATCGTTTTCTTTCACATTTTCGGCCACAGGGGCGTGAATTTTGGATTGTCAAGAGGGAAAAGGGGAACGGAAAACGGAAAACTGCTCTCTAACGGATGTGTGGTGAGTGGTGAGCGGTTTATCCACCCCCTCCGTCGCTTTGCTCTTTACCCAGCGTCGCAATGGGAATTGCGACCCTCAGAGGGCACAGAATGACATCAGTCATTCTTCTAAAGACCCTCTTCGCCCACCTGTCTCAGAGGGACAGTCTGCTGGCGCGGTGGTAGGGAATAGTTTTCCGTTTTCCGTTTAAAAGAACTTCACCTCCTCGCCCACGACTTCGCTCAGGAGCAGGTTTGCCAGGCGGCTGGTGCCGAGGCGCAGGTATTGGTTGGTGAGCCATTCGGTGCCTAGAACCTCTTTTACTATGGTATAGTACACAAGGGCATCGTGAACGGTGTTGAGGCCGCCAGCGGGCTTGAAACCGATGCGAATGCCGGTTTTATCGTAGTATTCCTTTATTGCCTGGCACATCACGTAGGCAGCCTCGGGAGTGGCGGCAGGGTTCTCCTTGCCGGTGCTTGTCTTGATATAATCGGCACCTGCATACATGGCCAGAAGGCTGGCTGTCTTGATGTCGGCACAAGAGGGTAGGAGGCCGGTTTCCAGGATTACCTTCAACTTCTTCTCGCCACAAACGGCCTTCAATTCGCTGATTTCATCACACACCGTCTCGTAATCGCCGCTCAAGAACTTGCCCACGCTCATCACCATATCTATCTCTGTGGCGCCGTCCTTTATGGCCAGGGCGGTCTCTGCCACCTTCACCTCGATAAGCGCCTGAGAACTGGGGAAGGAACCGCTTACGCAAGCCACTTCCACACCCTCTACCTCCAGGCTTTGGCTCACGATCTGTGCAAAGCATGGGTAGACACAGATTGTGGCAACGTGGGGCATGTCGGGGTATGCATCCTCTAACTCGTTCACACGTTCGGTGAATTTCAGCACGCTTTCATCGCTGTCGGTGGTCTTCAGGGTGGTAAGTTCCACACTGCCCATCAGGAACTTCTTCACCTCCAGGGTGTCGTTCTCTGCCACCTTGTCCTCGATGATACGTGCCACGGCACGCTTTACCTCCTCGTCCTTGATGTTGGTATCGTACTCGGCCAACATCTGTTCATACTTGTTTTCTTCCATAATGTTTTAAGTGACCCACCCCTAACCCCTACTTAATATAGGGGAGTAGTATGGCAGGTTTGATTTAATATTTAGTTTTTAATCGTTTTATCAGTATAAATCAGCAAATTGCATCCGTCGTTTGCCCTTTCTAGCTTTCCTCTATTGAGGTGTCGGGAATGGGCTTTAGTTTCTCATATAGTGCCTTTCCTTTGCTTTCTCCTATACATTCTATCAGGTCCTCCAAGGAGGTCTTGCGTATCCTAGCCATGCTCTTGAAGTGCTTGAGTAGCAGTTCCTTTGTCTTGGGACCTATGCCGGGGATGCTGTCTAACTCGCTGGCAATCTGTCGTTTGCTTCGCTTGTCGCGATGGAAGGTGATGGCGAAGCGGTGCACCTCGTCCTGTATCTGCGTGAGGAAGCGGAACAGGGCACTGTCCAGGCGCAAGCCGATGGTCCTCTGCGGGAATCCAAAGAGCAGTTCATTGGTGCGGTGCTTGTCGTCCTTTGCCAAACCGGCTATGGGTATGCTCAGGTTCAGTTCGTCCTCTACAACCTCTCTGACAACCTCCATTTGCCCCTTTCCACCGTCGGTAATGATAAGGTCGGGTAGGGGAGTCTCCTCCTCCATCATGCGGCTGTAACGGCGACGTACCACCTCCTTCATGGAGGCGTAGTCATCGGGCCCTTGTACCGTCTTTATATTGTACTTGCGGTAGTCGCTTTTGTATGGCTTTGCCTTCCTGAATACCACACAGCCAGCCACGGCATCCTCGCCGCTGATGTTACTATTGTCGAAACACTCGATGTGCATGGGCAGGGTGTCAAGGCCCAGGGTATCCTGCAATTCCTTCAGGCAACGCACCTGTTTCTGCTCGGGATTCAACTTATCCGCCTGGTTTAATCGGTCCTTCCTGTATTGTAAGGCATTCAGGTGGGAGAGTTCCAGCAACTTCTTCTTGTCGCCCCTTTGCGGTACGGTAAACTCCACATTGTCCAACGATAGTTCCACGTGGAACGGAACGATGATTTCACGACTTTTGCTGCCGTATCTTGCCCTCATTTCACCTATACCGGCTATGAGCAGTTCCTCGGCACTCTCGTTTAGGCGCTTTGTGTATTCAAAGGTGAAGGCCTGGTTTATGCAGCCGTTCACAACGTGCAGATAGTTGATGTATGCCGTTTTTTCGTCGTTTTCTATGTTGAAAACATCGATATTGTGCAGTGTGCTGCTCACTACCTCGCTCTTGCTGCGGTAGTTCTCCAGAAGGACATATTTGCGCTTGATGGCTTCTGCCTCTTCAAACCTCATTTCCTCGGCCAGGGATTGCATTTCGGCCAGCATCTGCCGCTCGATTTCACCGGTATTTCCCTTCAGTATTTCCCGAGCCTCGTTGATGTAGGCAAGGTATTCTTCCCTGTCTTGGAGGCCGCAACATGGCCCTTTGCAGTTCTTGATGTGGTATTCCAGGCAAAGCTTGTGCTTGCCGTTTCTGATGCTTTCAGCAGAGATTACTTCTCTGCAACGTCGCAGAGGATACAGATTCTTGATTAGTTCCAACAATGCCTGTAGGGTGGGGATGTGGCTGTAAGGACCGAAATAGGTGCCCAGACGCTTGTCTATCTTTCTTGTGTAGATGATGCGCGGCAGGTATTCGTTGGTTATGCAGATGCTTGGGTAGGTTTTACCGTCTTTCAGCAGTATATTGTAGCGAGGATTCCATTGCTTTATCAGGTTGTTCTCCAGCAGCAGGGCATCCTCTTCGGTGTTTACTACAATATATTTTATGTCGTGAATCTTGGTAACAAGCACACTTGTCTTGAAGTTATCGTGCTCTCGGTTGAAGTAGCTGCTAACCCTACGTTTCAGGTTCTTGGCCTTTCCAACGTAGATGATAGTACCGCTTTCGTCGAGGTACTGGTAGCACCCGGGTAGTTCGGGTAAACTGCCCACGATGGCTTTCAGGTGTTGAACGGGTGCTTGTTTCATATTCAATTTTGAAGATTACCGGACCCACCCCCAACCCCTCCGCAAGGGAGGGGAGTGGTATCAGCCGTCTTGTGTTTACATCAGCAGTACATTATACTCCCTCCCCTGTGGGAGGGTTGGGGAGGGGTCCTCTATTAAATCACCATCAACGTTGTTATCTCTGTATCCGCATCGAAAACATCCCTTCCGTGGAGGCCTTCGATGGTGAGTTCGATGATGAAGTTGACGTAAATCTTCTTTGGGTTGAACTTCTTCACGAGGTCGTAAACCGCCCTCATGCTGCCACCTGTGGCAAGTAGGTCATCGTGGATAAGCACCACGTCTTCCTCGCTGATGGCATCCGAAGTCATGCAGATTTTGTCGGTGCCATATTCCTTGGCATACTCCTGTTCAATTACCTCGCCAGGGAGTTTGTTGGGCTTGCGTGCCATAACGAAGCCGGCATTCAATTCTGCCGCCAATATACCTCCAAGAGGGAAGCCGCGACTCTCCACACCAACCACCTTGGTTATGCCCTTGTCCTTGTACATGGCCAAGGTTTCGTCGCGCATAATTTTTAGGCACTTGGGGTTCTTGAATAGGGTAGTGACATCTTGGAACTGAATGCCAGGAATGGGAAAATCGGGTACTACCCTGAGGTTTTCTAATAGTGTTTTGTTGTTCATATTTAGTGTAATTGCGTTTTTCTCTTGGTGCAATTGTTTCACGTGAAACATTGCGTCTGTTGGGGACTTCTGAGTAATCTGAATAATCTGAGTAATCCGAGTTTTTCAGAATACTCTGACTACTCCGAGTACTCCGAACTCATATTCGCGGAGGGGGTTAGGGGTGGGTCCTATCTTCCCATTAGCACCAGCAACACGTTGATGTCCGATGGAGATACTCCTGGTATGCGCGATGCCTGTGCCAAGGTTTCGGGGTCGATTTTGATAAGTTTTTGTCGCGCCTCGGTGGAGAGGGATTTGATGCTCTCGTAATCGAACTTGCCACGAATCTTAATATTCTCCAGGCGAAGCATCTTGTCGGCAATCTCACGCTCGCGGCGGATGTAGCCGTTGTACTTTATGCGTATCTCGGCAGCCTCAACTATCTCTTCGCGGCGGTTGGGAATGGAGTCGATAAGTTGCCTGAGCGCATTGATATGCTTTGCCAGCGACATGATGCCAACCTGCGGACGTGTTATTAGATCCATCAGTTTGCAACCCTTCTGCAAGGGCACTGTGCCCATCTCCTCCAGAGCATCGTTTATGTATGCCGCCTTTACGGAGAAGGTGCGGCAGAATTCGCTAATCTTCTCTATCCACTCCTTCTTTTCCATCCACCTCTGGTAGCGCTCCTCGGTGGCAAGGCCTATGCGGTAACTGCGCTCGGTAAGGCGTGCATCGGCATCATCCTGACGAAGCAGTATGCGGTACTCGGCACGCGAGGTGAACATGCGGTAGGGCTCGTCCACGCCCTTCGTAACGAGGTCGTCGATGAGCACGCCTATGTATGCCTCGTCGCGATGCAGAATGAAACTCTCCTTGCCTTGAAGTTTCAGTGCGGCATTGATGCCGGCAATGAGGCCCTGGCCGGCCGCCTCTTCATATCCCGTGGTGCCATTCACCTGACCGGCAAAGTAGAGGTTTGCCACCACCTTTGACTCCAGGGTGTGGTACAGCTGTGTGGGGTCGAAGAAGTCGTATTCTATGGCATAGCCGGGGCGATACACTTGCACGTCGCGGAAGCAAGGCATCTTGCGCAAGGCATCCAGCTGCACCTCTATGGGCAGGGAGGAGGAGAAACCGTTCAGGTAATACTCCTGAGTGTCCACACCTTCGGGCTCGAGGAAAAGCTGGTGCTGGTCCTTGTCGGCAAAGGTGACCAGTTTCGTTTCTATGCTGGGGCAGTATCGGGGACCTATGCTTTGTATCTGTCCGTTGTACAGAGGCGACTCGGGAAGTCCCTCTCTCAGACGCTCGTGCACATCGGGGTTTGTGTATGTTATCCAGCAAGGCAACTGGGGCAGGGGGCGTGCCTCGCCCATGAAGGAAAAGTTCTGCGTAACGGTGTCGCCCGGCTGCTCCTCCATGTCCTTGAAATGCACACTACGGCCGTCTATGCGCACAGGAGTGCCCGTTTTCATGCGTCCGCACCTTATACCATGGCGTATAATGCTATCTGTCAACTCTTTAGATGCAGGTTCGGCACAACGGCCGCCCTCCAACTGGGTGCGTCCTATATGCATGAGGCCGTTGAGGAAGGTGCCCGCCGTGATGATGACACTCTTGGCATGCAGGATGACATCCATGTAGGTCTTCACACCCGTGACCTGCCTTGTCTCCTCGTCAACGAGCAGTTCCCTCACCTGGTCCTGCCAGATGCTCAGGTTCTCTGTGTTCTCCAGAATCTGTCTCCATTCCCAAATGAACTTTGCCCTGTCGCACTGAGCACGGGGACTCCACATGGCAGGCCCCTTGCTGCGGTTCAGCATCCTGAACTGAATGGCGGTGCGGTCGGTAACCTCGCCCGTATGTCCGCCCAGGGCATCTATCTCGCGCACTATCTGCCCCTTGGCAATGCCGCCGATGGCAGGGTTGCACGACATCTGTGCAATCTTGTTCATGTCCATGGTCACCAGGCACGTCCTGGCGCCAAGCCTTGCACTGGCCGCTGCTGCCTCGCAACCGGCATGCCCGGCACCGACGACAACAACATCGTAATTGAATTCCATCATCTACACTTGTTATTTCATTCGCAAAAGTACGGAATTTCTTTCTACTTTTTCTTAAAAGCGTTGCACAAATAAATAAAAAACCTTAAATTTGTGGCGTCTATCGTACCTAAATCTAAGTATGCGTGTGCGAGGGCGCACAAAGCACCCACGCCCAGAGGAGGGTGCGACGGGCCCTGACAGAGAGAAAGTAATCAAACAATAAACACTTAAACTTTAATCAAAATCCTATGTGGTTAATCAATTCATCAATCGGTAGGAAGGTGGTTATGTCCGTAACAGGCGTTGCGCTCATTCTCTTCCTCCTGTTCCATGCGTCAATGAACGTAGTGGCACTCATCAGCGCTGAAGGTTACAACATGATTTGTGGTTTCCTGGGTGCTAACTGGTATGCCTTAGTGGCAACCGCAGGTTTGGCAGGCTTGGTAGTATTGCACTTCCTGTATGCCTTCTGGTTGACAATCCAGAACCGCCGTGCTCGCGGCAACAGCCGTTATGCTGTTGTTGACACTCCCAAGAAGGTAGAGTGGAGCAGCCAGAACATGCTCGTGCTGGGTATCATCGTTATCCTGGGTATGGGCTTGCACCTGTGGAACTTCTGGGCAAAGATGATGCTCGTAGAGTTGGCTCCCTGTGCCGGTGACCATCATTTGGCTACCAATGGCGTGTATTGGATAGCAGAGACTTTCTCTTGCCCCGTTTACACCGTCATCTACCTCGTTTGGCTTGCTGCCCTGTGGATGCACCTGAACCACGGTTTGTGGAGCTCTATGCAGACCTTGGGTTGGAGCGGCAAGGTATGGTTCAACCGCTGGCGTTGCATCAGCTGCATTGCTGCTACTGTCATCATCCTGATGTTCGTTGCCGTTGCCGTTGCCTTCTGCTTCGGTTATCGTCCTGCCGACTTTGATGCAGTGGTTGCTGGTGTTGGTGCTGTTTCTGACGCTTGCCATGCACTCGGCTGCTAATTTTCTATTAAACTAAATCCATTAATCTATAATCTACCAAAATCATGGCAAAGACTTTAGATTCAAGAATCCCCGAGGGACCTATTGCTGAAAAATGGACCAACTATAAGGCTCACCAGCGTTTGGTTAACCCCAAGAATAAGCTCAAGCTCGACGTAATCGTTGTAGGTACAGGTCTGGCAGGTGCCAGTGCTGCCGCTTCTCTGGCCGAGATGGGTTTCAATGTATATAACTTCTGCATCCAGGACTCACCCCGCCGTGCACACTCAATTGCCGCACAGGGTGGTATCAATGCAGCCAAGAACTATCAGAACGACGGCGACTCTGTTTACCGTTTGTTCTACGACACCGTAAAGGGTGGTGACTATCGTGCTCGCGAGGCCAACGTATATCGTCTGGCAGAGGTGAGCAACGCCATCATCGACCAGTGGGTGGCACAGGGTGTTCCCTTCGCTCGCGAGTACGGTGGCATGCTCGCCTACCGTACTTTCGGTGGTGCACAGGTAAGCCGTACCTTCTATGCCAAGGGCCAGACAGGTCAGCAGCTCCTCTTGGGTGCATACTCTTCACTGAGCCGCATGGTAAACACCGGCAAGGTAAAGCTCTTCACCCGTTACGAGATGGAGGACGTAGTTATTGTTGACGGCCGTGCCCGTGGTATCATCGCCAAGGACCTGGTAAGCGGCAAGCTCGTTCGCTTCAGCGCCAACGCCGTTGTTATCGCTACCGGTGGTTATGGCAATGCATACTTCCTCAGCACCAACGCTATGGGTTGTAACTGCACCGCTGCTATCCAGTGCTACCGCAAGGGTGCTGTGATGGCTAACCCCTCATACGTTCAGATTCACCCCACCTGTATCCCCGTTCACGGCGACAAGCAGTCAAAACTGACCCTCATGTCAGAGTCTCTGCGTAACGACGGCCGTATCTGGGTTCCCAAGAAGCTGGAGGATGCCAAGGCACTTCAGGCAGGCACAAAGCAGGGTTATGAGATTCCCGAGGAGGACCGCGACTACTATCTGGAGCGCCGTTATCCCGCCTTCGGTAACCTGGTTCCCCGCGACGTGGCTTCACGTGCTGCCAAGGAGCGTTGCGACAAGGGCTTCGGTGTAAACAACACCGGTTTGGCTGTATTCCTGGACTTCTCAGAGTCTATCCAGCGTCTGGGCATCAAGGAGATTCTTCAGCGTTATGGCAACCTCTTCGAGATGTACGAGGAGATTACCGACGTTAACCCCGGTAAGTTGGCTAAGACCGTTAATGGCGTAGAGTACTATCACCCCATGATGATCTTCCCCGCTATCCACTACACAATGGGTGGTGTTTGGGTTGACTACGAGTTGCAGACCACTATCCCCGGCTTGTTCGCTATCGGTGAGTGTAACTTCTCCGACCACGGTGCCAACCGCTTGGGTGCTTCTGCCCTCATGCAGGGTCTGGCCGACGGTTACTTTGTACTTCCATATACCATCCAGAACTACTTGGCCGACCAGAAGCTGTGGGCACGCCTGTCTACCGACCTGCCCGAGTTCGAGGCTGCCGAGAAGGCCGTTGAGGCAGAGATCGACCGTCTGATGAACATCAAGGGTAAGCGCTCTGTTGACTCTATCCACAAGGAGCTGGGTCACATCATGTGGGAGCACGTGGGCATGGGCCGTACCAAGGAAGGTCTGCAGGAAGGCTTGAAGCTCCTGAAGGCTATCCGCAAGGAGTTCAACGAGAACCTCTTCATCCCCGGTACCAAGGAAGGTCTGAACATCGAGTTGGACAAGGCTATCCACCTGCGCGACTTCATCCTCATGGGCGAACTCATCGCATACGATGCATTGCACCGCGAGGAGAGCTGTGGTGGTCACTTCCGTGAGGAGCACCAGACAGAGGAAGGCGAGGCAAAGCGCGACGACGAGAACTTCTTCTACGTTGGTTGCTGGGAGTACCAGAACAACGACGAGTCTGCTCCCGAGCTCATCAAGGAGCCTCTCCAGTACGAGATCATCAAGGTTCAGCAGCGTAACTATAAGAACTAATCCCCTTTAATCCGAAAGATTATTATGGCAAAGAATATATCAGTAACTGTAAAGTTTTGGAAGCAGAATGGTCCCAAGGATAAGGGTCATTTTGAGAAGCACGAAATGAAGAACGTCCCCGACGATACTTCATTCCTGGAGATGCTCGACATGATGAACGAGGAACTCATTGCCGCTGGCAACGAACCCTTCGTATTCGACCACGACTGTCGCGAGGGTATCTGCGGCATGTGCTCACTCTATATCAACGGTACTCCCCACGGCAAGACCGAGCGCGGTGCTACAACATGTCAGCTCTACATGCGCAAGTTCAACGATGGCGACACCATCACCGTAGAGCCCTGGCGCTCTGCCGGTTTCCCCGTCATCAAGGACTGTATGGTTGACCGTATGGCATTCGAGAAGATCATGCAGGCAGGTGGCTACACCAGCATCCGCACAGGTCAGGCTCAGGACGCCAACGCCATCCTCATCTCCAAGGACGATGCCGACGAGGCAATGGATTGCGCCAGCTGTATCGGTTGCGGCGCTTGCGTAGCAGCATGTAAGAACGGTTCTGCCATGCTCTTCGTTTCATCAAAGGTAAGCCAGTTTGCTCTCCTTCCCCAGGGTCAGGTAGAGGCTGCACGTCGTGCCAAGGCTATGGTTGCCAAGATGGACGAACTGGGTTTCGGTAACTGTACCAACACCCGTGCCTGCGAGGCAGTTTGCCCCAAGTGCGAGACTATCGCCAACATCGCTCGCCTCAACCGCGAGTTCATCAAGGCAAAGCTCGCCGACTAAGCCCACAGCACATCCTTATATAATATATAGTATGTAAGGACCCCAAAGATAATCCCGATGGCGCTCCCTCGTGCCATCGGGATTTTTACTATCATTATCTTCTTTAAAGACCTTAAAGCCTCTAAAGACCTTAAGGTCCTTAAAGTCCTTTGAAAACCAATGAACACTCCCTCCTCCTTCCTCAACCCCGAGAACATTGCCCGCTCCGTCGATGGGGTAGAGTACCACCCTCTGCACCCCTTTCTGCCGGAGAACTGCCGTGTGCTCTTCCTGGGCAGTTTCCCGCCGCAGAGGAAGCGCTGGTGCATGGACTTCTACTATCCCAACTTCATCAACGACCATTGGCGTATCGAGGGACTCATCTTCTTTGGCAACAAGGACTATTTTGTGGACACCAAGGCAAAGACCTTCCGCCTTGACCTCATCATCCCCTTCCTGATGGACAAGGGCATAGGCTTCTACGACACTTCCACCGCCGTGCGCCGCCTAAAGGACAATGCCTCGGACAAGTTCCAGGAGGTTGTCCTGCCCACCGACATCCATGCCCTCCTGCATCGTGTGCCCCATTGCCGTGTAATCGTCACTACGGGCGAGAAAGCCACCGCCACCCTATGCCACACCCTCTCCATCCCCGAAATGCCCTCTGTGGGCCGATATGTGCCCATACCCGGCCTCTTTGCCGACGGACATCAAGTGGTGCTCTACCGTTTGCCTTCTTCCTCCCGTGCCTACCCCCTCTCCCTGCCCAAGAAAGCAGAAGCATACCGCCAGATGTTCCAGTTTGCCGGCATGGCAGATTTGGCTATGCCATAATATCCCCTGAAAAGGGCCCACACGAGGCCCCACCTTTGACGTCCCGAGGACCGAGGCGAGAGTTCCCGGTTGTTTGGGTTCGGTCCACGGTACGACCTACTACAATTCTTTCGCATGGGTGGCTGGATTGTCTTTATGGCTACCTGTTTTCGCCCGCAAAACGCACGGGTGTGTTAAACAATGCAAAGAAATGTTAACTCAAAAAAAAAAATCAACCTATTTGCAACTGTTACAGATTATTCCCATAACTTTACACCAAATTTTATCGAATTACAAACCAAAACAGACCAGACTGATGAAAAAGCTTTTTCTTCTGTCCCTATTGGGATTTATTGTATGTCTTGGCTCATGGGCACAACTGCCAGAGAAAGGCAAGTACTACCGTATCAAGAATGCTTCGTACGGTTCAGTGATGAATGAAAACTGGGGTGTGGGCACTGTCAACTGCGTTGGCCAGAACAACGACTACAACCAGTTGTGGCAGTACACCGAACAGGGTGCTTTGCAGAACGTCTATACGGGTAAGTATCTGCAAGACCAATCAAGTTTGTCCACATCTTTTACTACAGGTAGCGCCGCACAACCGGTTAGTTTCAAGACATACACTGATGGTCATGTCTATATCGCTACCCTCAATAATCACTATTTGCATTGCGATGGTTCTCGAAACGTAGTGTATTGGTGGGATAATACAACAGAACCCAGCCACTGGATTGTGGAGGAGGTTTCTCTCACTCAGGAAGAGGTTGATGCTGCACGTGCAGAGTATAATAATCTGGCCAACCTGACTCAGAATTCAGCCAAGTTCACTACTGCATTGCGCACATTCTTCACCAGCGACCTGTGCACAGAACTGAAGACAGACTATGCCGCTATGGACGATGCTGCGCTGAAGGCAGCCATGGCAAAAGCCGGTTTGCCCGTAATGATCCAGGACATTGCCGTGAAGGTGAAGAACCAGTGGTGGAACGACACGGACAAGACCACATACGCCGACAAGAACAAGTATGCCAAGGATTTCCGTGTGGCTACCTACAAGCCCTATTCCGATGCCAACAACTGGCGCGACAAGATGAACACATATGCTCCCAGTTTCATGGGTAACCCCACAGGTATCTATGCTACCAACAAGGACGTGATACACGTGTTCGTGGGCAACGACATTCCAGCAAATGCCACCCTTTACCTGACACCCATCCGCAACCACGGTCGCATTGGCGCTCGTGACGAGGGTACCAAGCTCAACAAGGGTTACAATGCAGTGATTACCACCACCGATAGCGTAGTATATTATATAAATTATGTGGTAAACACCATTCCCACAAGCAATGTGAACGCCCACACCAAGACTATTGCAAAAATTAGCGACTTCTCCGATCTGGACATCCACATTGAGGGCGGTCAGTGCGTTGGTTACTACCAGAAACCTGCCGAGAATAGTGCCGAGGAGGATGCAAAGTATCAGTACCTGATAAAGAATGCAAACAACGGCATGTACTTCATGGTAAAGGGTGCCACCTCGCTCTTCTATTTCAAGAAATACACCTATACCAAACATTTCGCCAATACCATCTGGAACAGCATCAACTGGTTCGACCGTCTGCACTTTTGGGAGTTTGCCATTATTGGTGTTATGGACGATGTGGCTAACGGCAAGTGCGAAAACGGCACAGAATACTCCAAGGCTGCCTATCCTCTGAACATCAAGGGCGGCGATGCCTTCTATCCCACATACTGCAACAACCCCACCATGGCAATGGAAGGTCCCAACGGACAGAACCCACATGCTACCACCTTCTATACCAGTTACCCTGGTGATGGCGGTGTTGAGAGTTCGTTCAACGCCGAGCGTGCCAACTTTGACAACTGGTGTGCCGGCCACGAGCACGGACACCAGATCCAGGGTGCATACAACCTGGAGTCTTGCTCCGAGTCATCTGTGAACCTGCCATCAAACATCATCACCTACCTGACTGGTTTCCGTCTGGGACGTGGTTGGAACTTTGAGCAGAACTATGCTTATGTAGCAGACAATGTAGTATTCGGTGCTCGTGATATCAGCATCACCATGCGTATGTACTACAACCTGTTCCTCTACTACCACATCGGTGGCAAGAAGAAGGACTTCTTCCCCACCTTCGTAAAGAGCCTGCGCGAAGATCCTATGGATTTCTCCAGAGATGGTGTCCAGTACTCACATCCAGAATGGGGCGCACCCAGTGGTGGTCACCACCGTGCTACAAAAACTTGGATAAAGTTCTATAAGAAGGCATGTGAAGCCGCTCAGGAGGACTTGACAGAATACTTCCGTCTGTGGGGTTTCTTCGTTCCCTGCGACAAGGTTTATCTGGGCGACTATACCAGCTATGCAGTTTCACTGACACAGGAGGAAATAGATGCTGCTATTGCCGAGGTTAAGGCAAAGAAGTATCCCGAGAACCTGCAGATCATGTTCGTGGAAGACCGTCAGATTCCCCGTGAGCGTACCGACATCTGGGCACACACAGCAACAGGCGACCGCAAATTCAAGCCTACAAACTGGGAGGCATGGTACACCGAGGCACAGCTCAAGGCCGAGTATGGCGATGTGGGTGACATCCTGACCTACATAGACGGCAGCGCAAACACCAGCGAGTACACATACATCTTGAGCGGCAACAAGCTTACCTTGAAGGGTAAGGGCGGTGTAGGCTTCATCGTTTACGACAAGGATGGAAACAATGTGTACATGAGCAACAGATACAGCTTCGAGATTCCTGCCGAGGTGGCAACAAACGGATTTACCATCAAGTGTATCAATGCCGACGGAACAAGTTCTGAGGTAAAGAGCGGAGCAGAGTCAGCTACCGACGAGGAAAAACTGGCCATCCTGCAGTCAGCCATCAAGGCAGCCAAGGAGTACACCAAGCTGGAGGATACAACCGGAAACAAGGTGGGCTTCTACCGTTCCGAGGATATTGCCAAGCTGAAAGGTCTCGTAGCCGATGCCGAGGCAGCAATTTCTTCTTCTAATGTGGCAAACTATATTGCACTGGCAGATGCCCTCAACAAGGAAGTTCTGTACCTGCAGACATCCAACCTGATAATCTCTATCCAGCCCAATGCCATTTACAACATCGCTTGCGTACGTAAGGTATCCAACCAGGTGCGTTATTTGGCTGCAACATCTGCCTTAGGATTTGAGACAAGAACCAGTGTTGCTGATGCAACACGCTGGTCATTCGTTGCAGTACCTGGAGCCAATAGCGATGTCTATTATGTTCAGAACAAGACAACTGACACCCAGAACAGAACTGCTGGTAACCTCATAGGTGTTACTCTCACCGAGAAGGGTGGTGTGGAATCTGTAAAGATGGTAAGCGGTATCCCCTCTGTTGCAAGTCAGGTTAGAGTAGAGAGCCTGGGTGACGGTAAGTTTGGAATCCGCCCCAACAATGATACCTATCTGAATATGCACAATCAAGGCTATATCACCACCTGGTGGGAGGCCGATGAGGGTTCACAGTGGTACATTGTCAAGGAGTCTGATTTCGACGAGATAAGTGAAACCCAACTGAACGATATGCTCGTAAAGGCTCAGGAACTGGTAGCCAGAGTATCTGACTATGAAATTACCCTGACACCATATACCTTGCAGACAGACAATTCTTCACAGCCAGGCTATCTTTCTACAAATGCTCCCGATCCTGGCCGACCATATCAGCAGTTGCCAAAGATAATCGACGGAAGTACTACAAGCGCTTTCATGAGCAACTGGACCCAGAACTCCAACAGTACTGAATACCACCACTTGAAGGTGGATCTGGGCACTGGAGTATCTGCCAAGAGTATCCGCTTTGAGACCGTCGGCAATTCAGCTTGGAGCTTTGCAAGTGGCATAGATGTGTACGGCAGTAACGACAATGAAACATGGACAAAGATGGGCTACTGCGATACCAAGAACAAGGATTACTTCAGCGACATGATTACCACAAGTACAGCGTATCGCTATTGGAGGTTGGATGTGGTATCTACCATCAATGGCAAGCAGGATCCAGATAATGGCGGTGTCAAGTACCCCTGGTTCATTATGGCAGAGTTCAAGTTCTACAATGCTGCTCAGAAACTTGCTTACAAGGACGCTTTCAAGTCTATATCTTCTACTTCATACCTGAATACCTTGGCAAAGAGAATCAGAGAGGCAGAGCTGCAACTCAACAAGACCTTTGCTACTCCCATGACAGACTATGTGACCTACGATCTTTTGACAAAGGCATATGCAAATGTATTTGACAGGGCCGTGGCTATAGATCCCACTGTTGACATCAACGACATTGAGGCTGCCGAGGAGCAGAAGGATGCTACCATCTACGACCTCTCTGGCCGCAAGTTGGAAAATGCAAATGGCAATGGTATCTTCATTATCGGTGGAAAGAAGGTAGTAAAGTAAGACAGTCATCAGGCACATACTCGCACAAATAGCGAGATTATTACGGGCGGTGCATTCTCTTTGAGTGCACCGCCTTCGCTTTATCCTGCCTGCCTTTGGCGCATTGGGGATGGATGCTTCCCACTTTTTCAGTTTTTCCCTTCTCTTAATCAAATAAATTTATTATCTTTGCCATGATTATGAAGCAAAAAGAACCTCAAAAGGAAAGGAAGCCCCTGTTGCTCCCTGTATTGCCTATTTTATTTGTCGCCATATACCTGTGGGCGGCATGGTACTACGGCGATGTCCTGCGCATGGCACGCGAACGAAGCTTCTGGGTGGCAAGTGCAGAGCAGATGGACTTCCTGCTCAGTCAGGAATATGGCAGTTTGTGGTACATCGGCCGCATGATGATGATGATGTTCCGCTATCCTTGGGCAGGAGCGCTTCTGCTTGCCTCCATGCTTACCTGGTGCACATGGTGTGTAGGTTATGGTATGAGGTTGAGTGCACGCTGGCGCTGGATACAGTATTTCCCCGTTGGCATTTTCTTGGCATGGATAGCCTATGAAGGTGTGAACGTTTACTTTGAAAACGAGGCGGGAGCCATTATGGGCATACCTTTCTGTGCCACGGTTATTCTTTCCATCTGGGCGGTGATGATAGCGAGTTTCTCACGCAAGAAGTCTCCGGCTTTCATAGGAATCCCCAAGGATGAGACCCCATGGCAGAATAGAATGCAGTTGTTGGCAGTAGTGGCGGTATTTGCTGTTCAGGCAGTGGTAACAGAGGTATGGCGTCCGTACAACCGAGTCATTGCCCACATGAATGTAGATCTTCTCAATAGCGATTGGAAGGGTATCATGGAAACGGCACGCAAGAATGCAGATATGTCATATCGTCCCATCGCTGCCAACTATGCTATAGCCTTGGTGAACACCAACCAGATATGCGAACGTCTGTATGACATCCGTCTGGATTATGATTCTCTATATGTTCACAGACGTAATACTGTTCCATCCAACAATAATGCACTGATGCTCTATCAGGAGGACTGTGATTATTATGCAGGCTTCATGCAGACATGCATCCACCATGCTATGGAGCGCATGACAATGATAGGTCCGAATATCCATTCCATGGAACTGTTGGCAAAGTGTGCTCTCATGACTGGTGAATGGGAGGTGGCAAGGAAATACCTGCGCATACTCAGCGACGTGCCCTTTGAAAAGGACTTTGTGGAGAAGTACAGCGCCTACGTGGGCAAGCCAGATGTGGTGAATGCCGACAAGGAGATGGCGTTCATTCGACAACTTGAACCTGTCAACGACTCGTTCGAGAACGAATACCAGCAACCTACCTTCCTGGGATATAATGCTGCACTGACCGAAGGACGAAGCAAGAATGCCCTGCTCAACTCGCTGGCAGTGTGCATGTATTCCAAGTCAATGCCTGCATTTATGATGCGAACTCGTCCCCTGGAGGGCACTCTCCCCCCAGAGAATGTAGCAGATGCCCTCTGTCTGATGATATCCAAGGACGAAGGTATAGTGCATAGATTCCCCTCTATGGAATTCAGACAGCAGAAATTGGCATCCAAGATTTCAGAGATGAAGCCCTATATGAAGGACCGTCCCAAGTACGCAAGGGAACTGTTCCCCAGATACAAAGGATACTATCCATACTACTACTTCTTCGGCAATCTGAAGGCAACACGCAAGTCGCCGGACAAGCAGGGTTCAAGTACAGCGGGAGTGAATTAAACGGAAAGGTGAAAACGGAAAACGGAAAGCTATCCACCCCCCCTCCCCCCTCCTGCGGGGTACTCGCCCCTGTCTCAGGGGGAGAGTTGGCTGGCGCGATGAAACTCTAATAGACCGTATTGACCTCATCCACATTGTCCCCCTGAGACAGGGCGAATGAGGTCTTTAGAGAAATGACTGAATGTCATTTTGTGCCTCATGAGGGTTAAACTACCCAGTTTAACGCCGGGGCTCGAAGAGACGAGGAGCGTAGCGACGGAGGGAGTGGATTAGAACATAAAACAACAATGGAACCGAAGGTCAACGCCCATAGAGAGGCTGAGGTCAAAGGTTGAACAACAGTAGGGACGCTGCGTGCAGCGTCCGATAACAGCAAGCAAGACAACAATGACATAGTGCCGTGTCCGCCAGAGGAGCAAAGAGTAACCACGATATTCTACAAACATAAAACAATAAATGAAGCATATACCTTATATATTATATATAGTACTGACTGCTGCCATACTTACCGCCTGCAAGCAGAAGACCTTTGACGTTCCTGCCATCTACGAGGAAAAAACGGAACAGGCCAACATATATCCCGACTACAAGGATATAGTCATACCAGAAAACATTGCGCCGCTGAACTTCATGGCAGAAGGGGCACAGGCCTTGGTGGTGACCTTTGAAGGCAAAGGTACGATGCTGACTGCCTCTGGAATAGACCGCATAAATATGGACACAACGGAGTGGCGTGCCCTGCTAAAAGAAAATGCCGGCGGAGAGTTAAAGGTGACGGTGTACACCATGGAGGGAGAACAGTGGTTCCGCCATGCTCCGCATACCATTACTGTGGCAGAACCCATAGACCCGTACCTGTCCTACCGTCTGATAGAACCTGGTTACGAACTCTACCGTCAGTTGGGTATCTACCAGCGCTGTCTGGAGAACTTCACACAAAAAACCATCTACGAGAACAACAGACTGTACGAAGAGGAGAACAACCACTGCATCAACTGCCACAACTTCCAGAACTACAGCACCGACCGCATGCTCTTCCATGTGCGTGCCAACCATGGCGGTACAATAATGATAGAGGGGGACAAGGCAAGGAAGATACAGATAAAGAACCCAAACATCCTGGCCGCCGGAGTGTATCCTTCCTGGCACCCGAAAAAGAATATGGTGTGCTTCTCTACCAATAAGACCGGACAGACCTTCCACATGTATCATGCAGAGAAGATAGAGGTGGTGGATACCGACAGCGACCTGCTTCTCTACTATGCAGACAAGAACGAGGTGAAGAACTTGCTGAGCACAGAATACTTCGAGACCTTCCCCTGCTGGACACCAGAAGGAGACGCCCTGTATTTCTGTGCCGCCTACATACCACAGGTAATAGGCATCCCCGACAGCCTGCGTGCGGTGGGCATAACAGCCAATTACGAGAAGATACACTACAACCTGATGCGCATGAACTATGATGCCGAACGCGACAGTTTCAGTACCCCTGAGGTAGTGGTAGATGCCGCTTCTGCAGGCAAGAGTGTAACCTTCCCGCGTGTCAGTCCTGACGGCCGATATGTGCTATATGCCGAGGGTGACTACGGACAGTTCCATATCTGGCACAAGAGCAGCGACCTGTGGGTAAAGGACCTGCAGAACGACACTTGCTATGCTCTGACCGAAGCAAACAGCAACGATGTGGATTCGTATCACACCTGGAGCAGCAACGGCCGCTGGATAGTGTTCTCTACCCGACGCATGGATGGCAACTATACACGTCCCTTCATTGCCTATTTTGACAAGCAGGGCAAGGCACACAAGGCCTTCTGCCTGCCACAGCGCGACCCGGAGCACAACATCCTGCTTCTGAAGAGTTACAATGTGCCTGAACTGAGCAAGAATGCCGTACAGGTGTCCGAGCAGACACTGCGCGATATAATATACCACACCGACGGCGACACTGCCATCTATGTGGGAGAACCGAGGACAGATGCCCTGACGGGAGCAACGAAGAGAACTGAATATAAATAACCCAAAATACTAACCCTATAAACAATTACAACTATGCGAGTAATTATTGAACCTAATTACACTGAGTTGAGCCGTTGGGCTGCCGAATATGTTGCAGCACGTATCAACGCTGCTAACCCCACCCCCGAGAAGCCCTTCAAACTGGGCTGCCCCACCGGTGGTTCTCCTCTGGGCCTGTACAAGAACCTGATTGAGATGTACAAGGCTGGCAAGGTTAGCTTCGAGAACGTCGTTACCTTCAACATGGACGAGTACGTTGGTCTGCCCGAGGAGCATCCCGAGAGCTACCACAGCTTCATGTGGAACAACTTCTTCAGCCACATCAACATCAAGAAGGAGAACGTACACATCCTGAACGGCAACGCTGAGGATCTGGAGGCTGAATGTGCTGCTTACGAGGCTGCTATCGAGGCTGCTGGCGGTATTGACTTGTTCATGGGCGGTATCGGTCCCGACGGTCACCTGGCCTTCAACGAGCCTTTCTCTTCTCTGACAAGCCGCACTCGTATCAAGAGCCTGACAACTGACACTATCATCGCTAATAGTCGTTTCTTTGACAACGACGTGAACAAGGTGCCCAAGACTGCTCTGACCGTAGGTATCGGTACTGTTATGGATGCCAAGGAGGTTCTGATCGTATGTAACGGCCACAACAAGGCTCGTGCCCTGCAGCACGCTATCGAGGCTGGTATTAGCCAGGAATGGACTATCTCTGCTCTGCAGATGCACCCCCACGCAATCATCGTTTGCGACGAGGCTGCTACCGCTGAACTGAAGCACGGCACATACCTGTACTTCAAGGATATCGAGAAGGACAACCTGTAATAAGACACAAGACCCACCCTATCCCTCCCTGCAGGGAGGGGACTAACAATAACTGAGGCAGTGCCACGCACTGCCTCAGTTATTGTGTTTATACCAAGGAGTAGAAAGTGAAAAGCCACATCGCGCCAGCCTGGCTGGCGCGATGGGTACAACAACAAGAAAGCATGGAGTAGTGCTCCATGCTTTCTTGTTGCATTATATGTATTCTCCTACAGGGAGGGTTTACTTCACGTAGTTCCAAATCTTGAGGTCCTTGACGGTGCTGTTGAAGTTGCCGGCCTTACGGAGGGGGAAGACGAGGGTGCGCTGGTAGAAGAGCTTGGCACCATCGGTGTTGTACATCTCGATGTTCTTCATGTTGGGGTCGGAGATGTAGTTGGCCTTGTTGCTCTCGTTGATGGTGTAGAGCATCTTCACACCAAGTTCCTCGTGCTGCTTGCCGTTAACCAGGAGACGGGTCATCTTGTTGTTGCCCTGAATGGTAATCTCTACTGTCTGGCCCTGGGGAACTCTGTAGTTGAAGGTGTTCAGGTAACCGTCGCGCTCGAAACCGAGCTTGCCCTCCTTGGGATCAGCAAGATAGAAGTTGGTATGCTTAGAACTGAAGAGCTTGGTTCCCTTCTCCTCCTTGGCACCTGTTACCTTGAAGGTTACGGTGTAGTCGTAGCCGATTTCCTCGTAGGGGAGTGTTACGCCTGCCTTCACCTCGGCAATCTCTGCCACGAGAGCCTGCTTCTTGTCGCCCAGACGGCCCAGCCAGTTCACACCGGGAGCCTCGCTCAGGTCCCAACGCTTGGCATCCCACTCAGCATAGGGCAGAGAGGTCTTGCTTGCTGACCAGCACTTGACGGCAATAGTCTGCAGGGCAGGGAATGTACGGTGGTGCACGTCGTAGGTGGAGATACCATTGCCATGATGGTCGTTCCATACGGCAAACATACCACCGAGGATGTCGGGGTCGTTCTCCTCGAACTGAACGCCGCCGATGTTGGCAGGAGTCCAGGTATTGTAGAGGTACTGGCAGTTCAGGTAGTCATAGTAGTAACCTGCAGCAGGCACGATGTAGACAAGACCATCGGGGATAGACACCAGCTTATAGCCCTGCTCCTTCATATCCTTGGGCTGGGCATAGGGGTTGTGCCAGATGTTCATGATAACGTTCTCGCTCTTGACAGGAGTCTCGCCCTTGGCATGTGTCAAAGCACCCCATACCATAGCCTGCTTGCCGAAGCTCTCGATGAAGCGGATATAGTGGTCGGTGAACTCGCGGAACTTCTCCACAACCTTCTTGTCGCGGTTGCTGTACTCGTCGGTACCGATGTTTACGCGCTTGCCACGGAATACGGGGTTCTCGCCCTCCAGATATTCACGGAATACGCTGTCAATGAAGGGATAGGTCTCGGGGTGGAACATATCCAGATGGTCCATGCCATACTCCTTGCTGCCCAACTGGGGCTTGTAGTGCACGAATGCCAGGCTGTGTGCAGGAACGTCTATTTCGGGAATAACCTCCACGTAGTTGTTCTCGCCCAGAATCTGCAAGTCGATGAACTCCTGCTTGGTATAGTGGCCGTCCTTAGAGGTCAGACCGGGATGCAGGGTGCTCTCCAGACGGAAGCCGGAAGGAGTCTTGTCCCAATCGTTGCCAAAGAACTGGCGGAAACCGTTGTCGTTGAGGTGAACCTGCAGGGCGTTCATCTTGTAGTAAGCCATCACCTTCACCAGGTCGTTCAGGTAGTCGATGGGCATGAACTTGCGGCCAACGTCCACCATGAAGCCACGCAACTCGTAGACGGGAACGTCCACGGTCTCGCCCTTGGGCAGAGCAGCCTTCTGCTCAGACATCTGCAACAATGTACGTGTTGCCCAGAAAGCGCCCTGAGTGGTAGCAGCGGTAACGGTAACGTACTTGTCTATGTTCATGCGGTAACCTTCCTTGCCCAGAGCCTTATCGCCCTTCTTTAACACAAAAAGGATATCGCCAGCCTTGGGGCTGCCGCTCTTCACGGTGAGGCTCTTGCCAAACATTGCCTCATAGTCGGCAGCGAAAGCCTTAGCAACACGCATCAGCTCCTTGTTGCCGCCCTTTACGCAAACCACACCAGAGAGAGTCATTTCGCCCTCGGCGCCAGTCCATGACTGCAATTCGGGAATCACAAAGGGCTTAGGGTTGACATCGGCATAGGCCATGCCAGAAACAAGCATCAGGCATGCGCAAAGGAGCCAATGCCCTACTCGTTTTAAGTTCTTCTTCATAATAACTTAGTTTAGGTGAATAATATATTTATATATAATGTGTACAACGGACTATATTTCCGTGCAAAGATAGTCATTTTTTTCTTTATCTGCAAATTACGCTTTAGGATATGAGTCGTAAAGGAGCAACTTCCCGAGTATTGCAACTCTCGCCTCCCCATAATCCCCAACCAGCAGGCAGAAAAATGCCCTCCCGAGAACGGACGCCTGTCCTCCCGAGGACCGAGGCGAGAGTTCCCGGTTCTTTCGGTTCGGTCCTCGGGAAGGCATTTTCTGCGCCCCTGAGATCGCAAATAGTAATGCTGAAGAATGGTGACCGGTAAGAAGCGTCATCTGATTTGGACAATACAGAAGAAAGTGGCAGTTTTGGGATAATAGCACATCAGGAGACGCTATCTAATTGAAAGTATTGTGTTGACCAGGTACATAGACGACCTTTTCCAAAACAAAAGTTGTCTGCAGTGAATAATTGCAGCACCAGGGGTATATTTTCGCTTTTTATTCTTATCTTTGCCCTGAATATAACGACAATGGAATTATGGGCAGAAACAAATTCTCACAACGCGAGATAGAGATAATAGGCAAGCTCTTGCGCCGCAAGATGGCAGGAACACGTTTCCAGCAGAAGATGGTGCGCCATACATTGCGCACAACTTTCGAGTTCAACATAGCAGACTTCAACATCCAGGGCAAGGCCTTTGGTCCTGAGGATCTGGATGAATGTGTACGTCGTGGGCGTATTCAAATTTTGGACGATGCTACCATAGAGGCCATGAAGCAGCGACATGCCGAGAAGCGTTTGCGCGATGAGGCTCTGCGCCAAGCCGATGCTGTGGCAGAGGGCGAAATAGTGGATTGGCAGGAGGTCCAGAAACAGTGGGAAGAATACTATGCCCAGCATCCCGAGGATGCTCCTCAGACGGAATAGCAAAATACGTTTATATGATAAGCATAAACAACGATACGTGCATACGATGCGGCAAGTGCCAAAGGGTATGTCCTGCTTTCATCCCTGTTATCAGCAAGGACGAGGAGCCTGTACTGCGTCACACCGAAGTCTGTATAGAATGTGGACATTGTGTGGACGTATGTCCTACAGGAGCATACACCCACAGTGCCTTCCCTGCGGAAGATATACATGCCATAGACCGCTCCATACTTCCCTCTCCCGAAGGGCTGATGGAACTTATTCGCTCCAGACGGAGCAACCGCACCATCACCAGCACACCTGTACCACGGCATTCGCTGGAAATGATACAGGAAGCCGCACGATATGCCCCTACGGCACAAAACAGCCGTCAGGTGCACTTGCACCTTATCACCGACGACGAGGGTCTGTTAAAAGTGGAAGTGGCAACGATAAATTTCTTCATGCGTCTGGCACGCTTCATGCTCCTGCCACCAGTAAAGGTTATCATGAGACCTTTCCTGCGCAAGTTGTATGACGAGGTTCCTGCCCTTATGGCCATGAACGACCTGTTCAAGAAGGGGCAACGCCCCTGTATATGTAACTGCACAGCCTTGCTCATACTCTCCGCTCCCAAAGGCTACTCCTTTGGTGCACAGGACTGCAATCTGGCATACCAGAATGCATCGCTGATGGCGGAATCCCTTGGGGTAAGCCAGATATATATGGGTTTCGTGCAGACAGCCATGTTCATGATGGGATGCAAGCGGGTGGCAAAAGTATTGGGTATCCCCAAGGGACACAAGGCATGGGCTATCATGGGGCTTGGCATGCCGGCTTTCAAGTATCCGAAGTACACAAAACGATAACCGGCACTTTGGTCACACGACACAATCGTCTCTAACAAAAAAACACAATAGACATGAAAAAGACCTTTTTGTTATCTATGTTACTTACCCTCCTGGGCACAGTCACGGCTTGGGCAGAGTTCGCACCTGAAGCTGATACGAAGTATGCACTGAGAGAAAGCACCAGAGGATTGTTTGTCGACATCCAGACCAAGGGCATAAACGAACCCAACGCCAATGCGACAACAGACAATATCAGCCTCAACACCAAGCCTTGCATAGTCTACTTTGAGGCCGGTAGCGGTGGCAAGTGGAAGATGAAGAACGTGAACGGCGAGTATGTCGGTGTGGGAGACCGCAACTGGAATGCTGTAATTGGACGCACCCACGAATGGACAATAGCAGAGGAGGGAGGCTATATAACCATTGCTCGCGAGGCAGGCAAGTATGTCAGTATGGATTCTCCTACGGCAGGACAGCCTCTCTATTGTGACAAGGGAACCGGACTGAAGTTCTCTCTCCTGAAGTTGTCTGACAATACCATAGATTGCCCCACACCATCAACGGTCAAAGACGGCAAGTGCCACTTTGCTTCCGAACAGATGTGGTTTGCCGAACCTTGCAACAAGCTGCGCTTTACCCTGACCGAGTCTGGGGCGTACTATAAGAATGGCAAGAAGCGCATGAGTTTCGATTCGTTTGAACTGTTCAATGCATCTGGCAACAAGGTTGAATTGAAGGAAACCTGCTTCACAGGCAACAACGACGGCAAGCTCTTTGCAAACATGCTTGACGGTGTAAACGGAACATACTGTGCTGGCACATGGGCCGACGGAACAGAGGATGACTGGTTTGAGATTGCTCTGCCAGAGGATATCGATCTTGGCGGTGCTTTCTCATTTTCTTTCGTTACGGAGAACACAACCATGGATGCCAAGGCTTTCCGTATAGAAATCATCTATGAGGAGCGTGAAGCCGTAAACTACACCTTTGCCGTAAATGTTCCGGAGGGAAAGGACTATAGCGTAACCTACGACGGAGAACCCGTAGAAGCAGGTGTAGTATTCAAGGAGGGCGAATTTGACACAGAGTTGTTCTCGGCTACAGAAATCTCCGGTTACACATGGAGCATTGCAGTTGACAAGGAGAACAAAACTATTACCCTTGTCTATACAATGGTGGAGATTGTCAGCAATCCCGATGCCGTTGTTGCCCTTGTAAAACGTGTTGGCGGTGCAGACTGTGCCGGCAAGTTCAGGTTTGTGCTTGACCCCTCCCTTAACTCCAAGCAGGAAGTCTTTGTTATCGGAGGCGAGGATGGCAAGGTACTGATAAAAGGCTCCACCATCAGTGCCATTACCACAGGTCTGGGCTGGTACCTGAACCATATTGCCAGGATAAACATAGCATGGAACTCGCTCAACGAGAAGACCGTATCAGGCGAGGCTTATGCCGACCTTTCCAACATCCCCGTGCCAACTGCAGAGGAAACACATACCAGCGATGCCAAGTACCGCTACTACCTGAACACCTGTACCTTTGGTTATTCGATGACCTCATGGACATGGAAGCGCTGGCAACAGGAAATAGACTGGATGGCTCTGCATGGTATAAACATGCCCCTGCAGCTTGTAGGCCTCGAGGAGGTGTGGCGCAAGTTCCTCACTATGGAAGAGGGTGGAAAGCGCAAATATGGCTATACCGATGAGGCCGCCAAGGCCTTCGTGGCTGGTCCTGCCTTTATTGCCTGGTGGGCAATGAATAACCTTGAGGGCTGGGGCGGAACGGCTCCAGGCAGCAAGAGTGGCGGCACATGGGCAGGTGCAGGAGGTGTGCAGGACGATGCCTGGTATGCTCGTCAGAAGAACCTTGCAAAGCAGATTACCGACCGTCAGCGTGAACTGGGCATGCAACCCGTACTGCCCGGCTGGTCAGGCATGGTGCCCACCAACTTTGCATCCAAATCGGGATATGCCACCCGAGGCAACGGCGGCAAGTGGGCTGGCGATTTCGTGCGTCCGCTACTTCTCAATGTCAATATTGGTACAGAGAAATATGCAGAGATTGCAGCCGACTACTACAAGTGCCTAAAGGAAGTGATGGGCGAAAGCCAGTACTATTCTATGGACCCCTTCCACGAAGGTGGTGGTGCTGGCACAATGGAGGACTATGAGGCTCTTTACGATGCCATGGAGGCAGCCAAGGCAGGTTCGCAATGGGTTATCCAGCAATGGCAGTGGAGTCCAACTCAGAAATACTCTCTGACTGCTGTGCCTGCAGGTCGCCTCGTTGTACTCGACCTCTTCTCTGATGGCTCTCCTGCATTCGACAGCTACAAGGGATATGCCCCGCAGGAGGCAGTGTTCTGCGCTATTCCCAACTTTGGCGGTCGCTCGGGTCTGATGGGACGTTTGAACAATCTTGCCGACAACTACTTCAAGTATAAGGCAAAGTATCCCAGCATCAAGGGCGTAGGTGCTGCACCCGAGGCTATAGAGCAGACCCCTGTGAGTTACGATCTCATCTTCCAACTGCCATGGATGGGCAGCAAGCCCGACGTGAAGGAATGGGTGGCAAATTATGCCGTGGCACGTTATGGCCCTGACAATGCCGTGGTCAAGGAGGCTTGGGAACTGCTCCGCCAGGGTGTGCTGAACTATGGTGCCGACGGTATCCAGGGTCCTGTGGAGGATGTATGGGCGGCACGCCCCAATCTGGATGCCAATCCTGCCAGTGCCTGGGGCAAGACGCTGAACCATGCCGGCGGCACATATACCAAGGCACGACGCCAGATGCTGATAGACGCCACATACAAGTTGCTGAGCCAGGATGAAGTGCTTAACCTGACCGCAGGCTCTGTTTACGAAAGCAACTACAACTACGACCTTGTGGAGTTTGCGGGCGGCGTGATGGCAGACTATGCCTATGATCTCTTGCTTGGCATCCGTGAAGCGAAGAACGCGGCAGGGAATAACTATGCCAATGACAAGAACTATAAGACTCGCCGCGATGCTTTCCTCCAATTGATATTGGATATGGACATGTTCAAGGGTACTAACCTCAACTTCCGCCTGGGCAAGTGGACACAGGAAGCGCGCGATGCTGCAAAGGAGGTAACAGGAGCTGCTACCGCTACTCCCGACTGGTATGAATACAACAATGCACGTACTATCGTGTCTACCTGGTCGTCGCCCAATACCAATCTGAATGATTATTCATACCGTTCATGGCAGGGTCTCATGAAGGACCTCTACCTGCCTCGCTGGAAGCACTATTTCGATAATGGCTGCACCACAGCCCAATACGGTTTCTTTGAATGGAACTGGGCGCATGGCATGGAGCACTACGTAGGCCAGACTGCTGTAAGCACAACGCCTATAGCCCAGGGGGCAAAGGGACATACCGATACCTACACCCGTGAACCAGAGGGCAATACTGTGGAAGAGGCAGAAAAGCTGCTTGACAAGTACATCATTCCTGTTGCTCTGTCTGACGGTATTCACTATGCGTATCGCTATTTGAGCAATGATTTGACCGGCAAGGTGACTGTCATTGCAAAAGCCGGAGCGACCATAGATCTTACGCAGTACTTTGGTGCACTTGCCGGTGCAACAGTGGAGGGCGATTTCATCAATGACGCAGCCACAGACTTGAGTAAGGTGGCTGTAAAGAGCGATGCCTCTGATGGTTCGCACATAGGAACGGTCACATTGTCTGACGGTACCGTACTGACCTTTGCTGTGGTACTGAATCCGGCATACTATGGAGTCTATAATATCAAGTACAAGGACGGGAGCAATGATGCTCCTGTCTTTGTTGGATACAATGAAGACGAGGACAACAGCAAGAATGTGGGATATAAACTGATTGCAGAGGGTGCTTACTCTGCCGATGCGGTTGCCGACAAGATGTTTACCATTGTGCCCAACGGTACAGGCTACTCAATTTCCGCACAGAGCAAATACCTGAAATCACCTACTCTTAATGGTTGGAACCACCTGATGTTCTCCGATAATGCAGATGAGGCAGGTGCATATCTTATTGAGGAGACGGGAGCGGATACCGGCATATTCAAGATTCGTAGCACAGGTAGCGGTATAAACTACGTCAATGACTATGACAATCTGGTTTTCGGTAATGACAATTCCTCTAAAGAGAACCTGGCCACCTTTACTATAGAGAAAGCCGAGTCGTACACTTTTTCCGCTACAGCTGCAGGTCTTGCTGCTCTCTGCCTTCCTTTCAATGTGCTATTGCCTGAGGGCATAACTGCTTACGACTTTACTGCCGCCAATGTGAAGGAAGAAAATGAAGGAGTTTACACCTGTTATCTGCAGTCTGTTGCCAAGGCTGGTGAAATACTGAAGAAGGCTACGCCAGTGATCGTGAAGGCAGAACCTGGCTATAGCCAATATACCCTTGGCATCGTGATGTCTGAAAATGGTGCGAAGACATCTCTGCCGGGTTCTTTGCTCCGTGGCAACTTCCTAAAGCAAGATCTGGCTCAGGAGGCAGTTGCAAAGAAGTATATCCTTTCTGATGGAGAGAAGGGCCTGGCTTTTTACTGTATGCCTGATTCATACACCATTGCTGCCAATAACTGCTGGATGGAATGGGGGGCAGGTCAGACTGAAGCAACCAGCTTTATGATTGCATTTGGCGATGAAACGGGTATAGAGGAAGTGGGTTCAAATTCTCAACTTCATGGTAACGGGTCACACCTTATATATAATGTGGCAGGTCAGCGTCTCAACTCTCCGCAGAAGGGGATGAACATAATAAACAACAGGAAGGTTGTTGTCAAATAGCCCCTGCATCCATTCATAAACAATCATAACCATGATAGAACGCCATTCCCACCACGCACAGCGTATTGCAGACTATATGAATGCAGTACCCTTTTTTGTAGATCCGCAGGACGTATATACCACCGACAAACTGTATGCAGGACTTGACCTCGCACAGCCAGAAACTTTTTCACAATGTTATGACCAGCAGGTCTATAGTCACTTTCTTGCCCAAGGCAAGGTGACAGACAATCCACTTGAGTCCTTGGCACGCAATCTGCACGATTTTTGTATCATGCAGAGCACCAAGCGCCTGCTTGCTCAATACGACAAATGTAAGGTGGTAGCGGTAATGGGAGGTAATGCCATGAGGCGCGATGATGTAGCATACGAGAAAATTGCACGTATCAGCAAGAGCCTTACCGAAAAGGGGTCACTTATGGTATCCGGAGGCGGAAGCGGAGCGATGGAGGCTACTGGATTTGGCGCATGGATGGCAGGACGTAATGAAGATGAGTTCCTTGAGGCGCTATCCAGACTGAAAGCCGTACCAACACAAGAGGATACTGATTACCTGCAAGCATCGTTCAGCATCATTAGGGACTATCCGCAGACAACCTACAGGAACCTAAGCATACCAACATGGCTATATGGTCATGAATGGACCTCGCCATTTGCTACGCATATAGCCAAACTTTTTGAGAACAGTGTTCGTGAAGACACACTGCTGACAATCGCATACGGTGGAATCATCTATGCCCCAGGACGTGCTGGTACTATACAGGAGGTTTTCCAAGAGGCTGTGCAAAACCACTATCTTACCTTCGGCTTTGCCAGTCCCATGGTCTTTCTGGATACAGAATTCTGGACAAAGACCACACCATTCTATCCTTTGCTCGTAGATTTAATGGACAAAGGAATTTACAAGAACCTGTTGCTGTCATTGACTGACGAACCCGAGGAGGCGGTGGAGACGATAACCCTTTTTCAAGAAACATGGCAAGATAGGCACTGATAGTCCAAAGACTCTAATGTCTTTAACCCAAATCGGTCATTAGGCTGTTTGCGCTAATGACCGATTTGGGTTAAATAATGCTGGAATATCTCAGAAAGTGCGGATGCTGCCACCTTTGAAGATAGCACTCAGTTCTTCGTCTGAAATGTTCATTGTTTTTTTGTTTTGTTCATTTAACAATTTTATATAATACAGGTTGTCCTTATATACATCTAAACTACGAGACAAATGGTCTATAGCCAATTTTACATCTGCCTCTTGTATGGTTCTCTGCACCTCCTGTCTGAGACTGATATCATCTGTCAGGACAGACTCAACATTTATTAGATAGGAATCATATGCTTGCCTCAAGTAGGAGTTGTATTCCTCGTGTGTTTCGTCTATCACCGACATGAGACTAAAGCATTTTCCAGTATTCTCTATAAAGTTCTTGTCTGATATATCCTGCCAAATCTCTATATTGCTATTGAAAATATTTTGGGTTGTTATGTTATATGCCCAAACTTTACAAAGACCAAGATTCTCAAGGAAAAAGTTCAAGGTGCTATCGGCTATTTGTACGCTATCCTCTGATACATAATCCAATATAAAATTGTTTATTGAGTCTAACTCTTCCCATTCCTCCATTGTATTTTCAACAAGATTGCAATAGCCTTCGATATCATGAATCACCATCAAGGCTACATGTCGTTCGCGAACTGCCTCTTGGCGTCTTTCTATCAAGTGTGATGTGCCAAAGGTCAATACAATACCAACAATTGTACCTATGGTACTGGCAAGGGTGTTGCTCCAAAAGTCTGATATGTGGAATTTCTTGAGACGGGAGATGAACATAATTGATTTGTTTTTGAGGTTGTAATGAATATAGTTACTTTTTCTTCTTTGGTTTGCGGCGTGCCCAGCCTTCTTCGGCAAAGTCGGGCATGTCGCCTTTGAGGGGAGAGGTGTCGGGGTGAAGGAACTTCATCCAGTCGTCCTTGGTGTAGTGATGCTGTTGGGCAGGGGATTTTGATGTTGAGCGGTGAGCGGAGTTTTCCGCATTTCGTTTACTCTTTTCCCGTTTTAATCCCGCTTTGCGGTCTTGGATCTGCTCCTGTCTTTCGGACGCTGCACGCAGCGCCCCTACCTTGTTTCTGTTTTCGCTTGCTCGCTGTTTTAATCCCGCCTTGCGGTCTTGAAACTGCTCCTGCTCGGCATAATCAAAGTTTGCTTTGCTTCTGCTCTCGCTTGTTCGCAGTTTTCCTCTTTCTCCTTTCTGTTTTCCTCTTTCTCCTTTTTCTCTTCTTCCTTTCTGCCTTTCATCTTTGTCGTTCTCTGTCTTGTCGGCAACGTCACACACTACGCTACGGCCTTTTACGGTCACTCCGTGCTTCATGGCCTTGATGACATCCTGGGCCTGTTCCGATGCAACCTCTACGAAGGTAAAACTCTTCATGAGGTCTATTTTGCCAACCTCCACCTGCATACCCTTGGTGCTACGGTTTATGAGTCCAATCACCTCCTTAGCGTAGAAGCCGTCTATCTTTCCCACGTTTAGGAACAGACGTGTATATCCCTCTTCTGCCTTACGGGGACCCTTTCCACCACGCTTTGAGCGGTCAGCACCATTGCCGCCCTTGCTTTCCTGTACCTCCTCTATCTCTGGCGCGTCGGCATAGTAGGCAAGGAAGCGTCCGAACTCGCGGCTGACAATACGCTTGATAAGTTCCTCCTTGTCGAGCCACTCCCAACGACGTACCACTTCGGGCATAACATCTGCAATCTCCTCTTCCATGACATCAACACGCTCAATGTCGTCTATGACACGGTAGAGTTGTTTCTGGCATATCTCCTTGCCAGAGGGTAGGGTACCACGCTCAAACTGCTTCTGTATGGCCTTTTCTATGATGCGTATCTTGCCCTTTTCGCGCACGTGCACTATGCTGATGCTCGTACCTTTCTTGCCGGCACGTCCGGTACGTCCGCTTCGGTGGGTATAGTTCTCTGTGTCGTCGGGCAGACCATAGTTGATTACATGTGTAAGGTCGTTCACGTCCAGTCCACGTGCCGCCACGTCCGTTGCTACCAACAGCTGTGTGCGGTGCTGGCGGAACTTCTGCATGGTCAGGTCGCGCTGCTGCTGGGAGAGGTCGCCATGCAAGGCATCGGCATTGTAACCGTCCTGTATCAGTTTGTCGGCAATCTCCTGTGTTTCCATACGGGTACGACAGAAGACGATACCGTAGATGCGAGGGTAGTAGTCCACAACACGCTTGAGGGCAAGGTATTTGTCTTGAGCGCGTACCATATAATATATATGATTCACGTGTTCGGCGCCTTCGTTGCGCGAGCCAACCTGTATCTCTTTCGAGTTCTTGAGGTATTTTCTTGCTATGGTCTCTATCTCCTTGCTCATGGTGGCGGAGAAGAGCAGGGTACGATGGTCCTCTGGAATACCGCTGAGGATTTCGTTCAGGTCCTCCTGAAAGCCCATGGTCAGCATCTCGTCGGCCTCGTCCAGCACCACGTTCCTCACAGTGGAGAGGTTGGCAGCACCACGCTTCATCAGGTCGATAAGACGTCCAGGGGTGGCAACCAATACGTTTACACCACGTTTCAGAGCTCGTATCTGTGCTTCAATGCTTGTACCTCCATAGACGGGCAGTATGTGCACCCCCTCGGAATATTTGGAGAATCCCTCCAGGTCGTCAGCAATCTGCAGGCAGAGTTCTCGGGTGGGGGCCAGTATCAGTGACACAGGATGCATGGGTGCTCCTTCTGTCAGTTGCACTATGGGTAGGCCGTATGCCGCAGTCTTGCCGGTACCGGTTTGTGCCAGTGCCACCAGGTCGCCCTGCCATCCGTCCTCGTCTCCATTGCCTAAGAGTACGGGTATCACCGCCTCCTGAATGGGCATGGGGTATTCGTAACCTTGCTCGCCTATGGCTTGCAGTATTCTCTCGTTCAGTCCTAATTCTTCAAATGATTTCATCCGTAACAGCCTTATGCTTTATTTATATGTCCAGAGTGTAGACATTTGTTTCCTTCTGCTTGAAACCCATCTTGCGGTACAGGGCGTTTGCCGCTACACGGGCCGGTTTGGATGTAAGGCCCACCTTGTATGCCTTGCCAGTATTGCGTAGGTGCTCCAATGCTGCCTCCACCAACTTTCGGCCGAGACCTGTGCCCTGACATTCGGGCGATACCACCACGTCCTCTATGGTGGCATGGCGTCCAGTAGGGATAGTAAAGCAACATACTGTGGTCATGCCCACTATGCGCCCTTCCGCATTGCGTGCCACAAACAGGTGGGAGTCCTCCTTGGTGATGACCTCGTCAATAATCTCCCTATTGGCCTTGCACGAGGTGGAAAGCACGCCAATCAGGGTTTCTATCTGACGGAAATCCTCGTCCGTGCAGAATGTCAGTATTGATATCTCCATAGAGTAAGTGGATTTTATTGCAATGTCTCCTGCGATGTGTTCTCTGTGTCTGTTGCTGATTGTGGGAGACTCTCTTTTCTGCCACCAATAGTGTACCATGCCAATATGCCGGCGCACAGGACGGACAATATGGCAACCATGCTCCATGCCATGCCATTGCCTCCGAAAGTTTCTACGAGGCTGTATTCTTTTATTTTGTCGCCAAGCAGCCATACCTGCAAGCATGCCACCGAGTTGTTGAGGACATGCAGGATGATGGGCCATATTATATTTCCGCTACGCCAGTACAGTATGCCCAGCATGATGCCCATGGCAGCAGCAAAGAACACCTGTGCAGGGTTCATGTGCATCAGGCCGAAGAGCACGGCACTTACGAGGATAGCAGTGGGGACGCTGCTATTGCGTCTGAGCATGTGCCCCATGATACCCCAGCGGAACATTATCTCCTCGCCAAGTGGCGCGCCTATGGCAATTGCCAGCACGCCCCATGGTTCGCGGCACAGATCTATCATCTGTTCCTCTAAGATATTGGGCAGAGCCAGCAGTTCGCCAAGCAAATCCAGCGCAATGGCGCCGAGGATGCATCCGCCGATGGCTATCAGGCTTCGTTTCCACGGAGTGCAGGACGGCACATGGTTGCTCTTGGCGTAAAGGCTTCTGCGGAACAGGTACAGGCAAGAGAGTGCCATAAGCACATTGCATGCAAAGGTGGCTATGCCCATAAGTTGCGCATCAAACACTCTGTTCGAGACATTGTCCAGCAGGCTGCCCCCACCGGTAAACATTTGAACGAACATTACAACGAGTCCTGCCATTGCCTGGAACAGCAGGAAAAGAAGCAAGGCCAGAAGAGGGCGCTTGAGAATGACAAGGAATCTGTTCATTTTTACAAAAGGTTTGACCATATGCAGATAAGCATAGGCGCATCTGCCGTCTGCAACCGACTACAAAAGTAACCAATTATCCATAAAAACGCAAAGAATTCTTGTATGGCTTTCAGGAATTGCTTACTTTTGTCCTCATAATGCAGACACAGGATACCATAACCAGCGCACAGAACCCCAAGATAAAGGCTCTGTTGCAACTTCAGCAGAAATCGGCTTGCCGCAGAGAACAGGGCCTATTTGTCGTTGAGGGCCGTCGCGAACTCATGCACTGCCTGTCCAAGGGATACCAGGCGGACACCTTGTTCATCTGTACAGAGATATTGAAGGCAGAGCAGGAGTATGACAACCTTCTTGCCACTATGCCATCGTGCAAGTGCATATATGTGTCTCCCAATGTGTATGACCGTATAGCATACCGTGGCGGCACTGAAGGCGTAGTGGCTACCATACGTATGAAGGAGCATGGCCTGGATACCTTGCCTCCTTCCCTTGAAGGTCATGCCCCTCTCTATGTGGTACTGGAAAGTGTGGAGAAGCCAGGCAATCTCGGTGCCATCCTGCGCAGTGCCGATGCCGCCGGTGTGGATGCCGTGATAGTGTGCGATCCGTTGACCGACCTCTACAATCCTAATCTCATACGCTCCTCTCTGGGCGGTATCTTCTCCGTACCTACAATAGCATGTACCAGTCGGGAGTGCATACAGCATTTCAAGTCAAACGGCATACGCATCCTCACGGCCCAGTTGCAGGACTCGTCCCTGTATTACGATACGGACATGACCCTGCCCACTGCCATTGTTATGGGAACCGAGGCTACGGGTCTTACTGACCAATGGCGCCAGGCTGCCGATGCACACATACGCATCCCCATGCTGGGCATACTGGATTCGCTCAATGTTTCCGTCTCCGCCGCCATACTAATGTATGAGGCGGTGAGGCAGAGGCAGAAATAAGCATCATTTTGGTCCTCCCGAGGACCGAGGCGAAAGAACCGGGAACTCTCGGGTCGGTCCTCGGGAGGACCAAGGTCAGGGCTCGGGAGACCCCAAAAACGCCCCGCCGACATACATTTACGCACTATCCCGAGGAGATCCTGTTGCTCCCCGGGATAGTATGTAATATGTTTTATGCTTTTATCCCCAATAGGTCATAGCGCGTACAGCCTAATGAACCGGTTTGCGCTTATGGATTGGCGGTGCAGATGCCACGGCGGTGCATGTCGCGGCTGATGCGTTCAAGACGTTTCAGGAAGTTCTGGTAGTCGCGGTTCTTCTGCTGGCTCCATCCGGCCTCGCTCAGCGCCAGAGCACGTGGGAAAGCCATGTAGTAGAGACGTTCTGTAGAGTTGATACATTCGCTCCACAGGGTGCCGGCTACACCAAACAGATTGTTATCTTCAAAGTTCTTGCCATATCCCCAGGCAGGATCCAGCTTGTAGGTTTGCTGAAGGGAAGTTACGGGCATTCCCCAGTTCACCTCGGGCATATCGCCAGGAGCAGCGGGGTAGTCCAGATAGCAGTGTTCGCCTGGGCAAAGCATGATGTTGGCATTGCAACGTATGGCTGCATCTATGGCGGTGGCGGTAAGACCATGACGCCATGCAAAGACAACGCAACCGGGCTGTATCTCGTGGAAGTCGGTTTCGTACCAGAACATTGGAGTTTTGTCCAACTTCTTGTGCAGGAAATCAATAACGCGGTCGAACATGTACTTCTGCAACCTCCAGTTGTCGTTTCTGGAACCAGGCTGGGGCTTGGTGTCAGGGGTGGACATGATGTTCTTCAGCAGAGCCTGGCAGCTCTCGCACCCCGACCAACATTCAAGAGGAGGATTGCCAGCCTCGTCGCCGCCAAGGTGGACATACTTTGAGGTGAATACGGTGGAAAGTTCACTGAATACGGTTTCCAGAAACTCGTAGGTAAACTCGCTGCTGGGGCAAAGCAGGTTGTCTGAAACGCCGCAAGTGGTGCGTATGGGCAGCTGCACGGCACCGCAAGTCAGTTCTGGATAGCAATGTATGGCTGCTACCTGATGTCCCGGCATCTCTATTTCAGGGATAATTTCCACGTGGTATTTGGCGGCAAAGTCAACCAGCTCTTTCATTTGCTCCTGAGTGTAGAACCCGCCAATGGGCATTTGCATGTCGTCCATGCCCACACGGAAACTGCCCAATTCAGTAAGTTTTGGGAACTTCTTAATCTCTATTCGCCAAGCCTGGTCGTCGGTAAGGTGCAGATGCATGGCATTCATCTTGTAGCGAGCCATTTCCGTTACCATGCCCTTTAGGTCCTCGAAGGGGATAAATATACGGCAGGGGTCTATCATCAACTCGCGCATCTTGGTTCGTGGGCTGTCCTCAATACAGACAGGCACAAGCGTAGCAAGTCTGCCATCCACGTTTTCGGGAATAAGCATCTGGTCCAAAGTCATGATACCATAGAATATGCCCGTAGCATCGGAAGCAGAGATGTCTATTCCGTACTTGCTGATCTTCAACCGGTAAGTCTCTGGAGCTCCAATCTTGCTGTCAAGTGACAAGGTGATGGAAGCCTTGCTTTTCTTGAATTTCTTCACGCCAAGTCTTTCTGTCAGAACCTTTTTCAGGTGTTCTACCTCATTGCCCAACGAAGCGGGGGCAATGATCTGTCCTAAATCCCTGGTGTTTAAGACACTGCCCTCTGTATATGAAATCTCCTGAGGTATGGGTATGATGGCATATTCCTTTGGGCTCTGCTCGGCAACAGCTTTGTTACCCTTCTGGAAGAAGCGTTTCCAACTGGCACTGACTCTATATGCTTTCTCCGACCCTTTGGGCACACTGAGTTTAATGTTTTTCAAATCAATGCCGCTGAAGGCATCCTCTGCTAATAGCGGGGGAGTGGCGGCAAGAATGTTTAGTGAACGTAAACCCGTACAGTTGCCGAAGGCACGGCTTTCTATCCTTTCTGTAGTGGCTGGCAGAGTAATTTCCACAATGCTGTCGCAAGCAAAGAAAGCCTGACTGCCGATGATGCGTAATTTTTCCGGCAGAACCACTCTCTTTAGCCTGTGTCTGGAGTGCAAGGCATTAGCCCTGATGCTATCACATTCGGCCTCACTGAGGTCCAGGTCCTCGATATTCCAGTTGAGGTCGCGCAATTGACGGAAATCGTCGTTCCATCCACCACAACGGAAAGCTCCGGCTTTTTTGATGGTTTGTGCACTTGCTGGATTGCAAATCAGTGCAGAAAAGATAATGAAAGTCCAGAATAATCGCTTCATAGATGAAATTATATTTGGTTGACGTTACAAAGGTATAAATTAAATTCATAACCGAATGGTTAATTGATAAAAAAAGTGTACCTTTGCATGCGTATTGTAACCATAGATATAACATAACAAAAACTATAGTAATCATGTCACAGACAAAAAAGATTAAGCGCGCTTTGGTTAGCGTGTTCCACAAGGATGGTCTCGACGAGATTCTTCGTACATTGCATGCTCAGGGAGTTGAACTTTTGAGCACAGGTGGTACACAGACATTTATTGAGAGCCTCGGCATTCCCTGCGTAAAGGTAGAGGATGTAACCACATATCCCAGCATTTTGGGCGGTCGTGTAAAGACCTTGCATCCCAAGGTGTTTGGCGGCATTCTGGGTCGTCGCGACCTGGAGGGTGACCGTCAGCAGTTGGACCAGTACGATATTCCCGCGATAGACTTGGTAATTGTTGACCTCTATCCTTTTGAACAGACCGTGGCAAGCGGCGCAAGCGAGGCAGACATCATTGAGAAGATAGACATAGGCGGTATCAGCCTGATCCGTGCAGGTGCCAAGAACTTTAATGACGTTATCATAGTGCCCAGCAAGTCAGAGTATAAGCCTCTGTTGGATCTGTTGCAGCAGAAGGGTGGTGAGAGCGATATAGAGGACCGCAAGTGGTTTGCCGCTCAGGCTTTCGGCGTAAGCAGTCATTACGATACTGCAATACACGAGTATTTCATTAAGTAAGCACAAGTAAACGAAGAACTTAAAATGGGATTCTTTAGTTTTACCAAGGATATAGCCATGGACTTGGGTACTGCCAATACCATCATCATCAGTGAAGGTAAGGTTTTGGTGGACGAACCCAGCGTTGTGGCCTTGGACCGCCGTACGGAGAAGATGATTGCCGTAGGAGAGCGTGCCAAGATGATGTACGAGAAGACAAACCCCGACATCCGCACCATACGTCCTCTGCGCGACGGTGTTATTGCCGACTTTAATGCGTGCGAGCAGATGATGCGTGGCTTGATAAAGAAGATTCATACAGGCACACACCTTTTTACCCCATCGATGAAGATGGTTATCAGTGTGCCCAGCGGTTCAACCGAAGTGGAATTGCGTGCCGTTCGCGACAGTGCTGAACATGCAGGCGGTCGTGAGGTTTATCTCATTTACGAGCCAATGGCGGCAGCCATAGGTATAGGTCTTGATGTGTTGGCACCTGAGGGCAATATGATTGTTGACATAGGTGGCGGCAGTACAGAGATTGCTGTTATCAGTCTTGGCGGTATTGTGGCAGACAAGAGCCTGCGCACAGCGGGCGACGACCTGACCTATGATATTCAGGAATACATGTCACGCCAGCACAATGTGAAGGTCAGTGAGCGTATGGCCGAGCGTATCAAGATAAATGTGGGTGCTGCCCTGACCGACCTTGGCGAGGAAGCCCCCGAGGACTATGTGGTACATGGTCCCAATCGTATTACGGCTCTGCCCATGGAAGTGCCCGTGTGCTATCAGGAGATAGCTCGTTGCCTGGAAAAGACTGTTGCAAAGATCGAGGCGGCTATATTGCAGGCCCTGGAGGAAACACCCCCAGAACTGTATGCCGATATCGTGCACAATGGCATCTATCTGACAGGTGGCGGTGCATTGTTGAAAGGCCTGGCACGTCGTTTGACCGACAAGATAAACATACCCTTCCATGTGGCTGAAGATCCACTGCACTGTGTAGCAAAGGGTACAGGAGTAGCATTGAAGCATATTCAGGAGTTCTCTTTCCTGATATAATAGACAAAAGCCTCATCCATTCAACGGATGAGGCTTACCACACTTATGCAGGGAATCTTTGATTGGATAGACAAGCATTCGCATTGGTTGGTATTTCTCCTGTTGGAGGGTATCAGCCTTGTTTTGCTGGTATCCTTCAATTCCTATCAAGGCAGTGTGTGGTTCTCAAGCGCCAACTATGTAGTTGGTATGGTTCAGGAATGGCAACAAGAAACCTTGGCTTATGTGAACCTTGGGACAATCAACAAGGAGCTTACAGCCAAGAATCTTCAGCTTGAGAGCGAGTTGGAGGTCTTGCGCAACGAGCTCGCCGAGTTGACACACGATAGCTCCTACACAGAAAGGGCTTTGGCCGCCCGCCTGCAGACATACCCAACCATACCGGCTCGTGTCATAGCCAATAGCATAACCATGCGCGATAACTACCTGACCATAGATAAGGGCAGAGCAGATGGCATACGGCCAAAGATGGGAGTTGTCTGTGGAACTGGAGTTGTGGGTATAGTATCCCAGGTAACAGAGCACTATGCCCTCGTTATGTCTGTTCTCAATAGCAAATCAGGCATATCATGTCGCCTTAGGGGCAGTAATTATTTTGGATATCTCCATTGGCAAGGTGGCAATGTACTGATGGCTACTTTGGACGACGTACCACGTCATGCCAACTTCAAGATTGGTGATGCCGTGGAGACAAGTGGTTTCAGCAAAGTGTTCCCGCCTGGTATTTTCGTGGGAAGGATTATACAGATACGAGATAGTCGAGACGGACTTAGTTTCCAATTGGCAGTTCAACTGTCCTCAGATCTTGCAAACATCCGTGACGTAGCAGTAGTTATCAACGACAATGATTCAGTTTTTATTCCATAGACTTGGATTTGTTCTCCTTGTCATCTTTCTGCAGGTTTTTGTATTCAACCATATCATTCTTTGGGATTATGCAGTACCTTTGCTGGGTGTGATGGTTCTGTTTCGCACGTCTTTGGATGCCAATCGCATAGGCAATATGTTTATGGCATTCTGTATAGGTGTTGTGCTGGATGCATTCAGTAATTCACCGGGTGTGGCGACAGGGGCTATGACAGCTACAGCATTTGTTCAGCACCCTCTATTGTACGCTATAGTACCCAAGGATGCACCCGAGGACGCTGTTCCTAATGTCAGACTGCTTGGTAAGTATAATTATTTCTCATACATCGCTATCCTTATGGCGGTGCACCATCTGGTTTATTTCCTCCTTGAGGCATTTTCTTTCTTCAATGCAATGGATTTGTTCTTGCGCTTTTTGGGCAGTTATGTTTTGTCCATGCTTTTGGCAATCTCCATAGAACTTTTGCTTTCGTCAAAGGAAAAATAGCATTATGGCAGCAGAAAAGAAGAAATACGAATTGAGCAAACGTAAATATGTGCTTGGCGGTATTGCTTGTGCAATCATATTTACCTATATCCTGCGTCTGTTTTCCTTGCAATTGCTCAGCGATGACGATTTTAAGAAGAATGCAGACAGCAATGCTTTCCTGAAACACATCCTTTTTCCTGCCCGTGGCGCTATAACCGACCGTAACGGCAAACTGTTGGTATACAATCAGCCAGCCTATGATATAATGGTGGTCATGAAGGAGCAGGTGGGCGTGGATACTGTGGACCTATGCAACACTCTGGGCATTACACCAGAATGGTACAAGCGTCGTATGGATGAAATACGTGATCCAAGGCGCAATCCTGGCTATAGCCGTCATACACAGCAATTGTTTATGAACCAACTCTCTGCCGAGGAATTCAGTACTTTCCACGAGAAACTTTTCAGTTTTCCCGGCTTCTACATACAGAAGCGAAGCATACGCCAGTACACCTATCCCTATGCGGCTCATGTGCTTGGCGATGTTGGCGAAGTAGGACCCAAGGACATAGAGCGTGACGGCTATTATAGAAGTGGTGACTATATAGGCAAGCTTGGTATAGAGCGCCAGTATGAGGAGCAACTTCGTGGAGAGAAGGGAGTTGAGATTCTGCTCCGCGATTCTTATGGACGTATCAAGGGGCGTTATCAGGATGGCAAGTTTGATCAGCCGCCAGTTCCAGGCAAGAATCTTGTATTGTCGATTGATGTGGAGTTGCAGGCATTGGGAGAGCGCCTGATGACAGGCAAGAAGGGCGGTATAGTGGCTATAGAACCCTCTACAGGAGAAATCCTATGTATGGTGAGCAGTCCTACCTATGATCCTCGTATGATGGTTGGACGTCAGCGAGGAGTGAACAACAGTCTTCTGTCACGCAATCCTCACAAACCCTTGCTAAATCGTGCTATCATGGGTCAGTATCCTCCAGGCTCTACATTCAAGACCACGCAGGCACTAACCTTCCTTCAAGAGGGTATAATTACACCACAGACAGTTTTCCCTTGTAGCATGGGTTTCCGTTTCAAAGGACTTACTGTAGGGTGCCATGCCCATGCAGCTCCCATCCCCTTAGTTCCTTCCTTGGCCACCTCCTGCAACAGTTTTTATTGTTGGGGCCTCTTCCAGATGTTCTCCAACCGTCAGAAGTATACCAATGTCCAGGAGGCTATGACACGTTGGAAGGACTATATGGTTTCCATGGGATTCGGTTATGCCCTCGGAGTGGACCTGCCTGGCGAGAAACGTGGTATGATACCCAATGCTCCTTATTACGATAAGGCATACCGTGGGTCGTGGAATGGCCTTACCGTAATATCTATTTCCATTGGTCAGGGCGAGGTGAATGCCACACCTTTGCAGATTGCCAACCTGGGCGCTACCATTGCCAACCGAGGTTGGTTCATCACTCCTCACGTGGTGAAGGATATACAGGACGAGGAACTTGATTCCTTGTACACGACCCGTCGCTACACCATGGCAGATGCCGCCAATTACGAATACGTGGTGCAAGGCATGCGTCAGGCGGTACTTGCCGGTACTTGTCATGCTGCTAATTCTCCACATTACGAAGTGTGTGGCAAGACCGGTACGGCTCAGAACCCACACGGTCAGGACCATTCTGCATTTATGGGCTTTGCTCCTATGGATAATCCCAAGATAGCCATCTGTGTGTATGTGGAGAATGGTATATGGGGAGCCACCTTTGGAGTTCCGATAGGAGCCCTGATGATGGAGCAGTACCTTACAGGAGGGTTATCTCCTGAGAGCAAGGAGAAAGCAAAGACTTTTGAAGAACGACACCTAATAGATATAGAAGATGCCATCAGCAAATAAGAAAAGCAAAGAACAGGGCGTACTGCGCAATCTGGATTGGTTCACTTTGTTCATCTTCCTGGTTCTTGTGGCCATGGGATGGATGAGTGTGTGCGGTGCCAGTTACGACTTTGAGCAAGGCACTCAGTTGCTGGACTTTTCTGCCCGCAGTGGTATGCAGATGGTGTGGATACTTACCTCTCTTGTGCTGGGTTCCATAATCCTGTGTGTTGACGACCGTCTGGTGGAGAGTCTATCCTATATTATATATATAGGTTTTCTGGCATTGTTGTTTGTTACACCAATGTTGGCGCACGACATCAAGGGCAGTTTGTCGTGGATCAAGATAGGAGGTTTCAGCATACAGCCTGCCGAGTTTGCCAAATTTGCTACAGCCCTCTGCGTTGCCAAGGTGATAGCATCCTTCAATCTGGACCTTTCTCGTTGGCGCGATCTCATTATCTGTTCCACACTTGTACTGCTGCCCATGGGGCTTATCATCATGCAGAAAGAGACGGGCTCTGCCCTGGTTTATTTGGCTTTCTTTTTGATGTTCTATCGCGAGGGCATGATAGGCAGCATCCTTTTTGCCGGAGCAGCGGCAGTATTCTATTTTGTTGTCGGAGTCCGATATGCAGAAGTTCCCCTTTGGGAGATTCCGCAAATCAGTACTGGTGAATTCCTTGTGCTGGCAGCCATTCATGTCTTTTCTGCTTGCATGATGTGGGTGTACACTCCTCTGCGCAAACCATTCTTCCAGGTATTGCTTTTTGGCATGGGAGCCTATATTATGGCAGTCCTGTATGCCAAGTACCTTATTCCTTTCAATGCCTCTTGGGTGTTGTGGATAGTGCTGGCAGCAACCATATCATACCTGTTCTACCTTGCCATTCGCAAGCAATTGTGGTCCTATGCTCTAATAGCGCTTTTTGCCATAGGCAGCACCGTTTTTTTCTATTCTGTAAACTATGTCCTCAACGATGTGCTCCAGCCACATCAGCAAACCCGTATCCGTGTACTTCTCGGTTTGGAGGACGATCCTAAAGGTGCAGGCTATAATGTTATTCAGGCCAAGATTGCCATTGGTTCTGGCGGTTTGAATGGAAAAGGCTTCCTGAATGGCACTCAGACCAAGCTTAAATATGTCCCGGAACAGGATACGGACTTTATCTTCTGTACTATAGGCGAGGAGCAGGGATTCGTAGGCAGTGCCACGGTATTGCTTCTCTTCCTTATCTTTATCCTCAGGCTTATGCACCTTGCCGAGCGGCAACCATTACGGTTTGGCCGCGTCTTTGGCTACTCTGTCCTTAGCATATTCCTGTTCCATGTCTTCATCAATGTGGGTATGGTTCTGGGCCTGACTCCCGTCATAGGTATTCCCTTGCCATTCTTCAGCTACGGAGGTTCTTCCCTGTGGGGCTTTACTATCCTGTTGTTTGTGTTCCTTAGGATAGATGCTGCCCGTAACCGTATGCAGCACTAAAAAGAAGTGAGGACCATCATCGGATGGACCTCACTTGTATGCCTATGTCTGTGATGTGTGGCATGATTTCCTGCGACATGATGTGGTATAGCCTCACTCTGCCATTTTGCCCATTCCTCAGGAACAGTATGGAATCGCAATGGTTGTAGCACTTGAGCGTTACTCCTTTTTCTTCACATGTTGCCAGGCTGTTTCCAGTTTCTATGCAGATGGTATCCTTGTGAACCATCAGTGGAGTTTGCAGAGTCAGTTCTCTGACAAGATACAGCCTTTGGTATGTGGCTGGGCACTTTGTTCGTATTTCGGTGTCCACGGCATACAATCCTTCGGCAAAGGCAGGAGGCAAGTCAAAGACAATGGTATCATTCCTGTACCACCCGTCCGTGCTAACGTGCACAAACTGATGTTGCAGCGTGTTTCCTATGCAGCTACTCGTCAGTAGCGAGAGTATTGTCAGTATTGCCTTGGCTATTGTCTTTGGCACTGTTTTTCTGCTCGTCATTGCGCTTGTTCTTCTTCTTTTTCTTCTTTTTCTTGCTTGCCAGTTGTGCGTCAAAGCGGCTCAGGTCTTCCTGTGTGGCAAGGTCAACCGCATGAACCTTTTCTTTGTTCTTGTCTTTATTTAGGGCAATGGGATTCTCTCCTTTCTTGTTTTGTGCTATGATTTCCATTGCACGTTCTGCCGTAATGGTAGTGATGTTGGCTGCAAAATGCTTGTCGGTAGAGTAGGATACCAGTCCTGCCAGGATATCGGCCTTGAAGAAGAACCATTCCCCCTCTTGAGTGCTGAGTACGATGTCCCTGTGTGGCAGTTTTCTGCCAGCTTCCATATACTGGTCCACTTCGTAATTCATGCAGCACTTCAGTTTGGCGCACTGACCGGCCAGTTTCTGCGGGTTGAGCGACAGGTTCTGGAAGCGTGCGGCAGCAGTGCCAACGCTTGTGAAGGTTTTCATCCATGCGGAGCAGCACAGTTCTCTGCCACATGGACCGAATCCGCCTATACGTCCGGCCTCCTGACGGGCGCCAATCTGTTTCATCTCTATCCTTACATGGAAAACATCTGCAAGGACCTTTATCAACTGGCGAAAGTCCACACGTCCGTCGGCTATATAGTAGAAAATGGCCTTGTTGCCGTCGCCCTGATACTCTACGTCGCCAATCTTCATGTCAAGTCCCAGGTCCTTGGCAATCTGGCGGGACTCTATCATGGTTTGGTGTTCGCGGGCCTTTGCCTGCTCATACTTTTCCATGTCGCCCTCTTTGGCTATGCGGTAGACGCGCTTTATCTCGTCCTCGCTCTTCAGGTTGGCTTTCTTTACCTGCAGTGCAGCAAGTGTTCCTGTCAGTGTTACTATGCCTATATCGTGACCAGGATTTCCCTCTACTGCAACGATGTCGCCTTTCTTCAGCTCCAGTCCGTTGGAGTTGTGGTAGTATCCCTTGCGGGTGTTCTTGAACTGCACCTCCACCAGGTCTGTTGATTCGGTGTTGTTGGGGATGTCGGCCATATAGTCGCATACGTTCAGCTGTGTGTAGTGGTTGGTATGCCACCCCTTGCTGCACAGGCCTCGTCCTCCTCCTGATATATATTTATGTTCCATTATTGTATTAGTAGTACTATCATTTTCAATGCAAAGTCAAAGAAGACCATCCTTGGATTCACGTTCTGCTCTATGTCGCGCTGGCATAGGGACAGTTCTTCCATTATGGGAATTACGTTCTTCTCGTTCACGAAACGTGCAAAGTTGGTGCTGAAGGCAGCCTCTTCTGACGTCTCGTATACCAGTTCCTGCCTTTTGAAGTTAAATATGAAGTTCTCCCTTATCAGGCGCTGGCAGTATTCCAACATACGTTTCTGGTTCTCACGTCCCATGTCGCTCACCTGTTCGCTCCATGCCCGCATGTCTTTTATGCGTCTCATGTAGCTCATGCGCATCAGTTGTACAAACAGGTCAAAGAATATCTTCTCCTCGCTCTCTGTTTCCAGTCGCTTCAGTGCCGCAGTATAGCTGCCCTGTGCCACGCGTGCCGCAACCTTTGCCTCTTCCTCCCTCAGCCCATGCACCGAGTTCAATGCCTGTGCAATCTCCTCTTCATTCAGTTTGGGGATGTTTAGTCTCTGCGTGCGGCTCTGTATAGTACCCAGAACCTTCTCTGGGTCTTCGCTCACGAGCAGGAAGTATGTTTCTGTTGGCGGTTCTTCTATCAGTTTCAGCAGCTTGTTGGCAGCCTGTACCATCATTCTTTCTGGCAGCCATATAATCACTACGCGGCGTCCGCCTCTGCTGGCTTTCAACTGAAGTTTCTGCTGCAGAGCATCGCTTTCGTTCACATAGTGCACTATCTGCTGGTTCTCTGCCTTTATGGCAACAAGCCAGTCCTCAACGTCAAAGTACAGTTTTCTGGCCAGCAGTTCGCGCCATTGGGGCAGGAAGTCGTCAGAGACGGGATGGTCGGTGCTTTTCTTCTTGTAGACAGGAAAGGAGAAGTGCAGGTCGGGGTGCGCCCATTCCCGTAGCATCACCTCGTCGCTGTTGTCCTTGCAAAGTAACATCTTTGCAAAGGCCAGTGCCAAAGGCAATTTGCCGTTCCCTTTGGGACCACAAAACATCAGGGCATGCGGAATTCTGTTTCCGTTTGCCATTTCCCTCAGTTTTGCCTTTGTTTCGGCTTGTCCTATGATGTTATCGAAGTTCAATATATTCTTTTAGCTATTTCGCAAATGCTGTCAACGGCACTCACGGTGTAGAAATGTAGATTAGGTACTCCCTTTTTCAGGAGTTCCTGGCATTGTGCTGTGGCCCATTCTATGCCCACCTGCTTTATTTCTGCATCGGTACGGCATTTCACAGCCTCCTGATAGAGCGCCTCTGGCAGGTCGCAGTGGAAGGTCTTGGGGACTATGTTCAACTGGTTCAGTTTTGCCAAAGGCTTGATGCCCGGTATGATGGGTATGTTTATGCCTTCCTGTCTGGCACGTTCCACAAAGGCAAAGTACTTCTCGTTGTCATAGAACAGTTGGGTTACTGCATATTCTGCACCCAGCTCCACCTTCTTCTTCAGTACCGCCATGTCGCTTTCCATATTGGCAGCCTCCTCGTGCTTTTCCGGGTAGCATGCCACCCCGTAGCGGAAAGGTTCTCCAGGGCATTTTATCTCAGTACCGTCAAAGAAGTGTCCATCGTTGAACCTGTTTATCTGTTCTATTAGTTCAGTGGCATGGGCAGGGCCGTCGCCTGTAGGCTGGAACATCTGGTCTTCTTTTGCCTTGTCGCCCCTTAGTACCAGCAGGTCACTGATGCCCAGGAACTGGAGGTCCAGCAGCATGTACTCCAGGTCTTCCCGGGTGTGGCCGCTACATACGATGTGCGGGACCACAGGTATGCCGTATCGTTGCTGTATGGCAGCGGCTATGGCTATGGTGCCGGGGCGTCGCCTTACTCTCTGTCGTTGCATCAGTCCACCCCCCAGGTCCTTGTACACAAATTCACTGCGGTGTGTGGTTATGTTTATGTATCTGGGAGCAAAATCCTTCAGCCTGTCTATGGTGTTGAACAATTGTGCCGTGCCATTGCCCTTGAGTGGCGGAAGCACTTCAAAGGAGAACGGTTGGCTGTGTTTATCGTGGATAAGGTCTATAACCTTCATCTTCTGTCGTTATTTATGTCTGCTTGCACATTAAAGGTGTGTAAAGATACACAAAATATGGCATCGGACAAAGATATTCTGGCAAAAATGCCCACTAAAAGTGGGTATTAGCGCAAGAAAACACGTCATTGCGTGACAACCTATTATTTATTTGTGTATATTTGTAAGGAAAAAACAACATAATCACTAAATAAAACATACCTATGACACTGATTAAATCCATTTCAGGTATTCGTGGTACCATCGGCGGCAAGGCCGGTGACACCCTCAATCCCCTTGACATTGTCAAGTTTGTAAGCGCTTATGCAACCGTTATCCGCAAGACCACTCCCGTAGGTTCCAACAAGATTGTTGTTGGTCGCGACGCACGTATCTCCGGCGAGATGGTGAAGAACGTAGTGTGTGGTACCCTCATGGGTATGGGCTTTGATGTTGTGAACATTGGTTTGGCCAGCACTCCCACCACCGAGGTTGCAGTAACCATGGAGGGCGCAGACGGCGGCATCATCCTGACCGCAAGCCACAACCCCCGCATGTGGAATGCCTTGAAACTTCTGAACGAGAAGGGCGAGTTCTTCAACAAGGAGCAGGGCGAGGAAGTTCTTCGTATTGCCGAGGCCGAGGACTTTGAGTATGCTGATGTGGATCATCTGGGCAAGTACACCGAGGACGACTCTTACGACCAGAAGCACATCGACATGGTTCTGAACCTCGACCTCGTGGACGTGGAGGCAGTTCGCAACGCTCACTTCAAGGTTGCCTTCGATGCCGTAAACAGTGTTGGTGGCATTATCCTGCCCAAGCTGCTTGAGCAGTTGGGTGTAGAGAAGATCACTGGTCTGTTCACAGAACCCACCGGCGACTTCCAGCACAACCCCGAACCTCTGGAGAAGAACCTTGTGGAGATCAAGGAACTCATGCAGAAGGGCGAGCACGATATCGCTTTCGTAGTAGACCCCGACGTGGACCGTCTGGCTCTCTTCTGCGAGGACGGCACCATGTATGGCGAGGAGTACACCCTCGTTACCGTTGCCGACTACATCCTGCAGCACACTCCCGGTAACACCGTCAGCAACCTCAGTTCTACCCGTGCCCTTCGCGACGTTACCAACAAGTACGCCGGTTGCCAGTACAGCGCTGCTGCCGTGGGCGAGGTGAACGTAGTTACCAAGATGCGCGAGGTGAATGCCGTTATCGGCGGCGAGGGCAATGGCGGTGTTATCTATCCTGCTGCCCATAGCGGCCGCGACGCTCTCGTAGGTATTGCCCTTATCCTGACCTATCTGGCCAAGAAGGGCATGAAGACCAGCGAACTCCGCGCCACATATCCTCCCTACCAGATTGCCAAGAACCGTATCGACCTCACCGCAGGTACTGATGTGGACTCTATCCTGGAGAAGGTCAAGGAACTGTACAAGGACCAGGAGGTTAACGACATTGACGGTGTGAAGATCGACTTCCCCGACAAGTGGGTGCACCTGCGCAAGTCCAACACCGAGCCCATCATCCGCGTCTACTCCGAGGCAAGCACCATGGAGGCTGCCGACCAGTTGGGCAAGGACATCATGGATGTTGTCTATTCAATGGTCAAGTAAGAAACACCATAAAGGCGGGCAATGTGTCCCGTGGCTATAGCCCGGGACCTCCCGGGCTTTTTCAGATATATAGGCAGGGCAGCCAATAGCCCTCAATTAAGTAAAACCAATTTTTAGAACCAATCACTATGTTAACACAGATTATCAACGCACGCATCCTTACTCCCCAGGGATGGCTCAAGGATGGCAGTGTCATTCTTCGCGACAGCAAGATACTTGAAGTTACCAATTGCGACCTGGCCATAATCGGTGCCAATGTCATTGATGCCAAGGGCATGTACGTAGTGCCCGGCGGTATCGAAATGCACATCCACGGTGGTGGCGGCCGCGACTTCCAGGAGGGCGACGAGGAGGCATTCCGCGTAGCATGTGCCGCTCATGCCAAGTATGGTACAACCAGTATCTATCCCACCCTCAGTTCCAGCACCATCCCCATGTTGGAGAAGGCTGTGGACACCTGCCAGAAACTGATGGCAGAACCCAATAGCCCCATTCTGGGTCTTCACCTGGAGGGCCACTACATCAACCCCAGCAAGGCCGGTGCACAGATGCCCGAGTGCATCAAGAATCCCGACCCCAATGAGTACATCCCCCTCGTGGAGAACAGTCCCTGCATTGCCCGTTGGGATGCTGCCCCCGAGATGCCCGGTGCTCTGCAGTTCGGCAAGTACTGCTCTGAGAAGGGTATCCTTCCCTCTATCGCCCACACCGCAGCCGAGTACAAGGACGTCAAGGCTGCCTACGAGGTTGGTTTCACCCACGTTACCCACTTCTACAATGCTATGCCCGGTTTCCACAACAAGGGCGAGTACAAGTACGAAGGTACCGTGGAGAGCGTTTACCTGATGGACGACATGACCGTAGAGGTTGTTGCCGATGGTATCCACGTTCCTCCCACCATCATGCGCATGTGCTACAAGATCAAGGGTGTGGAGCGCATGGCCCTTATCACCGATGCTCTGGCAGTTGCTGCTGCCGGTGGCGATGCCCAGGCATTTGACCCCCGCGTAATCATCGAGGACGGTGTCTGCAAACTTGCCGACCGCTCTGCTCTGGCAGGTTCCGTTGCCACCATGGACCGCCTTATCCGCACAGCCGTACAGCAGGCAGAGATTCCTCTGGAGGATGCTTGCCGCATGGTCAGCGAGACTCCTGCCCACATCATGGGCGTTTACGACCGCAAGGGTTCTCTGTCTCGTGGCAAGGATGCCGATATCCTTATCCTGGACAACGACCTCAACGTTCGTTGCGTATGGCAGATGGGTAAGATTATCGAGAACACACTGTTCTAACCCTCTTTCTGCTTCCCAAGGTTCATACATTATATTATATAAAAGCCGCTGCTCGCCCGGGCAGCGGCTTTTTTGCTGCACCACAGTGTGTGGTTCCCTGGCGGTCTAAGGTACTCACGTTGACCTTCGCTCTTCCTTCTCCTTACAAGCCATAGAATGCGAGCATCCTCTGCTCTTGTTGCGCACGTCGGTTCGGAAATGTTCAAATAAATTTGACATTTTGCTCTCTTAGTCGTACCTTTGCAATCGCGAATAACACTATATAATAATAAATAAGGTATGAAGAAGTTTATTCTTACACTTTCGGCAGTGGTGTGCTCGCTCTTTGCGAGTGCCGACGAGGGCATGTGGATGCTCTCCAACATCAGTCCCAAGACAGCCCAGGAGATGAAGGCCCTGGGTATCAACCTCACCCCCGAACAGCTGTACAGCCCCGAGGGGCGCAGCCTGAAGGATGCTGTCATCAACCTGGGCGACTTCTGTTCTGGCGTGGTAGTATCTCCCGAGGGTCTGTTCTTCACCAACCACCATTGCGGATATGGCGCCATCCAGGCATTGTCCACTACCGAGGACGATATCCTGAAGAACGGTTTCGTTGCCAAGAAACGCGAGCAGGAACGTCCTGCTCACGGGCTCTACGTGCGCTTCCTGGACAGGGTGGAGGATTGCACCGAGCGTGTGAATGCCGAACTTGCCCGTCTCTATAAGGAGAAGGCTCCCAAGATGGACTCTGCCCAAGTGGAGGCTCGCTGTACCGATAGTATCTGCAACGCTTTGGAAAACGAGTTTAATGAAAAGAATCCTGGTCTTGAGTGCCGTGTGGCCTCCTACTATAGCGGTAATGCCTTCTATGCCAACTTCTACAAGGTGTACCACGACATCCGTCTGGTGTTCACCGCCACAGAGACCCTGGGCAAGTTCGGTGGCGATACCGACAACTGGATGTGGCCTCGCCAGACATGCGACTTCTCCATGTTCCGCATCTATGCCGCCCCCGATGGCACTCCTGCCGAGTACAGCGAGGATAACGTGCCACTGAAGACTCCCGGCTATGCTCCCGTATCCATCAAGGGCTATGCTCCCGGCGACTACTGCATGACCATAGGTTATCCCGGCCGCACCAACCGCTATCTCTCTTCCTGGGGCATCGTGGAACGCACCGAGGCAACAAACCAGGCCGTTATAGACGTGCGCACCGCCAAGCAGAACGTGTGGAAGCACTGGATGGATGCCGACCGCACCATCGAACTGAAGTATTCCAGCAAGTGGGCAAGCAGCAGCAACTACTGGAAGAATTCCATAGGTATGAACAAGGCTGTGAAGGATCTGGACGTGGTTGGCCAGAAGCAGAAGATCGAGGAGGACCTGCGCCAGTGGTACAGCAAGGACGAGGCCACCAAGGCCCAGTACGGTTCCATGCTCTCTGCACTGGAGAAGGCATATACCGAGCGCAAGCACAAGATGGCTCTGCTCACCTACTACAGCGAGACCTTCTTCCGTGGCATAGAACTGCGCAATGTGGCAAACCGTGTTTCGCGTATGCCCTCTGATGCTACTGCCGAGGATGCCGCCCTTTGTGTGGACAACCTGAAGGCCTTCTTCAAGGACTACGAACCCCGTGTGGACGAGGAAACCATGGGCACCCTGCTGCAGAACTACCGCCAGTGGTCCAATGGCGAGTTCCTGCCCTCATTCTATAACCTGATAGACAGCGCCTACGGCGGCAACACCATGGCTTACGCCAAGGACGTGTTCTCCAAAACCTGCCTGCTGGACACCACCTGCGTGGCAAAGGTGCTGGCAGACAGCACCCTGCGTGACACCGATATGGGCATGCAGTATGCCGATGCCATTCTGGAAACCTATTACGACCTGCTGGGTACCGTACAGAGCACCATGCCAACCATAGAGTACAACGAGCGTCTGCTCAACAAGGCTATCATGGAGATGGATCCCAGCCAGGCCCACTACTCCGATGCCAACATGACCATGCGTCTGTCCTATGGCAGCATCAAGGACTATACCGCCAACGGCACTCACTACAACTACTTCACCAACCATCAGAGCCTCCTGGACAAGATTGCCAAGCAGCAGGAGATTGCCGACTACATCATGGAGCCAGAGATAACGAAACTCCTCAAGAAGGGCAAGTTTGGCAAGTACCAGGACAAGAAGACCAAGCAGATGCAGCTCTGTTTCCTGAGCAACAACGATATCACCGGCGGCAATAGCGGTTCGCCCATGTTCGATGCCAACGGCCATGTCATTGGCCTTGCCTTCGACGGCAACTGGGAAGCCATGGCTGGCGACATCAGTTTCGACCCTGCCCTGCAGCGCTGCATCGGTGTGGACATCCGTTTCGTCCTCTGGATCATAGACCGCTGGGGCGGTGGCAAGAACATCATCAAGGAACTGGGACTTTAACGGTGAGTGGTGAGAGGAAAGAGGTGAGCGGTGAGCGGAGCCCCTCCCAGTGGCTTCGCCCCACTATAGGCTTCCCGGCCACCCCCAGCTCTCCCAGCTCCTAGGACATCCTAGGCCTTCCTAGGTCTTCCTAGGTTCTCCTAGAACCTCCTATGCTCTCCTATCCCCCCCCCCTTTCGGTCCTCCCGAGGACCGAGGCGAAAGAACCGGGAACTCTCGGGTCGGTCCTCGGGAGGACC